>NZ_JAHFVG010000040.1 GCF_023264675.1 Rhodococcus sp. (in: high G+C Gram-positive bacteria)
CGTTCACTCCCCCGACCACGACGACGGCCCCGCTCACCACGACGACGGCGCCCACGACGACCACCGAGGAACCGACGACCACCACGCGCGAAACCACGACGACCACCACTCCGCCGCCGACCACCACCACAACAACGGCGCCGACGACCACCACGACGACCGCGCCGCCGACCACCACGACGTCCGGCGGCGGCATCACCATTCCGTCGTTCACATTGCCGACCATTCCCGGATTCGGCGGTGGCGACGAGGAAGAGCCTCAGGCCGCCGGGGAACCGTTCGCGGGCGACAACCTTCCGACCACAGGCGTTTCGGACACTGATCGACAAGGACAGCGATGACGACTCCCCGTGAACTCTCCTCCCGCTACGTGCTGGGAGAGATACTCGGTTTCGGTGGAATGTCCGAGGTCCATCTCGCACGGGACAACCGACTCGACCGCGATGTGGCAATCAAGGTGCTGCGCGCCGATCTCGCGCGCGATCCCACGTTCTACCTGCGGTTCCGCCGTGAAGCGCAGAATGCCGCCGCACTCAATCATCCCGCCATCGTCGCCGTCTACGACACCGGTGAAGCCGAAACCGACGCCGGGCCGCTGCCGTTCATCGTGATGGAGTACGTGGAGGGAAACACCCTCCGCGACATCGTCCGCGCCGAAGGCCCGATGCCCGCGCGGCGTGCGATGGAAGTGATCGCCGACGTCTGCGCTGCACTCGACTTCAGTCACCGCAACGGCATCGTCCACCGCGACGTCAAGCCTGCCAACGTGATGATCAACAATGCGGGCGCGGTCAAGGTGATGGATTTCGGTATCGCCCGTGCCATCGCGGACAGCTCCAGCCCGATGACGCAGACCGCTGCGGTCATCGGTACAGCGCAATACCTTTCGCCCGAGCAGGCGCGCGGCGAGCAGGTCGATGCCCGCTCCGATGTGTACTCCCTCGGCTGCGTGCTGTTCGAGATCCTCACCGGTGAGCCGCCCTTCAAGGGTGATTCGCCGGTGGCTGTCGCGTACCAGCACGTGCGTGAGGATCCGGAGCTTCCGTCCCTCGTCAATCCGGACATTCCTCGCGAGCTCGACTCCATCATTCTCAAGGCGATGGCCAAGAATCCGGCCAACCGCTACCAGTCCGCTGCCGAGATGCGCACCGACCTCGTGCGGGTTCTCGGCGGACAGCGACCGAGTGCGCCGACCGTCATGAACGACGAGGACCGCACCACCATCCTCGGGTCGATGGATGCTCGTGCGCCACAGCCTCGTCAGTCGGCAGGCCCGGCCGCAGTGGGGTCGGGTGCCCGCCATTCCGAGGACGACGAGAAGCCCAAGAAGCGTGGTCTGCGGATCGCCCTCCTCGCGGTCGCGGCGGTCGTCGTCATCGGGATCGTCACCGCGTTCCTGCTGTCGCTGACCTCGTCCACCGATCGGGTGACGCTACCGACCGTCGCCGCTCTCGATTCCTCCGAAGCCGTATCGACGCTGCAGGGCCTCGGCCTTCGAGTCAACGTTCAGGAGAAGCCCGACGCGACCGTCCCCTCGGGGAAGGTCATCGGCTCGCAGCCTGCATCGGGCACCGAGGTGGACTCACCGAGCAACGTCAACCTCGACGTCTCGACCGGTCCTGCGCAGGTCCAGGTTCCCCAACTTGCAGGCAAGACCCAGCAACAGGCCGCGCAGGCGCTGTCCGCGCTCGGACTGCAGGTCGACGGCACCGTCGCCCGCGCTCCGTCCACTCCGGAGAATCTCGACAAGGTGGTCGAGCAGAACCCGTCGTCCGGCGTCGCGATCACCGTCGGGTCCTCGATCAAGATCACTCTGGGAAGCGGTCCTGCGGAAATCCGCGTGCCCAACGTCGTCGGGCAGCAGATCGAGATCGCTCAGCCCAACGTCGAGGGCGCGGGCTTCAAGGTCGAGATCGAGAACATCGACTCCAGCCAGCCGGTCGGCGAGGTCGTCTCCACCGATCCCGCGGGCGGTACCAACGTGGCCGAGGGCAGCACGATCAAGCTGCGCGTGTCCAACGGCGACAAGATTCCGATGCCGGACCTGCTCGGCCTCACCCCCGCCCAGGCACTCTCCGCGATGGAAGCTGCCGGATGGACGGGGACGAGCTCCAACATCACCACCGGTACCCAGGCCCAACTGGACGCCACGATGGTCGGAAAGATCGTCAACCAGCAGGAACCCGCAGGCTCGGAGATCACGAAGACTCAAACCGTCAACGTCGATCTCGGAATACTGGGTATCCCGGGTCGCTAGAGACGCGCTCCAGCTGTGACGCGGTATCGGCGGGGTTTACCCGGCCGGTACCGCGGGCGCGAACGCTTCGGCGACCTGAGCTTCGAGTCGGGTGATCAAGGCGTCGTCCTGCTGTCCACCACATACCGTGAGCCAGTTCGAGAGCATCCGGTGGCCACCCTGGGTCAGAATCGACTCCGGGTGGAACTGGACGCCGTGAATGGGCAGTTCACGGTGACGCATGGCCATCACCAGGCCCGAGTCGGTCCGTCCGGTGACCTCGAGCTCGTCGGGAATCGTCTCCGGTGTGACGGTGAGCGAGTGATACCGCGTCGCGGTGAACGGATCGGGGAGACCGGCGAGGACCCCGACGCCCGAATGGTGCACCGAGCTGGTCTTGCCGTGCAGCAGTTCCGGAGCACGATCCACCGTGGCTCCGAACGCGGCACCGATCGCCTGATGGCCGAGGCACACCCCGAGCAACGGCGTCGCGGCCTTCGCGGCAGCGGTGACCAGATCCATCGTCGCGCCCGCACGCTGCGGGGTTCCCGGGCCGGGGCTGAGCAAGATTCCGTCGAATTCGCGCGCGACCGCGTCACGGTCGTCGAGTGCTGCGTCGTCGTTTCGCCACACCTCGGCATCGACCCCGAGCTGGCCGAGGTACTGCACGAGATTGAAAACGAAGCTGTCGTAGTTGTCGACGACCAGGATGCGCATGCGCCCCAGAATAGGTCAGACGCGCTCAGCGGGGTCGGTCGCCGTTGACCGGCTCGGCGTAGCGCGTGCGAATCGTGCCCTCGTACGCCGGGACCGTCAGGTCCGCCGACGGTCCGACGGAAAAGCCGAGGCCGTATCTGACGGCGTACTGCTTGAACACACGGACGCCCGGCGAGCTGTCGACGGCATCGGTCAGTGCACCTGGATCGCCGAGGGCTGTCATCACGTACGGAGGGCTGTAGGTGCGGCCGTCCAACAGCAGAGTGTTGCCGATACACCGCGGCGCGAGGCGACTCACGATGCGTTGATCCTGCATCGCCACTGCCGTTGCCCCGCCTGCCCACAGCGCATTGAGAACGCTCTGGATGTCCTGCTGATGTACGACGAGGTCGTTCGGGGATGCATCGGAGGCATAGCGGCCGTCCTGACCCCGCGGAGCGTCGGTCAGCGTCACCACGATTCCCGAGCCGGAACCGGCAACCAGACCGGCGGGGCCGGCCAACTCGTCGGCGCGGGCCCGGACCACACCCACGTCCGCGTCGTCGGCGCCCGCAGCGGCCTGCAGGGCTTCCAGTCGATCGGCGAGGTCGTCTCGAACGGTCTGGGCGTCGTCCGCGCCTGCCTGGGCGTCACGGACGAGACTGGACAACCGTGTTGTGTCGCCGCGGCGGATCTCGTCGCCGTGCGAAAACTGCCTCGTCGTGGCCAGCAGGATTCCTGCGCCGAGGCAGACGACGATCACCAGGATTGCCCAGACGCGCGGTGCTGCGCCCCGAACGCGCGATGTTTCCGAAGCCATGGCCTCTCCGGTGCTCTCCTGTGGGTTTCCGCTGAGCTAGCGTGTACTTGGCGTGTGCTCGTTTCCGGGCACGCGCCCAGAGAAATCAGACGCTACCTGCTCGCGAGAGATCATCGGTGTCGAGGGTTGGAACCGCATTGCGAACGGCGGCACGTTATCCACAGCCGTTCGAGCGGTTGTCCACAACCTCGTGTCCACAGATCTGATCGCCGAAGGATCGGCCGTCGATCCTGCAGGTGCTGGAGCTCGAGATCGCGACTACGAAGGAGAAGACATGCCGAAATCGAAGGTTCGTAAGAAGAAGGACTATGTGATCGCACCGGGGTCGCGCACTCCCGGTTCCA
The DNA here is from genome assembly GCF_023264675.1 of Rhodococcus sp. (in: high G+C Gram-positive bacteria). Taxonomy (GTDB): domain Bacteria; phylum Actinomycetota; class Actinomycetes; order Mycobacteriales; family Mycobacteriaceae; genus Rhodococcoides. The sequence goes on from NZ_JAHFVG010000040.1 coordinate 4,097, forward strand.
TCAAGTCCGGCCCGTCCAGCCCGTTCTACGTCGCCGTGATGCTCGGATTCATGCTGGTAGGGCTGGTGTGGCTCCTGGTCTACTACCTCGCAGCCGAGAACATCGGCTGGATGAACAGCCTCGGCGCCTGGAACTTCCTGATCGGGTTCGGCTTCATGGTGGTCGGCCTCGTGATGACGATGCGGTGGCGATGATCGCGCTCTCGACCGAGAGCCCGACCGGAAGTCGTACGCGGCTAGTTACACGGGTGTCATTCATCCCCAATGTGGATAAAGCCTGTGGATAACTTTTCCGACGATCCACAGGCTGTGCACAACGATGCATGGTCGACGCCGCGTGCCGCTGTCGTCGCCTTGGCCGTCGGCGGGTTTGTGCTGTTCACAGCTGCGGCGCTGACCGATACCGATCCGGCGGGGCGGTTGTTGATCTCGCTGGGTGCCCTTGGCCTGTGGATAATCGCCGGTTTGGGCGCCTATCAACGCCCACGCCTGTGGATAGATGCGGGCGCGCTGTCGATGAAACGACTGACAGGCGTCCGGACATATCGACCCGATGAAATCGTCCGCATCAAATTGGTCCGTTATCCCCGACTGGGTCGACGCGTACCGATGCTCGAAATCGACGTGAAACGGGCCGACGAGGACGAAGATCGCCTGATCATCTTCGGGCGCTGGGATCTGGGTACGGACCCTCAGGACGTGTACGACGCCTTGGCGCGACACGGACTGGTCCCGACCGAGCGCTGACTCCAGCCGCCGCCACAGCCATTCGAGGGCAGTTGGCTCAGAGGCCCATCTGGGATCGCAGATCGAGGACGCGGACCCCGATGACGAGCAGCGCGAGTACGGCAACGCCCGCTACCGCAAACCAGCCGAGCTTCGGTGACCGCGTGCTACCGGGCACGAACAGGATGCCCGCCGTCGCGAGCGCCCCGGCGACAAGGCCGCCCATGTGTCCCCACAGGGAGATGCCGGGGATCGAGATACTGATGACGACGTTGAGCCCGATCACCACCAGCACCGGCGTCGGGCTGCGTTTGAGCTTGAGCAGGATGACGGCTTGCGCACCCAGCAGGCCGAAGATGGCGCCGGACGCACCAGCGGTGAGGCTGATCGGACTTTCGAGAATCATCACCGATGCGCTACCGCCGAGCAGGGACACCGCGTAGACCGCGATGTAGCGAGCACGGCCGAGAATGGCTTCGACGTCGCGTCCGATGATGTACAGCGCGAACATGTTGACGAGCAGGTGTATCGGCCCGAAGTGCAGAAACCCGCTGCCGAGAAGACGCTCGACGTCACCCGTTGCCACGGCGGGCGGGAACAACGCCCAGGCGCGGAACAGCGATGAGTCGACCGTGTTGTCGATGAGGCTGCGCGACTGCACGGCAGTCAGCGCGAACGCGAGAACGTTCAATCCCATCAGGATGTAGGTAACGAGGCCGTAGGTGGAGCCGGGCTGTGCACCGGCGACGGTACGGGCCGGGCGCACCGAGGCGTTGCCCGCGCGTACGCACTCGGTGCAGTGCTGCCCGACCGACGCCGGTTGCAAGCACTCGGGGCATGCAGGCCGCCCGCATCGCGAGCAGGCGAGACCGGTGGGTCGGTCGGGATGCACTACGCACCTCGACTGAGGTGGGGTGGGCTCGTTGCCGTACGCGCCACCCCAGCCGGGGTTCGTCATCGTGAATTTCTTTCGTGGGTCGGAACGAGTGTCAGGACAGCGTGATGCTGTTGATGACAACCTCGTCGACCGGGCGATCGCCGCGTCCCACCGGGGTGCCGGAGATGGCGTCGACGACCTTCTTCGATGCCTCGTCGGTCACCTCGCCGAAGATGGTGTGCTTGCGGTTGAGGTGAGGCGTCTTCGTCGTGGTGATGAAGAACTGCGATCCGTTGGTTCCCGGGCCTGCATTGGCCATGGCCAGCAGGTACGGGCGGTCGAAGCCGAGCTCGGGGTGGAACTCGTCGCCGAACTTGTAGCCGGGGCCGCCGGTGCCGGTTCCGGTGGGGTCACCGCCCTGGATCATGAAGTTGTCGATCACGCGGTGGAAGACGGCACCGTCGAAGAACGGTCCGGTCTTTCCACCGGAGGCGTTCGTCGTCGTGTACTCCTTGGAGCCGTCGGCGAGACCGGTGAAGTTCTCGACCGTCTTCGGCGCGTGGTTGCCGAACAGTTCGATGACGATGTCGCCGCGGTTGGTGTGCAGCGTTGCCGTTGATGTCTTGTTTGGTGAAGTCACACCCCCATCGTGCCACTGACACCTGTCGGGCAGGTACGGCAACCGTCTTTCGGTGCTCCCATATGGAACAGTGGAGGCATGACGAGCACATCGAAGCCTTCGGCGTACCGCGACGTTGCCGTGAAGACCGGGACCACCCTGGCACGGGCAGCGAAGGTCCTCGGCACCGGATCCGCCGGCGTCGGCCTGCAGCTCGCAACGCGTGGATATGGCGTCGCCAAGCACGAATTGGAACGTCGAAAGGTTCGCCGGGCATCGAAGATCGCCACCTCACCTCGCGTCTCGTCGCGTAACAAGAAGTTGATCGCTCTCGGCGCCGTTGCAGGCATCGCTGCGGGGGCGGCACTCCTCGCCGCCAAGCGTCGGCACACACCCGAACCTCCGGCGGACGCACCCCCGAGCCTCGAGGACTACGCCGACACACCGTTGAACGGGTCTTCGGCTCCGACACCCACCGCGTAGGACGCGTGTCCCCGGTAGGTGCACCGGCTCAGTTCGTGATCTCCGCCGAACGACCTGCCACCACCAGAGCGACATTTCGCTGCGTCGCCGTGCCGTCCGTCAAGTATTCGCTGTGTCCTCGACTCGGCGGCAGGTCGACAGGCGAGTCGGTGCCGAGCGATACGACGCCCGGTTTCTCGCTCGGATCTCCGCCGAAGACGCCGAGGTCCGCGATGACGTCTCCCGCGGCCTCCCCGACGAACACGTGCTGGGGCGGAACCGAGATGGCGTCGATCCGATCGACCCCGAGACCGGGCGATCCGAGAGCCACCAACTCGTCGACTCCGGCAGTGTCGATACCCTTCGTCGCCAGTGCCGCGGTGATGGATCCGTAGGAATGTCCGAGCAGGGACAGATGCGGATCCTGGGAGCGCGACGCGTCGAGACCATCGAGGAAACCGGTGAGGCGGGGCGCTCCGAGCGCAGCGGCCATCGGCGAGAGCACCGTCGACCGCGGATCGAGCAGACTCCAGCCGAGAGTGGGGGCCCGATAATTCATCCAGGTCACACACGCGGCGCTCTCGCCGCTCGGAAGTGCTTGCTGAACAGCGGCTTCGAGGTCTTCCATGTCCCCGTCGTAGCGTCCGATATCGCCGGCAACGTCCGAATCGAGCCCCGGAACGAACACCGCGACGTGAGTTGCCGTGTTCACGTTTCCGACGGCGATGGCCGCCAAGGTTTCGTCGGCGCCCTTGTTGTCGAGCACCAACAACTGACGGTTGCCCCTCCCGAGGGTCTCGGCGATCGCGTCGAGGGCAGCGAGGCGCTCGGTGGTCTCCGCGAGCCCTGCATCTGCATTGTCGAACATGCCGCCGAACATGTTGTCGTCCAGTTGCGCCCGAAGATCGGCAGCGACGCCGCGGAGTCTCGTGCCCTCCAGCATCAGCATTCGCCGGTTGGCCGCGTCACGTACATCCGCCGGAATGCCGTCCAGATTTCCGATCGTCCCCGGCTGCTCGAGGATCAAGGTCGTGCGCTGCGACGGCGTGAGCGTCGCCCAGTACGCGGCAGCGGCCGGCGCAGTTCCCAGTTCCGACACGGCATCGGGTCTGTACTGGTCGGCGGGTATTTCCGATCGGTCCGATCGAGCGATGGCAGCTGCCGCGTCGTCGTCGATCTCGGTGGCTCGGATCAGTGCTGCTCGAACGCGCTCCTCGATCTCACGGCGCAGCCTCGTCCGCTCGCGAGCGAGGTCCCAGACATCGCCCGATGCGGCGGTGTACGCGATCAGAGCATCGGCGACGTGCCCGGCCGCGTCCACTTCCATCGTGTTGGTCTTCGCCGCGTCGTCGCACTCACGGACGAGCGCGGACAGCGGATACATCGAGTCGGCCATCCCGGCGACACATCTACCGACGCGGCAGAGCTCCTCGGTTCGGTCCTGGTAGTCCTCGTGCAGTGCCCCGAGCGCCGTCCGTGCAGCGTCGGCGGCCTCGCCATTCCACTCGAGCTGGTCCACCGCATCCCGAAGAGCCTGCGCCTGCTGCTGTAGTTCACCCGCCGATCCGGCCAATCGGTCGGCGAGCGCTGCGAGGCGCGATGCATTCCAACTCTGAATGTCGTTCCACGCAAGCATGATTCGCTCCCACCAGCCGACTCGACCGTCGACCGATCGGCCGACCTGTGGGTAGTACACACCACATCCGAGCCCAGCCGCGATATCTATCCACAGGCTGTGGATGAATATCGGGAAGCGCGATTCAGCGTGCTATTCTCCACTCCGTTTCAGCGTGCTATTTTCCACTCCGTTTCAGCGGGCTATTTTCCACTCCGTTTCATCGGGCCCCGACGGTGGAGTGCCCTGAATCTTCTGGGTATGCGGCCGACTCCGCTTGGCCCGGTACAGGTCTGCGTCGGCGGCTCGATAGATCTCGGCCCACCGGCGTCCGGCAGGCATGCAGACCAATCCCACACTCCATTCGGCCCGATGCGCGCGACGCAGACGATCGATGATCTGCCATGCCTCGGCCTCGAGTACACCGGGCATGAACAGCACGAACTCGTCGCCGCCGAGGCGCCCCACGACGTCACGGCGACTCAACTCGGCCTTCCAAGCCTTGGACACCCGAGCGAGAAGCACGTCCCCCGCGATGTGGCCGTACTCGTCGTTGATCTGCTTGAAGTTGTCCAGATCCAGTACCGCCATGCTGACCGAAAGACCGCGTGCCGCGCACGAGGGCAGCATCTTCTCGACCTTGGATTCGAACCCGAACCTGTTGAGCAAACCGGTCAGTGCGTCGTGCGTCGCCGAATAGCGCATGCGCCGTGCGAACGCACCGAACACCTCGGTCGCGCCGACCACGCCGAGCGCGATGAGTACGTACGAGACGAACGATGACACATACGGTCCGATCGCTGCTCCGACGACAGCCGAAACAGCAAGCAGGCCAACCCAAATACCTGCTGTGCGTTCCGACCAGAATGCACCGATGTGCATGCCGAGGAACATCGTGGCCAGCACGCCGATCAAGAATGCCGGCTGGGTATCACTGGCCGCGAACGCCAGCGCAACCGCGACGATGGACATCGCCGTCACCGTTCCGACGGTTCGCCTTGGACTCGGCCCCGTCGTCCGCGACAGCAGAACGATCGACGCAATGCCGAGCGCCACCGATCCCAGTACGGCGCATCTACCCCACGAGCTCGCCGTACTCCACACCGCGCTGCCACCTGCGGCGTACATCAACGTGGTTCCAGCGACGAACACCAGCAGCGTGAGCCCCGCCTCGTCGAGCTTGGGCGTCCGCGAGAGCAGCCTGTCGATCATGCGCACAGCACCGAGGCTCTGGACACAATTGTCCGATCGGATCCACTAGGCACTATCCACCTCCCCCACGACATCGCGCCGGCGCCTCTGGCGACGTCTGTCGTGCGGGACTTTAACACTTTCCGACGACATTCGACCGTGCTCCGACCGAGGAAACTGTCGGGGCACTTCTCGAACGCTCTTGTTGTCGGTGGTCAGCTGGCGATCTCCGCTCGCGCAGCTTCACGAGCAAGCAACCGGTCACGCGATTCTTCGAATTTGGACGCCTTGACCGAGAGGTCTGCCACGAACTCCGCGAGGCGGTCGCGGTCCTTCTCACCTTCGCCGGAGAAGTCGTTGCGCTCGAAAATGTTCCACTTGCGCAATACCGGCATCAGGACCTCGTCCAGGTGTTGCCGCAGATCGTAGATCCCGTACTTTGCCAGTTGCATCGCGTGCTTCCTGAAATCGGGCATGTTCAGCCCTGGCATGGCGAAGTCGGTGACCACGTCGGCGATGGCACGCACCATCTGATCGGGCGTGAGGTCGAGGGCCGCTGCTCCCAGGTTCCGATAGAAGATCATGTGCAGATTCTCGTCGGCGGCGATACGAGCGAGCATCTTGTCCGCCACGGGGTCGCCACACGCGTGGCCGGTGTTTCGGTGCGAGACACGCGTCGCGAGCTCCTGGAGCGTCACGTACGCCACCGAGTGCAAGAAGTTCTTGCCGTCCATGGGTGCATCGACACCGGTGGTCATGTGCTGCATGCGCGCTCGCTCGAGTTCGACCGGGTCGACTGCTCGCGTCACCACCAGATAGTCACGCATGACGATTCCGTGCCGGTTCTCCTCCGCCGTCCACCGCCCGACCCAGGTACCCCAGGCGCCGTCGAGCGAGAAGTTGTCGGCCAAACCGCGGTGATACGACGGTAGATTGTCCTCGGTCAGCAAGTTGGTGATCATCGCCGTGCGTGCCAGATCGGACAACGACGACTGCGACTCGTGCCAGTCTTCGCCGCCCATCGCGGCGAAGTTTCGTCCCTGGTCCCACGGAATGTAGTCGTGGGGGTGCCATTCCTTGGCCATCGACAGATGCCGATCGAGATTGTTGGTCATCGTCTCGTCGAGCTCGGTCAGCAATTCGGTGTGATCGAGGTAGCGCACAGTCATCGTTCCTTCGCTGAAAAGGGCGCGTACCGACCAGAGCGGACGTGACACGAGGGCCTTCGCGGAGCCGGCTTTCGTCACAGAGCGGGCGGCGGACACACCCCCCTGCGGTGCGTCCGCGCCACGTGCACTCCAACGGAAATCGACTTCGTACCGAACGGTAGGCGCTCGATATGGGGTGTGTCACGGACGAAAAGATTCTCTGTACATCTCCACACGGACATCTCGCGGGTTTGGAACGGGTCACAACAGCTGTTGAAGTACCGGGGCGAGGGCGCCGTGGGACAATCGATCACTTGTCCGGACCGACGAAAAAAGACGCCCAGCGGGTGCTGGACGTCTTTTTCCGGTGGAGCTTGACTGTGGAGCCTAGGAGATTCGAACTCCTGACATCTGCCTTGCAAAGGCAGCGCTCTACCAACTGAGCTAAGGCCCCGGATCGTGCGATGAAACTTACTGCGACAAAATCTACTGCGATAAAACCGGCAACTTCGCAAGCGAACAATACCCTACACGCTTGCGACCGACGAACGTCAAGCGGGTGAAAGCTCGTGCCACACACCGTCTCCGCTACGTGCAGTGCGTAACTTCGACGCTGCCAGAACACCTGCTGCCACCGCCACGACGAGGAGAAGAATCTTCACAGAAACTTGCCCTCTCGGTATCGTTCGGTGTGGGCCTAGGAGGACTTGAACCTCCGACCTCTTCCTTATCAGGGAAGCGCTCTAACCGCCTGAGCTATAGGCCCTTGTACCTCGATTCGCGTGAAGATTTCTCTTCTCGAACCGAGGAGTGAGGTTACCGTATCGAACCGCTGTACTCCAAAACGGCTCGATACGGACCCTCGACAGCTGCTGTCAGTCCCGATCTGCGAGCGTCACTTCGACGCCGCCGACCAGGTCGGATGACAGGTTGTAGATGAACGATCCAATGGTCGTCAGCGCCGTGAACAACACGACGTTGATGATCCCGATCACTGCTGCATAACCGAATACCTGGCCGGCACTGACCAGACCGCCGTCTCCGGATTCGTTCACGATCTCGGTGAACGCACTGTTCAAACGGTCCCAGACGCCCATGCCGTCGAGCACGGCGTACAGCAGTCCGATGGCGACCATCCACACGAAGAACAGCGAGACGGCGATGACGAGCGAGATCTTCAGCGTCGACCACGGATCGATCTTCCGAAGTTGGATCGTCGCACGCAGTACGTCGCCCTCCTCGCGGGGTGCGATCGCAGCAGGCTGAGCGACCTGACGAGTCTCGGCCGCCGCTTCGTTGTGGCGTACCTCGGAGAGGTCCGGCATGTCCTTCGCCAGATCTTTGCGCTCGATGTGTCGCGTCGGACCGTCGATCACCGCAGCTTTCGACTTTGCGGCCTCACGGCGTGCGGTCTTCGCTTCCGGCTCTTCGGCGTACGCAGCCTGCCGAGCCGCCGCAACCGACGTGGCAGCCGCTGCCGGATCCACCGGTCCACCCGGCGGGAGCGAACCACCGCGAGCGGACAGGTTCGTCTGGGGCTGGTTCTGAGCTCCCCTGCCGTCGCCGCCCTGCTGCGGGTTCCGCTGCCCACGCTGCCACGGAGGTGCTCCCGCGGGTGCACCGTTGCCCTGAGCAGCAGCTCCTGCATTCGGGCCGCCCTGGTTGGGGTTGCCCTGCACCGGAGTGGACTGCACCGGACTCGACTGCACCGGGCTGGATCGCACGGGATTCGACTGCACGGGCGCCGTGGGTCGAGCAGCGTCGGACCCTGCAGCGCGCAACGGATCCAGTGGTTCCGGCTCACCGGTCACTGGGTCACGCTGCTGATCGACACGTGGTGCTGCCTGGGTCGGCGGCTGCTGCTCGGCAGTCGGACGCGGAGCCACCGGTCGCCGCTGAGCGGCAGACTGCTGCGCCGAAGGCTGCGCCTGGGTGGGCGGCTGCTCTACCGGGGCCCGCTCGGTCGCCGGCTGGGCAGCCGGCGACTGGGGTGGCTTCGGCTGTGAGGCAGCGGGGCGTTCGACAGGCGCGCCCGACTGACCCTGCGGGGCGGGAGCCTGGCCGGGTGCAGGCGCTTGCGGCGGACGCCCCTGCGGACGCGCACCCTGCGCGGGCGGACCCGCCGACACGGGCGGACGAGAGCCGGGCTGCTGGCCCGGCCTGCCTGCGGGTTGGGTGCTCGGCCGCGATGCAGGCTGCGCAGCCTGCCTACCTGCAGGCTCGCCCGCCGGCCTCGTCGCCGGCTGGGGTCGCGTGGGCTGGCGAGGCTGTTCGGCCTGCTCACTCGGCGGAACGGGCCTGCTGCCAGGCCTGTTGGGAGTGCTCACTACGACTCCTTCGGTGCTTCGTCGTCGGCAGAAACTGCGCCCGGCTCCGGATCGTGTTCGTCGGCGTTCCGGGCGATAGCGAGCAGTGTGTCGCCTTCCCCGAGATTCATCAACCGAACGCCCTTCGTCTGTCGACCGGCCTTACGGACCTGTTTCGCTGCGGTACGGATTACGCCCCCACCCGAGGTGATTGCGTACAGCTCGTCGTCGTCGTCGACGATCAAAGCCCCCACCAGGGTGCCACGCTTCACGTCGTACTGGATTGTCAGTACGCCCTTTCCGCCTCGGCCCTGCTGCGGGTAATCCTCCATCGCCGTGCGCTTGGAATATCCACCGGACGTCGCCACCAGCAGATACTTGCCCTCGCGGACCACGTTCAGCGACAGCAGTTGGTCCTCGCCGTTGAATCGCATGCCCTGCACCCCCGAGGTAGCGCGGCCCATCGGACGCAACACCTCGTCGGTGGCGGAGAAGCGAATCGACTGGCCCTGGCCGGAGACGAGCAACAGATCGTCGTCGGACGATGCCAGTACGGCGCCGACCAGCTCGTCGTCACCACGCAGGTTGACCGCGACGATTCCGCCACTGCGGTTGGAGTCGAAATCGGTGAGCTTCGACTTCTTGACGAGACCACCCTTGGTAGCGAGCACCAGGTAGGGAGCATCTTCGTAGGTCTGGATCTGAATGACCTGCGCGATGCGCTCGTCGGGCTGGAACGCGAGCAGGTTCGCCACGTGCTGGCCTCGGGCGGTGCGGTTCGCCTCGGGAAGCTCGTAGGCCTTGGCCCGGTAGACGCGGCCCTTCGTGGTGAAGAACAGGATCCAGTCATGAGTGGAGCAGACGAAGAACTTGCTGACGATGTCGTCCTGCTTGAGTCCCGCGCCCTGCACGCCCTTGCCGCCGCGTTTCTGCGAACGGTAGAGATCGGTCTTCGTACGCTTCGCGTATCCGGTCTCGGTGATGGTCACGACGACGTTTTCCCGCGCGATGAGGTCTTCGTCGTTGACGTCACCGTCGCTGGCGATGATGCGCGTACGACGGTCGTCACCGAACTTCTCGATGATCTCGCCGAGCTCGTCGCGCACGATCTGACGCTGACGCTCGGGCCTGGCCAGGATGTCCTCCAGATCGGCGATCTCGAGTTCGATCTCGGCCAACTCGTCGATGATCTTCTGTCGCTCGAGGGCAGCGAGTCGACGCAGCTGCATCGCGAGGATGGCGTCCGCCTGGATCGTGTCGACCTCGAGAAGGTCGATCAATCCGGTGCGAGCGGCATCGACGTCGGGTGAACGACGGATGAGTGCGATCACCTCGTCGAGCGCATCGAGTGCCTTGACCAGGCCACGCAGAATGTGGGCCCGCTCCTCGGCCTTGCGCAGACGGTAACGAGTGCGCCGGATGATGACTTCGAGCTGATGGCTCACGTAGTAGCGAATCATCTGATCGAGTCGCAGTGTCCGGGGAACGCCGTCGACGATGGAGAGCATGTTCGCACCGAAGCTGGTCTGCAGCTGCGAGTGCTTGTACAGGTTGTTCAACACCACCTTCGCGACGGCATCGCGCTTGATGGTGACGACGATTCTCATGCCGACGCGGTCCGAGGACTCGTCGTCGATCTTGGAGATGCCCGCCAATTTGCCGTCACGAACCTGCTCGTGGATCGACTGAATCATGTTGTCCGGGTTGACCTGGAAGGGCAGCTCGGTGATGACGATGGTGGTGCGACCCATCGAGTCTTCTTCGATCTCGACGACGCCGCGCATCCGAATGGAGCCGCGGCCCGTCGAGTAGGCGTCCTGAATTCCCTGACTGCCGACGATGAGGCCGTGCGTCGGGAAGTCCGGACCCTTGACGCGTTCCATGCAGGCAGCGAGCGTTGCTTCTTCGTCTGCCTCGTGATTGTCGAGCGCCCAGAACACGGCCTCGCCGAGCTCGCGCAGGTTGTGCGGTGGGATGTTGGTGGCCATGCCGACGGCGATTCCGTTGGAACCGTTCATCAACAGGTTGGGAACACGGGCTGGAAGTACCGTCGGCTCTTGGGTTTTGCCGTCGTAGTTGGGAACGAAATCGACGGTGTCCTCGTCGATGTCGCGCAGCATTTCCATCGCGAGAGGCGTCAGACGTGCCTCGGTGTAACGCATGGCGGCGGCGCCGTCGTTACCCCGGGAGCCGAAGTTGCCCTGACCGTCGACCAACGGGTACCGCATCGACCACGGCTGAGCCAGGCGCACGAGCGCGTCGTAGATCGAGGTGTCGCCGTGCGGATGGTAGTTACCCATCGTTTCGGCAACGGGGCGTGCCGATTTCACGTAGCTACGGTCGGGCCTGAAACCGGAGTCGTACATTGCGTACAGCACGCGGCGGTGGACCGGCTTGAGGCCGTCACGCACCTCGGGCAGCGCGCGTCCGACGATGACGCTCATGGCGTAATCGATGTAGCTGCGCTGCATTTCCTGCTGGATGTCGACCGGATCGATCCGGTCGCCGCCCTCTGCGTTCGTCGTCTGTCCGGGAGGCCCGACAGGAGGCTCGGTTATGTCCGACATCTATTCTCCTCAGCTGAAAGTCTTCAAGGCGCAATCAATTTCAAGCGGGCTACACGTCCAGGAAACGAACGTCCTTGGCGTTGCGAGCGATGAAACTGCGCCGGGCACTGACGTCCTCGCCCATGAGCACACTGAACAGCTCGTCTGCCGCGGCCGCGTCGTCGAGCGTGACGAGTCGAAGCACGCGCACCGACGGGTCCATCGTGGTTTCCCACAGTTCCTTGGCGTTCATCTCGCCGAGACCTTTGTAGCGCTGGACGCCGTCCTCGACGTTGATCTTGCGCTTGTTGGCGATACCGGCTTCGAGCAATCCGTCGCGCTCGCGGTCGGAGTAGGCGAAATCCGGTTCGCCGCGGCTCCACTTGAGCTTGTACAGCGGCGGCATCGCGAGGTAGACGTGCCCGTTCTCGATGAGGGGACGCATGAAGCGGAAGAGCAGTGTCATCAACAGAGTCGAGATGTGCTGGCCGTCGACGTCGGCGTCGGCCATCAGAACGATCTTGTGATAGCGAAGCTTCGCAAGATCGAACTCGTCGTGAATGCCCGTGCCGAACGCGGTGATGATCGACTGGACTTCGTTGTTCTTGAGCACACGGTCGATCCGCGCCTTCTCGACGTTGATGATCTTTCCGCGCAGCGGCAGGATCGCCTGGAACATCGAGTCACGCCCGGATTTGGCCGAACCGCCTGCCGAGTCACCCTCCACGATGTAGATCTCGGATTTGCTCGGGTCGTTGGATCGGCAGTCGGCGAGCTTGCCCGGCAGGCCGCCGATGTCGTTGGCACTCTTCTTGCGCACCAACTCGCGAGCCTTACGGGCAGCCATTCGTGCCTGCGCCGACGAGACGGCCTTGTTGATGATCGTCTTCGCGTCGGCCGGATTGGACTCGAACCAGTGCGCGAGATGCTCGTTGCATGCCTTCTGCACGAAGGATCGCACTTCGGTGTTGCCGAGCTTGGTCTTGGTCTGACCCTCGAACTGAGGTTCACCGACGCGCACGGAGATCACCGCGGCGAGACCCTCGCGGATGTCGTCTCCGGTGAGCTTGTCGTCCTTCTCTTTGACGAGCTTCTTTTCTTTCGCGTACTTGTTCACCGTCGCGGTGAGAGCTGTGCGGAAGCCCTCTTCGTGGGTGCCGCCCTCGTGAGTGTTGATCGTGTTGGCGAACGTGTGCACGGATTCGGAGTAGCCGGCGTTCCACTGCATCGCAATCTCGACCTCGTGGCCTTCACCCTTGGCGGTGAAGCCGACGACGGAGTTGTGGATCGGGGTCTTCTTGCCGTTGATGTGCTTGACGAAGTCGACCAGACCATCGGGGTAGTGGTAGGTGCGCTTGCGGGCCTTCGCAGGCTTCGCCGCGACGGCCTCCGCTTCCTCCTCTTCCGCCGACTTGGGCGCGAGAGCGGTCTCACCGAGCTCTTCCTCGGTCACCTCGGCGACGGCAACGCGCTCGTCCGTGAAGTTGATGGTCAGTCCCTTGTTGAGGAACGCCATCTCCTGCAGGCGGCGGTGCACGGTCTCGAAACTGAAGTCGAGGGTCTCGAAGATCTTGCCGTCCGGCCAGAACCGCACCGTGGTGCCTTGTTTGTCCGTCTTGCCGACGATGTCGAGCGGACCCGGCTTGGCGTAGTCGTACGTCTGTCGATACAGATTGCCGTCACGCGGCGCAATTTCCAGCTCGACCTTGGTCGAGAGGGCGTTGACCACGGAGATTCCGACGCCGTGCAGACCACCCGAGACTGCGTACGAATCGGAGTCGAACTTGCCACCCGCGTGCAGCTGAGTCATGACGACCTCGACCGTCGGCACGCCGGAGGAGTGAGTTCCGACCGGGATGCCTCGTCCGTCGTCGACGACCTCGACACTGCCGTCCTCGTGAATGGTCACGTCGACGGTGGTCGCGAATCCTGCCATGGCCTCGTCGACCGAGTTGTCGACGACTTCCCAGATCAGATGGTGCAGACCGCGCTCTCCGGTGGATCCGATGTACATACCGGGCCTCTTGCGGACTGCTTCCAGTCCCTCGAGCACGGTGATCGACGAAGCGCCGTAATCCTTGTTCTCGGTCTTACCTGACTTTTCGGCAGCCACGGTTCGGTTGTTCTCCTTTACGCGTCGGAAGACCATCGCACCGAAGTGCCGCCCCCATGCACCGGAAGGTGCCAGGCGCAGGAGTCGTCTCCCACACACCGAGAACCCGTAGGTCCTCACATGAAGAAGAGCCGATTCCGTCAGGCTTCTCTGTTACCAGTCCATCCTACTGGTACCGGCCGACGGCTTGGGGATGATGACACCCCGAAATGGCCCCTGAATGCCTCACAGACGGATTTTTTGCGCACCCGGTGGCAAAGATGGACGGTTGATCCGGGTTCGCCGGTCACAGGTCCAGCACGATCCGACCGCCGGCGGCACGGGAGACGCAGATCAACATTTCGTCCTGCTGCTCCTCCGGCGTCAGCCGCGTTTCGCGATGATCGGGTGTCCCCACGAGCACACGCGTACGACACGTGCCGCAGAAACCCTGCTGACACGAATAGGCGACGCCCGGCTTCACCTCTCGAATCGCCTGCAGCGCAGACTTGTCCGCAGGCACGGTGACGATGGTTCCCGAATCGACGAGCTGGACTTCGAATTCCACGCCGTCTCGTACCGGCGGGGGCGAGAAGCGTTCGAAATACAGATGTGTCGCGCCCACGTCGTCGAACGCGAGCCTGACTGCATCGATCATCGGCGGTGGACCACAGCCGTACACCGCTCCGGTGACCGCGTCGGACAGCAAATCGGTGGCAGTGGGCACTCCCTCGACATCGTTGGTCCGGACGATCACCCGATCGCTTTCCCACGATTCGATCTCGTCGAGGAAAGGCAACGATTCCCGCGTTCGGCCGCAGTAGACCAGGTGCCAGTCCATCGCGAGATTCCTGGCGGCACGAACCATCGGCAGGATCGCGGTGATCCCGATTCCACCAGCGATGAAGACCGCGGCACCGCCCCGCACGAACGGGAATCCGTTTCGCGGGCCTCGCACCGTGAGGCTCGCTCCGACATCCAGCGTGTGCATCTCGGCAGATCCACCGCCGCCGTCCGGAACATGGCGCACGGCAACGGTGTACGCACGGCGATCGGCCGGATCGCCGCACAAGGAATACTGACGCGTACGTCCGGACGGTAGATGAAAATCGACGTGCATTCCCGGTGACCACGCCGGAAGCTCGACGCCGTCTCCGGCGACGAACCTCAACCGAACCACCAACTGATCCACGCAGAGGACCTCTCGCCGCTCCAGGGTCAGGGGCAGATCCCTGAGGAGCGGAGGAGCGGCGAAGTTCCCGTTGTATTCGCCGTCGTCGAGAAGGGCGAACCACTTGTCCAGCGCGTCGGTGACGATCGAGACCGTCTGGTCGGGGGCTTCGCGGCCGAACAGATCGCGTGGAACGACGCGATCCACGCGATAGCTCTCCACCATTTTCGTCATCTTCTTCAGAGTGCGACGCAGACCCATCTTCGATGTCACTGCGCTGCTGCGCGTGCAGCGGCGGAACAGGCGAGATACTGCACTGCCTGGTCGGTCGATCCCTCCTGCGAAGGGTGGTAGTCGCTCTTGAAGTACCGGAGCGAGGCCTTCCACATCATCATCGGCGACGGAAACAGTCCGCGGCCCGTGACTCGGCGGAAGTCCCGCAAGCCCGGGCGCCGCTTCTTCGGATCCATACCCGCCAACGTCGGATCCTGATCCATCAAGAACCGCACACCTCTCGTCCAGAACCAGACCAGAGTCGGTGCGATCGCGATGTAGGTCCGCAAGCGCCGAGCGGGACGAACATCGAAATACTGCATGACCTCGTAGGCGACTGCCCGGTGTTCGACCTCCTCGGCCCCGTGCCACCTCAAGAGATCGAGCATCGTCGGATCGAACTTCACCCTGTCGAGCGCACGCGCGTTCAGGACCCAGTCGCCGAGAAAAGCCGTCAGATGCTCGACGGCAGCGATCAGTGCCACGCGTTCGACGAGACTGTTTCTTCCATGACTCGAGCGGTTGCCGAGCGCGCGGCCGAACAAGAAATGCATTTGTTCCACATACGGGGCCACGTTCATACCGTGTGCGGTCAAAGAATCGAGAACCTGCGTGTGCGCGGTGGCATGCATCGCTTCCTGCCCGATGAACCCGATGACGTCTTCACGAAGCTGCTCGTCGTGGATGAGCGGAAGCGCCTCTTTGAACGTTCGGACGAACCACTCTTCTCCCTCGGGCAGCAGAAGATGCATGACGTTGAACAGGTGCGTAGCCAACGGGTCGTCGTCGACATAGTGCAGCGGGAGCGAGCTCCAATCGAACGCGACGTTTCGCGCGTGCAACACGACTCGATCCTCGGGCCTGTTCACAGGCTCACCGGGGGCTCTCGTAGGCCCCGGTCGCTCGGCAGAAAACACGCGGTCCCTTCGTCGGTGTGACACGTCCTGATGCCGCGGACGAACCCGACACTCGTCACAGCAAAGGAAAACGCTACGTACACCCGACGGCCATTGCAACCAAGATCACTCCGGCAGTCTGCTTTGGCCAGTCATAAAGGGGGGCAAGACTTTTATCCGTACGTATCGCGGGGTCCACGTCCCTTTACGTGCCGCTCACCCTTACGCCAACTCATCGTTGTGGGGCCGTGAATCTTCAAGGACTTCACGACGCCGTGGCCGACGGCGGCGGCAATCTTGGCCAGAATCTGAGGTTGCATCAACCGAAGCTGAGTAGCCCACGCTGTCGACTCGGCGGTGATACTGAGAATTCCGTCGTCCAACTTCGTCGGGGTCGCATGGGACGCGATGTCCTCGCCGACCACAGCAGGCCACCGCCCGAGCACCGTGCCTTCCGACACTTTGTCGGACCAGCCCCGCTTCTTCGCGATGGATCCCGTGAGGGAACCGAGAGTCTGCGGATCACGATCGTCGGGACCGGCACCCGACCAACCACGCTTACGACGACCACGCAGAGCCCGGACACCGCCGGTCGGCGACGATCTACCCTGACCGACCGACTTACCGCTTGCCTTCGCGGCGGCCCGCGCGTCCTCCAGAGCCCGCCGCGCCAAGTCGACGCCTTTGAGTTCCGGCTCCGGCTCGGGCGTGTGCTGAGACTCGTCGTCGTTCATCGGTCGACCACATCCTTCGCGAGAGCATCGGCGACAGTGCCCCTGTCGGAAACGGTGGAGATACGTCCCGAGACACCTTGGTCCGAAACCTGTTGAAAGGCTTCGACATCGAACCGGTGGGCGTCTAGTTCGGGCGGCACGTCCTCACCGACAGCCGCGGTGATCAACACCTGTTCCGCCTCGGCAGCGACCTTGGCCAGTGCACTACGGCGCTTGCGATCCAACTCGGCGAAGACATCGTCGAGCATCAACACCGGATCGGTACCTTCGGCGCGAAGGAGAGCGAACGCGGCGAGGCGTAGCGAGAGTGCGAACGACCACGATTCACCATGACTCGCAAAGCCTTTGGCCGGTTGATCACCCAGCACCAGCTCGAGGTCGTCCCGGTGCGGGCCGACGAGGCAGACGCCACGCTCGATCTCACGTTGCCTGACCTGAGTGAGCTGATGCAGAAATGCTGCCTCGAGCACATCGATGTCGTCGGACTCGGGAGTTCGATCCGGTTCCATGAATTCCGCAGGCAGAGCCTCCGCCAGGCTGCATCGATATGTCGTTGCAGCAGAACGTGATTCAGGTGCGATCGACGCATAGGATTCGGCCACGTACGGCGTCAGTTCGTGGACCAGTGCAATACGCGCCGCCAACAACTCGGCGCCGTGCGCCGCGAGATGTCCGTCCCACACGTCGAGTGTCGCCAACGCGCTCGCCCCGTCGCTCGAGCGAGAACCACGTCGAAGGGCACCACCGGCGGTCTTCAACAGCGCCGAGCGCTGCCTCAGTACTTTCTCGTAATCGGCACGCACACCTGCCATTCGGGGGCGACGCGTGGTCAACAGTTCGTCGAGATACCGGCGGCGTTCACCTGGATCTCCACGAACGAGCGAAAGATCCTCGGGAGCGAACAGCACACTGTGCAGCACTCCGAGAATGTCGCGAGGCCGACGGACCGGAGATTTGTTCATCCGAGCCTTGTTGGCCCGGCCGTTGTAGATCTCGACGTCGATTTCCAGTTCGCGGCCGAGATTGACCACCGACGCGCCGACGAACGCACGTTCCGCGCCCGCCCGGATCAACGGTGCGTCGCTCGAGACCCGGTGCGAAGACAGGTTCGACAGATACCCGAGAGATTCGATCAGATTCGTCTTGCCGTGACCGTTGGGACCGACGAACACCATCGAGCCCGGACCGAGCTCGATGGTGCTGAAGTCCCAGGAACGAAAATCACGCAGGGTGAACGACCGAACGAACAAGACTATTTCTTGGGATCGGGTGCGCGAAGAGTCTCTTCGGTGGTCGAACGCTTGACCGCGTGTCCACCGAACTGATTGCGCAACGCAGACACCGCTTTCATCGCAGGCGAGTCGTCCTGGCGTGAGGCGAAGCGTGCGAACAAGGCCGCAGATATGACCGGAGCAGGTACCGCATGCCTGATCGCTTCCTCGACGGTCCAGCGACCTTCACCGGAATCCTCTGTGTAACCGGAGATCTCGGCGAACTCAGGATCCTGGGCCAGAGCCTGCACGAGGAGATCCAGCAGCCACGAGCGCACGACGGTGCCCTTGCTCCATGCCCGCAGGACTCCATGCGTGTCCTGTACCAGCTCTTCGGCCTCCAGCAGCTCGTATCCCTCGGCGTACGCCTGCATCAATCCGTACTCGATGCCGTTGTGCACCATCTTCGAGTAATGGCCGGCGCCGACCGGTCCGGCGTGGACGAAGCCGTCGGCCCGCTCACCCTCGGGGCGGAGAGCGTCGAAAATCGGCAACGCGCGTTCGACGTCGGCGTCGGAACCACCGACCATCAGCCCATAGCCGTTCTCGAGGCCCCAGACTCCGCCCGAGACTCCGGCGTCGATGTAGCCGATGCCCTTCTCGGCGAGCAACGCTGCATTGGGGCCGTCGTCGGTGAATCGCGAGTTGCCACCGTCGATTACCAGGTCGCCCTCCTCGAGGGCGTCGGCCAGACCGGCGATGGTCGAACGCGTGATGTCACCCGAAGGAACCATGACCCACACCACGCGAGGGGCAGGCAGAGCCTTGGCCAGGCCCTCGAGCGAGGGCACGTCCGTCACCTCCGGCCGTGGATCGTAGCCCGTGACCTCATGACCGTGAGCGCGTAGACGCTCACGCATGTTGAAGCCCATTTTCCCGAGTCCGACCAGTCCCAGCTGCATGCGGAGTGTCCTTCTCTAGTTACGTCGGTGTTGGTGTGAGCGTCCGAGAAAAAGCGAACGCCCACACTCCTGCATACCCGATCAGCCTGGGAGGCGAACCGGCATCAGCAGATACGTGTAAGCGCTCTGCGGTGCCGCGAACTTGCCCGAGGAATCCGGTACCAGTTCATCATCGGTGGTCGGACGCAGAACCGCAGGCCTACTGGGCGTAGTGAACCCGAATGTCACCTTCTCGCTGTGCAACGAAGACAGTCCGTCGATGAGGTAACCCGGGTTGAAGGCGATGGTCAGCGCCTCACCCTGGAAATCTGCGAGCAGAGCTTCCTCGGCTCGACCTGCATCGTCGCCGCCTGCCGACAACAGAACGCCTTCGGACGAGAACTCGAGCCGCACCTGTGCGCCACGTTCGGCAACCAGAGCTACACGCTTGATCGCCTCGACGAGCGGAGCGATCTCGACGACGGCAACGGCGGTGTGCTCGGGCGGGAGCAGTTGGCGGAACTTGGGGAAATCCGCGTCGAGGAGCCTGGTGGTGGTCCGGCGACCCTCGCTGATGATTCCGAGCAGACCATCGGCGCCGACCGATGAACCCGATCCGAGAGCCAGATCGACTGGCTTGCTTGCGTTGCTGCTCAACGTCTTTGCCGATTCCGACAACGTCCTGGCCGGGATCAGAACCTCGGTCTTGATCTCACCGCTGGCCGGAGTCCACTCGAGCTCACGCACCGCGAGCCGGAATCGGTCGGTTGCCGCCAGCACGACGGTGGTGCCATGAATCTCGACGCGAATGCCGGTCAGCATCGGCAGGGTGTCGTCCTTGCCGGCGGCGACGGCAACCTGGGCGATGGCCTCGGAGAACACGTCGACCGGTATCGAGCCGGTTTGAGTCGGCAACTCCGGGAGCTGGGGGTAGTCCTCCACGGGCATCGTCGGAAGCGAGAACTTCGCGCTTCCACACGTGATCAGCACTCGAGTGCCGTCCACGCCTACGTCGACGGGCTTGTTCGGGAGTGATTTGGTGATGTCGGCCAACAACTTGCCCGACACCAGGACGCGCCCGGCCGTTGCAACCTCGGCTGAAACTCGGACCTGGGCCGATACCTCGTAGTCGAATCCCGAGACGGTCAAACCCTGATCGTCGGCGGCCAGGAGTACACCACCGAGAACGGGAACCGGGGGCCTCGAGGGGAGGCTTCGGGCAACCCAGGCAACGGAATCGGAAAAATCTTCGCGAGCAACGCGAAACTTCAGACTTCCAAGCTCCATCGCTCGGTTTTTCCTCTCGTTCGGCAGCGGTTCTTCTCGAAGTGGTCTTCGGTGAGTGCGGTGTGCGCTCGACGCCGGTGCATCCAAGAGTCTGACACAACCGAGTGATGCACACCGTATGCCCTTCGCGAGCAAGTTGAAAGCCGAACCCTTCGGGCCCGAGGCCGTCGGAAGTGTCTCGAAGCAGGGTGTGAACGGATCTGTCCCCAACACCTGTTTTCAAAGAGATTCTCTTCAAGAGAAATTCTTCGTATTAATAGGTCCTGTGGAATCTGTGCACGAAGCACATCATCGGCAGGTCGTCAGGCGTGGTGTCGTGGGGATGAACTCGGGACGAATCCGAGGTTACTCGAGGGCCGATTGTGGACGAATTACATCTGTGCACAGCCCCTCACATTTCATCCCCAGATGTGGCCCGTTATCCACATGGTTATCCACAGGTGTGAATCAAGGGAAATCGATACGGAAAATTGGTCCCGAGCCGACTCGATGACGGTATCCACGCAACAAGAAAGCGATGGGGGTCGGTCCATGTAGGTGGACCGACCCCCATCGCTCGACGGAGTCTCGTGCTGAGTGCGCGCTACCGCTTGGAACGTTGCTTGATACGCGCCGTGAGTTCCTGGACCTGGTCGTACACCTTTCGGCGTTCGGTCATCTCCTTGCGGATCTTCTTGTCCGCGTACATCACCGTCGTGTGATCTCTGCCGAACGTCTGACCGATCTTCGGCAACGACAGATCGGTGAGCTCCCGGCACAGGTACATAGCGATCTGTCGTGCCATGGCCAGCGCACGAGCCTTGCCCGGACCGCACAGATCGTCGATCGAGGTGTTGAAGTACTCCGCGGTGACCGCCATGATCGTCGCCGCGTTGATTTCGAGGCTCGACGAATCCGGCATCAAATCGCGCAGAACCACTTCGGCGAGCGTCAGATCGAGAGCTTGTCCGTTCAGCGACGCGAACGCGGTCACTCGGATGAGTGCACCCTCGAGCTCCCGAATGTTGCGTTCGATCCGACTGGCGATCAACTCGAGGACATCGTGCGGTACATCGAGGCGATCCATCCGCGCCTTCTTGCTGAGGATCGCGATACGAGTCTCCAGCTCGGGTGGCTGCACGTCGGTGATCAGGCCCCACTCGAAGCGAGTACGCAGCCGCTCCTCGAGGGTGGCGAGCTGCTTGGGCGGCCGGTCCGAGGACACGACGATTTGCTTGTTGGCGTTGTGGAGCGTGTTGAAGGTGTGGAAGAACTCTTCCTGGATACCTTCTTTGCCCTCGATGAATTGGATGTCGTCGACCAGGAGAACATCGGTCTCGCGATAGCGGCGTTTGAACGCCACCTTTCTGTCGTCGCGGAGACTGTTGATGAAGTCGTTGGTGAATTCTTCGGTGGAGACGTACTTCACGCGCATACCCGGAAAGAGTCGCTGGGCATAATGGCCGGCTGCGTGAAGCAGGTGCGTTTTGCCGAGACCGGACGCACCCCAGACGAACAACGGGTTGTACGCACGAGCGGGAGCCTCCGCGATGGCGACGGCTGCGGCATGGGCAAACCGGTTCGAAGCTCCGATGACGAAGGTGTCGAACGTGTATTTGGCGTTCAGACTGCCTGCACCGGGCGTCGGCGACGACGATTCCGGCGGTTTCGTGAAGTAGGTGGGCCAGGAGTTCTGCACGCTGGCCAATGCTTCGCGCTCGTCGTCGACCTCTTCGTAGTCGGCGGTTTCCGAGTCCGATGGTTCTTCGTCGGTGCTGTTGAGGAAACGTCGACGGTAGGTCGGGGAGCTCGGCGTCTCGGGGTGTGGTGACCGCTCGAGATGACTCGATCGTTCGGAGTATCCCGATCGCTCGGGGCGCTCGGACTCTCCCTTGTCCTCCTCGGGAGCGGAGATTCGAACGCCGAGCCCCTCGACTCCCTGGCCGAGATGCCGGCCGAGCGCATGCAGGATCGGCTCGCGAAGATCCCGTTCGATGGCTTCCTGGGCGAACGACGACGGAACCGCGAGCAGGGCAAAGCCCTGGGTCAGTGTCAGCGGCTCGACGAGAGCAAGCCAAGCCTTCTGACCCTTGGTCAGCGGCTCACCACTGTGCCGGTCGGACGTCAACTCCGTGACAACCTCTGGCCAGACGCGCGCCAGCGCACCCGGATCGTCGTTCACGGTGCCTCCCATTCGAACCAACTCTTGCTTTTCGGACGTACTCGAGACCGGACTGGTCGAGAGATGTTGCAGACCTCTGCACCGAAGATGCAGTAAAAGCGCCCATGACACGCGCATGTTCGACTAACGTCGCCGACCACGAGGGTATCGGGGGATCCGTGATCGAGCCGAGCGTCCGTGCTTGCTACGAATATGCCACCTGATCCGTGTTTCCACACAATTATCCACAGGTGTGGATGAACGACATCGGTGTGACCCATCAGCGCCCTCGAACAACGATTTCGGCAAAGAATCGCCGTGTGACCTGCTGTGTTGTGAGATTGCAAATTCTCGAGTTACGTCGTTGCCATGTGGATGAACGTCGTCGGTCGTTCGAATGCGGTTATTCACAAGGCTCTGTCCCCAGGCCTGTGGATGAATTACACGGATGTAGTCTTTCAGCCGAAACGACACGAGTTTGACCACCGGGTACTCGATCAGTACTCTCGAACAGTCACCCAAAGGCGAGGTGGCCGATGCTTGCTGGCTGCTTACAGTCTGTCTTCACTCGGATTTCTCGCTCGGGGATGCACCGGGGTTCGACCGAACCCGGGTTCTACCGCAAGCAGACGTCACAAGGACGTCGATGATTTTCGAGGAGTGTTGACCGTGGCCAAGGGCAAGCGGACGTTCCAGCCGAACAACCGACGCCGCGCACGCGTTCACGGCTTCCGTCTCCGTATGCGTACGCGTGCAGGTCGTGCAATTGTTTCCGCACGTCGCGGCAAGGGCCGCAAGGAACTTACCGCCTAAATCATTGTTCGTCTGAATTTACGGAGCTCGGGGTGTTACCTGAGCCGCACAGATTGCACCGCAGCGCGGATTTTTCCCGCGCGGTGCGTCGAGGCCGCCGAATGGGTAGACAAGACTTGGTCGTGCATGCGTTCACGCGTGACGACGTGAGTTCTGTCTTCAGCGTCGGTGAAAGCAGATTCGGACTGATCGTGAGCAAGGCTGTCGGGCCGGCGGTAACTCGTCATCGAGTTGCGCGCCGGCTTCGGCATATCTGTAGCCAGCTTCTTCCGGAAGTGCCCGAGACTGCAGACATCGTCATCCGAGCACTTCCCGGCGCGGCCGACCTGTCCTCGAGGGATCTGCACCGCCAAGTTCGGTCGGGCCTCAAGAAGCTCGGCTACGTGAACGCGCCACCGACCGACAGGTCCCCGGTCGATGCGTCGAGAAATGCACCTTCATGAGACTGCTTCGTTTTCTCCGCTCGCTTCCGGCGACGGCGCTGATTTTCTGTATCGAGCTGTATCGCACCTATGTGTCTCCGCTCAGACTCCCCACCTGCCGTTTCTCCCCCACGTGCAGTGAGTACGCAGTCGAGTCGTTGAGAACACACGGTGCAATCAAAGGATCTCTGCTGGCAATCGTCCGACTCCTCAAGTGCGCACCCTGGCACTCTGGAGGGTGGGATCCGGTGCCCGAGCCAGGCTCATGGCGCGCCGCCAAGCAGACTTCGACCGAAGACATCCACGATTTCGTGAGCGTGGACGAACAGAGGAGTACATAGAGCCGTGCTCGATTTCATTTACTACCCGGTCTCCTGGATTCTCTGGGTGTGGCACAAGGCGTTCGGCTTCGTGCTGGGTGCCGACAACGGGTTCGCGTGGGCGTTGTCCGTGGTGTTCCTCGTGTTCACGCTGCGACTGATCTTGTACAAGCCCTTCGTCAAGCAGGTGCGTACGACGCGCCAGATGCAGGAACTTCAGCCTCAGATCAAGGCGCTGCAGAAGAAGTACGGCAAGGACAAGCAGCGCTTGGCCGTCGAGATGCAGAAGCTGCAGAAGGAACACGGTTTCAACCCGATCATGGGTTGCCTCCCCGTCCTCGCGCAGGCACCGGTGTTCATCGGACTGTTTCACGTGCTGCGCTCGTTCAACCGAACCGGTACCGGAGTGGGTCAGCTAGGCCTCGATCCGGCGGTCAACAGGACGCTCCCCAACTATGCGTTCGATGTTGCCGACGTGAACTCGTTCCTCGACGCTCGCCTGTTCGGAGCTCCGATCTCGGCATGGATCACTATGCCGAAGGCGCAGCTCGACGCGTTCGCCAACCCCGAGCTCGGGCTTGGAATTCCGTCGCTCTGGACGATCGTTGCGGTGTCGGTTCCGTTGATGATCATTGCCAGCGTCGCGACGCACTTCAACTCCCGTGCGTCGGTTGCGCGCCAGAGCGCGGCCGCTGCGGCCAATCCGCAGTCGGCGATCATGAACAAGCTTGCGCTGTACGTGTTCCCTCTCGGCGTGCTCGTCGGTGGCCCGTTCCTCCCTATCGCAATTCTCCTGTACTGGGTCAGCAACAACATGTGGACCTATGCGCAGCAGCACATCGTGTTCGGAAAGATCGACAAGGAAGAGGCCGCGAAGAAGACGGTCGCCCTCGAGAAGCGCACCGAGAACGCTCCGAAGCCGGGAGTGAAGCCGGTCACGAAGCCGAAGCCGGGTGCCCGCCCGAAGCTGTCGAAGCCCACTGCGGTCGAGCCGGAGATCATCTCCTCGACCGAGGCCACCGACTCGTCGGGAACTGCGACCACTCCGACGCCGAAACCGAAGCCTCGGCAGCCGGCCACCCGCAGCAAGTCCAAGCGCAAAAATCGCTGACCGGAAAGATCGAGGATCGATCATGTCTTCAGATACAGACGAAATGACCAACACGGACAACGCAGTGAACGCTGGGGACGGAGTGAGTGAGGCCGTGGCAGTCGAGACGGAAACGTCGAACACGGAGTCGAAGGATGTTGGTTCCGAGGAAGCCTTGTCCGCCGATCCGAAGAAGTCGACCGACATCGAGAAATCGGACGTGCAGGATTCGGACGTGGAGGATTCGGACGACGAAGACTCCGAGGATTACTTGGTCGAAGAGGGCGAGATCGCCGGCGACTACCTCGAACAGCTCCTCGATGTGCTGGACTTCGATGGAGACATCGACCTCGACGTCGAGGGCGATCGTGCCGTTGTCAGCATCGACGGCGGCTCGGATCTGTCCAAGTTGGTCGGTCGAAAGGGCGAGGTCCTCGACGCTCTCCAGGAACTCACCCGTCTCGCCGTGCAGCAGTCGACCGGCGAACGAAGCAAGCTGATGTTGGACGTGGCGGGCTGGCGTGCCAACCGTCGTAGCGAACTGGGAACCCTCGGGATCGAGGCTGCGCGGCGCGTTCTGGAGAGCGGCGAGCGTGAAGAGCTGAGCCCGATGACCCCGTTCGAGCGCAAGATCGTGCACGACGCGGTTGCTCGGATCGACGGCGTCGACAGCGAAAGCACCGGCGTGGAGCCGTCTCGGCGAGTGGTCGTCATCAAGGCCTGATGTAGGTAATCTCGCATAGCCCCCCAACTTTGGTTGGGGGGCTTTTGTGTTCTCCGGTACCGAATGTCATCGATGTGATTTCGTTTGGGAGCCGGTTTCACGTGAAACAGGGCATCAGGACGAAACGTCACTGTGACGCTATCCCCCGGCATGGCTACAGCGTGTGTTTCACGTGAAACGTCGCGAATCTGGCTCGCGATCGCAGGTGCGCAGAAACTAGGTCCGACCGGTTCATGAATGAGGGCTCAGGATCATCGCGGATGGACATGGAGTGCTGTGGGCGTAAGGCGTAACAGAAAGTCGATGTGGGTTTGGTTTCACGTGAAACACAGGCGAGAGAACCACTCGATCATGAACACAGCCAGCACCGCTCTATCGCCGAGCCCATGCGAAAGTCGCGTGTCTACTGTGAATGTGCAGGAGCGAGTCTGCAGCGATGTGGGTGGGATCGATGCGACAACTGCCGGGAGCGGTGAGCCGAAGCGCTCGGAGGGCCTGAGATTGCGCACATGGTTGGAATATCAGGATTCATCGCCACTGCGGGTCGTTGGCAACGTAAACGAGCGGTGGCTGGGTTCGCGGTCGATGTGCTCAACTGCTGTGCCGTGTTCCCGTCGGAGATCGCATCCTCGGACACCGGTGGCTCATCGGCGAATCGCGTCCGTGTGCTGATCCCGAGGGTGTGGTCCATCGGACCGACGTTGGACCCGTGGAACGTGGAGGAAAGTTGGTTGTGTCGCTGGTGCCGTTGGGACGTCCTAGTGCTCGAGGTGAAGGCGGCGAGCATGTGATCGGCTGGTCCCGATGTGGAACGGTCACGGGCGCCATGAAGCGTCGATCGATACCTGGCCGCAAGTTTCACGTGAAACCGCATGGATATCGGCGGACGTCGATTTGATCGATGGTGGATGTCGTGTTGGTGGAAGAGTCTGAGGCGGCGCGGTCCGCGAGGGCCGGAGTGTGCGCTCAGAAGTTTCGTGCGGGAGACCTGGACGCCCGAAAGTGATCATGATGCTCGGATGCGGGCGGGGTGGGGTTCCAAGGCTCGCTATCCCGGCGGTAGTTTCACCGGTGGGATCTCAACCCGATTCGCAATTCATGCGCGGGGCGCACCGGTCCTTCGACATCGAAATGGACGGATCCGAACGAGTGGGTCTCCCCTGCGGTTCGCTGTCGGATCGGTGGACCGACGTTCCACGTGAAACATAAATTGTCGGTCTGAGAATTGCGCCTGAGGAACGAGGATGCACGGGGTCCTCGGACGACCTGGATCAGAGCGAGTCGGAGATCCAACGCAAGCCCGATGTGTGTGCTTCGGACCCTGAAGTTCATGTTTCACGTGAAACTGCGCGGGGAGTTGTCCGGCCTGCCGCATTCCGCCGGACCTCGAACCGAGGAGGGCGCCGAGAGTCCAGGTCCCCGCCCGCGGCTCCGGTAGCGATGGTGATTTTCCGGGTCCAGATGTGCGGCTGCTGTGCGCCCCAATTGAAGGTGTGGCCGAGGAAAAGTCCGACCACATCGATACTCCGCGTGCCACGGTCCAACGGTCGCCGTAGCTACGAGGAGTCGGCCGCCGAGCATCATGATCGAACCCCCCGCGGTCGACGCCGAACAGTCGATGCCGTACTCGTGCGGCTCCAGACGGTGTCCTCAACTCGGATGGCCGCTGCCCTCGGTTTCACGTGAAACCGAGATTTTTCGAACCCACGAGGGTGATCTTGCCGCCAGAGTGATCCCAGAGTTTGGCTATTGCAGTCCGACGCGGGAGGATGAACAGTGTGGAACCAGATGCGTTGGATGACGATCGTTTGATGGAAATCGCGGAGCGTGTGTTCGGCCCCCGCCTCGATCTGGCGAAGCGCTATCACGAGTCCCTCGCAACCGTGGGTGTCGAGCGCGGGCTGATCGGTCCGCGGGAAGTGCCCCGATTGTGGGAACGTCATCTGCTCAATTGCGCGGTGATCGGTGAACTGATCGACGAAGGCGAGCGCGTTGTCGACGTCGGTAGTGGAGCGGGTCTGCCGGGCATCCCATTGGCGATCGCGAGACCCGACCTTCGCGTGACGCTCGTCGAACCGCTTCTTCGTCGGACTGTCTATCTGGCCGAGTTCATCGAGGCGCACAACTTGGATGTACTCGTGGTCCGCGGTCGCGCCGAGCAACCCGGGGTGAAGAAGGAAGCGGGCGGCGCCGACGTTGTCACATCTCGAGCGGTAGCTCCGCTCGAGAAGCTGGCGAAATGGTCGTTGCCACTCATCCATGAGCGCGGGCGGATGCTCGCCCTCAAGGGATCGAGTGCCGAAAGCGAGATCGATCGGGATCGGGCTTCCCTTACTCGCCTGGGTGCTGGCAAGCTAGAGGTTGTGAAGTGCGGCGTCGGAATAGTTCCGACACCGACCATCGTGGTTCGTGCCGAGAGAATTCCTCGACGGTTTCCGCGATCCTGATCCTTCATTTTCAGTCGAACTCATTCAACGTCTGAATCCAGTTCCGCATTAAGGAGCACGTATGTCGGGTGGATCCGATCCCACTGTTTCACGTGAAACAGAGTCCGCTTCTCAGAACTCGCAGGGCGCGAAGAAGCGCACGCAGAAGGATCCGGCGGGTGGGTCGGGCTTCGTGTACAACGGAATCTCCTCCGACGACACTCCTATCGGCGCAGCCGCGCATCGCGCGAGTCAGGTGCTGCATCCCGGCAGCGTCACATTGCCGAAGCCACCGAAGCGACGCATGTTGACGATTGCCAATCAGAAGGGTGGCGTCGGCAAGACGACCACTGCAGTCAACCTCGCCGCGGCGTTGGCACTGCAGGGGCTCACCGTACTGGTGGTCGATCTGGACCCTCAGGGGAACGCCAGCACCGCGTTGGGCGTCGAGCACCACTCTGGTGTCCCCTCGAGCTATGAGGTCCTCATAGGCGAAGTCACGGCCACCGAGGCAATCCAGCAGAGTCCGCACAGTGAGCGACTGTTCTGCATTCCCGCAACGATCGATTTGGCCGGTGCCGAGATCGAGTTGGTCTCGATGGTTGCGCGTGAGGGACGACTCAAGACGGCTTTGGCGGATCTGGACAAGATCGACGCAGACTTCATCTTGATCGACTGCCCACCGTCGCTCGGGTTGCTCACCGTCAACGCTCTGGTGGCTGCCACCGAGGTGTTGATTCCGATTCAGTGCGAGTACTACGCGCTCGAAGGCGTGGGCCAGTTGCTACGCAATATCGAACTGGTTCAATCCCATCTCAACCCTGAGCTCCACGTCTCGACCGTCATTCTCACCATGTACGACGGTCGTACCAAGCTGGCAGATCAGGTTGCCGAAGAGGTACGCAAGCACTTCGGTGATGCTGTTCTCCGCGCCGTGATCCCCCGCAGTGTGAAGGTGTCGGAAGCTCCCGGATACGGGATGACAGTGCTCGATTACGATCCAGGATCGCGCGGTGCCATGAGCTATTTGGATGCAGGACGAGAACTGGCAGCGCGATCCATGGTCGCGGCAGAGGGAACGCAGGAGCACGAAGCACGATGAGTCAAACACGTAAGGGCGGTCTCGGTCGCGGACTCGCAGCCTTGATCCCTACCGGACCCGAAGCCGGACCTCGCCTCGGCAACGCCGCAGCGGACGTCGTGATCGGACGTGAACCGTCGCGTACCGCGAAGGCCACCGTCGTCGGTGACGAAGAGTCGGCGTCGGCCCCCACACCAACTCCTCCGGTGCGCAGTACCGACGAAGACCTCTCCCCCGCCGGCGCTGTGTACCGCGAGATTGCGCCGTCGTTGATTCAGCCGAATGCGAAGCAGCCCCGCAGCGTGTTCGACGAAGAATCGTTGGCGGAACTGGTCCACTCGATCCGCGAATTCGGTCTCATGCAGCCCATCGTCGTCAGGACGATCGAGGGTGGCAAGTACGAATTGGTAATGGGTGAGCGGCGTTGGCGCGCGAGCCAAGAAGCCGGCCTCGAGTCGATTCCGGCGATCGTTCGTCAAACCGCGGACGACGCAATGTTGCGCGACGCACTGCTCGAGAACATCCACCGAGTTCAGCTCAACCCGCTCGAGGAGGCAGCGGCGTACCAACAGCTGCTCGAGGAATTCGATGTCACGCACGAGGAATTGGCCGCAAAAATCGGGCGTTCGCGACCGGTGGTCACCAACATGATTCGGCTTCTCAAACTTCCGATTGCGGTCCAGCGTCGTGTCGCAGCCGGCGTTCTCTCAGCCGGACACGCTCGCGCCTTGCTGTCATTGGACGCCGGGTCCGATGCACAAGAACATCTGGCGGCACGAATCGTCGCCGAAGGACTGTCTGTTCGCGCGACCGAAGAAGCAGTTACTTTGGCCAATCGGAACGATGACATCACCCCTACTCCGACGGCTCGACGCAAGCCGATTCAGATGCCGGGGCTCCAGGACGTCGCCGATCGGCTGTCGGATTCCTTCGATACTCGCGTGACGGTGAGCCTCGGTAAGAAAAAAGGGAAGATCGTAGTCGAATTCGGGTCGGTGGACGACCTCCAGCGGATCGTGGAAATGATGGAAAGTCAGAAGAAAAAGTAGCGACGATTTTTCAGGTACAAAGACACGTGGCACTTACGTCACTGTGACATATGTGGTCCGTCCGGTCCGCGAAATCTGGGGAGAAGGTGCGAAATATATTGATACACAATGAGTTTCGCACCTACCTCAGTGAACCGCGCCGACTCGGATCTGCTCCCCTATTCTTGTCGAGTGCGTGTTGCCATTCGACGATCACGATTGCCGAAATTCGGGCATGGAGGCTGAGGTAAGCAGTGTCGACGCTCGTCACCGGAGTCACGTTGGACTCATTCGATCGGCTACCGAGCCATACGAAGCGATGCCGTTTCTGGGTTCTCGATCCCGCGACCGAAAAGGCCGATGGTGAATCTCTCGACCTCGAGTTGGAGAACGAAGCCTGGCTCTCGATGATCATGCTCGAGTGGGGATCGTGTGGACAACTACTTCAGCGGATGGGGGAATCCATCGGCTGTGCGCTGTACGCCCCGCCGGGAGCTGTTCCCAGATCCACCACATTCCCGACGTCGCCTGTCAGCGCCGATGCGGTTCTGCTCACCACACTCCGGATCGAATCGGAGATCGATCGCGAAGCTCACTCGGCATCGCTGATCCAAGCCGTCGTCGCCGATCTGGTCAATCGTGGTGTGCGTGCGCTCGAGGCATTCGGAATCCGGCGCACGGCACAGGACGAGACAGCGGGTCCACGGGCGACGGCCTCGCTTACGTGCTCGGATACGACGTGCATGATCGACGCCGATTTTCTGGAGAAGGCCGGGTTCGAGGTTGTTGCGCCGCACCACCGCTACCCGCGGCTTCGCCTCGAGCTGGATCGAGATCACGGCTGGAAGGAAGACGTCGAGTCAGCCCTCGAGCGCCTGTTGATCGCCGCGAGCCTGACCGTTGTGGACATCGAGCAGAAAGCGACCGTGGGAGCTCGCTGACAGACGGGAGCTTCCCGGACAGACAGGGCGCTCCGCCGGAAGGTCTGACTCGATCAGCCGCGGTCGGCGGCGGCGAGCTCTTCGGCCAGCAGTTCGGCGAAGGTGAAGGTTCCGGTCGGCTGGTCGTCTTGGCCGAGCAGGTAGAGGCGCTTGACTGCGATGAGGATTGCTTCGGCGATCACGTCACGTGAACGGGGATCGCTCAAGACCGCGATGTCGGAAGTATTTGTGAGATAACCCATGTCGATCTGCACCGTCGGCATGTTGGTGAGCCGCAACAGATCCCAGGTCCGGCCGTGGCTACGGCAGTCGAGCAGCGGAGTGCGTGCCACGATCTCGCGTTGGATGTATCCGGTCAGCACCTGCCCGATCAACGACTCGGATCCGTGGGAGTTTCCGAAGTGGAAACTTGCGACGCCGTTCGCAGCTGGGCTGGAACTGGAAGCACACCGGAGAGAGATCATCAGATCGGCATTGAAAGCGTTGGAGGTTTCGGCACGCTCGGCGACGCTGGGGTTGGTACCGCGCGCCCTCGAGAGGAATGTCTCCATTCCGGTCGCCGCCATACGTCCCTCGAGTCGACTGGCGACGTCCCACAGAATTTCGGCTTCGGAGATACGGCCGAACATCCCGTCGACGATGCGACCGGTATCGACACCACCGAGATCAGGATCGATCACGATGCGCTTTCCGGTCAACTGTGGGCCGGCTTGCCGAACCAGTTCTTCTTCGCTGATGGCATGAGGCGAGCCGCCGGTCACCCGGGCCCCGAGCAAGTCGAGGGAGCGCAGGGTTGCCGGTCCGCAGATGCCATCGGGCGACAGACCGATTTCACGTTGGAACGAGGAGAGGCCTTCGTGCGTCTTGGGCCCGAAATATCCATCGACTCGTTCACTGTAGAAGCCGAGGTCTTGAAGGCGGGTCTGGAGCGTGGCTACATCGTCGCCGTACAGCGGGGCGGACAGCTGGTAGATCAGCGTCCTGGCACCGAGCCGATACGACGCTTCTTTCAACGATCGATAGGTGGCCGGCCCGACAATGCCGTCGACCAGCAGGCCCCGGTGTTGCTGGAACGCGCGAACCGCGCCTCCGAGAGAGGCATCGAAGTCAGAGGTAGGGGCCGTCCAGTGCAGAGGGTCGGTCTGCTCGGTGTGAGCTTCCGGCTCCTCGTGAAGGAAACCAAGCGAGACGAGTGTGCTCCGAACCTCCGCGACGGCGGGACCGGAATCGCCGTGACTGAGTCGGTGCATAACTCGTGGACCTCTCGGACGAAGAACGATTTCTGTATCGACTCTATCCAATGCGGGAAACAAGGTCTCCGCGATTGGAACTGGTAACGAATACAAAAGCCGATGTGCCGACCCTGTGTCGGCACATCAGACGATTGTCGCAGAAACTGACCGAAGGACCGTAATCCACGCCGTCAGGCGCAGGCACGGTCCTGCAGCAGTCGAATCACAGAACGGCTTCGAGATCCTTGAGCAGTGCAGCCTTGCCCTTGGCGCCGACGATCTGCTTCACGGGCTTGCCGCCCTGGAACAGGATGAGCGTCGGGATCGACATGACCTTGAAGTCGCGTGCTGCCTGCGGGTTTGCATCGATGTCCAGCTTGGCGATGGTCAACTTGTCGGCGTGCTCGGCGGCGATCTCCTCCAGCACCGGTGCAACCATCTTGCACGGGCCGCACCAGGTGGCCCAGAAATCGACCAGAACCGGCTTTTCGCTGGTCAGAACGTCATCGACGAACGATGCA
This sequence comes from Rhodococcus sp. (in: high G+C Gram-positive bacteria), assembly GCF_023264675.1. Taxonomy (GTDB): domain Bacteria; phylum Actinomycetota; class Actinomycetes; order Mycobacteriales; family Mycobacteriaceae; genus Rhodococcoides. The sequence continues at coordinate 36,929 of NZ_JAHFVG010000040.1, forward strand.
TCGGTGATGGTGACGGTCTTCTTGTCATCGGACATCTTGGTTTTCTCCTCGAAATGTGAGTAAAGCAACGGGTGAAAGTGAAGCGGCGGTGGCCGTCGATCAGGCAGTGACGGAATCGACAGGCTGGTCGGCGTGCTCCAACGTATTAGTGGTGATGTCGCCCTGTTCGGCGAGCCAACGCTCGGCATCGATCGAGGCGGTGCATCCGGTGCCCGCAGCGGTGATCGCCTGCTGGTAGGTGTGATCGACGAGATCTCCCGCCGCGAAAACTCCCTCGATGGAAGTTGCGGAGGACGGGGAGGCCACCTTCACGTAGCCTGCTTCGTCGAGCTCGACCTGGCCCTTGATCAGCTCGTTGCGAGGATCGTGACCGATCGCGACGAACATACCGGTGACGTCGAGCGTGCTCTTCTCGCCGGTGATCGCATTCTCCAGTGTCAGTCCGCTGACCGATGTGTCACCGAGCACCTCCAACACATGGGTGTCGGTAAGAAAGGTGATCTTGTCGTTGTTCTTGGCACGCTCGAGCATGATGCGCGATGCACGGAACTCGCTGCGGCGATGAACGATGGTCACGCTGCGGGCGAAACGCGTCAAGAACGTCGCTTCCTCCATTGCCGAGTCGCCGCCGCCGATGACGGCGATGTCCTGGTCGCGGAAGAAGAATCCGTCGCAGGTGGCACAGGCGCTGACGCCGCGGCCGAGCAGCTTTTCTTCGCCGGGAATGCTGAGGTAGCGAGCCGCTGCGCCCATCGCGAGGATGATCGCTCGCGCACGGTACGTCTCGCCGTTTGCCGACAGCGTCTTGATCTCGCCGCTCAGATCGAGTTCCTCGACATCCTCGGTGCGAATGTCGGCGCCGAACCGCTTGGCCTGCTCGCGCATCTGCTCCATGAGATCCGGTCCCATGATTCCTTCGCGGAATCCGGGGAAGTTCTCGACCTCGGTGGTGGTCATCAACGCGCCACCGAACTGGGTACCTTCGAACAGGATGGGCTCCAGTTCGGCTCGCGCTGCATATACGCCTGCGGTGTACCCCGCCGGCCCCGAGCCGACGATGATGAGATCGTGAACCTTGGGCGTAGTCATGCGGACCTTCCGATCGATGTTTCGGTGCTGTGTGCGTGTCGGACCTCGGCAAAGGCGAAGCCGCGACATGTGTGACAACACCAGCGTAGAGGGTGTTGTTCCCAGCGGGGCTGCTCGTCACCCGGATGGGTGGGGAAGATCAGCCGAGTTCCCGACGGAGCAGCGTGTTCGGGCTCCCGATGCCGCAATCCGACGCGACCGCCAACAACGTCATTCCCTCGCTCGCTCCGCTCGTCGGAATCACCAACATGACCCCGCGCTGCCCGTCGAGCTCGATGGGCGAAGACCCCACGACGGTGGAGTCGGCACTGAATCCATTGGCCACCAAGCAGTCCCGCAGCTTTCCTGAATCCGTCAGATCGTTGCCACCCCGGCTCGACATCACGTCGTACACGACGGAGGAATCGATTCGATCCGAACTCACGACCAGCGTCGGTGCATCCGCCAGTGTGTTCGGCGACGGCTCGGGGCCGCTCCCGTCCCCCGTAGAGGAGAGCAGCAGGATCGAACCGACAGCCGCAGCGGCGACAACCGCCACGGCCGCGGCAACAGCGATAAACCGCCGCGGCACGTGTCGTCGCGCTACCAGTGACCGAGATACGAACGGCGCGACGGGCGCCACGTCAGCCGACGGCACAGTGTCGTAACGAGTGTCGGCGTCGTAATGAGCGTCGGCGAGGGCACGGTCCAACCTCTCGGCCACCTCGGGCGGAATGGAGTGCGACGACGACAACGACGTGGCCGTGGGAGTCGAGGCCTGCGCGAGCCGGGCAGTGACGGCGTCCAGGGCCGCGATGACCTGCATGGCCTCGTGATCCTGACGCACCACCGGCCAGAGTCGGTCGCTGACGGACTCGGGAAGTACACCGGCATGAAGGTCGGCGAGGAGTTCCGGCGAATACGGTGCACCCGGCAACGGGGTGGACTGGTCCAGTCCCGTGTCCTCGGGATGCCGACCCGTTCCGTGCGAGCTCATGCCGCCTCCTCTCCGCGTAGTCGTCTCTCCGCGTAGTCGTCACTCACATGGTAAGACGCAGCAGCGGTGCTATCGGTTCCCCTCGTCGCGAAGAAATTCCAAGAGCCCGGCCAGTTTCAATCGCCCACGGGCGCAGCGGCTCTTGACGGTTCCGGTCGGAACTCCGAGCAGACGGCCTGCGTCGGCCACGGAGTATCCCTCCATGTCCACTGCCACCACAGCGGCTCGCTGCTCGGGCGCGAGCATCATCAACGCGTCGTGGACGACCATCGAGGTTTCCACCGCAGTCATGGCATCGCGCGGATCGGGCGGCTCCAGCGCATCGCCCTCCGGCAACGGCGACGACGGCCTCGAGCGGTTTCGCCTGATTCGATCGAGGCATGCGTTGACGACGATCTTGTGCAGCCAGCTTCGTACCGCGGCATCGGCGCGGAAACTTGCTGCCGTGCGATGCGCCGACAACAAAGCTTCCTGCAGCGCGTCGGCTGCGTCCTCCGCGGTGTAGCTGGTCCTGCGCGCGATCAGCCACAGGTGGGTGTAGTGATTCCGCACGAGCACTGTGAATGCGTGCGGATCACCCGCCACGTGTGCGGCCAACAACTCGACGTCGGAACGATCATCGAGAATTCCCCCGAACCCATTGTTCACACCTGACATCCCCATACGAAAACGGCTCCCCCCGTGTTACCGCATTGCTGGAGAGCCTAAGGCATAGAGACCGCTGAGTATGAAACAAGGGCCCGAATCGGACCGGAAAGACAGTGAATGGTGCCGGAGGAGGGTGCTTGGTCAGGATTGAGCGGTGAAACCGAGATCGGCAATCGACGATTGGTTGCGGCCGGTGTCGGTGCTCAGACCGGTGATCCAGAGCAGAACGTGGCTCGTCGGTTCGGACACCTGAAGCGGAATCTGAGTGACCCCGTTGCCCAACGTCGCCTGGCCGATCACCGTGGTGTCGCTCAGACTCGGCGAATCGCTCGGCGCCGAGCGGATTTCGACGACGGTCCCCGGGGACGGCGAGTTCACGGTTGCGTTGGTGAGAACCTGCGCGGACGGCAGACTCACCAGCAGGCCAACACCGTTCTTGAGTGACGGGAACGGCTGGAAGTAGGAGTCGGTGCCCCACACCGTCGACGGGTCTCCGTCCACGGCGTTGTCGACGGTTCCCGGGTTGTCGGCGCTGCCCTCGGGCGAGAACACCTCGACCGAATCGATGGGCACCGGAGCGGCGGCGGGGACGGCTGCAGGCGCATCGCCCGGTGCTGCGGGCGCAGTCTGCGACGTCGTCAGACCGAAGTCCTGCTCGGTCAACGGCTCGTCGGAACTGCCCCCGGCGATGAACGTGAACAGCCAGTATCCGGCGAAGCCGAGTACCACCACGGTCAGCACCCCGAGAACAGCCAGCGCGATATTGGTTCGCCGCGAGCGTTTTTGCTCGGCGGCGATCTCTTCGGGATCGGCGAGTGAATGCCCGTTTGCGCCCGGTGCACGCTGGCCCAAGCGCAGAGCAGGCATCAGATCGGTCTTGTCGTTGACCACGGCGGCCTGGTCGAGCACGTGTTGAACGGTCGCGGCCGTCCTGATGCCGCTGTTCTGCTCGAGTGCCCGCACTGCGACCGCGGAGATTTCGAAGGGAACATCGGATCGAATACGACGAGGCTCGACGGCATTTCCGCTGTTGTCACGATCCGCTGGCTTCATTCCGCCGACGGATCGCGGCTGACCGCCTCCGGCAGCGTCGACGAGGGGCCAACGGGCGGTGATGAGGGCGTAGAGCATCGCTCCGAGACCGCGAACGTCCGTGCCCGGGTCGGCGTCGGCGAGAGTGGCGGGGAATGCCAGCACGGCGTTTCCGCTGCTACTGATACGCACTCGATCCGGATGATCGATGGACAGCGCTCCGCCGCTGCGATGAGCTGCTTCGGCAGCACCTGCGAGGGCTTTGATGGCGCGGGCGGCTCCGGTCGGCGACGGCACGGTGTCGGCCATCTCGCGCAGAGATCTACCAGGCGTCCACTCGGCAACGACGATGCCACCGGAACTACCCCGCACGACGTCGAGTACTCGAGCGAGCCCGGGTGAGTTGATTCGGCCCAGCCTCAGTGTGCGAGAAAGGATCGCCTGGGGACCTTCCGGTCCGTCCACCGAGACGGCTGTTGCCTGCTGGTCGGCGTCGACGAAGGTCAGAGCGACCTCGCGATCGAGTTTGACGTCGTGTGCCTGCCAGAACTTCAGACCCCGTGCACCGCCGTGCGGTGCGAGCAGGCGATACCGACCACCGGCAACGGACGCGCCGGGAATGAGCTGCGGACCACGAGGAGACCGGCCGGCGTCGCCTGAAGGCTCGGAAGTCGGCGCTGTGACGGCAGACTTCGGCGTTGTCGCTGCAGGGATCGGGGCCGCTGTAGGGACCGGGGCCGCTGTAGGAATCGGGGCTGCCGCAGCGATCGGGGTTGCCGCAGGCCCAGCAACGGGACTCGGTGTGGCGTCGCTCTCGGAATCGGCCGATTCCAGCGCATCGTCGGCGGTCTCGTCGAGGTCAGTGCCCTGGTCGGCAGTGCCCTTGTCTGCAGTGTCGTGGTCTGCAGTGTCCTTGCCGACAGTGTCCTTGTCGGCAGTGGCATGCTCGACAACCGGCTCGGGCTCGGTGGCATCAGTCGACACAGCGGCCTTTACCGCCTCTGCCTCGGCAATATCAGCCGGCTTGGCCTCGGCCTTGTCGGCCGGCTTGGCCTCGGCTTCAGCGGTCGGCGTCGCCTCGGCAGCGATTTGCTCGTCCTCGGGCGCTGTCCGGTCGTCGGACTTGTCGTCGTCGCCGACAGGGAGCTTTGCCGACTTCGGAAGGCGCAGGGTCGACTCGGCCCGCGCGGACGCGTTCTTCGCGCGCTCGTCCACCTCGACTCCGCCGGTCGCTCGGTCGGCGCCGTTCACCACAGCCTCGGCCGGCCCCCCAGCCACTTCGTCGTCGGTCACTCTCACTCCTTCACGCGTGTATGCCCCGGGTTGTACGCCACGTTCACCCAGCTGAGGGCGACGCGACGTAGACGGCGTCCCGGTCCGCCGAGGTCCAGGGTACGGGAGACGGTCGCGTGCAGTGTCCCATGCAACGGGAGAAGCGACGACGGGTACCAGCGTCGTCTTGTCGGCCTCCGCAACGAACGACGAATCGTTTGTGACGGACCCCGAGATATGGACCGGCTGGGGAGGTGCGGCGGACCTGCCCAGCACCTTGAGCACGAGGCGGCGGATCGCCACGGTGACGGCCAGAACTTCGGGGATGCGACCGAACCAGAGGATCCCGAATGTGATGCCCAGCATCAGGATCGCGCCGACACCGACACGAAGCAGTGCGCCGATGAAGCCCAGGTTTTCGGTCAATCCGCCCAGGTCGGCGATGCGATCGATGGCCAACATTGCGGTTCCGCCCGCGGCGGATGCGATCAGCACCATCCAGATCGTCTTGCCGACGTTGATCATCCGAAGATTGCCGAGACTTCGGTGTAGCAGGAATCCGCCGATGCAGGCACCGACGACGAAGCCGAGGCCGTTCGCGACGCCGAGCCACAGAACCACCTGCTGATCGTTCTGGGCCAATACGGGTGCGAGGGCGGACAGCGCGATCTTCACGCCGGTGATGCCGAGAATGATCCAGGTCGGTGTCCATGCCTGCTCACGGGCGTAGAACACCCGTAGGTGAATGAGAACCAGCGCGTAGGGAATCAGTGTGAACGCGGACCAGCTCACTGCTTCGCCGAGACGAGGCGCGTCGTTCTTGAAATTGCCGTGTCCGAAGAGGGCCTCACCGACCCACGGGCCGGCGAACGTCAGGAACACGACGATCGGCACCAGTGCGACCAGGGTCATTCTGGTGGCCACCGACAGGTCGTCGACAACGGCCGGGGTGTCGCCGTTCGCCGCACTGCGGCTGAGCCGCGGCATGATCGCCGTCAGAACGGTGACACCGAGAATCCCGTACGGCAACTGCAGCAGGATCCATGCCTGCGAGTAGATGACGGGTCCGCCTTCGTCGGCGTGCGCGGAGATATTCGTCGCGAAGACGAGGCCCGCCTGGCTGATGACGACGTAGAGGACGATTGCCGCGGCCATGCCGCCGAATGCCTTCAGTCGCGCGTCGAATCCCCACAGCGGCCGCAGGTCGACCTTCTCGCGCTTGAGTGCGGGGATCAGAGCCGCCACCTGGGTGACGACACCCGCGGTGACACCGAGCCCGAGGATCAACACGTGCGGGTCGCTGATGTGCACGGGGTCGAGCGAAATCTCGCCGGGGACGAAGAAGTACAGCGAGAAGATGCCGAGTACGACCAGGTTGTTCCACACCGGTGCCCACGCGCCGGGACGGAAGTTCTGACGCGTGTTCAGGATGGCGGTGAGGAGGCCGGACAGGCCGTAGAACAAGATGGCCGGAAGCAGCAGGTAGGACAGTGCAGTGGTGAGATCGCTGCTGACCTTCGCGGTGTCGTCGATCAGCATGTTGCTGAGAATCGGTGCGCCGATGGTCGCGATCAGAGCGACGATCGCCAGCATCGTGAACGCGAGAGTGAACAGTCGCCTGATGAAGGATGCACCGCGGTCGGGGTCTTCCATCTCGGCCCTGACCAGCACCGGGACGACGATAGCGGTCAGGACTGCGCCGAGTACGAGCTCGGAGATCATGTTCGGAAGAATGGTTGCCGCGGAGAACGAGCTCGCGATTGCGCTGCCCAGAATCGCAAGCATCACGATCTGCTTGAAGAATCCGGTGATCCGGGACACGAGCGTCGCGATCGCGATGGAACCCGTCGCGGCCAGCAGGCTCTTCTGCGGTTTCGGAGCAGGCGCGTCCGGATCGGGAGTCGGTTTCGGCTCTACCGGCGGATAGTCCTCGTCACGAAAACGTGGGATGAGCTGGGTGACGGAGTTGTCGGGCGCCGGTCCACCGTCCGGCGACGGAGGCACCGGATAGCTGCGCATCTCGCGCGCTGGAATGTCGCGGCCGGACATGTCACGGGGTCGTCCGTTGGCGTCACGCTCCCACGGCGCTTGCCGCGGGGGTGCTGTCCGCCGGAAGACCTGCGCCGCCGGTAGCCGCGTGCGTGACGCGTCGGGAAGGCGCGGGGCCTCGCCCCTGTATGGAATGTCACCGCCCGTCATGGCCGTTCGTACCCTTCGTCAGCCGGATCGGGTTGTCCCCTGAACCGATGCCACAGTCGACGTCCTGCAAGCACGAGCAGGAGGACGCCTGCGCATGCGGTGATGATCGCAAGTGCCTGACCGTACGCGTTCGACCGTACGGATACCGCCGTCGCTTCGCCCAACTGCTGCCCGTCGAGCGTGGTCAGGGAGAAGTCGACCGAGAGGTTCCGGCTGTCGTCCACCTGCGTGGGCACGGTGATGGTTCGGCTGCCACGAGCGGGCAGTGCCGTCGCGCCGACGTCGTCGATCGTCATCTCTGCGGGTGCATCCACCTTGAGCCTGACGTTGACACCGACCGGCAGGTCGTTGCGTGCCACCAGCAGCAACGGGCTCTGCTCGGAGGCCAAGGTATAGATCCCGCCGGGCGCGAGGACCGTCACCGACTGGAAGATCGTGTTCAATCCTTGTTCGGCCGAGTCCATCCGCGCCCGCGCAGCGTTGGTCGCAGCGGCGGGGTCGGACGAGCGTTCGGCGGTACCGAGCGAGCGCAGCAGGTCCTCACGCAGGGGCGCGGTGTAGAGCCGCGGCGTCAACGCGGACTGGGGATCCTCGACGAGCGATGCCCGCAGCGCTTCGATGCGTTTGCTCTGCGCGCGGACGCGGTCCTCCAGCCCGACGTCTCTACCCGTCTGTCCGACGGTCCTGGTTTCGACGGGTAGGCCGGTCGGACCTGCAGCGGCGATCTGGGCGAACGGACGCGGAGTCGCCAACCCGGTGCGCAGCAGCGACGACACGGTCGAGAGAACAGCGGCGGGCTCGTCGCCCCCTGCCGTCCAGTACTGAGGAGGTGCGATGGTCGAGGTTCTGCTCGCAGAGGCGGACGGCGGTGTGCCCGAGGACGGTTCCAATGCGTGGTACGCGACGGCGCCGAGTGCATCCTGAAGCCGTGCTGTTCGCGAGTCGTCCGCAAGGTCGTAGCGCTGCTCCTCGGGGGTGAACGCGGGCGTCGCCGGGGTGTCGCCGACGCCGGAGAGCGCGGTCGCCGTCACGGCGTCGAACACGGTGGCGTTCAACTCGGCGTCGACGTTGCTACCGCCCACGACCGATGTGACCTCGCCGGAGGCGGCGGGAGCGACACTCGTGTCGGCGACCAAGGCGGTGCTGGGCCCGATCGATCGCAGCGTCGCCGATCCGGCGTCGCCGAGTTGCCCCGTGGCGCTCCAGACGACTCCCCGAACCGATGTCACGCCGAGGACGTTGTCGACGATGTCGGCAGGCGACTCCAGAGCGGCGGAGGCCAACGACGCATCGCCGACGTTGCCGAGAACGTCCAGGTCGACCTGGGCGAACGGCAAGGCTGTGACACACATCGATCCGGCAAGCTGCTCGAGACGGTTCAGCCACGCCGCTGCGACGTCGCGTCCGCCGCCGTCGCGGGCAGGGCCCGTCGGGTCTGCCGGATCGTCGACGATCAGGTATCCGCGCGTCATGTTCGACACGGTCACCAGCAAATCGGGATCCACGGCCAGGCACATGCTCTCGGCGAGCCGCTTCTGTGGATCGACATCCTCGGCAGTCGCGAACTCGGCTGCCTGAACGAGCTTGTCCAGCCGCCCACCCTGACTCATCTCACCGGCGAGCTCGTCGTCGATCAATCTGACCTTGTCGTCCACCGACCCGGGGATTCCTGCCGCCAACCTCGGCTTGTCCGCCAACGGCCACAGGATCGTCGTGGCGACCGGCCGCGAGGTGTCGGGCGGGATCGGGGCGGCACTGTCCGGTGCGGCGGGCGCGCCCGGCTCCGCTGTGGACGAGGCTGCCGTCGGATCACGGGGGACGCCGGTGACCGGCAGCAGGAAGCGGGCGTCGTCGAGCCGGGCGGTACCGCCGTATTCCGGGGTGCCGTTGACGTTGAGCAGGAGTGGATAGACCCCGGGCCGGTCGATCCCGAGCGACGGTGCCTGCGATCCGCGGAGCGGCATCGAGATGACGAACTGGGTGCTCGCCCCCCGCTCCAAGCTGGCGGCGACGGTCTGAAATTCGCCGACGTTTGCGTATTCCTGCTGGTCGAGCGACAGCGAGGTGCGCAGTTCCTCGGGGCGTTCGACGGCGCCCGAACTCTGCATGCGCACACCGATGTCGTCGACACGTCGATCGCCGACGTTGGTGACGGTGGCGCGCACGGTGACGAACGGATCACTGCTGGTGGTGACCGTGCTGGGTGCGACATTGTCGACCGCGAGCTGGAGGAACCTGGTTTCGTTGGTGGAGTCGGGAAGGTCGGTGTCCTCGGACTGAAAGGTGAAGTCGGTCGACGCTTCTGCCGTCTCGCTCGACTGCTCCTCCGAGGTGGGCTCCTGGGCAGCGGCGACCCCGGGAGCCAGGGCAAGCACCAGCGCGGTCAGTGCGGCCGCAGTGACCTTCGAAAGCCGCACGGTCACTCCGGCCCGGTATGCGTCTCGGGATCCGGGGTGGTCATTCCCTCGATCAAGCGGCCGGCGATGACGGCCAGCTTTCGTTCGTCCGCGTACGCCAGGCGGGAGGCCAGCTCACTGAGCGGAACCCACGCCACCTCGGTGACCTCGACATCCTCGTCGGACAACTCGCCGCCGAGGAAGCGAAGCAGATAGTGATGGACGGTCTTGTGAACCCGGCGGCCCTCGGTGACGAACCAATAGTCGATGCTTCCGAGGGAGGCGAGGACCGATCCTTGGATTCCGGTTTCCTCGGCCACCTCGCGCATGGCGGTCTGCTCGGCGGTTTCACCCTGCTCGATATGGCCCTTGGGCAGCGACCACAGCAGCCGGCCACGACGGTCGGTGCGGCCGATGAGGGCGGCACATCGCTGGGCGGGTGGGCCGTCGAGGCCGTCGACGACGAGGCCTCCCGCCGACGTTTCACGGACGGTGCGCAGTCTCGGCTTGTCTGCATCGGCGCGCGCGTTTCGCCGCCGCGGGTTGCGGCGGCTCCTGTTCGCACGTTCGCCAGCAGACACCCAATCCATACTAGATGGAAAGACACCGTGTCTCTGCCTGCCGCACCGATCGGCGTCGCCACTCGAACCCCGCACCTGGTGGGGTCGCGCCACCGGCCCGGACTCGGACCCCTAGGCTGTACCGACGTGGCCGAACAGTCTCCGTCTTCAGCGCAGCCCGATGTGTCCGCCGACCGTCGAGCACGCTTGACGGCGTCCGCCGCCGTCACGTTCGAGGGGCTCGCGGCCATGCTCGAACCATTGGCTGCCAGGTTCGTCGCCGAAGGCCACGAGCTCTACCTCGTCGGGGGCAGTGTGCGCGACGCCGTGCTCGGCCGGCTCGGCAACGACCTGGACTTCACCACCGATGCTCGTCCCGAGGTGGTGCAGAGACTTCTTTCCGGTTGGGCCGACAATCAGTGGGACACCGGAATCGCATTCGGCACGGTCAGCGCCGCCAAGGGCGCCCAGCTGATCGAGATCACCACCTTTCGCACGGACTCCTACGACCAGGTGTCGCGCAATCCCGAGGTGCAGTACGGAACCCGTCTCGAGGAAGACCTCGTTCGACGCGATTTCACCGTCAACGCGATGGCGGTACGCCTGGGTGCGGACGGTTCGTCGGAGTTCGTCGACCCGCTCGGCGGTATGGATGCGCTGCTCGAAGGATTCCTCGATACGCCGTCGACGCCCGAGAAGTCCTTCGGCGACGATCCACTACGCATGCTTCGCGCGGCACGGTTCGTCTCGCAGCTCGGATTCTCCCTCATGCCGAGGGTTCACGAGGCGATCGCGAAGATGGCAGACCAGATCGAACGCATCACCGCCGAACGCGTTCAGGTCGAGCTGGACAAGCTGATTCTCGGTGAGTTCCCGCTCGAGGGTATCGACGTCATGTGCGAGACGGGCCTGGCGGCACACGTGCTGCCCGAGGTTCCGGCGATGAAGCTCGAGATCGACGAACACCACCAGCACAAAGACGTGTACTGGCATTCGCTGACGGTACTCAAGCAGGCGATCGATCTGGAGGACGGCGACCCGGATCTCGTATTGCGCTGGGCTGCACTGCTTCACGACATCGGAAAGCCGGACACCCGAAAGCACGAAGACGGCGGCGGCGTCAGCTTCCACCATCACGAGGTGGTCGGCTCGAAGATGGTGCGCAAGCGCATGCGTGCGCTGAAGTACTCCAAGAGGATGATCGACGACGTCTCGGCGCTGGTGTTCCTGCATCTGCGATTCCACGGGTACGGCAAGGGGCAGTGGACGGACTCCGCGGTGCGCCGCTACGCCACCGACGCAGGCGAACTACTTCCCAAGTTGCACAAGCTCGTTCGTGCAGACAGCACCACCCGCAACAAGCGTCGGGCCGCGGCGTTGCAGGCGACCTACGACGATCTGGAAGAGCGGATCGCGACTCTGGCAGCGCAGGAGGATCTCGCGCGCGTGCGCCCGGACCTCGACGGCAACGCGATCATGGAACTCCTGGGCATCCCCGCGGGTCCTGAGGTGGGCGAGGCCTGGAAGTTCCTCAAGGAGCTTCGGCTGGACCGTGGACCGCTTCCCCGCGACGAGGCCGAGAAGGCGCTGCTGGAGTTCTGGCGGCAGCGCTCTATGTGAGCGCGAATACATAGCAGGGTATGTATTCGCATGCACATGGTCAGTGAAGCTGAGCCTTCATCAAGTACACGTTGTAGCTGTCCCACTCGGAGACCGTGAAGTACAGCTCGCCGTCCTTCGACCAGGGATGCATGAAGCCTCCGTATGTCTTGGGGTACTCCGCCGTGCGGATCAACGTCGACGGGGCGGTCCACTGCCCCTGCGGTGAATTCGATTCACGCAGAACGATATTGCCGGCGATCGGGTCCAGATAGGTCATCTGCCAGAGGCCGTCCACGACTCGCACCGACAGCTCGCTGGAAATGCCGTCCGCGATGGGGGTTGCGTCGTTCGAATCGACGGGTGCCCAGGTTCCGCCGACCCAGTACTGGTACGCGGTCTTGTTGAGTACCTCGGCCTTCGGGACACGGGCGAGACCGACCGTGCCGACACGTCCGTTCACGGTGCCGAACATGTAGACGTAGTCCCCCTGCGGAACCATCGTCGACACCTGGAATTTGGAGAGTCCGAATATGTTGTCCCACCGCGTATGTGGGTCTTTGGTCCAGGTGGATCCGTCGTCGTCGGAGTACGCGATACCGCCGTAGTTGGTCCACCACATGCCGGGGATCGTGCTCCAGCGGCGGATCGACATGTACGACATGTACTGACGGTCGCCGAGGGCGAACCCGGATGTCGGGATGACCGTGGTCTCCCAGTTCTTGATCTTGCGGCTGCTGAGCAATTCGGCTGCGTGACAGCGGGAATCCTGCACCATGCTGTCGATGGTCATGCCGTCGGACAGCTCGGTGTCGGTGCTGTGACCGAGAGTGTTGCTGCGCCAGTCGGGTCCGCCGGCGACGCCGTATTCCCACCCTTTGCCGAACGAATCGCCGAACGCGACGGCCACCTCGCCCGGTTTGGATTCCCACATGATGCCGAGGTCGGTGCCGTCGACCTGCCAGCGCTTGTCGGTTCGGTTCAGCGAGCCAGGTCCGGTGACCTGGGAGACGACCGAGACGTCGCCGACGACGGGCGTGACCGGTGGCGCGGTGACGGGTCCTGGTTCCGCCGGGTTGACCACGGCAGGAGGCGCCGGATCGATCGGTGCTCCCGGAGGCCCGGGAATCGGGATCGGAATCGTCTCGGGCTGTGGATCGATCTCGATGCGGGGAAACGGCAGTCGCGCCGACCCGGTCGCGTCACCGACGGGCTCGTCGTCGTCGGTGAGATCGGGGCAGGGGTCCATGCACGGATCGGGCAGTGGTTCGGCCGCGACCCTGGTGTTGTCGGGCTCCGGATCGGGGACGGGAACCAGTTCGACGGACGGGTAGGGCACCGGCACGACGAATTTGTCGGGGATCGGCGGGAGTTGCGGAGGCGAGTCGAGGCTCAGCGGCTCCGGCGGGTAGTCCTTGGGATCGAATCCGGTTTCGCCGCATCGATTGACCGGCGGCGCCGGTGCCGCAGCCGCGGGTGAGGCGAACACGGTACTGGACACGGCTATCGCGAGGGCGCACCCGAGTGCTGTGGTTCGGGCGCGCATGTGGTTCCCCCTGAAGCGGATTTTCGTACCGTACGGTCCGCGAAAAGATAACACCTACGCTCGGCGAGTGCGCCTGGAGTTCACGAGTACCAGAACGAACCCGAGAACGTAGATCACTCCACCCACCAGGACGACGACGTGAGCCGCGGTCTCTCCGGCGAGGTCGGTGGTTCCCGAGCCGACGGCGAATGCTGCGGCGGCAAGAGCGGCGACGAAGAAGATGTTGAACACCGTGTCCTGGAGTGCGAAGACCCTGCCTCGGTGATCGTCGTCGATTTCCGTCTGCATCGACGCGTCGCCGGTGAGCTTGATGGTCTGCCCCGCGATTCCCAGCAGGAACGCGCCGAGGAGAAGGCTCGTCTGGGACAGGGCAGCAATGAACGTCACCTGCACGACGGCTGCCACCGCAAGCGCCCCCATGATCGAGCGCACCCGACCTACCCGTGGGAGCAGGAACGGCGTCACCACGGCGGCGATCAACATTCCCGCCGCGGTCGCCCCGACGGCGATACCGAATCCCGCGAGACCGCCCGGCAACGAGCTCGACGTGGTCTCCCGAAGGATCAGCACCATCACGAGCGTGTCGATACCGAAGACGATGCGGTGTGCGCCGATCCCGGCCATCGCGGCGGTCACTGTCGGCGAACGCCACACCGCGACGGCCCCCGACTTCAGTCCGGCTGCGATGTCGGCGAGAGCTTTCACCGCACCATGATCGGTGGGAGCGGCCAGGGTGGCGGGGCCGAGCGAGCGTGGCGCGAAGCGGGAGGCCGCGATGGTTCCGACGACCGATCCCGACGCCGCGACGGCCACTGCCACACCCGATCCGACGTCGCCCGCGCCGATGATGCCGATGATCGCCACCGCAGCGCCTGCGCCCGCTGCAGCGAAACCTGATCCGACGGTGGCGAGAAGCGAATTCATCGGGACGAGCCACGATGTTCGCACCACGTGCGGAAGTGATGCCGAGACTCCGGCGAGGACGAACCTGCTGAGCCCGACGGTGGTCAGCGCGAGAAGAAGGAGTGGGGTCTCTCCCCCACCGGCGCACAGAAGGGCCGCGGTGACTGCGATGAGCACCATGCGCAGCACGTTCGCCCACAGGACGACGGCGCGTCGGTCCCAACGGTCGAGCATCGCTCCGGCGAACGGCCCGATGATGGAGTACGGCACCAGCAACACGGCGAATCCGGCTGCGATGGCGGCCGGATTCGATTCGCGCTCGGGGTTGAAGAGGATTGCTCCGCTGAGGGCGGCTTGGAAGAGGCCGTCGCCGAACTGGCCGGCGAAACGGATTGCAGTGAGCTTGCCTGCGCCCGGCGAATCTCGCAGCCGTGCCAAGAAAGTCTCGTTGCTCACCGGACGGATGTTAGCCCCAGCGTGTGGGCGTGATTCGAGTGCCGTTCACCCCGACCGACTTCATATTGGAGTGGACAATCCATTCTGGCCGCTGCAGAATGGATTGCATGATCCAAACAACTGATTCCATCCTCGTGACGGGGGCAACGGGCAAGGTCGGCAGCGAGGCAGTCAGGCTGCTCGTCGAAGGCGGCTCCGCGGTTCGCGCGTTCGTGCGGTCCGCAGACAGTGTGGTTCCACACGGTGCCGAGATTGCTGTCGGTGATCTGGACGACGTTCGATCGATCGACGCGGCTCTGGTCGGCATTTCGGTCGTCGTTCTCGTGACGCCCGGTGTCCCGACGCAGGAGATCGCACTGATCGAGGCTGCCGTGCGCGCCGGTGTCCGTCACATCGTCTATGTGACGAGCAAGGCCAGCCTCGATGCACCGATCGAACGCAGGCGTTGGCATGCGCAGGTGGAGAACGTGCTCCGGGGATCCGGTATCGCGTACACACTTCTCCGGTCGAACGCCTACATGCAGAACACCCTCGGCCTCGGGCCCGTCATTGCCGCGACAGGGGCCTTCGCGTCGTCGGCAGGCGAGGGCCGGATGGGGATGGTCGACACTCGCGATGTAGCCGCCGTCGGTGCCGCAATCGCCGCAGCCCCCGAACAGCACCGAGGACAGACCTACCACCTGACCGGTCCGGAGGCCCTGTCGTACTCCGACGTCGCGGCCGTCTTGACCGACCTGTTGGGTACGTCGGTGTCGTTCAGTGCGATCAGCGCCGACCGCGAGCGCGAGCTCATGATTGCGCGGGGTGTCCCCGACGCCGTCGCCACGATGAATGCCCAGGCATTCCACTTGAATGCGTCGGGAGACGCGGACTGGGTCACGGCCGATGTCGAACTTGTCACCGGTCGTCCGGCCAGATCGTTTCGTGAATTCGCGGCGGATCATCTCCGCGCCTTTCGCGCATGACGTCGCCTCGTGACTCCGATGGTGAATCGCTGACGTCGTCGGACCTGACGGAGAAAGGGCAGCGGACTCGCACTCGAATCATTGCCGCGGCAGCGGAGTTGATCCATGAACGAGGCGTGTCTGCAACAACTCTCAACGATGTCCGGACGGCATCCGCGGTCAGTAGTTCGCAGCTCTACCACTACTTCGCCGACAAGAAAGATCTCGTCGGAGCCGTGGTGGACCATCAGGCTGCGCAGGTCGTCGAGAATCAGCGCGCTCTCGACCTGTCGACACTCGATGCGTTTCGGAGCTGGCGAGAGGACCTCGTCGCTTTCGAGGATGCTCGGCAGGGGCGCGGGGGATGCCCCCTCGGATCCCTTGGGGCTGACCTTGCCGAAACCGATGCGATCAATCGTGAACGAGTTGCATTGGGGTTTCAGCGGTGGGCGCGTGTCATCGAACTCGGATTGACGTCGATGTGCGAGGCGGACGAGTTGCCCCGGAACCTCGAGACCCGCCGACTGTCGACCGGGATACTGGCTGCGCTTCAAGGCGGACTCCTCATCGGCCAGGTCGACAGAAGCGCCGACGCCCTCGACGCAGCGCTGGATCTGGTGATCACGCTGCTGGAATCGCTCGTGGACCGAGCCGGCGACCAGGCGGAGGCGTGAGCGTCACGCCGTGGTGCTGAGTTCCGAATTCTTCCACCACGCGGTTGTTGCCGCGGCGCCGTCCGTGAGTGGAGTCGGGGTCAATCCCAGCAACTTCTCACTCTGTGTGCTGTCGAGTTCGTAGGGGAACTCGAACTGGTACAGCGTGTCTCCGAGTTCTTTCATGGGCCCGGGAATCACCGCGAGGGCACGCATCGTCCAGGCCGGGATGGTCCCGACCTTCGGTGTGTCGACTTCTGCTGCGCGAGCGAACAGTTCGATCATCTCCCGCTGGGTGGGCGCAGGCGCCGTCGGTGCATGGAGAAAACTGTTCCACAGCGACGTGTCCGCGGCTGCGACGATCATCGCGGCAGCGAAGTCGGGGATGTAGGTGAACGAGTGCGGAATATCTGCATTGGCGATGACCCGAATAGTTTTGTGGGCCAGCACGTTCGGGATCACTCGATCCCCCATGTGTGCCGTCAGTACTCGGGGGCCGTAGAAGTCGGACGCCGCGACGCTGACGGTGGGTGTGCTGTGTGCGTCTCTGGCGGCCAGCAGTTGGGTGCGGACACCGAGCTTGCGGTGCGTTGCGTTTCTCGGTGCATCTTCACGGATCGGGCCGTCGACACGTCCGTACGAGTAGAGGCTTTCCGGGAAGACTACGACGGTTCCCGCGGCGGCATCGAGTACCGCGCGTTCCATCGTGGGGAGCTCGGCGCGCCAGACCTTGTCCTCGTAGGCGACGTGGGTGCACATGTAGATGGCTGCGGCGCCGTCGAATTCATGGGTGAGATCGCCTGTCTGCACGTCCACGCGTCGGCGTTCGATCGAAGGATGCTCAGGTCCGGATCCCGAGCGAGTGAGGACTCGTACCGAATGCCCCTGTGCGGCCAGTTGTTCGGCGACGGTCCAACCGACCGAGTAGTGCCCCATAGAGTGGTGTAACTCGGTGGCCGAGCCCCTCTACGAATCCGTGTTGTGCACGGATGTAGAGCGGCCATCGTGTGATCCTTCGAGTCAACCGTCTAAAGAATCCTCGA
>NZ_JAHFVG010000041.1:0-52331 GCF_023264675.1 Rhodococcus sp. (in: high G+C Gram-positive bacteria)
CGTAGGAATCGAACACCATGGAGTAGTTAGCGCGGCCCTGAGTCTTCGACCGAAGGTCTCCGATGTAGCCGAACATCTCCGACAGCGGAACCAGTGCCTTGACGATACGGGCACCGCTGCGTTCCTCCATGGCCTGAATCTGACCACGGCGGGAGTTCAGGTCGCCGATGACCTCACCCATGTAATCCTCGGGCGTGATGACCTCAACGGCCATGACGGGCTCGAGAATGACAGGGCCGGCCTTCTTGGCGGCTTCCTTGAACGCTTGTGAGCCGGCGACCTTGAAGGCCATTTCCGACGAGTCGACGTCGTGGTACGCACCGTCGAGGAGCGTGAGCTTGACGTTGACCAGGGGGTATCCGGCAAGAACGCCGTACTGCATGGCGTCCTGAGCTCCGGCGTCGACCGAAGGGATGTACTCCCTCGGCACACGACCACCACTGACCTTGTTCTCGAACTCGTACGTCGCGCCGTCTTCGCCTTCGAAAGGCTCGAGCTTGATGACGACCTTCGCGAACTGGCCGGAGCCACCGGTCTGCTTCTTGTGGGTGTAGTCGTGCTTCTCGACCGTCTTGCGGATGGTCTCACGGTAAGCAACCTGCGGCTTGCCGACGTTTGCCTCGACCTTGAACTCGCGACGCATACGGTCGACCAGGATGTCGAGGTGCAGCTCGCCCATACCGCCGATGACGGTCTGGCCGGTGTCCTCGTCCAGCTTCACCGAGAAGGTGGGATCCTCTTCGGCGAGCTTCTGGATAGCTGTTCCCAGCTTCTCCTGGTCGGACTTGGTCTTGGGCTCGATCGAGACCTGGATGACCGGGTCCGGGAAGCTCATGGACTCGAGGATGATCTGGTTCTGCGGATCGCAGAGCGTGTCACCCGTTGTCGTGTCCTTGAGACCGATGACCGCGTAGATGTGACCGGCCGAAGCCGTCGCGATCGCGTTCTCCTTGTTGGAGTGCATCTGGAAGAGCTTGCCCAGACGCTCCTTCTTGCCCTTGGTCGAGTTGATGACCTGAGCGCCGGAGTCGACCTTGCCCGAGTACACCCGGACGTAGGTCAGCTTGCCGAAGAAGGGGTGCGTCGCAATCTTGAACGCCAGAGCCGCGAACGGCTCGTCGGCGGACGGCTTGCGAGAGATCTCCTTCTCCTCGTCGCCGACGGCGTGACCGATTGTCTCGGCAACGTCGAGGGGAGACGGGAGGTAGTCGATGACCGCGTCGAGCATGGGCTGAACGCCCTTGTTCTTGAACGCGGATCCACACAGGATCGGGTACAGCTCGCTGTTGACCGTCATCTTGCGGATGGCGCCCTTGATCTCTTCGATCGTGAGCTCTTCGCCGCCGAAGTGCTTCTCCAGAAGCGCCTCGTCGGACTCGGCCACGGTCTCGAGAAGCTGCGTGCGGTACTCGTCTGCGCGCTCTTTGAGGTTTTCCGGGATCTCCTGGATCTCGTACTTCTCACCGAGCTTGGTCTCGCCGGACCAGACGAGAGCCTTCATCTGCACGAGGTCGATAACGCCCTCGAAATCGTTCTCGGCGCCGATCGGCAGCTGGATGACCAGCGGCTTGGCTCCGAGGCGATCGATGATGGTCTGGACCGTGTAGTAGAAGTCTGCGCCCAGCTTGTCCATCTTGTTGACGAAGCAGATACGCGGAACGTCGTACTTGTCGGCCTGACGCCACACCTGCTCCGACTGCGGCTCGACACCCTCTTTGCCGTCGAACACGGCAACGGCGCCATCGAGCACGCGAAGCGAACGCTCGACCTCGACCGTGAAGTCGACGTGGCCGGGCGTATCGATGATGTTGATCTGGTTGTCGTTCCAGAAGCACGTCGTGGCAGCAGAGGTGATCGTGATGCCACGCTCCTGCTCCTGCTCCATCCAGTCCATGGTGGCTGCGCCATCGTGAACTTCACCGATCTTGTAAGAGATACCGGTGTAGAAGAGGATGCGCTCGGTAGTGGTGGTTTTACCAGCATCGATGTGGGCCATGATGCCGATGTTGCGGACCTTGTTGAGGTCGGTCAGCACGTCCTGTGCCACGGAATTCATCCCGCCTTGTAAGTCGAAGAAGTGGGACTGGTCCAGCGTGAATGGTGATCAAGCCGTCCAGGTACTCGGATACAACGCCGGAAAGGTACGGAAAGTTTCTCCGTACCCGTCCGACAGGCAATCACCAGCGGTAGTGCGCGAACGCCTTGTTGGCTTCTGCCATCTTGTGGGTGTCCTCACGACGCTTCACAGCGGCACCGAGGCCGTTGCTGGCGTCGAGCAACTCGTTGGCCAGACGCTCGACCATGGTCTTCTCACGACGAGCGCGCGAGAAGGTGACCAGCCAGCGCAGTGCCAGCGTGGTGGAGCGACCGGGACGAACCTCGACGGGCACCTGGTAGGTGGCGCCACCGACACGACGGCTGCGAACCTCGAGGGCCGGCTTGACGTTGTCGAGTGCACGCTTGAGCGTGACGACGGGGTCGGTGCCGGTCTTCTCGCGAGCCTGCTCGAGAGCCTGGTAGACGATGCGCTCCGCGGTGGACTTCTTGCCGTCCATGAGGATCTTGTTGACGAGCTGCGTGACCAACGGTGATCCGTAGACCGGATCGTTGATCAGCGGCCGCTTCGGTGCGGGGCCCTTACGTGGCATTAGCTCTTCTCCTTCTTGGCGCCGTAGCGGCTGCGAGCCTGCTTGCGGTTCTTGACGCCTTGGGTGTCGAGCGAGCCGCGGATGATCTTGTAACGCACACCCGGGAGGTCCTTCACACGACCACCGCGAACGAGCACCATGGAGTGCTCCTGCAGGTTGTGGCCTTCACCGGGAATGTAAGCGGTGACCTCTACTGCGCTGGTCAAGCGCACACGCGCGACCTTACGGAGAGCAGAGTTCGGCTTCTTCGGAGTGGTGGTGTACACGCGAGTGCACACGCCACGACGCTGTGGGCTTCCTTTGAGGGCAGCTGTCTTCAGCTTCCGCACCTTGTCGGTGCGGCCCTTGCGGACCAGCTGGTTGATAGTTGGCATGAACCGGCTTTCTTCGTGTCGCGAGTCTCTATTTCAAAGACCCAGGGATCTAGCAGTTGGAGCAAGAGAACACTGCTCCTCACCCATTACAGACACCGCGGGTCTCTTGCACCCCGCGGTCGGGTGTGTCGCATACCCCCACACGGCAGCCGCAGAGCATGCTCGAACTGCAACATGAGCACGGCTGTACCTCGCATAGGCACACAGACGGTCCGGGCACGCCGGACACGACCCATAACGCTACCCGGCGGCGCGGCCTCGGGTCAAAACGCCCCCGGACGTGCTATCGACTGAGGTTGATCGTCAGGTCCATCAGCGTGGTCGCGGCCTCGCACGGGTCGGGAGCACCCGATGCCGGTAGGTACTGCACCCACCATCCGACGATGCCGGACTCGGGCGAACCTGCGCTCACCCCGCACGACGCAGGATCGTTCGGCGGCTGACTGCGAATCGCCTTGCGGCCCTGCACCGTTATGTCCGAAATCGTGTACATCATCTTCTGGTTCGTCTCCCGTTCGACGTCCAAGGATCCGTTCTCGAACCAGTTGAACGAGACCTTCACGATGCCGTTCGGGCCTGCCACGTCCCAGCGGCAGATGGCCCCGAAGAAGCTGCGTTCGATGGCGTCGCCACCCACTGTCGCGGCGATCTGGTCGTCGGCGACGGCGTCGCATTCGGTGAGAAGGTCCCGCAGTCCCGAGTCGTCGCCACCGTCGAACGACTCCGCTACCGGTGTGCCCGCGACGGTGGTGCTGCACCCGGCGAGCACCAGAACCGATGCAAGAAGAAGTGCTCTCTTCACTGCGCACGCTCGACCGTGAGTTCGGCGAGTTGCTTGGCCACACCGCAAGGATCTGCGGTGGGTGGTTGGTCTCCATAGGTAACCGACCAGTGCATGAAATCCTTCCCGAACTGAACGCCGACCTCGCACAGGGAATTGTCGGTCGCCGCGGAGAAACCGGGGTGTCCGTCGAGCTCGATGTCGTCGGCCGGTCGACCGATCAGTTCCGACCCCGAACGCTCGCGTTGAATCGGGCTGCCGCGATACCAGGAGAAGCTGACCGACGGACCCGAGTAGCCGGCGACTTCCCACTCGCAGCCGATGGAATTGCGCGTGATCATCGTGAATGCCGGAACCACGAACGCCTTCACCACTTCGTCGTCGGTTACCGAACCGCACTGTCCGAAGAACGGGCCCGCTGCGCCGGGATCGGCCGTCGTGGACGCCGCCTGGTCCTGCGCGTCCTCGCCCGATCCACACCCGACCAGCAGCGTCGCAATGACTACCCCGAGAAGCACTGTCGCCCGCATGCCAGGGACTCTACCCAGCACGAGTGACGGGCGAGCTAGTCGAAGTAGTCCCAGAACTGCAACCACTTGATGGACGCGAAGAGCGTCAATGTCACGGCATAGACCACGACCACGGCCAGGGCCCCGATCAAGGACACCGTGCGGGGCGCGCCGTCGATCGGGTCGAGCCAGCGCCGGAACCACCCCGTCACCGCGGGCATGAAGAAGTACGTCATGAGCCCGACGCTGAGGATCTGGCTGAGCCACATCGAGAGCCACGGCGGCGAGCCGATGTCGTCGAGCAGAGGCCCCACGAATCTCGACAGCGTCATGACCGTCGGGTACAGCACCAGTAGAACGAGCATCGCCGTTTTCCAGTCCGGCGTGACCTGTGTCTTGCCGTCCTCGACGCGGACGATGGAACCGAACGGCGTGCTGTGGGTGATGACGGAGAAGTCTCCCGTCAGCTGCTTGCGCAGCTCCGGCAGCGCGGCGCTTCTGACGTCGGACTGCATCCACGCCGACAGTTGGCGGTCGGTTCGAAACCGCAGCACCGACATCCACTTCGAGGCGGTGTCTCCCAGCACTTCGTCGGTGGGTCGGCCGGGGCCGAGCAGCACCGCACCCTCGAACCCGGAGAAGGAACTGCTGAGTTCGACGAGTTCCTGCTGGCTCGCCAGGAACTCGTCCTGACGGCCGTTCGCGACGTCGTGAGTGATGATTCCGACGCCCGTTGACGGCGCACTCCCTTCGACGACGATGACGTCGGTGCTGATCCGGTGATGGCCGAGGCGGTCACCCGAACGCAACAGGGCCGTCCGTTCCGCACTGTCCAGCCACGCGTGCAGGTGCTCTTCCGTGTCGAACGACACCGCGGCAGCCCACTCGAAGGAGTTCGCGTCAGGCGCCGATATCAGCGCGCTGTCGAACCCGGGGGCGTTCTCCGCCGCCGCGTGTAGTTCGGCCGCCCACGACGCGAAGGTCTCCCCCGCATCCTCGCGATGGAAGATGCTGACGGCGGTTGCAGGCGCGGTGATCATCAGATCTCGTCGATGCGTCGACCCTGGACGTACACCTGAGCGATCGCCGGTTCCCGCATGGCCATCAGAAGCGCGAACAGCGTCTGATCGCGAGCCAGCACCGGATCCTCGGCTCGGAACCCCTTGTCGACGAGGCCGCCGAGCGGTGGCCAGGCGGACGGATCGACGACGATGAAGTCGGCTTCCTTGCCCACATCGAAGTTGCCGATGCGATCTTCCATGTCGAGGGCGCGTGCACCGGCCAGGGTGCCGGTGAACAGCAGTTCCGCCGGATGCAGCGACACGCCCGCGTCGCCCTCCTCGGAGATGTGCACCTTGAACGCGTCGCCGAGTACTCGCGTCAGCAAGAACTCGTCACCGCCGCCGTAGTCGGAACCGATGGCGATGTTCACCCCCGCCGCAACCGTTCGCTTCCACGGCATGGTTCCCGAGCCGAGGAACTGCTGCGACGTCGGGCAATGCGAGATGGACGTGCCCGTCTCGGCCATCCGGGCCAGTTCGGAGTCCTGGCAGTGGACCGAGTGCGCGAGGATGCTGCGCTTGCCGAGGAAGCTCTTGCCGCCGACCTTCGAGCCAGGCAGGAACTTGCCGTCGTACGTGTCGAGATAGGTCTCGACCTGATACATCTCCTTGGTCGTCGCGACCTCGCCCGTTCCCGGTCGATCGTTCTCGTTCAGGTGGCTGTGGAAGTACACACCGCGCTCGCGCACCGCGTCGTACAGCTCGCCCAGGTTTTTCAAAGTTTCCGTGGTCACGGCCAACGAGAAGCGCGGGACGACGGCCACGTGCAGCAGAGCCGTCGCGACATCACCGGTGTCAGCGCCGTGCCACTTCTCGATTTCCTCGGAGACGAGGCGTACTGCGTCGTCCTCGCTGGTCATGAGGGCTTTCGCCGACTCGGGCCCGGTGGTCTGGACGCCGCGTCCGCTGACCACTCGCAGGCCTCGTCGTCGCGTCTCCTCGAACAACGCATCCTGCGCGTGAGGGAACGCCGAGCCGAACACCATCGCCTGAGTGGTTCCCGCCGCCACTCGGCGGTCGCAGAAAGCCACTGCGGCATCGGATGCAAATTCGGGGTCGGCGAACAGACTTTCCGACGGAAAGATGCAGGCGTTGAGCCACTCGAGCAGCTGCCCGCCGCCATAGGCGTCGCCGATGAAGGTCTGCGGAAAGTGAACGTGGGTGTCCACGAAGCCGGGCAACAGAAACCCCGGACGATGATCGACGACCGTTCCCTCGGGAGCGGAGTCGAATTCACCGACATAGGTGATGACGCCCGAATCGTCGACGACGATCGCGCCGTCCTCGATGGATACGAGCGCCGCCGCTGCACCGTCGACAGTCGGTGATCCGGCGATATGAAAGACGTGTCCCCTATGTGTCTGACTCACAGTGAGAGCGAACCACGGGCACGGAGTTCGCGCTTGCCGACGGGTTCAATTCATCCGCCGAGCGCGGCGATCTCACCCTCACTGATCTCGACGCGATGCGGTGCCGTCGTGATCTTCAGCGTCGAGTCGAGTACACCTGCCCATGCCCGGACGATTTCGCTGCGCCTGCGCGAGTCGTCGCTCAGCACGTCGGCGAGGCCGAGACCGCGGGCCAGGTCGAGCGTCGCCTGCACGAGACGATGGGTCTGGGGATCGTGATCGTCGGCACCCAGCTGTTCGACGGCCATCCGGTGCGCCACTCGGCCGAATTTGTTCTCCAGCGGAAGTACGCGGGCTCGCATCTCCGGATCGGCAGCGGCAGCAGTCCACACCTGCAGCGCCGCCTTGAACATCGGGCCGGTGAAGTACTCGATGAGCCGCTCGACGACGGCCTCGGTGCGTGCGGGCCCGATCGGCAGATGCGTCGACTCGCGCCGCGCCTCGTCCATCCGCGTGTCGAACATGTAGTCCAGCGCGGCGGTGATCAGATCCTCACGCGTCGGAAAGTGGTGTTGCGTCGCGCCGCGTGAGACCCCGGCCTTCTCGGCGACGACGCCGACAGTCGTCGCTACCCAGCCTTGATCGGCGAGCGAGGCGATAGTTGCTTCGAGCAGCCGTTGGCGCGTGGCCCTACTCCGGTCCTGCTTGGGTTCACGCGCCGTCACCATGTCTGCCTACTTCTCCCAACTGGGTGGTCTCTTCTGTAGAAAGGACATCATCCCCTCCCGCGCTTCGTCCGATGCAAACAGCCTTGCCGAGTGAGCCGCGAGCGCGGTGCCACGTTCGTCGATCCCCGCGAGAATTGCCGCGGTGACCAGCTTCTTCGACTCGGCGAGACCCTGTGGCGACGACTGCCGAAGCGAGCCGAGGATCTCCTCGACGGTGGATCCGGGTTCGGAGCTGGCCTCGCTGATCAGTCCGATGGCCTCGGCCTCGTGCGCTCCGAACTTCTCGCCGGTGACGAAGTAGCGGCTCGCGGCACGGGAGTTCATCCGCGGAAGCAACGTCAGCGACACGATCGACGGTGCGAGGCCGAGACGGGCTTCGGTGAGCGCGAACGTCGACGCAGGTCCGGCAACGACGATGTCGCATGCCCCGACCAGTCCCATTCCCCCTGCCCTCACATGGCCGTCGATCCGACCGATGACGGGTTTCGGAGTGTCGAGGATCGCCCGCAGCAGCGTGAGCATCTGCTCGGTGCGGCCTTCGACCGAACCGCCCGCTTCGGCGAGATCCGCACCGGCGCAGAATGTTCCACCGGTGTGAGTGAGGACGACGGCACGAACGTCGCGATCTTTTCCGGCGTCGGCCAGTCCGGTGGTCAGCTCGTCCACCAATTGGCTGGAGAGGGCGTTTCTGTTGTGCGGCGTATCGAGAGTGAGGGTGGTGACTCGGTCCTCGGTGGTTACGGCGACCGCGGGCAGGCGCACATCCATCAGTAGCTCCTGGGGAGCCCGAGCGAATGCTGTGAAACGAAGTTGAGGATCATTTCACGGCTGACCGGCGCGACACGGGCGATGCGAGCAGCGCCGAGCATCGCGGCCAATCCGTACTCCTCGGTCAGGCCTGCGCCGCCGTGGGTCTGGATTGCCTGATCGAGGGCCTTGATGCTCGCTTCGGCGGCCGCGTACTTGGCCATGTTCGCGGCCTCGGCCGCACCGAAGTCGTCGCCGCTGTCATAGAGCACCGCGGCCTTCTGCATCATCAGCTTCGCGAGCTCCAGCTCGATCTTGACCTGGGCGAGTGGATGCGAAATACCCTGGTGTGCGCCGATCGGCGTCTTCCACACCGTGCGTTCGTTGGCGTACTTCACCGCGGCATCGAGAGCGTAGCGCCCCATCCCGACGGCCATCGCAGCACCGAGAATGCGCTCGGGATTCAGTCCGGCGAACAGCTGCATCAGCGCGGCGTCGGCCTCGCCGACGAGCGCTTCGGCGGGGAGCCGGACATCGTCGAGGAACAGCGTGAACTGATGATCCGGCTCGATGATGTCCATCTCCATCCGAGTCTTCTGAAAACCCTCGGCGTCGGTCGGCACGATGAACAACGCCGGCTTGAGCTTGCCGGTCTTCGAATCCTCCGTACGCGCGACGATCAGCACGGCATCGGCCTGGTCGACCCCCGAGATGTAGATCTTGCTGCCTCGCACAAGCCACTCTTCACCGTCACGCCGTGCCGTCGTGGTGATCTGATGCGAGTTGGATCCGGCGTCGGGCTCGGTGATGCCGAAGGCCATGATCTTCGAGCCGTCGGCGAGCGCGGTGAGCCACGTCTGCTTCTGGTCCTCGGTGCCGTACTTGCCGATGATGGTGCCGCAGATGGCGGGGCTCACCACGACGAGCAACAGACCCGCACCGTGCGCGGCCAGCTCCTCCTGCACCAGGGCGAGCTCGTAGATGCCGGCACCGCCGCCGCCGTACTCCTCCGGGAGGTTCACCCCGAGGAATCCGAGTTTGCCTGCCTCGTTCCACAGTTCGGTCAGCGGCTCGCCCTTG
Source organism: Rhodococcus sp. (in: high G+C Gram-positive bacteria) (assembly GCF_023264675.1). Taxonomy (GTDB): domain Bacteria; phylum Actinomycetota; class Actinomycetes; order Mycobacteriales; family Mycobacteriaceae; genus Rhodococcoides. Next base: position 9,278 of record NZ_JAHFVG010000041.1, read on the forward strand.
CGTGCCTTCGGGAGAACGTAATCGATGTAGTTGTAGCGCTTGCCGAGCGAGGAGACCGACGTCCGCAGGCCCTTTTGCTCCTCGGTTTCGATGAAACTCATTCTGCTTCTCCCTCGTTCACGACCACTGCGAGTACTGCTCCGACTTCGACCTGTTGACCGGCTACCACGTTCAGTTCGGCGAGAATGCCGTCGGTCGGTGCGGTAACGGTGTGCTCCATCTTCATCGCCTCTAGCCACAGGATCGGCTGACCGGCGGTGACGGTGTCTCCCTGGGCCACGGCGACTCGGACGACGCTGCCGGGCATCGGCGCCAGCAGCGATCCTGCCGCAACTTCCTCGGTGGGGTCGACGAACCGGGGAGAACGCTCCAACCGCACAGGCCCCGACGACGATTCGACGAACACCTGGGAGCCGTAGCGGTTCACGGCAAACGTTCGACGAATCTTGTTGTCGTCGAACACCACTCGATCGGGAGCATGCTCGACGAGCGAGACACCGTCGAGTTCTGTCTTCAGTCCGTAGCGGCCGAGGGTGTATTCGACGGTGATGTCGCCGTATGTCTTACGCTGCGGCTGCGACGGGAGGTTGCGCCAGCCGCTCGGCAGCCCGCGGTTGACCCGAGCGGCATCGCGGTTCGCGGCCGCGTCCGCCAGAGCTGCCGCGAGAGCCGACAGTTGCAGTGCGCGACCCTGCGCGATCGGCTGCGACAGGATCCCGAGACCGTGCGTCTCGAAGAAGGCTGTGTCGGTGTCGCCTGCAAGGAACGCCGGATGCTTCAAGATGTTGACCAACAGGTCGCGATTGGTCTTCAGTCCGTGAATCACGGCCTTCTGCAACGACTTCGCCAACAGTGTCGCCGCCTGCGCGCGCGTCGGAGCGAACGAGATGACCTTGGCGAGCATCGGGTCGTAGTGAGTTCCGACGACGCTGCCGGACTCGACGCCGGAATCCACGCGGATGCCTGTTTTCTCGAGCACCTCGAACTGCGCACCCGGAATCTCGAAACGATGGACGGCACCACTCTGCGGCTGCCACTCCTGCGACGGATCCTCCGCGTACAGGCGGACCTCGATGGAATGCCCGCGAGTTTCCGGTTGCTCGGTCGGCAGTGATCCCCCGTCGGCAACGTGGATCTGCAAGGCCACCAGGTCGAGACCCGTCGTGCACTCGGTGACGGGATGCTCCACCTGCAGCCGAGTGTTCATCTCGAGGAAGAAGAAATTGCCATTCTCGTCGGCGAGAAACTCGACCGTGCCTGCGCCCTCGTACCCGATCGCTTCCGTCGCCAGCCTGGCGGCATCGAACAGCCGATCGCGCATGCCGGGGATGCGTTCGACGAGCGGCGACGGCGCCTCTTCGACGACCTTCTGATGCCGACGCTGGATGGAACACTCGCGTTCGCCCACCGTCCACACCGTGCCCTGACGGTCGGCCATGACCTGGACCTCGATGTGGCGTCCGGTTTCGATGTAGCGCTCGACGAAGACGGTGGAGTCGCCGAAGGCGGACAGCGATTCCCGCTGCGCTGCTTCGATTTCGGACTTCAGATCCGCGAGATTCCGGACGATCCGCATGCCGCGCCCGCCGCCGCCGGCCGACGCTTTGATCAACACCGGGAGTTCGCTCTCGGTGACCGTCGCGGGATCGAGCTGCGTCAGGACGGGTACCCCGGCGTCGGCCATCATCTTCTTGGACTCGACCTTGGAGCCCATCAGTTCGATGGCCTTGGTCGGCGGCCCGATCCACGTCAGCCCGGCGTTCTGCACCTGCTGAGCGAATTCGGCGTTCTCGGAGAGAAAGCCGTAGCCCGGGTGGATGGCGTCGGCGCCTGCCTGGACTGCGGCGGCGATGACGAGTTCGCCCCGTAAGTACGTCTCCGACGACGCGTTGCCCGGCAAGCGGACGGCGGCGTCGGCCTCGCGCACGTGGGGGGCGTCGGCGTCCGCGTCGGAGAAGACGGCGACGGTGTCGATGCCCTCACTGCGGCAGGTCGCGAAGACTCGACGGGCAATTTCGCCGCGGTTGGCGACGAGCACTGAGGTGATCATGCGCTCACATCCGGAAGACACCGAAGTTGGCGGTGCCTTCGATCGGGGCAGAAGCAATGGCCGACAGGCACATTCCCACTACCGTGCGGGTGTCACGGGGATCGATGACGCCGTCGTCGTAGAGGCGTCCGGACAGGAACATCGGGAGCGACTCGGCCTCGATCTGATTCTCGATCATCGCGCGGATTCCGGCGTCGGCTTCCTCGTCGAACGCCTGGCCGCGTGCTTCGGCGGCAGCGCGTCCGACGATCGAGATCACGCCGGCGAGTTGCGCTCCGCCCATCACGGCAGATTTGCTCGACGGCCACGCGAACAGGAAGCGCGGATCGAACGCCCGGCCACACATGCCGTAGTGACCTGCCCCGTAGGACGCACCGAGCAGGATCGAGATGTGCGGCACCTTCGAGTTGGACACGGCATTGATCATCATCGAACCGTGCTTGATCATGCCGCCTTCCTCGTACTCCTTGCCGACCATGTAGCCGGTGGTGTTGTGCAGGAACAGCAACGGAGTGTTCGAGCGGTTCGCGAGTTGGATGAACTGGGTGGCCTTCTGCGATTCCTCGCTGAACAGCACACCGCGGGCGTTGGCGAGAATACCGATGGGATAGCCGTGCAGCTCGGCCCAGCCGGTGACGAGCGACCCGCCGTACATCGGCTTGAACTCGTCGAAATCGGAGCCGTCGACGATGCGGGCGATGACCTCGCGTGGGTCGAACGGAATCTTCAGATCCGTCGGGACGATACCCAGGAGATCCTCGGGGTCGGCGAGAGGTTCGATGACCTCCGTGCGCGGCGGGGGACCCTTCTTCGTCCAGTTGAGCCGTTTGACGATGCTCCGGCCGATGCGGATCGCATCCTGCTCGTCGACGGCGAAATAGTCTGCGAGACCGGACTTTCGAGCGTGCATCTCGGCGCCGCCGAGGGACTCGTCGTCCGAGTCCTCGCCCGTCGCCATCTTGACCAGTGGCGGCCCGGCGAGGAAGACCTTGGAGCGTTCCTTGATCATGACGACGTGATCGGACATGCCGGGGATGTAGGCGCCACCGGCCGTGGAATTGCCGAACACCAGCGCAATCGTCGGGATGCCCTGCGCGGACAGTTGGGTGAGGTCGCGGAACATCCGACCGCCGGGAATGAAGACTTCCTTCTGCGTCGGCAGATCGGCGCCGCCGGACTCGACGAGCGAGATGACCGGAAGCCGGTTCTGCGTCGCGATGTCGTTGGCGCGGAAGCCCTTCTTCAGCGTCCATGGGTTGCTGGCACCGCCGCGGACCGTCGGGTCGTTGGCCACGATGAGGCATTCGGTGCCGCTCACGACGCCGATGCCCATGACGGTGCTCGCGCCTACCGGGAAGTCGCTGCCCCAGGCCGCGAGGGGGCACAGCTCGAGGAAAGCCGAATCCTCGTCGATCAGCAGCTCGATGCGCTCGCGCGCCAGAAGCTTTCCGCGCTTGCGGTGCCGCTCGACGTACTTCTCCCCGCCGCCGAGGAGTGCCTTGCCGTGTTCGTTGTCGATCTCGGCGAGTTTGGTGTTCATGGCCTCGGTGGCACCGGTGAACTGCTCCGACGCCGTGTCGAGGGTGGACTTCAGCACGCTCATGCCTGGTACCCCAATCGTTTCGCTGCGAGTCCGGTCAGAATCTCGGTGGTTCCGCCGCCGATACCGAGTATCCGTATGTCGCGGTACTGACGTTCGACTTCGCTCTCGCGCATGTAGCCGAGGCCTCCGAACAGTTGGACAGCCTGATTGGCCACCCACTCACCGGATTCGACGGCGGTGTTCTTGGCGAAGCACACCTCGGCGATGAAGTCGTGATTCTCTTCGAGTGATCGCTCGACGATGTTGTGCGTGTAGACGCGGGCGATGTCGATCTTGCGCGCCATCTCGGTGACGGTGTTCTGCACCGACTGCCGCTTGATCAGGGGCTTGCCGAAGGTTTCGCGGTCGCGCACCCACTGCAGGGTGAGATCGAGGCATCGTTGCGCGCTCGCGTAGGCCTGAGCGGCGAGAGCGATGCGTTCGGTGACGAAAGCCTGAGCGATCTGCGCGAATCCACTGTTCTCGGCGCCGACGAGGTTGCCGACCGGCACCCGCGCATCGCTGAACGAGAGCTCGGCGGTGTCCGAGGCGCGCCAGCCCATCTTGTCGAGTTTGCTGGTCACCTCGAATCCTTCGGTGCCCTTTTCGATGACCAGAAGCGAGACTCCCGCGGCGCCGTCGCCCCCCGTGCGCACAGCGGTGACGACGAAGTCGGCCCGACAGCCGGAGGTGATGTAGGTCTTGGAGCCGTTGACGATGTAGTGGTCGCCGTCCCTGACCGCCTTGGTGCGCAGGTGTCCGACGTCGGAACCGCCGCCGGGTTCGGTGATCGCGAGGGAGCCGATCTTCGTTCCCGCCAGAGTCGGCCGGACCCACTTCTCGATCTGCTCGGTGTCCCCTGCCGCTACCAGGTGCGGCAGGGCAATCCCGTTGGTGAACAGAGACGCGAACAACCCGCCCGATGCACCGGCCTGATGCATTTCCTCGCAGATGATCACGGCGTCGGCGAGGTCGCCGCCCTCACCACCGACGCTCTCGGGGAACCCTGCTCCGAGGAGCCCGAGGGCTGCCGCTGTGCGGTGCAGCTCGCGAGGTATTTCTCCCTCGGCTTCCCACTCGTTCATGTGCGGCAGAATGTCCTGTTCGACGAAGCTACGCACAGTCTTTCGGAGCTGTTCGCGCTCCGGCGTTGTCCAGATGGTCATGCGAAATCTCCCTGGAATACTAGAGTTTCGGGAATGTCGATGTGACGTGACCGCAGCCACTCACCGAGGCCCTTGGCCTGCGGATCGAACCGTGCCTGCGATGCGACGCCTTGCCCGAGGATGCCCTCGACGACGAAGTTGACCGCCCGCAGATGCGGGAGGACGTGCCGGGTGACGGTCAGATCTTTCGTCTCCGGCAGCATCGTCTTCACGGCGTCCACGGTGAGTGCATGAGCGAGCCAGGCGAACTCGTCGTCGGTACGGACCCAGACTCCGACGTTCGCGTTGCCGCCCTTGTCGCCGCTTCGGGCGGCGGCGATGGTGCCGAGCGGAACGCGGATGGTCGCTTCCTCGGGTCGCCGATCCGGTAGTTCGGGCTGCTGCAGCGGTTCGAGTTCTTTCGTGTCCTGCGCCTGCAGAACGTCCTCGCGGGTTCCATCCGGCAGCACGGCAACGTGCGGAACCTCGTTCGCCGGAACATAGCCCGCCGTGAACACTCCGTACGGCGCTCCGTGCCCCGGAGGCGCCGTCAGCGAGAATCCTGGGTAGCTTGCCAGTGCCAGCTCCACCGCAACCGACGAGAACTGCCGGCCGACCAGGTTTGCATCGCTGTCACGAGCAACACAGCGAAGCAGTGCACTCGCGGTTTCTTCGGTCGGAGCGTCGGGCTTGTCGGTGCGAACGAGGGTCCACTCGAGTTCGGCCGGGCGAGTGGGCAACCATGACTCGAACTGCTTCTGTGCCAGTTCCGCTTTCGCGTCGATGTCCAGGCCCGTCAAGATCAGGGTGAACTCGTTGCGGAAACCTCCGAGAGAGTTGAGCGACACTTTCAACGTTGCCGGCGGCGCTTCACCTTTCACGCCGCTGATTCTGACCCGGTCGCTCGACTGCTGGGTGAGCTGTGCCGTATCGATCCGCGCCGTGACGTCGGGGTTGGCGTAGCGACCGCCGGTGATCTCGTACAGCAGCTGCGCTGTGACCGTACCGACGCTGACCGCCCCGCCGGTGCCCTCGTGCTTGGTGATCACCGAAGATCCGTCGGCGGCGATCTCGGCGATGGGGAATCCGGGGCGGGACATGTCCGCGATCTCGGTGAAGAACGAGTAGTTACCCCCGGTCGCCTGGGTACCACATTCGATGACGTGACCTGCCACCACCGCGCCGGCCAAGGCGTCGTACTCGGTTCGTGCCCAGTCGAAATGGTGCGCCGCCGGGCCGACGATGACCGACGCGTCGGTGACGCGTCCGGTGACGACCACATCGGCGCCGTCCTTCAGGCACCGCGCGATACCCCAGGCTCCGAGGTAGGCATTGGCCGTGAGCGGGTTGCCCAGTCCGAGGTCCTGCGCTCTGCCGAGGAGATCGTCGCCCTCGACGTATGCGATCGAGGCGCCGGAACCGAGTTTGTCGAGAGCCTCGGCGAGGCCGCTCGGGTTGAGTCCACCCGCGTTGGCCACGATCTTGACACCCTTGTCGAGCGCGAGACCGAGGCAGTCCTCTGCTTGGCGCAGAAACGTTTTCGCGTATCCGCGGGAGGCATCCTTCATCCGGTCGCGGCCGAGGATGAGCATCGTCAGCTCCGCCAGATAGTCACCGGTGAGGTAGTCGAGTTCACCACCCTCCAACATCTCGCGCATCGCGGAGAGTCGGTCGCCGTAGAAGCCCGAACAGTTGCCGATTCTGACTGTGGAGGTGCTCACGGTAGAAGTGCTCACTGTGGGGGTCGTCCTGATCCGGGAGGGCCTGCGAAGGCTTGGGCGATGGTGAGCCAGTGCGCGGCATCGGTTCCGATGGCCGAGATGTCGAGATCGTCGCGGTGCGCACGCTGGGTCACGAGCAGGCAGAAGTCCGCCGCCGAGCCGGTGACGCGTTGCGACGCGTCATCGGGGCCCCAGGTCCAGAGCTGGCCAGAGGGGGAGGTCAGCTCGACCCGGAACGGCTCGGTCGGCGGAGTCTGTTGGTTGACTGCGTACGCGAAGTCGCGAGTGCGGACACCGATGTGGGCGACGCCCTTGATGCGGTCTGTCGGTTCGGCGGCGATGCCGAGTGCGTCGGCGACGTCCTGTCCGTGTGCCCAGGTTTCCATCAGCCGGGCGGTGGCCATGGAGGCTGCGCTCATCGGCGGCCCGAACCACGGGATCTTGGTCCCGGCGGGGACTTTCGACAGAGCGTCCACCATGGCCGTGCGGCGCGTCCGCCAGATGGCGAGGAGATCGTCGGCGCGTGATTCTTCCTCCGCCCCGATATCGACGAACCCGCCGGGGTCGGTCCACGCCTTCTTCAGCGCGACGTCGAATTCGGCGGCCGCATCGGTGTCGCCTGCTGCACCGGATGTGGTTCGCTCCGCGACGTTGTCGGTCCACGACAAGTGCCCGATCTGATGGGCTATGGTCCAGCCTTCGGCCGGGGTGGGCCATGCCCACTGCTGTTCGGTCAGGTCGGCGACGATCGCATCGAGCGCGTCGCCTTCCGCCCGGAGGTCATCGACGATCGAGTCGAGGTCGGCCATGGAGACAGCTTCACAGCTGGTCTGCAAAAAAGCAAGCAAGCCTGCTTGTTAATTGCTGGACAGGTATCACGGAAAGTGTCCATTTACTTCGACGAGCTGGGCTACTGTGTCCGCATTCCGGTTGCCACACGGGGCCGATCGGTCGGGGACGGGGCACTCAACCATGCACATCTTATCGAGGGTTGCCGCGGCCACCACCGCCTTCGTCCTGGTGGCGGTGGTAGCGAACATCGGCACCACGGCGTCGGCCGACATTCAGCAGTTCCTCGATGTCGGTACCGTCTCCGTCCCCCGCGCCGACTGCGGCCCCGGCTCCAACCCCGAGACCGGACTGCAAGGCGACGTACCCGCCGAGGACAGAAACTCCGGGCGCAGCGCACAGGGATACAGCTGCAACACGAGCCTCGTCGGCGGCTACCGCGGGCAAGGCGGTGCGATCACCTCCACCACGTTCGATCACTGCTCGTACACGGGCTCCTTCTTCCCCGGAAACCTGATCGGCGAGAACCGCGGAGTCCAGGTAATCGACGCATCCGATCCTGCCAACCCGGTGGTCTCCACGAGCCTCACCGAACCGGCGATGATCGGGGGGACCTGGGAAACACTGAAGGTGAACCACGAGCGAAAGCTGCTGGTCGCCACCGCGGTTCCCTTCGTGTCCGGTGGCGGATACATCTCGGTCTACGACATCGGCGACTGCGCGCACCCGAGACTTCTCAATCCAGGCCCGGGCAGCAACCCGTCGCAGCCACTGCCCTTCCTCGCTCACGAGGGCGGCTTCTCACCGGACGGAAACACCTACTGGGCCGCGTCGAACGGCGGAGGGATGCTGACGGCGATCGATCTCGCCGACCCGTCGAACCCTCGGGTGATCTGGCAGGGGCTGACCGGAATCGAGAATCACGGGTTCGGCGTCTCACCCGACGGCAACAGCATGTACATGTCGGCTGCAGCTGGAATCACGGTGCTCGACGTCAGCTCGGTACAACGCCGTGACCCGTATCCACAGGTGCCGCACGTCGGCCGGATCTTCTGGACGGACGGGATCTTCACGCAGCACAGCGTGCCGGTGACCTACGACGGCGTACCGCACCTGTTCACCGTGGACGAGGCCGGCTCCGGCGGCGTGAAACTTCTCGACGTGTCCGATGTGAACGACATCGCGATCGACGCGAAGATCAAACTGGAGATCAATCTGCCGCAGAATGCCGAGGCCAATCTCCGATCCTCGCAGGGCGGATCTGTGTTCGCTTACGAGTCGCACTACTGCGCCGCCGATCGACCAGCCAACCCGACAGCCCTTGCCTGTGGCTGGATCTCGTCGGGCATCCGGGTGTTCGACGTGCGAGATCCTGCTGCGATCAAGGAGATCGCCTACTACAACCCACCTGCACTCACCGGCCAGAACGTCACGTTGACGAACTCGGCACACGCGTTGGCGTCGATCATCGGCATCCCGGCGCTGAGCTTTCTCAGCCAGGGCAGGGCGGCACTCGAGGGCCGATCGAATCCAGCGAACACGATCACCCAACGATCAGGGCAAGTGCTGTTCGGTGACCTTTCCTCGGACTGGTGCTTCTCTCCACCCGAGTGGCACGGAAACCAACTGTGGACCACCTGCAGCGACAACGGATTCATGGTTGTCCAACTCGACAACGACGTATATTCCGTGCCGGCGGATCAGCAGTCGACCGTGGGATCCTGATCGATGTCGACGCGCCTGTACGCAGTGCTCATCGGCGCTGCGGCCTGCCTTCTCCTGGTAATCGGTGCGGCGTTGCGTCCCGTGTTCGACGCGCCTGCCCCAGCCCCCACCGCGTTGAGTGTCGCGGAGATCGGATTTTCCCAGGACATGGCGGTGCACCACGCACAAGCCCTCTCGATCACCCAAAGCCTCTCCGCTACAGCATCTCCCGAGGTGCTCACGCTCGCCCACCGGATCGAGGCGTCGCAGAACATCGAGATCGGCATACTGCACGGCTGGTTGATGCTCGTCGATCAGCCGCTGGCGTCGGAACATCCGATGCAGTGGATGCCCGACAGCGAGCACCACTCACATTCGAACTCGACAGTCAGCGACGCTCCGATGCCCGGATTGGCTTCGTGGACCGAGATCGACGAACTGTCGACACTGACCGGAACCGCCGCCGACATTCGATTCTTGCAGTTGATGATTCGTCATCACCAGGGCGGTATCGACATGGCAACCGCCGGCGCCGAGATGGCAAGCTCGGGCGCCCTCGCCCGGGCCGCACGCTCGATGGTCGACGAACAGACCCAGGACCTCGGATACATGACGCTGCTTCTGCAGCAACGCAGCGCCCCGGCTCTGCCGTATCCGTGAACTAGCGTCCGAAGCTGCTGCATCCCGGTTCGACGGGCACCCCGGCGAGCCGCTCGTCGAGCCAGGCGTATGCAGCCGGCGCGCCGCTCGCAGCGACGATGCTGTGCTCACCCACGTATTCCTCCAGACGGACGTCCGCGCCTCGCGCACACCACTTGTCGACCACGGCTTCGGCTCCCTGCTTCGGGATCCAGAACTCCTGTTGTCCGTGGTACATGAACACGGGAGCGGTCGGAGTTCCGCCGTCGCCGAGACGGTTTCGATCCGCCACCGCCCGTGCGAGCGGAGAATCGAATGCGTCCGGCGTCACCGACAACGATTCGATCGTGACGGGCGCGACGATGCCGAACGGAGCGATACCGACGATGCACAAGTCTTTCGACGCCTGAGCGAGTCGCCAACCGTTGTCGTTGTACAGCGGCAGCATCTCCGGATACTCACGGGCGACACCCATCGCCGCGGCGAGGAACACTGCCGACGCTGCGTTGCCGTTCATGGACTGGCGCAAGAGACCGAAGTCGGTCGGAGTTCCACCGAACGCGGCGCCGACGATATTGAGCTCGGGAGCGTAGGTAGGAGCCGCCTGCACCGCCCAACCCGACGCGATGGCCCCACCGGAGTAGCCCGTTATCCCCAGCGGCGCCGATGGATCGAGGCCGATCTCCCGAGTGCCGACTGCGCCGCGCAAGCCGTCGAGAACAGCATGAGCCGCCATCGGGCCCACCGCATACGCATGACGCGGACCTTGATGATCGGTGACGACGACGGCATACCCACGCGCGAGCAACAACTGGACCGGTGCCAACTCCGGAGCGATTCCTCGCTGCATCGTCCACGACGGTTCACATGTCGCACCCAACGAATCGATGGCCATGTTGTAGGCGACGACAGGTCGCGGACCTGACTTGGCCCACGGCGCCTTAGGAACGACGACGCTGGTGACGATCGCCGCCGGTCGATCCTTCGCATCGGTCGACGCGACCAGAAGCTGCGTGGTCGTGACCGGCGTGATCAACGGTCCGATGGTGACGACTCGCGAGCGAAGGACCGTGCCAGGGCCGGCCGATTCGTATCCGGGAGGTGGAACAACCCAGGGATCGTCGAGCGGTGTCGCGGCAATCGACTCCGCAGTGCGCGGTGGATTCACGATGTCGCCCAGGGGATCTGCTCCCGCAGCGGCGAACAGACCACCCGAAACAACCAACGCCACAGCAGCGAAGGCTGCTGTGGCGATGGCTGACACTGACGCCATGACTGAACGTGCGGGCTTCCCCATGAGTGACCCCCCGGTCGAACGTCCGGATCGTTACCGGAGCTTTCGAAAGGACTCTAGGGGCCATCACTGCGCGCAGGGGCAGAACGGGGAATATCCGTTCGAATTGAACTATCCCGTGTAGCCGCTCATGTCGTACACCGTCACCCCGTCGACGGTGGTCGCGGTGAAGTTGGCTGCGACCCACTCGGAGATCTCGGACGACGTGGTGTCCGAACCTCCACCCATTCCACCGCCCTGGCCACCCGAGATGTAGTACTTCACCTGGTGGTTGCTGACGTACGAGATGAACTGATCGAGCGTCGGCGCCGGGTCGCTGCTCCAGCCTCCGATGGCGATGACAGCAGTGTCGGTGTTCAGCTCGTAGGTCGCCGCGGTCTGCGACCCGTTGACCGCTGCCGACCACGTGGTGTCGGCGGATTCGAGTAGGGCGTTCACGTCGTCGCTGGACTCGGAGGAGTCACCACCCAACCCGCCTCCGGAGGTCGGCGCTGCGGTCTCGGTAGCTGCGCTGTCGGGAGCTGTGCTGTCGGTTGGGGCCCCTCCATCACCGGTCGGCATGTCACCGCTGGGCATCTGACCGCTCCCGCCCTGTCCCCCGCCGCTCGGCATTCCGCCGCCGCCCATGCCGCCCGAGTCGGAGGCCGCACCGGTAGGCCCGGCCGTCGGGATCGATCCGCCGTGCGCGGTGGCCGACGTCGCGATGGCATAGGACGCGGCGCCGCCGAGTCCGGCGACGGCTCCGACGATGACCGCTGCTGCGGCCAGCTTCTTGTAGCGGCCCGCAGCGAGGATCAGCAACGCTGCGATCACGGTTCCACCCAACAGCACCCACTTCAGTGCAGGGAGCCAGTCTGTGTTGCGGTGCAGCAGCACCCAGCTCCAGATACCGGCGGCGAGCATCATGGACGCCAGTCCGATTCTGCCCCAGATCGATTCTCGCTTCAGCCACAACGCATATCCGCCGGTTCCGACGAGTCCGGCGATGGCCGGAGCGAGGGCGACCGTGTAGTACGGGTGGATCGTGCCGGACATGTAACTGAAGATCAGGCCGGTAACCAGAAACCAGCCGCCCCAGAGAATCAGCGAGGCGCGCAGCAGATCGGTACGCGGTGCACGTCCCCGAGCGATGAGGCCGAACACGAGCGCTACGAGTGCGGCTGGGATGAGCCAGGAAATCTGGATGCCCATCTCGCTGCCGAACAGTCGGTCGAGTCCGGTGCTGCCACCGAAGCTGGATCCTGCTGCGCCGCCACTCATTCCGCCGCCGCCACCGCCGTTTCCGTCGGAGCCGAAGATGCGTCCGAGTCCGTTGTAACCGAGAACCAAGTCCATCACCGTGTTGTCGGTCGAACCGCCGATGTACGGTCGCGCACTTGCAGGCCACAGCGCAACGGTCAGCACCCACCACCCTGCACCGGCGATCAATGCGGCGAAAGCACCGACGAGATGCAGCAGCCGGGCGCGCAATCGCGCTTGTCCAGCAACGAGATACGTCAGACCGAAGGCTGGGAGAACGAGCAAACCTTGCAGCATCTTGGTGAGGAACGCGAATCCCAGCGCAACGCCGGCGAAGGCGAGCCACATCGCAGCCCGTCGACCGGCCGCGGTCTGGAGTGCGCGCACGACGAAATAGCCACCGATCGACATCAGCAGCACCAGCAGTGCGTCCGGATTGTCGAACTTGAACATCAGCGCTGCGGCGGGAGTTGCCGCGAGTGCCGCTCCGGCCACGAGTCCGGCGGTCGGCGTCGCAACTCGCTTGACCGCCGCATAGACCGTGGCGACCGCGCCGACGCCCATCAAGGCCTGAGGCAAGAGAAGGGAGAAACTCGAGAACCCGAAGATGCGAGCCGACAGACCCATCACCCACAGGGACGCGGGTGGCTTGTCGACCGTGATGAAGTTCTCCGAGTCGAGAGAGCCGAAGAACCACGCCGTCCAGTCCTTCGATCCCGCCTGGACGGCAGCGGCGTAGAACGTGTTGGCATAGCCGCTGGCCGTGAGATCCCAGAGATAGAGGACCGCCGTCACAGCGAGCAGTGCGCCGAACAGAATCGTGTTGCGGTTCGGCGTGAACCGATGTGTGCGCCGATGTTTCGGCTGCGGGCTCGGTTGCGAGCTCGCAGGCCGCGGCGGCAGAAGGGTTGTGGTCACGGTGGTCCTCCAAGACCTTTCGAAGCTGGAGAAGATGTCGAGTACCACAGTGCGGTCCGAGGGTTCGGCCACCCTGGGAGCAGGCTGCATGGTTCCTGTGAACATCGGACGTCACAGCTCGGGTGCGCTGAAGTAGTGATTTCCGAGCGGGTCCGTGAGGTGCATCACGCCTTCGGGAAGCCGCTCGGTGAACCAGGCTTTGGCAGTCTTCAGGTTGTGATGCAGCCTGCAGAACGGGCCGAGATTGGTGCGAATGGTCCAGCCGCCGACAGCGGGATCGTCGTGGTCGAACTCGACGATATGGTCCAGATCGCACCTGGCCGACGGAACCGAGCAACCCGGATGCATGCACATCGGATGTTCTGCGCGCACCAGTGCAGCCAATGCGGCTCCCGGCGTGTAGTTCAGCGCTCCCGGCGGCGGAGTCCGATGTCCGCCATGCCCATCCGCATAGACCGCGTGACTCTTGCCGGGGTTGCTTTCGACTATCTGCCGCCAATATTGGATGAGCTTTCCTGCACCGCGGCGTCGTTCACCCGATGGTGGCGGATTCGGCGGCACAAACCCTGCGGGGATCTTTCGGGTACGCCCCAGCACCAAGTCGCACTCGGTACCGGCCTTCCTCGCGTGATCCTCGGCGAGTTCGCGCAGTCGGTCCAGGTCGTCCCTCCGCTCCTGCGCAGTGGGACCGGATACACCATCGGGGAATTCGTCGGCATTGTTGTTGTCCCGACGCATCGCTTGATCGAGGAAATGGGCGATTCGGTTGTCGAAATCGTCGGCGTCACAGTCGTGATCGCAGCAGGTGCACTCGCATGCTGCTGTCGATTTCCCGGAATTCGTCGGCGGGTCCGGCGGATCCCAGTCGGAAACGTCGTCCAGGCAGTTGTCTCCCCCGGTCAGCAGATCCAGATACTTTCGCGAGGCTGTGAACGTGATCTGCCAACTCGCGTCCGCCGCCATCTCTCGCGCGGTCGCGGCATCGATCGGGCCGTAACCGTGCAAGTGAGCGGCTCGATTGCCGACGCCGAGGATCGTCTCCAGGTCGGCCGAAATATGAATCACATAGGCAGGCTTCGCTGACCGCGCATCGGCGGCGCAAGTGCACGCGGTCGTAGGGCCTGCCGCTGCTGGCGACCCCTGTTGCTCGGCCCCGACACCGCCGCCGCTCCAACCACCACCATCAGGACCACCGCTGTCCGGGCCACCACCGTCAGGACCACCACCGCCAGGACCACCACCGCCAGGACCACCTCCTGGAACAGGATTACCGGGACCCTCGCTACCTGGATCTTCGCCGTCGGAGCCCTCGCCAGCACCACGTTCGCCGGGACCATGCTCGCCGGCAGCGTCCCGGTCGGTGACGTCACGGTCAGCCATGCCACGGTCAGCCACGTCACGGTCAGCTCTGTCCTCGTCATCCGGATTGTCGCGGGAAGGCTTCTCGATATCGCCAGGAGTCGCGCTCGGATCCGAGTCCGAGCCCTCACCCGACTTCGGTTGTGCCCCATCGTCAGCCAGCAGATCAGGTGCCGACAGTACGCAGTCCGGGTCTCCGCAGTCGCAGGACAGTGAACCCTTGCGGCACAGCACCACAACAGCCTGCGCGCGGAGGAAATCCAACGAACGAGGATCTCGTGGGCACACTTTCTTCAGCTCTGCTTCGATTCGCTGGGCCATCTCGACGCTCTCGGCCCCGGTCACGGTGGCCGAGACGCGGCCCATACCCCGCGCCAACGCGGTAATGCGCACCTTCGGTTCGGTTGCTGCGGCTCGCTTGCGTGATCGCCGATCCCAATCGGGGTCCGCGTCGTTCAACAGCCGATCGATCTCGCGCCCGAGCGCCGGCGGATCGAGAACGATTGCACACCGGACGATTTCGGACTCCAGCTCACGGACGAGCTCGGCGTGCGCGCCCAGTGTGTGTTCCCGAATCTTTCTCACCTCTTGCAGACCGAAACGGCCCTCACACAAGGCGTCCTTGACGAGTGGGGTCAGTGCCCACCACTGGCGCAGCAGTTCATCGACAACCTGATAGGTAGTGGCCAGGGCAGCGGCGAGCTCGGCGACAGCCGAGGTGTGCACAATTCTGTCGTCGAACTTCGCATCGGTCGCGGATTCCGGATACTGCGAGCGCGACTCGTAAAAGCGAGCCATGTCGGCGAGGGACGCTGCAACGGCCGCATGGGCTACCCGGGCGGAGCCGAGAACCTCGGCCAGCACGGATCGATCGTCGACGATACTCATGCCACCCCCCGGTGCCGAAAATCTTCATTCGAACTTATGTTCGATAAATAGAGACTAGCTGGGGGCACCGACAGAAAGCGCGTAGCGCCAGATCCACAGACCGTCTTCTACTTCTTCGACGCCAACCAGCGCAGCGGAGCCGCGCGCACCTGATCGAGTGTCTCGGTGAGATTGGGGATACGCCGGTCGCCGATCACCTCGGCTTCGACCGTGTAGGCACACCGTTGGAGTGTCAGAACAGCTTTCGCGCAGTCCAGGTCTCGGGAGGGTTGAATCTCGACAACCTTGGTCACCTGCTCACCGAACGAGCACACGCAATCCCTTCCAGAACATGCGCGACATTGGTTTCGTGCGGGGCCATCGAGTCGACGCGCACTCGCGGATCCGCCCAGTCGTCGAACGCTGTCCGGCTCGCCGTCACCGACGCCCAGGTAGGTTCGGCGAACCCGGGAATGTTTCGCTCGCGGGACTCGAGTCGACGCCGATGTTCCGCGGAATCGGAACAGTGGACTTCGACGAACACAACCACGGTACCGACGTCCTGGGCCAACACCGTCCACTGCCCGGGAGCCCGGCCATGACGATCAACACGTCAGCACGCCACTTTTCCTCACCCAGCCCGAAGAACAGGAAGTCGTCGACCTCCTGGGGCAAAAGCCGACGGTCAGAGTTCGCCCTCCACCATTCGGGCAAGCGTCTCGGTCAGGACATCGGCGCCGCTGACCAGATCTTTGTCGTGTGTGTATTCGTTCTCGGCGTGCGACACCCCGTCGACGCTCGGGATGAACAGCATCACCGTCGGGACGATGTCTTTCATGTTCGTCGAATCGTGCCCGGCGCGAGTGCGCACTTTCTGTTTACTGATTCCCAGATCGTCGATGACGCGGCCCGCGAGTTCGACACCTTCCGGCGTGTAGGTATGGCCCTTCCACCGATGCGCGAAGCGGCGCTGAATCTCGACGTCGGCCTTGAGTTCGATCTCGGCGAACGCCCGGTTCAGAGCGGAGTCGGCCTCGTCGAGGAGATCGTCGGACGGTGAACGCAGGTCCAGGTGCATGTGCACCTCACGCGCGACCACTACCGGCGAGTTCGGGAAGACAGTCAGTTGACCACACGACGTGTGCAGATCGTCCCCGTATCGGTCCGCCAGATCGCGCAGCGCCACCACGGCGAGCGATGCACCGTAAAGCGCATCCTGGCGATCCGCGATGGCGGTAGCGCCGGTGTGCGACTGAGATCCGACAACCGCGATCTCGTATTTGTTGGCGCCCCAGGTGGAATCGACGAGGCCCATCACGACACCCGCTTTGTCGAGTTCGCGCCCCTGCTCGATATGGATCTCGGCGTAGGAAGCGACGCCGAGCCCACCCTGGCGGTGATGATCACCGACGGTGAAGACGTCCGACTCACCGAGCATATTCAAGTCGCCGAGGGCCTGCTGGACGGTGACATCATCGGAATCCACTGTCCCGAGCGCCACCTCGAGCTCGATCTTGCCGGTGAACACACCCGAACCCTGCATGGAGGGCTTGAACCGAGACCCTTCCTCGTTGAACCAGTTGACCACGGCAAGGTTGTACCGAGCGTCGACATCATGTCGGGAGTAGTAGTCACGCAAGCGGTTCATCGCGTGCGCAGCGGCAAGCACGCCGTACGCGCCGTCGTAGCGGCCACCCCGAGGTTGCGAATCGAGATGCGAGCCCGCCAGCACGTACGGGGCTCCCGGCACCAGTTCGTACAGCCCGAACATGTTGCCGACCCTGTCGTAGGCCACGGTGAAACCGCGTTCGATCAGCCAGGCCGCGAGCCAACGACGGTTCTCGCCGTCGGATGCCGTGGCTGCCTGCCGTTCGACGCCACCCGCCTCCGTCGCCCCGAAAGCGGACATCGTGACGAAGTCGGCGAGCAGGTCTCGGTCGGCCGAGGCATCGGCGGGTACCCGAAGGCGATCGGTGTTGGTGGTCATCACAATCCTTGTGGCCGAGGGTCGGAACGATGGTCTTGCCCTATGCCTCCAGCGTGACATCTTTGCCTCTCTGGCGCAGGTCGACGCCCCGGGCGCCGGACGCCGACAGCCGAAGTCGCCTACTCCATGTGCGTGCGAATACATAACCTGTTATGTATTCGCACGCACATGCGGCGGAGCCGCATCACACACCGTCCAGTGCGCGCGATCGCTACTCCGACTCCTTCTTCGCCGCAGCGCTAGCGGCCTCTTCGTCCCGCTCCTGCTTGGCTGCCGCGAGCCCGGACATCGTCCGCAGCGGAACCTCCTTGACGAAGAGGACGAGCACGAACCCGATGACCATCAGCAGGGACACCGCGAGGAAGACGTAGTCCATCGCGTCGGAGAATCCGATCCGGAACGGTTCGGCGAGCGCCGAATCCAGCTTCTGGATGAACGACGAATCCACCAGGGCGCTGCCGGCGATCGACGGATCGCGAGAGATCAGCGCATTGGCGAACCCGGTTTCGAGTGGATCGCCACTGGTCGACGCCGCCTTCACCGCGGCCTGGAACTCGGGCTTCTCGGCAGCGGCGGTCAGTGCATCGGTCGTCTTCGGCGTGAGCTGGGTGAACAGCATCGACAGGAAGACGGCAACGCCGAGCGTCGCGCCGATCTGCCGGAAGAACGTCGCCGACGACGTCGAGACACCCATGTCCTTCGGGGGCATCGCATTCTGGATCGCGAGGGTCAGCGGCTGCATCATCGAACCGAGTCCGACGCCGAACACAGCCATGACCACCATGGTCTGCCACAGCGGAGTGTCGGCATGGACGTAGTGGAACGTGAACATCGCAATGGCCATGAGCGCGGTGCCGACGATCGGGAAGATCTTGTAGCGACCGGTCTTGGAGATCATGCGGCCGGACACGATGGAACTGATCATCAGCGCGCCGACGAGGGGCAGCGTCTGGTAACCGGCCAGAGTGGGCGACGATCCCTTGACCACCTGAAGGTACTGCGGCAGCAACGAGATTCCGCCGAACATTGCGGCACCGGCGATGACGCTCACCGCGATACACAACGAGAACAGACGGTTTCGGAAGAATCGCATCGGGATGAGCGCGTCGTCACCCATCTTGATCTCGGCCAACACGAACGCGATGATGCCGACAATCCCGACGCCGAAGCAGATCAGCGCGCGAGTGGATCCCCACCCCCAGACGCGGCCCTGCTCGGCGATGATCAGCAGCGGAACAAGACCGATGCTCAGCAACACTGCACCCCACCAGTCGACGCGAGCATCGCGCCGATTCACCGGAAGATTGAGTACGCGCCACACGACCACGAGCGCAATGATGCCCAGCGGGACGTTGATGTAGAACACCCAGCGCCAACCGGTGATACCGAGGATCGACGACTGTCCGGCGAGCAGTCCGCCGATGACCGGGCCGAGCACACTCGAGGTACCGAAGACGGCGAGGAAATAACCCTGATACTTCGCGCGTTCCCGCGGCGGCACGATGTCGCCGATGATGGCCAAGGCCATCGACATCAGGCCACCGGCTCCAAGACCCTGAACGGCGCGGAATGCCGCGAGCTCGTACATCGACGTCGAGATTCCGCACAGCATCGAGCCAATCACGAAGATCGAGATGGCCGTCATGAAGAAGGGCTTACGTCCGTAGAGATCGGACAGCTTCCCGTAGAGCGGAGTCGACACGGTCGAGGTGATCAGATACGCCGTGGTGACCCACGCCAGTACGGAGAAGCCGTTGAGGTCGTCGGCAATCGTGCGGACCGACGTTGCGACGATCGTCTGGTCCAGTGCCGCCAGGAACATGCCCATCATCAGCCCGGAAAGGATCGTCATGATCTCTCGGTGGCTGTACTCGCCGGACTCTGTCTTGGTCACTTCTGTTGGGGATACCACCGCTTGGTCACACCTTTACGATATGTTTGCTTTCCGCACGCAACTAAATTCGGACCACCAGCATGCGCGTTCACACGACCGAAATGCAACGTGAATTCAGCGGTCCCTGAACCGCTGCAGAATTTCGCGCATCGTATGCGGGTAGATGCCCTCTTCGGCCAGCTGCCTTCGCGTCTTTCGGCGCGTCAGCAACACACCCGTGATCGCGACGATCCACACCGGATACTGCGCCAGAAACGCGACTCTGAACGCATCGAAGGTATAACCGCCCATCGCTTGCAGGACCCAGCCGATGGTCGCGATCACCAGCAGTGATGCCAGAAAACCGCCGATGTTGACCATGCCCTGCGCCGTGCCGAGATTCGCACTCGGATTGAATGTGCGCGCGTAGTCGAACCCGATCACCGAGCCCGGGCCGCCCACCGAGATGACCACGACCAGCACGATCAGCAACCACAGTGGCGCCGGGCCCGGTAACGCGAGCACGATCGCCCACATCACCGCGTTGCTGACCATGATCGCCAGCACCATCCACGACCGTCGCATCGGATATCGGCCGGTCAGGACCCCGAGTCCGATCCCCGACAGGACCGCGGAGACCACCGAGACCGACAGCAAAGCACCAGCAGTCGAGGCCGACAGGCCCTGCGCCGACGTCAGATAAGGAATGCCCCACAGCAACGCGAACACCGTGATCGAGAACTGCGTCCCCATGTGACTGAAGAACCCCAACCGCGTGCCCGGACGCTTCCAGACCTGGCCGATCGTCGCGAGCGTCTCACGCAGCGACGTCGTCTCTTCGACGACGACGGTGCCGGCGGGGGCATCGCGGATCAGCGACAGAGCGAGTACGAATGCCACGAGACCGAGCGAGGCAGCGGTACCGAACGCGAACGTCCATCCAGGCCCGTTCAAGAGAATGAGGAAGGGCACGGCCGAGAGAATCTGACCTGTCTGCCCGAGCAGGCCCGTCAGCTGCGACACGATCGGGACCTGCCGAGGCTTGAACCACCGCGGAACCAGGCGCAGCACCGAAATGAACGTCAGCGCATCGCCGACGCCGACCAACGCCCGCGCGGCCACCGCCAGCGGCAGCGACTCCGTCACGGCAAGCGTGACCTGCGCGATTGTCATCAGGAGAGCACCGAGCGCGATCATCTTGCGCGATCCGACCCGGTCGAGGACCACCCCCGCCGGAATCTGCATCGCCGCGTAGACGACCACCTGCAGGACCACGAACGAGGACAACAGCGCGGGGCTGATCGAGAAACGATCGGCTGCGTCGAGTCCTGCGACACCGAACGCGGTCCGGTGGAGTACTCCGACGATGTAGGCGAAGACACCGACACCCCAGACCACCCACACAGTTCTCACTGGGATCATTGTGCCAAGACCGCTGTGAAAAGATCGCACCCGGCAGTAGTCGACCACCAGGAAAGTGAGCAATGACATGGCAGGACACATCTTGGTGCTCAACGGACCGAACCTGAACATGCTCGGTACCCGTCAACCCGAGGTGTACGGCCGCGAGAGCCTGGCCGATGTCGTCGCGCTGTGTGAGAAAACAGCCGCAGCGCACGGGCGAACCATCCGCGCCGAGCAGTCGAACCACGAAGGTCAATTGATCGACTGGATTCACGAGGCACGGGGAACGGCGTCGGGAATCGTCATCAACCCCGGTGGACTGACTCACACTTCGGTCGCGCTTCGAGACGCACTCGTCATCCCCGAAGTGCCGATCATCGAAGTTCACATCAGCAACGTTCACGCCCGCGAGGAGTTCCGTCACCACTCGTTCGTCTCCCCCATCGCCAGCGGAGTCATCGCCGGACTCGGCATTGCAGGTTACGGATTCGCCGTCGAACGGATCGTCGCACTGACCTGAGAGCCTGCCGAGCACTCAGCTTGACCTCAGGTTTACCCGCCTATGCTGGCCGGGGACATTCGGCGAGCAAGCGAGGACTTTGCGGTGAGCGACAACAGCAAGAAGAAGGCACAGGCGGCAGCAGCGGCGTTGCAAGGAAAGAAGGACAAGCAACGCCGGACGCTGATTCAGGTCGCCGTGGCCGTCGTACTGATCGCGCTCGTTGCCGTCATCGGTTTCAACATCGCATCGAAGGACGACGACACCACTGCTACCGCCGTTGCCGCGGCACCGTCCTCGGTGACCGCCGACGGTGCCATCCGAGTCGGGGCCGCGGACGCGAAAGTCGTCGTGACTGCCGTCGAAGATTTCCAGTGCCCCGCGTGCAAGCAGTTCGAGTCCATCAGCGGTGACACCCTCACCGATCTCGTCGCAGACGGAACCATCGCCGTCGACTACAAGCCGATCGCGATTCTCGATCGCATGTCCTCGACCCAGTACTCCACCCGCGCCGCCAACGCGAGCATCTGCGTCGCGGACTCCAACAAAGACGTGTGGCCCGCCTGGCACAAGGCGATGTTCGAGCAGCAGCCCGCCGAGGGCGGCGACGGCTTGACCGACGACGAACTCATCGCCATCGCCGCCGCCGCGGGAGCCGACAGCCCGGACGTCGCGAGCTGCATCACCGCCGGCACCAACACCGACTACGTCACCGACGCGACCAAGTCAGTCATCGCCGGCGGCGTCACCGGCACTCCGACCGTGTCGGTCAACGGAACCGTCGTGTCGAACCCGACACCGGACGGACTGCGCGCCGCGATCACCGCCGCCCAGTAGAAGAATGAGAACCAGCAAGACGACCGCCTGGGTCCTCACGATCGGCGGACTGCTCGGACTGATCGCCGCACTGACCCTGACGATCGAACGCATCAAACTGCTGATGGACAGCTCGTACGTACCGTCCTGCAGCTTGAATCCTGTTCTCTCGTGCGGGTCGGTGATGACCACCGACCAAGCCGCGCTCTTCGGATTCCCCAATCCGATCATCGGGATCGTGGCGTTCACCGTCGTCGTCGTCACCGGAATCCTGACGCTCGCGAAGATCGAACTTCCGCACTGGTACTGGCTCGGGCTCTCTCTGGGAACGCTGCTCGGCGAGGTATTCATCCACTGGTTGATCGATCAGAGCCTGTACGAAATCGGGGCACTCTGCCCGTACTGCATGGTTGTCTGGCTGGTGACGATGCCGATCTTTCTCGTATCGCTGTCGCAGCTGGTGGACCGCGACCACAGTTCGACCGTCCCACGGCTGTTCCTCGAATGGCGTTGGACCATTCTCGCTCTCTGGTACGCCGTCGTCATCGCCTTGATCGGCATCCGGTTCTCCGACTACTGGGCCACGTTCTTCTAGAGAACCGCCACGGCGTCGATCTCGATCAGCAACTCCGGCATCGCGAGCCGAGACACTTCGACGACGGTCTGGGCAGGCCTCGTCTCGGGAAACAGCTCGCCGAGGATTGCGGTGTATGTATCGAGGTTGCTCACATCCGCGAAGTAGACCGTCAGTTTGACCACGTTCGCGAGGGTTCCTCCCGCTGCATCGAGGATCAGCCGAATGTTCTCGAACGACAACCTGATCTGGGCCTCGACGTCGCCGACGCCCTCGAACTGCCCGTCGGCGGTGATCGCGGTCTGGCCGGACAGATACAACGTTTTCGACGCGTTCTCCACCGCGACGCACTGCGACAACAGCTGCGCACCCGGATCCCACACGGTGCCGGGCGAGATCACGTACTTGTCCATCGGGCTCCTTCGTCGGTCGCGCATCGCATCGTCAACCTACCCATCGCGCGCGCAGCGTCGAGAGCGACGGGTGGGTGAGGTCCGCGAATTCGAGACCACGGACCGCACCGACAGTGCATGATGATGTGAGTCAGCTCACGCGGGGATGAGCGGACGCGGAACGTTGGGGAGAGGTCCGAGCACCGGGAGTTGTTTTATGGCAGGCGATCCGATCGCAGTCATCGTCGCAGTGGTGATGTCTGCAGCAGGGGCAGCAGCAGGAGCCGATCTACCCCCGCAGATTCAGGACGGGGTTGCCGGGGTGGCCGCAGCGGCGGAAGATTCCGCGCCCGGTCTGCAGAAGCAACTCGACGATCTACTCGGCGGTCTACCGGCGCCCGCAGCGGACACCGCGGGCACCATGCTCGACAATGCCGCGGCAGCAATCGAAACCGCCGCGGAGCCGATGCTGCCGGCGGCGACACCGGAAGCCGGGACCACCGATCCCGCGGATCCCGCCGCGGTGGCCGATCTCCCTGCCGCTGCTGCCGCCGCAGCCGCAGCGGTGCTCCCCACGGTGGCCAGTGCAGCACCCGTCGCCAGTGCCTCGATTTCGTCGTTGATTCCAAGTTTCGGTGGGGCCTTGCAATTCGGCGGCTCGACGTTCTCGCTCAGCGATCTGGCCTCGCAGACCGCGTTCATGCCCGCGGCCGAGGCGCTGCGTCGCGCTCTGTTCCCCGGTATGCCTGCGACCTTCACCGGAGTGTCCAATTCACCGATCGGTGCCATCACCGCATTCGTGCCGTGGCTGATGAAAGCAGGCGAGATCTGCGGCGGTGTGAAGGCACCGACCATCGCCGCCCTGTATGCCGCCGAGAACGGCTTCCGTTTCGGACCCACCTCGCCCGTGTCCAGCACCGGCGCCCGCGGGCCAGGCCAGTTCATGCCTGATACCTGGAAGACCTACGGCAAGGACGCCGACGGGGACGGCGTCGCCGACATCAACGGAATCGCCGACTCCGTGATGGCATCGGGAAACCTGCTGTGCGACATCAACGGCCAGGTCGAGCAATGGAAGAAGGACGGGAAAGTCTCGGGCGACTCCCTCGATCTGACCATCGCCGGCTACAATGCGGGCGCGGGCGCCGTACTTCGATCCGGCGGAATGCCTTCTGGCACCGTGGATTACGAGACGCAAACCAAGCCGTACGTTGCCCGCATCCGCGCCACCGAAATGCAGTTCTCGGCCATCATGAACCCGTTCGCCGGTCTCGATCTCGCCGGAATCGGCTCGCGCGCCGTCAAATCGGCAATGGACTACCTCGGCCTTCCGTACGTCTGGGGCGGCGGCAACATCAACGGCCCGTCCGGCGGCGGGTTCGACTGCTCCGGTCTGACGTCGTACGCCATCTTCAAGGCGTCGGGAGGAAAGGTAGCGCTCCCACGCACCTCCGAAACACAGTGGAACGTCGGCACGGAGATCCCGCTGTCGATGGCTCAGCCCGGAGATCTCCTGTTCGGAAACTGGCAGGCGGGCGGACCGGGACACGTCGCCATCTACATCGGAAACGGCCAGATGGTGCATGCCCCGACCACCGGGGATGTCGTCCGCGTCGCGCCCGTGTTCGATGGAATGAAAGCGCGGCGAGTGCTCTGACATCAGCGTCCGGCCGCGTCGGGTAGGTTCGAACCGACCGAGAACACCGCGCGCGAGCAGAGGGGCCGAACCAAGTGGTTGACGGAGCCGGCACGGAACCATTGGGCTTCGACGACGCCCTGGCCCCGGCCCCGCCTGCAGGTGAAGGTTTCGAAACCGGTTGGACCGTACGAACCGGCGACGTCGATCCCGGCAATCGTCTTCGGTTCGACGGTATCGCGCGCTATCTCCAGGACATCGGCTCGGACAATCTCGACGCGACCCCACTCGGCGTCACCGACCCGTTCTGGATCGTCCGACGCACCGTGATCGACGTGCATCGCCCGGTCGAGTTCCCCGACCGAGTTCAGATGCGACGGTGGTGCTCGTCGATGTCGACGCGATGGTCCAACATGCGCGTCCAGATCACCAGCGACAAGGGCGCATCGATCGAGACCGAGGGTTTCTGGATCAACATCAGCGCAACCACCGGAATGCCGACGCGGATCAGCGACGAAGCCTTGGAACTGTTGGCTCGCACCACCGAGCAGCATCGTCTCCGCTGGAAGCCGTGGCTCACCGAACCAGCGCCCGCACCATCACATACCGACATCCACTTTCCGTTGCGCGCCACCGACATCGACTCGTTCAACCACGTCAACAACGCCGCATACTGGCATGCCGTCGAAGAATTACTCGTCGATCAACGCCCACTGGTGACGGCACCGCACCGCGCCGTCATCGAATACCTGTCACCGGTACTCGGCGGCGAGCACGTCACCATCCGTCATCGCTACGACGAGGGTGCTCTCACACTGTGGTTCGTGGTCGACGGCGCCGTGCGTTCGGTCGCGAAAGTCGCACCGAGGGCCTGACGATCCAGCTTTCCTCGCGGCGTACGAGGAAGGTGCGCCAGTGCCGAGATGGATGTCGGCATACTCGGTGTGGGGAGCGACCGACGCAGGGCACGCCGGATCTCGTTGAGCGACGGTGCATCTGCCCCGAGAACGACAGCGAGCGCGGGCACTTCCCCCGCCCGGGCGTCGGCAATCGCGACGCAGGCGGCGTCGAGAACGCCCGAGATCGCCAGAGCCGCAGCTTCGATGGGAGCGAGCTCGACGTTGAGTCCTGATCGAATCAGCGTCTCGACTTCGCGGCCGAACAGTGTGAGTCGGCGTCCCTCCAGCAATCCCCGGTCTCCCACCGTCATCCATCCGTCGGCCGGGCCACCCGTCACACCGTCGGCGGTGAGGTAGCCGTCGAACAACATGTTGCTTCGCACGTACACGACGCCGTCGCGAATCTCGGCGTCGACACCGTCGAACAGGGTTCCGGCGGTCGGCTCGACGCCGCTGTCCCAGGAGACGAAACTCAACTCGGACGCACCGTAGAAATGGACGAGCGAGGCATTCGGCAGCACCTGCTGCAGCTGCTCACGGCCTGACGCCGGCCACCGAGCGGCGCTGGAGAGCACTTCGCGGACACCGGGGAACGTGCCGCTCCCCGATCGGGCGATGTCCCAGGCGATCGTCGGAACCGAATACAGATGAGTGGCACCGCTACCGAGAGCGTCGATCGCGGGACGCAGATCGATCGCGGCTCCCCGTGTGAGCCCGTGCACCGCGCCGTACAGAAAGTGAGTGTGGTCGAGGACGCCAGGGGTGGACACGCGATCGCCCGGCCGTACGTCGAAGCGCTCGTCGCTGCGATCGAACGTGCACGCCCATGAATCCTGATCGCGGACGAACAGTTTCGGCTCGCCGCTGGTGCCCGAGGTGACGCCGACCAGAAGTTCCGAATCCCCGGTCGCGGTGGTGTGACCGCCATCGGCATCGAGTCGGCCTCGGGGATCGGCACACCCCAGGCGACGCAGCCGTCGATGTCGGCTCGCCGATGCGACCACGGCGTCGGGCTCGGCGATCTCGATCACCCGGGCATACTGCTCGGGCAGCAGGTGACGATGCAGCAGCACCACCGAGACCCCCGAGAGCATCGCCGCCGCGACGGACACGAGCGAACCCACATCGGAGGTCGGCAGCACAGCGATGCGCCGCATCCCGCGCATACCCGCGGCCGAACGCTCGACCCGAGACCAGAAGTGCGAGTACGACACCGATTCCCGACGGTCGATCACAGCGATCGAGTCGGGGGCATCCCGAACCCGACGGGCGATCCGATCGGCCGACAGCTCAGTCATCGTCGACTCCCCGCGCGACGAGCGCATCACCGAGCGCATCGGCCGTGCGGAGTGCGCGAACGATGACCGGGGTCACGAGTGCGGTCATCGACCACTGCAACCCTCGGGCTTTCCGCGCTTCGGATACCTCGTGCACGATGGTCGCCAGGATGGGGATGCACCGGATCGCCAGAGCGAGCATGAGCCCGATCCGCTCCGGGTCGACGCCGATCCGGCGGGTCGGGCCGAGCGCACGAGTGACGGTGTCGAGCATGGCGGTGACGCGGGTGGTCAACGTGACGAGCGCGGCGAGCGCCACGGAGATCAACAGCACGCCGCACACCACCACCGCACGCTGCCAGGTGGTGATGAACACCTGGAAGACACCGATGATCAGGAGCATCCACAGCACCGGGCGTAGTTGCGCCAGAGCAGTTTTCAGCGGAATCCCAGCGACTCCGAAGAGGGCCGCGACCACGAGGGCAACTACTCCCACTTCGACGGGAGTTCTGACGAAGATGGTCGCGGACACGATCGCGACGATCAGCAACAGCAGTTTCAGACCTGCGGGCATCCGGTGGAGAAGGGAGGTGCCGGGGCGGTACAGCCCGATCACAGCGCGACTCCGGAGACAGGCAAGACCACGACGATGGCCCCGGGAGAATCGAGCCCGATCACAGGACGAGCTCGCGGTAGGCGGGCACGGCGTCGTCGGGAGTGCCGTCGAACGCCACGACGCCCTCGTCGATGACAACGACGCGTTCGAAGCTCTCCAGCAATGTCAGCTGATGCGTCACGACGATCACCTGCTGGTCCAGCGAATCGAGCGCTTCGGCGACGACCCGCGCATTGCGGAGGTCGAGGAGCGTCGTCGGCTCGTCGGCGATGACCACTTCGGGGCGCCGGATCAGCACTGCTCCGATGGCCAGGAGTTGCTTCTGCCCACCGGAGAGCAGGTGAGAGGGGTGCTCGGCGTGTCCGTCGAGCCGAAAACGCACCAGGATTTCCTGGACGCGTTCGGCGATCTGCGCCTTGTCCAACCCTGATCTGCGCAGCGAGAACGCAAGATCCTCGGCGACGGTCGGCATCACGATCTGGGTGTCGGGGTCGGTGAAGACGAAGCCGACCTTCTTGCGGACCAGCGCGCCCTTCTTCGAGGCGTTGACACCGTCGACCGTCACGGTTCCCGAGGTGGGTGTGAGCAGTCCGTTGATCGTCCTCGCCAACGTCGATTTTCCGGAACCGTTGGAGCCGATGATTCCGACCCGCCGCTCGGTTATCCGTAGGTCGATGCCTCGCAGCACTTCGCGTTCACCGAACGCATGTCGCACCGATTCGAACACGATCTCACTCACCACGCACGCTCCACGATCATTGCAATTCCCTGCCCGCCGCCGATGGCACATGACGCGAGGCCCAATTCGGGTCCACCGTCGATGAGCATCTGAGCAGCCAAGCGCACCAACAGTATTGCTCCGGACGCTCCCCACGGATGCCCCATCGCGATCGCGCCTCCCTGCGGGCACAGCACGCTCTCGTCGATACCGAGTTCGTCGGACACCGCGAGGACGACGGAGGCGAACGCTTCGGTGATCTCGACGATGCCGATGTCCGGCAGACCGACGCCGGTGCGCCGCAGAACCTTCTCGATGGCAGGCACCGGTCCGAGTCCGGGCAGCGCCGGATCGGACCCGGCGACAGCGCAGCCGAGCACTCGGAGCGCGGGGAGCTCCTTTGCCCGTGACTCCGTCGTCACCGCGAGTACGGCCGCACCGTCGGAGATCCCGCAGGAGTTACCCGCGGTCGCCGTGCCGTCGGCGGTGAAGCTCGGCCGCAGGCGAGCGAGCCGCTGCACCGTCATGTTCGGCCGAATGCGCTGATCGCGCTCGACGCCGCCGATGGGAACGATTTCGTTGCCGAAGTCGTGAGCCGCTGCCAGCGAATGGGACCGCGCCGCGTAGGCATCCTGGCGTTCCCGCGAGATCCCCCGAGCTCGCGCCAGGTCGTCGGCGGCCACGCCCATGTCCGGGTCGGGAAAGCTGTTCGGCGCGAACGGGGCTCGCGTGTAACGCACTGGGTCGCCGCCGTCGGCCGGTGGCCAGAACCGCCAGGGTGCTGTGCTGGCGGATTCGACGCCGCCGGCGAGAATGAGATGATCGTCGCCGCTCCGCACACGCATCGACGCCTGCATGACGGCATCGAGCCCGGATCCACATTGACGATCGACCGTCACCCCTGGCACGTGGACGCCCAGCCCCGCCGCCAACGCTGCGACACGCGCCGGATCACCGCCGGGACCGAGACAGTTGCCGAGAACTACATCGTCGACGTCGTCGCTACACCCCGACTCACGCAGTGAATCCGCGGCCGCGCGCAGAACCGGAGCTGCCAGCTCTGTCGTCGTCGATCTCGCGAATCCGTGGCCCGCATTGCCGATCGGAGTACGCCACGGCGCAACCAGCACTGGGGCATTGCTGCTAGTCATGGACCGAGTCTTTCACTCGCCCGCGAGCAATCTTCCCGCTGCCCGTGCGCGGGAGTTCGTCCACGACCGTCCAGCGCCGAGGAACCGCCTCTTTGGCCAGCCCGCGGCGTGCATGCGCCTTGATCGCAGCCAACTCCGCGCCTGCCTCCAGTTCGAGCACCGCCGTCACGGTCTCCCCCAGCACCGAATGCGGAGTTCCGATCACGGCGGCTCCGCGGACACCGGGACACGCCTCGAGAATTCTCTCGACATCCTCGGCAACGACGGTGGTGCCGCCGACATTCACCGCGGCACTGCCCCGGCCGAACACCACCAGCTCGCGTCCCGGACGCAGCTCGGCCAGATCCCCGACACTCACCCAGTGCTCAGCGCCCAGGACGGCGTAGGGCGATCGCACCCACAGCGCACCGTCGCGAATCTCGGCGTCGATGTCGTCGAGCAGTCGCAGCGGCTGAGCGCCCCGGCGCATCGCCACGAGCGACAACTCGGCTGCGCCGTAGTACTCGACGATGTCGATGCCGCGGAGTCGCTCCTCGGCTCCGCTGTCCAGCGCGGTGCCTGCGACGACGGCCACCCGCAGGTGCGGCGCTCGCTCCACCAGTGCACGCAGCACCGCGGGCACGGCATGGGCGACCGTGGCGGTCTCCTCGTCATCGGTGACGCAGGCTCCGAGAGTCAACGCATGGACAGCGCCGAACAGGTGCATCGTCGCGTGCAGCGGACCGGTGACAAGCACACGATCCCGAGCGGCGATCTGCGTGACGGCAGTGAATTCGGCGAAGCTGTCCGTCCACGACGGCCAGGTGCGTGCCAGCGGCCTCGGTCTACCGGTGGAGCCGGACGTGGCGACGAGCAGTCCGGCACCACCGGGGACGTCTCCCCGTTCGGGCCGGGCAGCGGGGTCCTCGACACGCACCGGGACTCCCTGCCGAGCCGCGGCGAGGACGCACACCAGCGCTTCGGGAACGGGCAGCGACGAGGCGTCGTGAAGAAGGGCACTGTGAATCGGGGCGCTTGGCCATTGCTCGACTTCGCGTTCGACGTCCGCGTAGGTCAGGACGCTCCCCTGCCAGTCGATCGCGGGCTGCGAACCCGATCCGCCGAGCAGTGGTGTCACCGGGCCATGAGGCCGGGGTATGCCCTGTGGACCGATTTGGCGACGACGGTGGCGATGACGACCTTGATCAAGTCACCGGGAACGAAAGCGAAGTTGGTGGAGATGGCGGCCCACATCGACAGGTCGGTGCGCAGGAGCAGGCCGATGGTCCCGAAGACGTATACGACGACGATGCCGCCCAGAATGTTGATCAGCAGACCGAGCACTACCGAGTACTTCGGGAGGATACGTGCGGTGAGCAGACCGATGACGAAGGCGGCGGGAATCCAGCCGATCAAGTAGCCGGCACTCGGCCCGGCCAATGCGGTCAGTCCGGTTCGTCCGCCCGACAGCAGCGGCAGTCCGATCAGCGTCAAGGCAATGAAGACCACCACGGCGGCGGTGCCTTTGCGGGCGCCGAGGATCGCCCCGGCAAGCATGACGCCCAGGGTCTGCAGCGTGATCGGCACGCCGCTGAACCCGACGGTGATCGCCCCCGGGAGCCCGAGGGCAGCGAGCAGCGCGGCGAACACCGCGATCTGCGCCATGTCACGAGCCGAGATGCCCAGCTTCGAACCTGACATCGTTGACTCCCGTGCGCCGCCGAGCTCCGTCATGACCACTCCTGTGTAATCCAACTTGAACAGCGTTCAAGGTAGCAGGTCGGAGCGACGCGGCGCAGCTCAGGGCTACCGGGGGTCGATAGCGAACCGTGCAAGCTCCGTGCTGACGACCTCGGGCCTGCCGTTGTTCTGGCGCTGGGCGGCGGTCAACACGTCGAGGTGGTTGTACCCCTGCACGATGATCGGGTGATCGCCTGCATGACCCGACGGCGGGAGTTTGATCCCGCCGGTACCTTGCAGCGTCAAGATCGGATTTCGATCGACGCCGTCGCGGTGCAGCCGGTGCTCTCGGATTGCCGTGGAACTCGACTGCGTCAGATCGACGGTCAGCTTGGTGGGGAAATACCACTCGGTGAAGTCGAGGGGTGGTTCGGCGAGGCTGCGTGCCAGCTGCGCGATCGAGGTGACCTCGCTGCTCGGGTCGGTGTAGCGCGCCGTCTGTTCGGAGTTGTCGAGCTGGTCGTAGTCGTTCCAGGTGTAGACGACACCGGGATCGCCGTAGACCGCGGGCGCAGCCTTGCGCGCATCACCGAGAGCACTACCGATCACCGGGAGCTTCTCCATTCCCGGCAGCGTGGGAAAAGCTTTGTCCACCAACGGTTGTGCGCCGATGAACCCCACACTCGACTGCAGGAAGCCGAAGGGCTGCGAGTTGTCGTCGAGCAAGGCACCGAGCACCGCGTCGTTCGTGGCATACAGCGTGCGGACCGACGGCTGACCGCTCGCCGCCATCAGCGCATCCTTCGACAGCAACACCCGCAGAGTCGCATCGATGTTGAGATTGTTCGGCAGGACATCGACCAGATCGTTGACACCGTCAGGATTGATCTCGGCCGCAACACCGGCCATGGCCAGCAGATTCGTGGTTTCGGGGTTGATGACGGCCGGAAGTCGCAACACCGGCAGAGTCGTGTCCAGTTGCCCCGCCAGCCCGGCCACCGGATCGGCAACGGCAACAGGGAGATCGGGGTCGGGAATTCCCTCGATCAACGGCGGCGTACCGGCTTTGACGACGGTGTCGAGAGCGAAATAGCCACCGCACTGGTTGTATCCGGCGTCGTCGAGTGTGTCGGGGTTACCGTCGAAGTCCCACTCCGCGAAGTAGCCGGTGATGAATCCACCCAACGAGTGGCCCCCGCACAGCACCTTCTCCCGGCGCATCTGTTGGTCCGGTAGCTCGAGCCTCAGGACGTCGTACTCGTCACGGAGTGTCTGTTCGATTCCTTGATCCGAGAGCCACGCCGTCGCGTCACCGTCGGCGAACCCCGCGAAGGTGCGACCGCCGACTTCGGCTCCCCCGTAGTAGTAGTCGGTGGCGAGCTTCAGGTCGGAGCGCGCAAGGGCTTCCTGGGTTCCGGTGTGGTCTTCCAGGCAATTGGATCTACGGTCCAGTGCCCAGAACTCGATGTGCGCGCCCCGTGCCGCAGCCGAGGACACCGTGTTGCGCGCGACGGAGTCGAAAGCCCCCGCACCTTCGAAAATACCGGGCTGTGCCACCAGGATTCGGTCCGCCGCAGCGGAATCCGTTGGACCGTCCATCGATCTCCACCGCAGGTAGGAAAGGTAGTCGCACGCGGCCGGATGGGGAAGGGAGCCTGCGGGCAGGGGCGCGAAGACCGAGACAACCGACGCCGCCACATCGGTGACCGGCGAACTCGACACCACCGAATCCTCGGTGCGCGTCTGCTGGGCTGCTGCCGGAACGCTGCCGACGAGCAGCACGGCTACCGCCCCGAGTACCACTGAAATCGACCGTCGAGTTGCACGCATGTCACTGACCCCCGGAAACAACGAGCTCCGCCCCTGAACGAACGACACTGTAGGACAACCGACCGACATCCCGAGGCAGAACGCCGATACGGTGGTGCCATGACGCGAACCCTGGTTCTCATGCGGCACGGCAAGTCCGGCTATCCCGAGGGCACACCCGATCACGATCGGCCCCTCGCCGAGCGAGGTCAGCGCGAAGCCGCACTCGCCGGGCAGTGGATCTCCGCGACCATCAGCACCGTCGATGCCGTGATCTGCTCGACAGCGACGCGAACACGCGAAACGCTGGTAGCCACCGGGATCGACGCCGACGTTCGGTTCGAACACCGAATCTACGGCGGGTCGCCGGAGGAGATCATCGAGGAGGTCGGGCTGACCGACGACGCGGTATCGACATTGCTGGTGGTCGGTCACGCACCGGGAATCCCGTTCACCGCTGTCGATCTCGCCGCGAACGCCGACTCCGAATCAGTCGTCGAGATCGGCAGGAGATTTCCGACGTCGGCGATCGCCGTGGTGACGTTCGACGGACCGTGGGCATCGCTTCGCCCGGGAACTGCATCCCTGACGCAGTTCCACGTCGCCCGCTAGAGGGCTCAGCTGCGCATCTTGGCGACGACGAATCCGACGACGCCGAGTGCGATCAACAGCAGCAGGGCTGTGCCGAAGCCTGCGAGCCACCACACCACGGCGAAGACGACGAGCGCCGGGGCGGCGGCAACGAGGGCGATTGCCGGGCTCTCGCGCACCGTTTCGAGCGCTGACTGTGCACGAACTCTGTCGATCTTCTTGCCTGCCATGCGAGCCCCTTACGAGGAATCCGTTTTGTCTTACTTCTCGACTGTAGCGCGCATCGACTGCGTGCCGATGACCCTGAGCAGATCCAACTTCTCGCGGGCGTCGGTTCCCGGGAGGGGTGAGTACACGAGCAGGTGCTGACCTTGCTTCTGGGTCACGAGAGTTTCGCAGTGCACCGACACGATCCCGACGTCGCGGTGCACGAAGCGCTTCACCGCCGGGGCCTTGAGCGCGACCCGGTGCTCGCTCCACACTTCCTCGAACTCGGGGCTTTCGGCCCGAAGACGATCCACCAGCAGAGTCACCTCTGCGTCACCCGCGCGACGAGCGGAGACGGCACGCAGGTCGGCGACGTGCTTGTGCGCCAGGCGCTCCCGGTCGTCCTCGGGAAACATCTTTCGTGCCGACGGTTCGGTGAACCATCGCCACACGATGTATCGATCGAGTCCGGAGTACTGCGGCGGTTTTCCGCACAGCGCCGTGTACATCTCGTTGTGGGCGAGGATCTCACCGAGGTCGGTCACCACACATGCGGGAGTGTCGTCGAGCTTGGTCAACAGATGCATCAGACCCGGCCCGACGTGTTTGTCCGCACCGACTCTCGTCGGCGGTGATTGGCCCGCGAGGATGTAGAGGTGGTCGCGTTCGTCGTCGTCCAGGCGCAGCGCACGAGCCAACGAGCTCAAGATCTGAGTCGACGGGTGTGGTCCACGGCGCTGTTCGAGCCGGGTGTAGTAATCCGTCGACATACCGGTGAGCAGAGCAACTTCGTCACGGCGTAGGCCTGGTGTACGGCGACGAACACCAGGTGAGATCCCGACGTCGGCAGGGGTCAGAACTTCGCGGCGTCGCCGCAGGAAGTCTGCAAGTTCGTCTCGTTCCACTACATCAGTGTGCTCCCGCTGCCCCGGCTCAGCCAGGGACCGGCAGTCCCCCGGACAAGCGGTCTCTGCCGCGCGCGACCGAAAGCGCCGACAGTGGGATGCATGAACAAGACACAGCTGGGAACCACAGGACCATCCGTCTCACGCATCGGCCTCGGCGGGATGGGCATGTCCGGCGCTTACGGCGCATCCGACGAGAAGGAGTCGATTCGAACCATCCATGCCGCGATCGACTCGGGCATCGATTTGATCGATACCGGGGACTTCTACGGCGCCGGCCACAACGAGATGCTCATCGGTCGAGCGCTGCAGGAGCGCAATCGCGAGGACGTCACGCTGTCGGTGAAGTTCGGCGCACTCCGCTCGCCCGATGGTGGATGGCTCGGATTCGACGGAAGCCCGCGCGCGGTCAAGAGCGCGTTGGCCTACAGCCTGCAGCGACTCGGCGTGGATCACATCGACATCTACCGCCCGGCACGTCTCGATCCTCAGGTGCCCATCGAGGACACCGTCGGGGCCGTCGCCGAGATGATCGAGGCCGGGTACGTCCGCCACATCGGCCTGTCCGAGGTGGGAAGCTCGACGCTGCGCCGAGCGGCAGCGGTACACCCGATCTCGGATCTTCAGATCGAGTACGCCCTGATCTCCCGCGGAATCGAGGCGGACATCCTGCCGACCGCGAGGGAGCTCGGCATCGGCATCACCGCCTACGGAGTGCTCTCACGCGGACTACTCAGCGACTCGTTCCGTCAGGCCAAGACGTTCGCGGCCGACGACTTCCGCGCCCATAGCCCCCGCTTCCAAGGGGACAACCTCGACCGTAATCGCGAGGTCGTCGAGGTCCTTGCCGCGCTCGCCGAAGAGCGAGGTGTCTCGACCGCGCAGCTGGCCATCGCGTGGGTGCTCGGCCGGGGCGAGGACATCGTTCCGGTGATCGGCGCTCGCACCACCTCACGTCTCGCCGAGACCATCGCTGCGCTCGATATTTCGCTGTCCGACGAGGATGTCGCGCGGATCGAGAAGGCCGTTCCCGCCGACTCCGCGGCCGGCGATCGGTACGCGGCAGCCCAGATGGCTCAGTTGGACAGCGAGGCCTGAAACAGCGACATGAGCGCGGCATCGGCGTCGAGCAGCGCGGCTCGGTCGTAGGTCGACGTCGATGCCAGGATCTCGTCGGCCCCGGTGCGCACGAGCAGTTCCTCCACCGCGGCGGCTACCGCGGCAGGAGTTCCGTGCACACCCGTCGCGATCGACCGCTCGACCCGTTCCCGAACACGGATCGGCGCCGCGCCCAGATCGATGTCGGACGCCGGTTCCAGCGGCGGAAACTCGCCGGTTCGACGCGACTGAGCCATCGCCCACGCCTCCGAGAGCACGAGCTCGGCTGCTCGCTCGGCGGTGTCGGCGATGGTGATGTCGAGCGAGACCAGAACGCTCGGCTGCGGGTTTCTCTCGGTGGCGCGGAAGTTCTTGCGGTAGATCTCCAGCGCAGCGCCATCGCTCTTCAGCAACGGTCCGCCGACGACGACCGGCAGGCCTGCCTTCGACGCGATCGCAAGACCCTGACCGGTCGCGAGGACGTAGACCGGGGGCGGCGGGACGGCCGGGCGCACGGTCACCGGCCCGGTGCCGTCCAGATAGTGCATGAGCTCGTCGAGATCGGCGACGAAGGTGTCCGGCGCGTCTCGCGGGGTGCGAAGAGCGGCGCGAACGGGCTCGGTGAACCCGAGCGAGCGGCCGACACCGGCATCGATGCGCCCCGGATACAACGCCTCGAGCATCGCGAACTGCTCGGCCACCACGAACGGCTGGTGGTTCGGCAACATGACGCCGCCCGAACCGAGCCGAATCTTCGAGGTGCGAGCTCCGATCGCGGCGAGAAGTACTGCGGGTGCGCCGCTCGCGATGCCGGGGACACCGTGATGCTCGGCGACCCAGAACCGATGGAAGCCCAGCTCCTCCGCGTTGATCGCGCGGTCGACCGTCGCGGTGAGAGCCGCGGCATCGTCGATACCCGTTCGGGTTCGGGAGCGGTCGAGGATGGACAAGAGCACACCTGACCCAACCACGGATCGCCTACTCGTATTTCGGGTTCGGAAATCTGTCCATAGGACCGAAACTGTCCGCAATCGGGTGCAGGCTGGAAGCCATGGACATCAAACTCGAGCTCGTCATCATCCCGGTCACCGACGTCGACCGCGCGAAGGACTTCTATACCGGCATCGGATTCAACGCCGATTTCGACGCAAGCCCGTCACCGGGCATCCGGTTCGTTCAGCTGACCCCACCGGGTTCGGCGTGCTCGATCGCCCTCGGTGAGGGCCTCACTACCGCTACTCCTGGCAGCGTCGAGGGGCTGCAGGTCGTGGTCGCCAGCGCCGAAGAGGCTCGCAATCATCTGATCGCGGCCGGGCACGACATCGAGCCGGTCACGGACATGGGCTGGGGGAAGTTCGTGTTCTTCGCCGATCCCGACGGCAACAAATGGGCGGTCCAGGAGCCCCCGAAGCGCTAGAGCATCAGCGACGCCCTGATGCCGCGGTGATCGGAACCGGGGAGATCGACCAGTCCCACCTCGGTCACCGCTGCATCGCGCACGAGGATGTGGTCGATCGCGATCACCGGCGGCAGCCGCCAGTCGGCGTGGTAGCTGGCAAGGTGCCCGGCGCCGACCTCCATGGCCGCATCACGGTAGGGACCCGACAGCAGGTCCCGGTAGCGCTTGTGGTCGAAGGTGGCGTTGAAATCGCCCGCCACGACGACGGGACCGTCGTCGTCGGGGATCTTGGCGAGCATCTGGCGGATGGCCGCCAATTCGCGCACCCACGCCTGCGGGTGACGCGGCCACGGCGGGACCGGATGCACCGCGAACACCAGCGGCGAGATCCCGCCGGGTACCGCGACACGTGCCGAGAGCAACTCGGTGACGTACCCGTCGTGGCGCTCGGGGTCGATCAGCGGATGACGGGAGTAGATGCCGGTGCCGTCGCCCCCGGGTGCGCTGCTGACGAACGAATGTGGGAGCCGCCCCCCAACCCCGCAGCGAGCAGTCCGCGGTGGGCCGACGGCGTCAACTCGACGACAGTCAGTACATCCGGTTCGTGCCGATCGACGAGGGCAACGACGGCGTCCGCATCGGCCTTGCCCAACAGGATGTTCGCGTGCAGAACGGTGAACGGGACCTCTCCGGTCGGCTTCGATCCGAACCTCTTCTTCCAGAGTGGACTCTGTGTCCATGCCGCCCCGATCACCGCGATCGCGCCGACGACAGCGCCGAACCATCCGAAACCCACTGCCAGCAGAACCGCACCCGGCACCGAGCAGAACAGCAGCGGGCGGGCGAGCGCGCCCGCCACCAGCATCCCCTGATTGGTCGAATCCACCACGTGAGCTGCAATCCCGAGCATCGACACTGTCACGAAACAGATGCCAAGGACGATGATCATGTGGTCGAGTGTCCCACTCCCACCTGTGGAGGGACTGGGAGAACTCACCGGTTCCGAACGTCCGGTCGCTTTTTCGGTACCGGATGAGGAACAATGACCGTCGGGGTCGGGATCGAGTACAGGGGATACTGAAGACGTGAAACGCAGGCAACTGCTCCAACTGGCAGCCGCAGGATTCGTCGGACTCACAGCGCCGTCGTTGGTCTCGGCATCGCGCGCGGGAGCATTACCGATCGGTGTCGGGTCCATTCGGTCCCTCGTTCCCGAGTTGTTCGCCGACCCACCTCGGCCTCCCGACCACTCGTCCGTCATCGTCATCGGTTCCGGATTCGGCGCGAGCGCCGCTGCGCTGCGTCTCGCACAATCGGGTAGCCAGGTCACCGTCCTCGAACGTGGACTCCGCTGGCCGCGTGATCCGTTCCGTGAGATCTTCACCGCCGACATGACGGCGGACGGCCGTGGACTGTGGCGTCAGGGTTCGTTCACCAACATCACCGGCATGCCCGTCGGACCTGTCGATCACTTCGGCGGAGTACTCGACACCACCCGCTTCGAGAACCTGTCGGTCTGGCGCGCCGCCGCCGTCGGCGGTGGATCCGTCGTCTACACCGGTGTCACCATCGCGCCCGATCGCCGTTTCTTCGACCTCTCGTTCGGCGGCCGACTCGGCTACGACGAGATGGAGAGCACCTGGTACCCGAAGGCTCGCTCGATGCTGCTGCCGACGATCATGCCTGCGGACATCTACAACAGCCCCAACTTCGCGCACTCCCGCACCTGGGACGACCATGCTCGCCGCGCCGGCTACACACCGGAGGCCGTCGACGGCACCTGGAACTGGAACGTGCTGCGCGACGAGATGTCCGGGCGCTCGCGGCCTTCGGCCACCGTGGGGGCCAGTACCTTCGGCAACTCGAACGGTGCAAAACACGACCTCACCCAGAACTACATTCCGCAGGCCGAAGCCACCGGTCGCGCCCAGGTGTGCCACAGCCACGAGGTCGCGTCCATCGGAACCGAATCCGGCGGCCGCTACCGCGTCGAGGTCAGGCGCGTCGATCCCGAAGGCAACGTCGTCGAGACTAGAACTCTGACGTGCGACAAGCTCGTTCTCGGTGCCGGATCCATCGGTACCACCGAGCTGCTGCTGCGCGCCCAGGCAACCGGTGCGCTCGGCAACCTCAACGAGTTCGTCGGTCGAGGCTGGGGCACCAACGGCGACGCCTCGATGACGCGATCGCTCGGACCGGCTGCCGGCACTCCGCAGGCGGCACCGTGTGCGTCACGCATCATCGACGACTCGGGGCTTCCACTGACCGTCGAGAACTGGTACGTGCCCGGTGTTCCCTGGGATCTCGGCTTCCTCGGATCGCTCGGAATGACCATCGATCCGCTCCGCGCCGACTTCCGCTACGACGCAGGCACCGACGGCATCACGCTCAGCTGGCCGAAGGGCGGCAGCCACGACACCGTCGAGGCGCTCCGTGCCGTGCAGAACAAGATGGCGGAAGCAGGCGGAACCGTCGTCGCTGCCGAGCCGTTCACCCGCGACGTCGACGACACCTTCACCGCGCATCCCCTCGGCGGCGCCGTACTGGGCGACGTCACCGACTCCTACGGCCGCGTCAAGGGCCACGACGGGCTGTACGTCGTGGACGGCGCCCTCATCCCGGGAAGCACGGGCGCCGCCAACCCCTCACTCACGATCACCGCCTTGGCGGAACGCAACATCGCCCACATCATTTCCAATGGACGCTAGTATTTCGAACCGACGCTAGCTCAGTTCGATGTCGGGGCGCCCGCTCGGAACGGTGACGGTGGTTGCCGTGCGCACCGCCGCTCCCGGCGTCGACACGGCGTCGAGAACCCTGACCTCCGAACGCCATTCGTTCGGAGTCAGACTCGCCCGCAGGTAGCCGCGGCGAGCATTGCCGTAGTGGACGTGCGGCGACGCTGCCGCGATGGCGGCTCCGGCCGAGTCCACGTCGGCACCGTCCTTGCCCGACGCGATGGACGTGGTGGCGATTTCGACGCCCACCACCGGCGACACCTGATCCTGGTAGTCGCGGCGAAGTTCCGACACGATCGTGCGGTGGATGTCGCCGACGATGGACGCTACGTTCGAGACTCCACGGTCGCGGGCGCCGTCGAGGATTCGGTGGCGCGAGGCCTCGTAGCCACTCCACGGATCCATCCCGACCTTGCGGCTGCTCTCCAACCCCTGAGCTAGATCGGAGATCACCGTCTGGTGGGCAAGGAAATTCCACTGGGACGGCGACGAGAAGCCGTCGAGGATCCACTTCTCCTGCTCGGCGCCGGTGATGGTCCGCGACGGGTCGGCCGTCTCCGAATCCTGCGAGTGCTCACCGTCGCCGTGCGCCTGATCGCTGCGGTACTGACGAGTGTCCAGCACCGAGAAGTCGACGAGATCACCGAACGAGAACCGGCGATACACCTTCATGTCCGGGCCCGTCGGTCGCAGATTTCCACGCACCGGAGTGTTCTCCCACCATGCTTTGAACGCATCTGCCCTACGCAACAGGAACTCTCGCGGATCCACTATGTTCGGCCCGTTCCGCGGGCTCCACTCCTGGTCGTCGTCCTGGCTGATCTGCGATGCCCAGTTGTTGTCCACCTCGTGGTCGTCGAACGTGGAGATCCATGGCGCCGACGCGTGGGCCGCGGCCAGGTTCTCGTCGGCCTTGTACATGGCGTAGCGATCGCGATAGTCGGCGAGCACCATGGTCTCTCGGTTCGCCGCGTCGGGCCTCGGTGTGCCCCTGCGTGCACCCTCGTCCTTGATCGCGTACTCGTAGATGTAGTCGCCGAGGAAGAACACCACGTCGAGGTTCGACGCCGCGAGATCCTTGTAGGCACCGAAGTAGCCGTCCTCCCATTTCTGGCACGACGCCCACGCGAAGTTCAACTGCCCGAGCGGCTTTCCCGCCGGTGGCGCTGTCTTGGTGCGCCCGACCGTACTCGAGTGTGGTCCGACGAGAAACCGGTAGAAGTACTCTCGGCCCGGCTCCAGCCCTCGCACATCGACGTGCAGAGACCATCCGTCGAACTCGGTCGCGAGCTCGACCCCCTCGAACGTGACCGACCGGAAGTTCTCGTCGGCGGCGATCTGCCATCGCACGGGAACCACACCGGGAGTCATGCCGCCCGCCGGGGCGAAGGGGTCGGTCGCAAGCCTCGTCCACAGCACGACCGAGTCGGGCAGCGGATCGCCCGAGGCAACGCCCAACCGGAACGGGTAGTCCGGCGGTGTCGCCGACTGTGCATGCGCGACGGTCCCGCCGAACTCCGGGGTGAACGCCAGCGCGCCGACCAGCGCACTCCACGTCAGGAACTGGCGTCGGGTACTTCCCCCTCGCAACGAGATGTCGCGTCCGATACGTACGTCGTTACCTTCTCTCACCATCGTTCGAGACTCTCCCGCGGGAGCCAACTCCGTCTGTCCACGGCACTGCGTACTGGTTAATTGCCGCTGTTCATTTCCCGGACGAGGACAGCAGATGTCCGCAATCGGGGGAATCCTCTAGACCATGACAACCCCGGATCGCACAGGCTCACAGATCGACCACCTCAACATCGGAGTCGCCGACTTGCTCGCGAGCGCCGACTTCTACGGAGCAGTTCTCGCGCCGCTCGGCATCTCCGAGATCATGCGTGTCCCCCACACTCCCGAGGCGAACCAGCTCGCCATGATCGCGTTCGGTTGGGCCGACCGGAAGCCGTTCTTCTGGATCGTCGATGCCCCCGGCTCGGCGATCGGGCCGCACACTCATCTTGCCTTCACCGCTCACGACCACGCCGAGGTCGACGCCTTCCATGCTGCCGCGTTGGCAGCGGGCGCCGACGAGCTGCGACCGCCCGGTCTGCAGCCGGAGTACCACTCCAGTTACTACGGCTCGTTCGTCCGCGATCTCAACGGCATCGACCTCGAGGCCGTCTGCCACCACTGAGCCGAGCCCCACCGCGAAGCCGCGATCCCTGTATTTTCACTTCAACAGACATCGGAGGTTTCATTGACCACACACGCCGAAACACCCGCTACGGCACTCGAACTGGTACGTCGCAACGTCACCGAGATCTTCAACGCGGACGATGATCCTCGCCGGCGCCGGCTCATCGAAGCGTTCTATCACCCCGACGCCGTCTTCTACGACGCCGAAGGTACCGCGACCGGTTACGACGAGATCGAACGTACGGTTCGCGGTCTGCACGAACGGACGACAGGTCTGACGTTCGGTG
Organism: Rhodococcus sp. (in: high G+C Gram-positive bacteria); assembly: GCF_023264675.1. Lineage (GTDB taxonomy): Bacteria > Actinomycetota > Actinomycetes > Mycobacteriales > Mycobacteriaceae > Rhodococcoides. The sequence goes on from NZ_JAHFVG010000041.1 coordinate 51,301, forward strand.
TCGCTGTCGAACCCACCGTCATCGAGGACCTCGCTCGGATCTCGTGGGCACTGTCGCCGCCCGAAGGGCCACCGGTGACGACCGGGATGGACATCGCACTCGTCCGGGACGGCCGAATCAGCTCGCTCTACACGTTCCTCGATCCGCAGTAGCCCAACGAAAAAGCCCCGCACCGACCGAAGTCGATGCGGGGCTTTCTGCGCTACTGGCTAGCGGTATTCGTTGGAGAAACCGTAGTCGTCGAGCGGCACTGCGGCACCGGTGTTCTGGCCGAAGCCGTCCGGGCTGTAGTACTGATCGTCGTACGACGGCACCGCGTATGCGGCGGCACGTGCTTCTTCGGTCGGCTGCACCGTGATGTTCCGGTACCGGTTGATGCCGGTACCAGCCGGGATGAGCTTACCGATGATGACGTTCTCCTTGAGACCGATGAGCTTGTCGCTGCGGGTGTTGATAGCCGCATCGGTGAGCACACGAGTGGTCTCCTGGAACGACGCTGCCGACAGCCACGAATCGGTTGCAAGCGACGCCTTGGTGATACCCATCAGGACCGGACGTCCGGCTGCGGGCTCGCCTCCCTCGGACACGACGCGACGGTTCGACGCCTCGAATTCGCTGCGCTCGGTGAGTGAACCGGGCAGGAACTCGGTGGAGCCGGAGTCGATGATCGTGACACGACGGAGCATCTGGCGAACGATCGTCTCGATGTGCTTGTCGTGAATCGACACACCCTGCGACCGGTACACCTCCTGGACCTCGTTGACGAGGTGGATCTGAACCTGACGGGGACCCATCACGCGCAGAACCTCGTGCGGATCGGCAGCACCTTCCATGAGCTGCTGTCCGACCTCGACGTGGTCACCGTCGGCCAGCAGACGCTCGCTGCCGTCCTCGTGCTTGAAGACGCGCAGACGCTGACGCTTGGAGAGCTTGTCGTAGACAACCTCTTCGCCGCCGTCGTCCGGGACGATGGTGATCTTGTAGAAACGATCGCCGTCCTCGAGCTGGATGCGTCCCGACACGTCCGCGAT
>NZ_JAHFVG010000041.1:52431-53710 GCF_023264675.1 Rhodococcus sp. (in: high G+C Gram-positive bacteria)
ACGTCGACGAGACGACGCGTCAGGTAGCCCGAGTCGGCGGTACGAAGCGCCGTGTCGGCCAGACCCTTACGAGCACCGTGCGTGTTGATGAAGTACTCGAGGACCGTCAGGCCTTCCTTGAAGGAAGACTTGATCGGACGCGGGATGAACTCACCCTTCGGGTTGGTCACCAAGCCCTTCATACCGGCGAGCGACCGCACCTGAGTCATGTTTCCGGCCGCGCCGGACTTCACGATCATCGGGATGGGGTTGTCGTCGGGGAAGTGAGCCTCCATGGCCTTACCGACCTGCTCGGTAGCGTCCTGCCAGATCTTGACCAGTGCAGAGTTGCGCTCGACCTTGTCGAGGGCGCCACGCTGGTACTTCTTCTCGATCTGATCGGCCTGAGCCTCGAAGGTCTCCATGATCTGCGGCTTCTCCGGCGGCACGAGGACGTCGGAGATCGAAATGGTGACACCAGAACGCGTGGCCCAGTAGAAGCCTGCGTCCTTGAGCTTGTCGACGGTCTGGGCGACGACGATCATCGGGTAACGCTCGGCGAGATCGTTGATGATCGTTGCCTGACGCTTCTTCGGCATCTGCTCGTTGACGAACGGGTAGTCCGCCGGCAGAAGCTCGTTGAAGAGGACACGGCCGAGAGTGGTCTCGGCGTTCCATGCCTCACCGCGACGCCAGCCGTTCGGGAACAGCTCCGTCTCGATGTCACGAGGCGGACGCTGCGTCGTCAGACGAACACGGATCTGCGACTGCACGGTCAGCGAACCGCGGTCCACTGCCATCTGTGCCTCGGCCGGGCTCGAGTAAGCCCCGAACTCGGCGTGATCGGTCTTGGCGTCGGCACGTTCACCGATGGCGCCGGGATCGAGACGAGTCAGGTGGAACAGACCCGTCACCATGTCCAGACGCGGCATGGCGAGCGGACGGCCCGATGCAGGCGAGAGGATGTTGTTCGAGGACAGCATCAGCACGCGAGCCTCGGCCTGAGCCTCGGCGGACAGCGGAAGGTGGACAGCCATCTGGTCACCGTCGAAGTCGGCGTTGAACGCCTCACAGACGAGCGGGTGCAGCTGGATGGCCTTGCCCTCGACGAGCTGAGGCTCGAACGCCTGGATGCCCAACCGGTGCAGGGTAGGTGCACGGTTCAGCAACACGGGGTGCTCGGCGATGACCTCTTCGAGAACGTCCCACACCTGCGGACGCTGACGCTCGACCATGCGCTTGGCCGACTTGATGTTCTGCGCGTGGTTCAGATCCACCAGACGCTTCATCACGAACGGCT
>NZ_JAHFVG010000086.1 GCF_023264675.1 Rhodococcus sp. (in: high G+C Gram-positive bacteria)
ACCACCCTTCAATGCAGACTTGACGATCACGACGTTGCCGCGACGGCCCGGGATTGCTCCCTTGATCAAGAGCAGACCGTTCTCGCTGTCCACCTTGTGGACCGAGAGGTTCTGCGTGGTAACGCGGTCTCCACCCATACGGCCGGACATGCGCATTCCCTTGAACACGCGACCCGGAGTGGCACAGCCACCGATGGATCCCGGACGACGGTGAACTGCCTGAGCACCGTGGCTGGCTCCCTGACCCTTGAAGCCGTGACGCTTCATGGTTCCGGCGAATCCCTTGCCCTTGCTGGTTCCGGTGACGTCGACGTAGGCGCCGTCCTCGAACACAGTGGCGCCGAGTTCCTGGCCGACCTCGAACTGCGAGGCGTCGGCGACGCGGATCTCCACGATGTGGCGGCGAGGCGTGACGCCTGCCTTCTCGAACTGGCCGGTGGTCGGCTTGTTCACCTTGCGGGGATCGATCGCACCGAAGGCGACCTGGACGGCGCTGTAGCCGTCGCGCTCCTGCGTGCGGATCTGGGTGACCACGTTCGGGCCTGCCTTGATCACGGTCACGGGAACGACGCGGTTGTTCTCGTCGAAGACCTGGGTCATTCCGAGCTTGGTGCCCAGAATTCCTGTTGCAGGTCGATTCTTGTTATCAGTCATCGTTGTCTCCGCGCTCACTGGATGTTGACGTCGACACTGGCAGGCAAGTCGATGCGCATGAGCGCGTCGACCGTCTTCGGCGTCGGGTCGAGGATGTCAATGAGCCGCTTGTGAGTACGCATCTCGAAGTGTTCGCGCGAGTCCTTGTACTTATGGGGCGAACGGATGACGCAGTACACGTTCTTTTCGGTCGGCAACGGCACCGGTCCGACGACGCGGGCACCCGTACGGGTGACCGTCTCGACGATCTTGCGCGCTGACGCGTCGATCGCCTCATGGTCGTAGGCCTTGAGCCTGATGCGGATCTTTTGTCCCGCCACGCTTAGTGTCCTTTTCTTGCCGCTTGTCGTGAAGAAGGCCGTTCGGCCCGCTCCACCTCGTCTGCACAGTCCCCGAGCCGCTCGGCTTGGCCGAATGGACTCGAACTGCCCTCGTGCTCACACGACGAACCGAACGTTGGCGATCAGGGAAGACCCGATCCGTTGCCGCTGTTCATCTGTCATGGTTCTCCGGTCCACGCGGTCGGGCGTGTCGTATTTCTACCCATACTTCGACCGCTTGCTCTTCTCCGATATCCCTCTGACTCCTGGCCACAGTGATATCTCCGAGCTGGCGAACCGGACGCACTCACGTGGAGTGCTGGTTCCGTTCTGCTTTTACCTGGCCCCGACTTGCGAAAGATCAAGAAAAGACCGCACGAATGCGCGTCCCGTGTCCAGGCAACCCGACCAGTATGCCGTAGACCGGCGTCGAGCACAAATCTTGCCTCGTTCGCGGTCTCGACCTCAGAACTTACTCGGCGGTAAGGTACCCGCATGACTCCTGCGACGACCTCGACGACCAGCACCGGCCCGACGTACGGGATGTGGAAGAAGCTTCCCGACAACATTATCGGCCAGGCGGTGTTCTCGATCGGCATGTGCATCCGCGTTCCGTACTTCGGTTCGATTCTCCCCCGCGTACGCACGCTCGTGCCCGGCAGGTGCGAGGTGACAGCTCCCAAATGGTGGGGAATCCGCAACCACCTCGGCACCTTCCACGCCATCGCTGCGTGCAACCTCGCCGAGGTGGCCATGGGAATGCTCGCCGAAGCGACCGTTCCGACCACTCACCGCTGGATCCCCAAGGAGATGTCGGTTCGCTATCTGACCAAGGCAACCACGTCGTTGACCGCCGTGGCCGAGCTGAAGGACATCCCGGACTTCGCCTCGATCACCGAGCCGACGGATCTGGTGATCCCCGTATCCATCACGGATCGAGACGGCACCGAAGTGGTTCACGCCGACATCACCGTATGGATCTCGCGGTCTCGCTGACCGTCGGCAGGCTTCAATCCTGACGGAGCGCGCCGTCGGCGCCCATACTCGACTGATGAAGATCTACGACGCGGTCGTCATCGGTGGCCGAGGCGCGGTCGGCTCGCTCGTCGCCGGGCACCTCGCCGGGGACGGACTCGCCGTTCTCGCGGTGGATCGAACGCCGGCGCACGAGTCCCCGACGTACGACCACACGGTCGGGGACATCCTGCACCCCGACGAGACCGTGCAGCGAGCACTGACATCGGCGAGCATCGTCGTCCTCGCCGTACCCGAATCCGTCGCGCTGGCGTGGTCGACGGCACTCGCCGGACCGGGCACGCTCGTCGTGGAGACGCTGTCGGTCAAGTCGAGTTTCGCCGCCAAGATCGCCGAAACCGGCATTGCCGGAACATCTCTCGGGATCAATCCCATGTTCGCGCCCTCACTGGGCATGGCGGGGCGGCCGGTGGCCGCCGTCACGCATCGGGGCGGCCCCGCCGTCGACGCGTTCCTCGACCGACTGTCCGGATGGGGCGCCGACGTCGTGCTCGTCGATGCGGACCGACACGACCGACTGGCAGCAGCGACGCAGGCACTCACCCATGCGAGCATCCTGGCCTTCGGAGCGGCGCTCTCGAAGCTCGACGTCGACGCCGCGTTGGTCCACGCGGTGGCGCCGCCACCTGCCCGCACGGCATTGGCCCTGCTGGCGAGGATCTCCGGCGGCGAGCCGGAGGTGTATCGGGACGTCCAGGCGGGCAATCCCTACGCCGTCGCCGCACGCCGCGCACTGGCCGACGCGGTCCGTGAACTCGACGTCACTGTCGACGGCGGATCCGAGCAGGAGTTCGCGGCGCTGATGAAACGGGCAGCTGCGGGAGTTCCCGACGCGGACGGTTACCACGCGCTCTGCGCGTCCATCTTCGATATCGTCCGATAGAGACCAGGTGAAAGGAGCCGGGCATGATCGAGCATCCGTCACTTCCCGACTATGACTCGGACGACGCGGTGGAAAGTGCCATCGTGTCGAGACTCGCGGGAAACTGGGCACAGCGCGCAACGGTGAAGAAGCCCGAGCACGACCTCGACGATCTGTTCGACCATTCCAAGCACGACTATCCCGAAGCGCTGATTCCCTTCGCCGAGCACGACACGTATCGGACTCTGCCGGAACCCGCGAAGGAGCGCATTCGGGCGTGGGGATGGATTTCGTTCAACAAGAACGTGATGGACGTCGAGCAACACGTCGTTCAACCTGGATTCTCGCTGCTCGCGCTGGATGCATTCGGTACCGGGATGGGTGACACGCTCGCCATCGCCGTCACTCAGGCCATGGTCGACGAGCAATACCACACCCTCATGCACCTGAATGCGAGCGCGCTGACTCGTCGCAGGCGTGGGTGGGCGATGCCCGAGCGTGCGCTGCCGTTCAGCGGTGTGGTGAGGAGACAACGTGCCGCACAACTGGCGGCCACGTCCGGATCCGACGCAACGCTGAGCGCACTCGCCTACACCACGGTCGCCGAGATATCGATCACGTCCTACCTCGATCTGATCGAGGACAACGACATGATTCAGCCGGTCAATCGAGCGACGGTCAAGCTGCACAATCGTGACGAGTATTGCCATGCCTCGATTGCCGACGAAATGGCAGCGATCGTGTTCGACACACTGTCGTTCGGCGATCGACGACTGTTCCTCGACGGTCTCGCTGCTGCGATGGAGTCGTTTTCTGCCACGGATTTCTCGACATGGTCGACTATTCTGAGACTCGAACAGATCGTCGGCGCCGAGGAAATGGTGCGTGAAGTCCAAGAATCGGGAAGTCGCCGGAAATTGGTCCAGGACTACAGCGGAATTCGGTCGCTGTGCCGAAAATTGGACGTCGAGGACGAAATCGGGATCGACTGGGGCTGAGCGAACAACCGAGAGGTCATTCACCGGCAGGTAACATTTCGACCGGGTGCCTGGATTGAGTACTGAATGCCGAGCACCGCCACGACCGAGGGCCCACTCGAAAACCGACCGCACGGAGAATCGATGCCATTACCCGAGGACGTAGCTGTACTGGTGGAGGACGTCCACAAGTCCTTCGACGACGTCCATGCACTTCGTGGAATCAGTTTCTCCGCACCCAAGGGCACGGTACTGGGGATTCTCGGGCCGAACGGCGCGGGCAAGACCACGACGGTCAAAGTTCTCGCGACGTTGATCAAACCCGACTCGGGGCGAGCAGTGGTCGCCGGATACGACGTCGCTTCCGACGCTCCCGCCGTCCGCAGGTCGATCATGATGACCGGCCAGTACGCCGCGCTCGACGACACCCTTTCCGGACGAGAGAACATCGAACTGTTCGGCAGGCTGATGGGACTCGACAAGAAGGCGTCGAAAACACGCGCGCACGCTCTTCTCGAAGAATTCGACCTTCTCGACACCGGCAAACGACCGGTCCGCGGCTACTCGGGCGGAATGCGTCGCCGGATCGACATTGCCTGCGGCCTTGTCGTTCGCCCCAAGATCGTGTTCCTCGACGAGCCGACCACCGGACTCGACCCTCGATCACGCCAAGGCGTCTGGTCTCTTGTCGAAGCACTGAAGGCTCAGGGAATCACCGTGCTGCTCACCACTCAGTATCTGGAAGAGGCGGACGTACTCAGCGACAACATCATCGTCATCGACAAGGGCACCGTCATCGCGGAGGGAACGAGCGATCAGCTCAAGGCGATGACCGGCGGAAACTTCTGCGAGGTCGTGCCGGTCGACCCGGATCAACTGCCGTCCGTGGTGCGAGTGCTCGCCGAACTGGTACCGGCAGCAGTAGCCCAGGACCTCGCCCCCGGCGCCGACAGATTGTCCATCCCCGCTCCCGACGGTGCCGGGACCTTGTCCGAGGTTCTCAGGCGGATCGATCAGGCAGGTATTCCGCTCGCGGACATCGCGCTGCGGAGACCGTCCCTGGACGACGTGTTCCTTTCGCTGACCGGCCACACCAACACGGTCGCGACTCAGTGACGACGGTATCGAGGGATTCTCGATCGGTCTCGGACAACGTCCGCCACGAGAGCCGAGTGCACGCGGCCCGCAAACCACGTTTCGAACCGTCTGGGTTCGTTCAGTGGCGTGTGCTCACCGCTCGCACCATCCGGACGATGGTGCGCAAAGGCGAGCTCTTGGTCGCTGTTCTCGCGCCGCTCATCTTCACCATCGGGTTCTACCTGCCGTTGAAGTTCGTCATGTCGATCCAGGGCATCGATTACGCCCAGTTCCTGATGCCGATCATCGTTCTGCAGGCAATGGCGTTCACCGCCATCTCCTCGGCCCAACGGGCCTCGACGGAAGCCATGACGGGCCTGTCGACCAGGCTCAAGACGATGCCGGTTGTGATCGGCGCGCCGCTGATGGCGAGGATGTCCAGTGCGTTCATCCGCTCGACGGTCACGTTGACCGCAGCATTGATCTACGGCCACGTGATCGGATTCCGATTCAGCGCTGGGGTCGGCCAGGCGCTGCTGTTCGGCGCCATGGCGCTGGCGATCAGTACGGTCCTCTCGTTCGGTGCCGACGCGATCGGAACGCTGTCGAAGAGTCCCGAGGCCACCAGCCAAGCCCTGACACTTCCTCAGCTGATTCTGGGCATGGCATCGACGGGATTCGTGCCCGAGACCGGATTCCCCGAGTGGATCCGTCCCTTCGTGCGAAATCAGCCGATCTCGCAGTTCTCGGCCGCGATGCGTGACATGGCCGAAGGTTCGCTGAGCTTCTCGGTGATCTTTCCTGCCCTCGCGTGGATCGTCGGTCTCTCGCTGGTGCTGATCCCCCTAGCCCTGTGGGCGAGCTTGCGACGGAGAGAATGACGATGACCGATCTTCGACAGCAACGCAGCCGCACGAGCACGCTCGACTTTCCCGAACCGACCGATCCGCTGCCCGAGACCTCGCTCCGCGCTCTGTGGACGCACAGCCTCATCCAGTCCAAGCGCTTGCTCACCCGATGGTCACGCGACCCGACCACGATGATCCAGGCCGTGCTGTATCCAGCGCTGATGCTGTTGATGTTCCGAGTCGTGCTGGGTAATTCGATTTCGGCGGCAACCGGTGAAGCCGCGGTGTACGGCCAGGTCCCGCTGATCGCGTTGATCGGGGCGATGTTCGGCTCGATCGTCAGCGCGGTGGGCCTCAAGCAGGAGCGGATCACCGGATTGTTGTCCAGATTCTGGACTTTGCCGATCCACCGGGCCGCTGGTCTGGTGGGACGCATGATGGCCGAGGCCGTACGCGTATTGGTGACGACCATCGTGATCGTCGCGATGGGGTTCGTGCTCGGCTTTCGCTTCAACGAAGGACCGCTCGCTGCGGTCGGCTTGATTCTGCTGCCGATCGTCTTCGGGCTCGGGTTCGCGGTCATGGTCACGTTCCTTGCCACGGTTGCCGGCGACGCTCCGCTGGTGGAGCTGGTTTCGATCCTCTGCACCCTCCTGCTCTTCTTCAATTCGGGGTTCGTGCCGGTGTTGGCGTACCCGCCCTGGCTGCAGCCGGTCGTCGCAGCTCAACCGATGTCCTGTGCAGTCGACGCAATGAAGGCGCTTGCTCTCGGCGGACCAACGATGACACCGATCCTGCAAACTCTGGCGTGGTCACTCGGCCTCGTCGTGGTCTTCCTCTACCCCGCCATCAAGGGTTACCGACGCGCGTCGTCCTCGGCGTGAGCACGCCCCGCTCCTCGGCACCGTCCGTCACCGTCGTCATTCCGGTGAAGAATGCGATCGCGCTGCTCGACCTTCAGCTGACTGCGTTGGCACAGCAGAACTACGCCGGGTCTTTCGATGTGGTCGTGTCCGACAACGGCGGGAGTTCCGAGCTTCGCGAGCACATCGCAACCCACGATCTGCGATGCGCGCTGAACATCGGGTACGTGGACTCCTCGAGCCATTCGGGGGCAGCCCACGCGCGCAACCTCGGCGCAGAAGTGGCCACGGGAACATTTTTGGCGTTCTGCGACGCCGACGACATGGTCCATCCCGGGTGGATCACTGCTCTCGTTGCGCTCGCCCAGAATCACGATGTGGTCGGGACCGCGGTCGAGACGCTCAGCATCAACTCCGCCCGAGCCCTGTCGTGGACGCCGACCACTCGACCGGACCGCCAGGGCAAGAGTGCATTTCTCCCGTTCGCCATCGGCGCGAGCCTCGGCTGCTGGGCCGAGGTATATCGACACTTGGGCGGCATGGACAACGCATTCACCACCAGCCAGGACGTGGAATTCAGTTGGCGCGCGCAACTGAGCGGTTTCTCTTTCGGGTTCAGTAACGAGGAACTCGTCGCTTACCGCTTGCGTGACGAGTACCGACCGCTGGTGCGTCAGGCGTATAACCTCGGCTACGGATTTGCAAAACTCCAGGGCATTTACCGTGCGCAGGGATGCCCGCCGGTGAGTGTCAAAAGGGTAATTTATTGGTGGTTTTTGCTTCTATTGGGCAATCCGCTTGTTCCTTCGTTCATAACGAAGATTTCACGTGGTCAGTGGCTGCGAGCCGTCGCCGCGCACAGTGGAGAAATACGAGGCGGAATTCAATACAGAATATTCGGCTGGTAGCGATTTGCATTTTTGCCGAATTCCCGCGATGCTGAATTGTCGGTCGATAGGTTCGATGAGGATGGGGAGTCAGAAGTGAGGGTCAGCCGCGCCATCGGTGGCAGAAGAGCATTTTCGGTCCTCCTTTCACTGTTCCTACTGACCGCCGCCGGAGCTTCGGTCGTCGCCCCGACGGCCACCGCGCAGTCACCGTCGACACCTCCGCAGCCGGCGTCGCTGGATCGCATGGGTCCACCGGTGGAGGGCACGAACGACTGGTCGTGCGTCCCGTCCGAGGCGCATCCACGGCCAGTGGTTCTCGTTCACGGGACCGACACCGACATGCAGGAGAGCTGGCCGACCCTGGCTCCCGAGCTGGCATCGCAGGGTTACTGCGTGTACGCCCTCAACTACGGCGCAATGCCCGTCATCTGGGATCCCAACCGGCTCGTGTGGGGTATCGACGACATCGAGAAGTCGGCAGGTGAACTCGAGCAGTTCGTCGACACGGTTTTGCAGAGCACCGGGGCCGGCCAGGTCGATCTCATAGGCCACTCGCAGGGCGGCACCATGGCACGCCAGTACCTCAAGTTCAACGGCGGCGCCGATCCGTCCGATCCGTCGCGGAGCAAGGTTCACCGTCTTGTCACGCTGGGAGCAACCAACCACGGGACGAGTTTCAACGGACTGCAGCAGCTTTATCTGCTCGCTACATCGCTGGGCCTGCCGCGAGACTTCACCTCGCAATTGGTGTTCGGTATCGCCGGCACCCAGCAGTTGATCGGCTCGCCCATGCTCAAGAGGCTCAACGCCGGAAGCGAAGTCATGGCGGGCGTCGACTACACCGTGATCGCAACGAGGGACGACAACGTCGTCACACCGCCGGAACGGACGTTCCTGAACGATTCCGGCAGTGGGCAGGTCGCCAACCAGTGGGTACAGGACCTGTGCCCGGCAAACACTGCCTCGCACATGGGGCTCACCAGCGATCCCGATGTGGCCTACATGATCAGCAGCGCTCTCGATCCGAGCTATGCCGACTCTCACCCGCTGGTGTGTGCAGAACCTTCTTGAGTGCGTCCCTCAACGCCACTCCAGATCCCGCCCGAGCAGGGTGTACAGCTCCTCGTTGAACGGCTGGTAGAACTCCACCAAACGCGCTCGTGAGTCCGGATCCTGCGGCGGCGCCTTCAGTGGGTTCTGGTTGACCGCTTTATGGATCACCGGTGTCACCGGCGGCAGTTCGAGGAACTCGTGGATCGAACGCACCGTCGCCACCGTGTCGTCGAAGAAGTCTTCGGCGCGGACGACGTGAACCCGGTCCACGCCGAATCGGTCGATCCAACCGGCGGTGGCCTTCGCATAGATCCCGGTCTGCAGCAACGGAAATCCCGACGGAGACGGGTAGGACATTCCAGGAAACTGGTCGAGAGACATGTCGACGTAGTCCGCGTAGCTTCGGTAGCACGGCAGCGCTGCCTGCGCCTTTCCGCCGAGGAACAGATCCCATTTGTAGTGCGAGTACGCACGTTCGACAGGATTGCGCAGCATCAGAATGATCTTGGCGTCCGGACACGCATCTCGGTAGTTGTCCATCAACGGGTGGCGATGCATCCAAGGAGTGAAGTACCCGGTGGACGCGCGTCCCGTTTCGGCTCGAACCCGTTCCATCTCCTTGACCGTCGGATAGTGCGGCAGCCACGTGCGAGGTACGTCGGAGAAGATCTCCTTCGACAACGGCGGAACTATCGACGGATGCTGGAAAAGGTACGTCGACAGATCGCTGGTGCCACTCTTGATCGCACCGAGGCAGGCGAAGTCAGGGAGGGCCCTCGCTCCGACGACCGACCGGTATTTCAGCCTCCACGACGGCGGGTTACCCCAGTAGTGCGGAAGTACCTGGTACCGCAATCCTCGCTTCGCCGCACCCAGGTAGTAGCCGAACCGGTTGCCGGTCTCCTGCAGATGCAGTCGATGGAACGCACTGATGTCGTACGGCTCGGCGAATTCCGTCGACTCTGTCGGTCGAGCAGACTCGGCCGTCACGGTCGAATCCCCCGCCCCTGCGGACGGGCTTTCGCCCGACGACCACAATCCATCTCCGCGTGCCCTTTCCAGAATCCCGAAACGTATTTCCCTCGATTATCGGGGAAATACTAGCGCGCCGTGCACGTTCTCGCACCGCACGGCCGGGTCCGAACTACCTGCCTCAGCCGACCCGACCCGCCCAGGGCGCGCCCACAACTTCGTCGGTTCGGATCACGAGGTCGATCTCGGATTCGTCGACACCGAGAACGACGGACGACTCGGCCACGATGTGCGATACCCAGTCTCGCTCGACCATCGACTCGACATCGCTGTCGCCACCGTCGACGACGATCGCGGCACCCTCCGAGACTGCGACGAGCACTCCGAATGCGAACCAGGCATCGGCGGTCGCCGAGCGAGTCCGTCGGACGATCATCAGCCGTGATTCGTAGGTCATGTCCCAGGCGTGGGCGAACTCCACGGCGAGTGCCGAGGCGTCACCGTGCGAGAGCACGGTCTCGGATCCGTCCTCGACAACGACGAAGGCGTCGGTCTCCGGGACGAGGTCGTGCGTCCTGGACGCGTAGTCGACCGGGCGCGACGAGTGCGACGCGATAACCTTCGCGACATCGCCGGCATCCAGCGCGATGACCCGCCGGCTGTCAACGGAGCCGCCCGGCATCGACTCCGTGGCAGTCAGAACCACGTCGACGGGCTGCGCCGCTCCGAACACCACTGCAGCGCCTGCGGACCATACCGCCCACAGTGCTACGACATACTCGATGGTCGGTGGCAGCTCGATCACTACCCGGCCGCCTGGCCCGACGCCCTGGGAGATCAGATATCTCGCGGTACGAGCAACTTGTTCCGCGACGTCCAGGTAGGCAGTCTCCGTACCGTTCTCGACGAGCAGCGGTGCGGAGGCCTCGGCGTCCACCGATGCGTCGAGCACCTGCGACAAAGTCCGAAGATGCAGTCGAGTGGGTGAGATCGGCCACGAATCGAGAATCGGCTCCTCCCCCATCGTCGTCGCCAGGTCGATCTCGGCAACGATGGTATTCGGATCGAGCGAGAGGGTACGGAGGACAGTGAGCAGGTTGTCCGCGACCGTTGCGACGGTGGCGCGCTCGTAGAGATCCGTCGCATAGACGATCGTGCAACCGAGGGACGATGCGCCGTCGTCTGACTGCGTGCTGGAGAAGACGAATTGCAGATCATGGGTCGCGACGTGATCGGCAGTCGCCATACCGGAAATCGTCAGACCCGGTAGATCCAGCAGTGCCGTGCCGTGGTTCTGCAGAGCAACGACGACCTGAAAGAACGGTGTCATCGCCGCTGATCTCGGCGGATCCAGAAGCTCGACGATTCGGTCGAACGGAACATCCGACTGCGCGAACGATTCCAGGTCGGTCTCTCGTGCTGCCCGCAACACCTCGGTGATCGTGTCCGCAGGCCGAACCGGGAGCCGGAGTACCAAAGTGTTGACGAACATTCCGACAACGCCGTCCAGCTGAGACTCCCCACGGCCGGCCACCGGCGTCCCGATTGCGATGTCCTCGTCCCCCGAGGAGCGCGCAAGCAGAATCGCCACAGCAGTGTGCAGAACCATGAATGGCGACGAGTTATGTTCGCGAGCAAACATTTCGATCGAATCGAGCAACTCGGAGCCGATCTCGAACTCGTGGGTTGCCCCGACCCCACTCCGCGCGGCGGGACGTGGCCGGTCGGGCAGAATTCCGGTCTGCTTGCCCAGCCCGTCGAGTGCATTTCGCCAGAAGTTCTGTTGCACTGCAAGTATCGACGTCGGGTCGTGCTGGTCACCCAGGATTTCGCGGTGCCACAGAATGTAGTCGGCGTACTGGACTTCCAGTGGCTCCCAACCGGGCAAGCCTCCCTGCGATCGTGCGGCGTATGCCGTCATCATGTCGCGCGTGAGCGGCCCGAGCGAAAAGCCGTCCGCGGCGATGTGATGCACGACGAGCACCACCATGTGCTCGTCGGCCGAGAGCCTCAGGACACGTACGAGTAGCGGTACGGCTGCGGTGACGTCGAACGAGGTTGCCGCCAAGGATCGAACACGGTCGATCGCTTCACTCGGAACGACCGGTTCGGGTGCCAAATCCAGTCGCAAGTCGGCCAACGCCACGATTTCCTGCGATCCAACGCCGTCCACGTCCGGATAGCGGGTACGCAACGGCTCGTGGCGCGTGATGACGTCCTCGATCGCCATCGCCAAGGCATCCTCGTCGACGGATCCATGCAGTCTCAGAGCCAGTGAGATGTTGTAGGCCCTCGACGTCGGATCGAGCCTGTTGAGGAACCACATCCGCTGCTGCGCGAACGAGAGCGGAACAGTGTCGGGCCGCGAACGTGCCACGAGCTGAGCTCGACCACCGGCACCGATGTCGCTCTGCAATCGCGCCGCGAGTTCCGCGACCGTCGACGCCTCGAAGAGCAACCTCAGCGCAACCGTGGTGTCGAGAGCGACACCGAGTCGCGACGCCACACGAGTGGCGACCAGAGAGTTTCCACCCAACGCGAAGAAGTCGTCGTCGGCTCCGATGCGCTCGACGCCGAGAACGTCCGCGAACACCCCGGCCACGACCTGTTCGACGGGATTCGACGGAGCGCGGAACTCCGATACGACGAAGGTCGGTGCGGGAAGTGCAGTGCGGTCGAGTTTTCCGTTGACCGTCAGCGGAATCTTGTCGATCGGGACGAACGCGGAGGGCACCATGTGCTCGGGAACCCAGGCGGCGACACCGCGTCGAAGGTCCTCGACATCGACAGTGGAGTCGTCGGCAAGGACGACGTACGCAACCAGAGTGTCGCCTGCGGGCGGAACGTCTCGCACGACGACGGCCACCGACGTCACCGAGGGCAAGGCGGACACCGCGGTCTCGACTTCGCCGAGCTCGATCCGAAAGCCCCGCACCTTCACCTGATCGTCGATCCGGCCGAGGTATTCGAGTTCACCGCGTCCGTTGTCGGCGGCGCCGTGGATCCAGCGCGCACGGTCGCCGGTTCGATAGAGAACTCGGCCGTCGGTGCCGAACGGATCGGCCACGAATCGAGTGGCCGACAGATCCGACCTACCGAGGTAGCCCCTCGCCAACTGGCCTCCGGCGACGTACATTTCACCGGCGACGCCGATCGGTACCGGGTGCAACCGCCGATTGAGCACATAGACACGCAGACCTGCGATCGGTACACCGATGACCGATGCCGACCGAACGTCGCGCGCCGTGAGTGGACGCAGTGAAACGTGCACTGTGGTTTCGGTGATGCCGTACAGGTTGACCAGGGCAGGACCACTGTCGGTGCCGTCACCGTGCCGGGAGAACCAGTTCGCGAGCCGACGGGGCTCCAGCGCTTCTCCCCCGAACAGAACGTAACGCAGCGACAGCGGGGCGGGCGGCAGAATGCGGTCGACCTCGGCCAACTGGTGAAATGCCGAGGGTGTCTGATTGAGGACGGTCACGCCCTCGGAGGCAAGCAGCTCACGGAATGTTTCGGGCGAGCGAGAGGTGTAGTAGTCGACCACCACGAGCGATCCGCCGTGCAGAAGCGGTCCCCACATCTCCCACACGGAGAAGTCGAACGCATACGAGTGGAACATGGTCCACACGTCGGTACTGTCGAACCGAAATCCCGACGCGGTGTTGTCGAAAAGCCGAAGAACGTTCTCATGCGTGACCGCAACACCTTTGGGTCGACCGCTCGATCCGGATGTATAGATGACGTAAGCGAGGTTGGCTCCCGTGAGCGGTGAGGTCCTGTCCTCGTTCGTCACGGCCCCACGAGACTCGGCAGAGGAATTCGGGTTGTCGAGATCCGGGGAGCCGAGATCGATCACGGGCACGTCGAAGTCCTCCGTGGCTCCCGCGGTCAGGATGGCGATGGGCGCGGCGTCGGCAAGCATGAAGTCGATGCGATCACGGGGGTAGGTGGGATCGATGGGGAGGTACCCGGCACCGGAGACCGACACCGCGAGGAGTGCGACTACCAGTTCGGCCGTTCGCGGTAGCGCGACCGCGACCAATGTTTCCGGTTGTGCTCCGAACGAAATCAGCACACGCGCAAGCACGTCGACGCGAGCGCTCAGCTCTCGATAGGTCAGCGAGGTTCCGTCGAATCGGACGGCCACCCGATTCGGAAATGCGACTACCGCAGCGCTGAAACGGTCGACCAGTGTGCCCGCGAAGTCTGCAGGCTCGACAGCAGGACCCGAAGAACTCCAATCGAGAACCACGAGATCACGCTCCGCCGGGGGCATCGACTCGATGTCTCCGATCGGGAGATCGGGGTTGTCGAGAAGCCCGGACAGAAGTCTTCGATACCCGGCCGCGAATCCGAGGACGGTCGAACGGTCGAACAGGTCGGCGGCATAGGTGAACTCGACGTTCCATCCGCCGAGGGCACCGTCCTCGTACGCGTCGGAGACGGTGACCTGCAGGTCGAACTTCGCTCGGGCAGCGTCGAGTTCCATCCCGCTGATCGTCAGGTCCGGCAACTCCAGGTGTGCCTGGGCGAGGTTCTGGAATGTGAACATGACTTGGAAGAGTGGATGTCGCCCCCGCACACGAGGCGGATCCAGCGCATCGACGATCTGCTCGAAGGGCATGTCCGCGTAGGCGAATGCCGACAGGTCCGTCTCGCGGACACCGTGCACGATCGAGAGGAACGTGGCGGCCGGATCGATGGCGGTACGCAGGACGAGGGTGTTGACGAACATACCGATCATGTCGTCGAGTTCACGTTCGCCCCGACCGGCGACGGGTGTTCCGATCACGATGTCGGTCGTGGCGGACAGACGTGACAGGAAGACGGCGAGTGCTGCATGCATGACCATGAACGGCGTCGCTCCGACGGAGTGCGCCAACGAGGTGGTGCGAGTGCGTACTTCCGCATCGAGCGCAACGGTGACGGCGGCAGCGCGGGTCGATTCTTCCACCGGGCGCGGCCGGTCGGCAGGCAACTCGATCTCCACGGGTAGATCCGCGAGTTGCGCAGTCCAATACCCGATCTGCGCGAAAGCGATGGACGTCGGGTCGTCCTCGGAACCGAGCGACCGCCGTTGCCACACTGCGTAATCAGCGTATTGAACGGCGGGCCTGCTCCAACCGGGTTCCAACCCGGTAGCGCGGGCGGCGTAGGCGCGTACCAGGTCCCGGGTCAACGGTCCGATGGAGAATCCGTCGATCGAGATATGGTGCGCGACGACGACGAGCACATGCGATGTCGGCGATTCGACCAGCAGCGCCGCGCGGACGGGAATGTCTGCGGTGACGTCGAATCCCGCAGCGACCATCTCCAGCGCGCGGTCCGCCGTCCGTGCTGGATCGATCTCCTCGACATGGAGCACCACCGAGCTCGGCACTGTCGTGTCGATGACTTGCCTACCGACACCGTCGATATCGGGGTAAACGGTCCGGAGAATATCGTGGCGAGCGGTCACATCGAGAAATGCCTCGGCAAACGCCGCGACATCCAGTTCGCCGGTGAGTCTGATCGTCACCGGAACGTTGTGAGCCGAGGAATCCGGGTCGAGTCTGTTCAGGAACCACATTCGCTGCTGGGCCAGCGACAGCGGAATCGGGCTCGTGCGATCAGCTCGTGCGGTTACCGGCGCGCGTCGAACCGAGCCGCTCTCGTGCTTCACTCGTCCCGCCAGCACCTCGACGCCCGGCGCTTCGAACAGCAGCCTGAGCGGAACTTCGGTGCCCAGTGCCGACCCGAGTCGCTAGACCACCCTGGTGGCCGTGAGGGAGTTCCCGCCGAGCGCGAA
>NZ_JAHFVG010000042.1 GCF_023264675.1 Rhodococcus sp. (in: high G+C Gram-positive bacteria)
GACCGCCGACACCGACACCAGCTCGCCGACGGAGGTGAGCACCGATGAACTGATGCAACTACCCGCCTAACCACCAACGAAGGATCAAAAACGAGTTACACCACTACTTGGGGCTTGACCACCGACCGGGCCGGCGCCGATGACGATGTGTAGCTGGTTCATGGTATCTCCGTCGTTCGTAGCGTGAGCACTGCTCTCTGTTTCTTCGAGTGTGCACCTGCTCGCGCCCGAAAGCAAGAGCAGTGCTCTCTCAATGTGGCGAATCGAAGGTTTGGTGAACTATAGGCAATACGGAATGTAGTAGGTATGCTACAAATCGCTCCACAACCACGATACGGGGAGGCAAGGGTGACACCATCGAGCGGCGGCGCGATCGACGTCGAGGACCTATGTATGCGGTACGGAAAGAACGATGTCCTCAATGGAGTGTCGTTCAACGCTCAGCGCGGCGAGGTGCTGGTCATGCTCGGCCCGAACGGCGCGGGCAAATCCACCACCCTCGAGATCCTCGAGGGATTTCGGCTCCGGTCCTCCGGGAGCGTTACCGTCCTCGGAACCGACCCGGCCGACGGAGACGAGCAGTGGCGAGCACGGATAGGCGTCGTACTGCAGTCGTGGCGGGATCACGGTCGCTGGCGCGTCGGCGAATTACTGGACTACCTGGGGAAGTTCTACGCGCCGTTCGGCACCGGCAGTATCGAACGACCGTGGGACGTCGCTGAGCTGCTGAAACTGGTCGGCCTCACCGAGCACGCGTCGAAGAAGATCAGCTCTCTGTCCGGCGGACAGCGAAGGCGAATGGATGTGGCCATCGGGATCGTCGGTAAGCCGGAGGTGCTGTTCCTCGACGAGCCGACCGCAGGGTTCGACCCGGATGCTCGCCGCGGATTCCATGATCTGGTGCACCGATTGGCGGACCTGGAAGGGACCACCATCGTGGTGACCACCCATGACCTCGACGAGGCGGAGAAGCTCGCCGACCGCATCGTCGTGCTCGGCGGCGGTCGAATCATCGCCGATGGATCCCCGGATGATCTGGCTCGCGGAATGCCGGCGGATTCGGAGGTTCGGTGGAGTCTGGACGGCCGACGCTCGGTGCACAGCACGACTGATTCCGCGAAGTTCATCCACGATCTCTATGTGCAGCACGGAGATCGCATCGTCGAACTGGAGGTGCGCCGAAGCACGTTGGAGGACAGCTACATGGCGCTGGTACACCAATCCGGCAGCCCAGTACATGTGGTGAAAGAGGTTGCAAAATGATCGCCAAAAGTGTTGCCGTGCAAGCGGGATTTCGCCGAACCGGAATCGAACTTCGTCAGATGTTCACCGACCCTCAAGGGCTTGCGGCAGTATTTCTGTTCCCGGCGCTGATCATGGTGGCGTTGTTCTTCATGCGAAACGGCACATTCGAGTCGACGGGCTACGGTCTCGCGGTGCTGGCTCTGCCGGGTGTCATGGGCACGATCATCTTCTTCAACGGGGTCTACACCATCGGCGAGAGCCTGGTGCTCGATCGCGAGGACGGAACATTGTTGCGCGCGAAGGCAACCCCGAACGGGATGATCGGATACTTCATCGGTCGGGTGGGGACGAACGCCTGCATGGTCACGGTGCAAGTTGTGGCGATTCTGATCGCCGGCTGGGTCATCGTCGGCGGAGTGTCGCTCGACAGCGTCCGATCCTGGTTCGATCTGGTGTGGGTTCTGGTGCTCGGGTTGCTTGCAACCCTTCCGCTCGGTGCCGTGCTCGGTGCCGTGGTCGGCACCGCGCGCGCATTGTTCTTCGTGACGATGCCGTTGATGCTGGTGGTCGGAGTGTCAGGGATCTTCTATCCGATCACCGCACTACCCGGTTGGCTGCAAGGCATCGCCCAGGTGCTGCCGTGTTACTGGTTGGGCCTCGGACTGCGGTCCGCTCTGCTGCCGGACAGTGCGATGCAGATCGAGATCGACCAGTCCTGGCGACATCTGGAGACGGCGGGCGTTCTCGGCGCCTGGGCGGTCCTTGGCTTGATTCTGGCCCCGATAGTGTTGGGCCGCATGGCCCGAAACGAATCAGGAAGCAAGATGGACGAACGACGAGACAAGGCTCTGGCACGTGCCTACTGAAGTCATCTACAACCGCATCGCGATGTTGCGTGCCGAGCGCGGCATCTCGAGGCGGGACCTGGCCGAGGCGCTCGACGTGCACTACCAAACCGTCGGGTATCTCGAACGGGGCGAGTACAGTCCCAGCCTCCATCTCGCGCTACGGATCTCGCACTATTTCGAGGTACCGATGGAGGTCATCTTCTCGATCGACCCCTTCGCTCGACTCGGTTCGGCCGAGTCGGGTGACTCGACGGCCTGACCGTCGACAGTGACCCGCGAATTACTACACACGGGAGGTAGTCATGGCAAAGATCGGCGGTTTCAAGAACGACAAAGCCCGGGAGCGCTACATGGGATGCTACCGAGCTTTGGAAGATCTATGGCCCACTTCGGTTTCGGTGACTCCGCTCGACGTGGAAACATCCTACGGGTCCACGCGTATCCGTAAATTCGGCAGCGGATCGGGGACACCGATGGTGTTGATCCATCCGATCTCCGGGACCGGTCACGCGTGGGCTCCGTTCGCCGAGACATTTGCTTCCGATCGAACGGTGTACGCACTCGACACCATCGGGACGGCGGGAAAAAGCGTGCAGACTGCGCCGATGACCGAGGGTGCAGACTATGCGCGGTGGATCGGGGACGTGCTCGATGCTCTCGACCTCGAATCCGCGCACCTGTTCGGATACTCCGAAGGCGCGTGGCATGCCGCGCTGGCAGGAGCGGGGATTTCGGAACGTCTGGCCAGCCTGACTCTCGGTGAACCGGGCGCGGCCGTCGGCAAGGTGAGCAAGAAGCTTCTGTGGAGGATGATCCGGTTGGGTATGCGGCCCACGAACGAAGGCTTTGCGAAGTTCAACGCGTGGCTGTCTCCAGGAATCGAGCTCTCGGCCGTCGAGGTGGACTGTGCCCGAGCATCGTTGGGCTATCGACGTCGTACGCCCTGGCAGTCACCTTTGAAAGACGAACAGCTGCAGTCGATCTCATGCCCCACGTATGCGTTCTTCGGGGCCGAGACGGTGCTCGCCGATCCGAAGATCGGAGCGGAACGGATAACGGCCAACGTTCTCGGTGCCCGCACCGAGATCATCGAGGGAGGAGGCCACAGCGTCCTGTGGCAGATGCCGGGCTCGGTCGTACCGGCCGTCATGGAGTTCGTACGCTCCCACGACGAAGTAACGGCCTGAGGTCACATCTCACCGTTACTGTGTCCTCTATGTCGACTACCCCTCGCGAACGCGCCCGAGCACAGACGCTCGCCGACATCACCCGAATCGGCCGCGAACATCTCGCTGCCGACGGGGCGGCGGCGCTGTCTCTGCGTGCAGTCGCGAGGGATCTCGGGGTCGTGTCCTCGGCGGTCTATCGTTACGTCAAGAGCCGCGACGAACTGCTGACGTTGCTCGTCGTCGACGCGTACACCGAGCTGGGCGACGAGGTGGAGGCCGCTGTGGCGGCCGTCGACGGTCCCGTCGAGAAGTTTCTGGCGCTCGGACGAACGGTCCGCACGTGGGGGCGCCGTGTGCCGTCGAGCTACGCGTTGCTGTTCGGCAGCCCGGTCCCCGGATATCACGCGCCGGCCGAGCAGACGACCGGGCCCGGAACGCGCGTCATCGTCCAGTTGGTCCGCATCTTCGACGAAGCGGACCGATCGGGTCTGCTGGAGTCGCGGGCGTCCTCGGTATCGCTCGGTCCCCTGCACGACGATTTCACCGAAGTTCGTAACGAAATGGGAACGCCGTTGTCCGACGACGCCCTCGCGCGTGGGGTGTTGGTGTGGGCGTCATTGTTCGGCGCGGTGAGCTTCGACGTCTTCGACCAGTACGGATCCGAGACGTTCGGTGCCAGGGACGTGCTGTTCGAACATCAACTGGCGTGCCTGGTGGAACTGGCGGGGTTCCACTAGCTCGGTAACTCGTCCGATTCCTTGCGTCACATCCGGTGGTTCGCGGTGCCACAATGTGTCCATGGCGGCGCATGCGGAAGAACCGGAAGACCAGACGGCATCCGTCGATCAGGCGGTACGCCCCGGAAGCTTGTTGGTGAGCTCGATCGAGCTCGTCGAGCCGACGTTCCGACGCACGGTCGTCTACATGATCGAGCACAACGACTCCGGCAGTCTCGGCGTCGTCATCAACCGTCCGAGTGAGACGGCAGTGCAGAACGTGTTGCCGCAGTGGTCCGAGCTGGCCGCCCGACCGAAGGCGCTGTACGTCGGCGGACCGGTGAAACGCGATTCGGCGCTGTGCCTGGCCACGGTGCGCACCGGCGTCGACATCGCCGGCATCCCCGGCATCAGGCGCGTCGACGGCCGAGTCGTGATGATCGATCTCGATTCCGATCCGGCCGATATCGCACCGCTCGTCGACGGAGTGCGCATCTTCGCCGGCTACTCGGGGTGGACACTGGGCCAGCTCGACGGTGAACTCGGTCGCGACGATTGGATGGTGGTTTCGGCTCTCGCGTCGGACGTCATCGGTCCTCCGAAGATCGATCTGTGGGCTTCCGTGCTGCGGCGCCAGCCGATGCCGTTGGCGATGTTGGCGTCGCATCCGATCGAGGTCGAGCGGAACTAGCGCCTGCGGCGCCCGTGTGTGCGTGGTCGGCACCTGGACCGACTACGCACACACCGGCAGCGGAGCTGCATCAATGCGCGAAGTGCGTCGCCGTCGACCCACCGTGCCCGGCTGCTGCGGCATCGAGCTGGTCGATGACCTCGCTGATCGCGATGCACAGTAACCGCCCGAGGTCTGCGCTGAAGCCTTCGCGAACTACGATGCGCAGCACGGCGACGTCGGTTGCGTTGTCCGGCATCGTGTATGCGGGCACCTGCCAACCACGAGCACGTAGTTCGTGGGAGATGTCGAACACCGTGTAGTCGCGCTCGCCGGTGAGCTCGAAGGAGATGACGGGGATCGCGCTTCCGTCGGTGATGACGTGAAACGCCGGGTGTTCGGTGAGGTGGCCGCTGACCCGAACGGCGGTGTCGCGCAGCGCCTTCATGATGTCGGTGTAGCCGGAGCGTCCGAGCCGCAGGAAGTTGTAGTACTGACCGATCACCTGGTTGCCCGGCCTCGAGAAGTTCAAGGTGAACGTCGGCATGTCGCCGCCGAGATAGTTGACGCGGAACACCAGATCCTCGGGCAGGTCCTCGCGGGTTCGCCACACCGCGAATCCGATTCCGGGATAGGTCAGTCCGTACTTGTGACCGCTGGCATTGATGGAAACCACGCGCGGCAGGCGGAAATCCCACTCCAGATGTGGATCCAGGAACGGTACGACGAATCCTCCGCTGGCCGCGTCCACATGGACCGGGACGTCCGGCCCACCGTCCGCCGCGATCGAGTCGAGGACGTCGCAGATCTCCGCAACCGGTTCGAGCTCCCCGGTGAATGTGGTGCCGAGGATCGCGCACACGCCGATGGTGTTCTCGTCGACTGCGTCGCGGACCTGCTCCGGGGTGATGACGTACCGGCCACGTTCCACCGGTAGGTACTTGGGCTCGACGTCGAAGTAGCGGCAGAACTTCTCCCAGACCACCTGAACGTTGCTTCCCAGAACGAGATTGGGCCGTGTGGTGTCACTGTCGCCGCGGCGTGCGCGCCAGCGCCACTTCAGCGCGAGGCCTGCGAGCATGACTGCCTCGCTCGACCCGATGGTCGATACCCCGGTGGCGCTGCCCGGATCCTCCGGATCGAGGCCCGGTGCATGAAACAGGTCGGCGACCATGTTGACGCAGCGTTCCTCGATGGAGGCCGTTGCCGGGTACTCGTCCTTGTCGATCATGTTCTTGTCGAAGGTCTCGGCCATCAACTTCTCGGCCTGCGGATCCATCCAGGTGGTGACGAAGGTGGCGAGATTGAGCCGGGAGGAACCGTCGAGCATCAGTTCGTCGTGGATGAACCGGTAGGCGGCTTCCGGATCGAGTTGCTCCTCGGGCAGTCGCAGCGCTGGGATCGGATTGGTTGCGAGTCGGCCGGTGTACGCCGCAGAGATGACGCCGTCGGGATGCTCGAGTCGGGCCACGTTTTCCTCCAGAGAGTCTTCGGATCTCTCACGCTAACCGGGCAACGCGACCTCCGCATCACCCTTGACAGGCGATTGTGCGGCGTACCGTTGCGCCAGCACAGCACAGACCATCAGCTGAATCTGATGAAACAGCAGCAAGGGCAGCACGATCAGTCCGACCGGCTGTCCGATGAACAGCACCGAGGCCATCGGCAACCCGCTGGCCAGGCTTTTCTTGGACCCGCAGAACACGAGGACGATACGGTCCGGCAGCGGGAATCCCATTGCCTTACCGATGAAGTGAGTGAGAGTGAGCACCGCAGCGAGAATCACGCAGCACACCACCACGACGGCAACGATCTGCCATGCCGAAACCGCCGACCACACATGTTGATTCATGCTCTCGCTGAACGCGGAGTAGACGACGAGCAGGATCGAGCCGCGGTCCACCACCTTGGTCGGCCGGGAATGCCGTGCCAGCCAGCCCTTGACGAGAGGTCGGATCAGTTGGCCGACAAGGAACGGGATGAGTAGCTGGGCAACGATGTTCAGGATCGAGCTTGCTTCGACGTGAGCGTCGCCCGATGTGTCGAGCAGCAGGATGACCAGGAGGGGGGTCACGAAGACTCCGACGATGTTGGAGAACGATGCGCTCACCACAGCGCCTGCGACGTTTCCCTTCGCGATGGAGGTGAAGGCGATGGACGACTGAACCGTCGACGGCACCAGGCACAGGAAGAGAATTCCGGTGTAGAGGTCGGCGGACACCACGGCCGGTTCGAGAATTCGAAGCGCGAGTCCGATCAACGGAAAGAGCACATAAGTGGTGGCCAACACCACGCTGTGCAGTCGCCAATGCTTGACGCCCTGCCATGCTTCCTGAGGCGACAGACGCGCACCGTAGATCAGAAACAGCAAGCCGATGGCGATCTTGGTGCACCAGCCGAGAACGGTTTCGGCGGTACCGGTGGCGGGAAGGATGCTGGCCAAGGCGGCAGTCGCGAAGATTCCGAGGACGAAGCCGTCGGGGCGGGCCTGCCTGAGAAAGTTCACTCGGCTCACGATATCGGTTCAGGATTGATCGCGAAAGACGATAAGCACGTTTACTGAGAACGTGATTCATGATAGATCTGGATCGTGCGACTCGATCCGATTCTCCTTCGAACCTTCCTCGCCGTCGAACGAGAGGGCGGATTCACCGCGGGCGGTCAGCTCCTCGGGCTCCGGCAGTCCACGGTCAGTGGCCACATCACCCGGCTCGAGAAGGCAGTGGGGCGCGAGCTGTTTCTGCGTGACACCCGAAACTTGGAACTCACCGGCGACGGCACGGCAATGATCGGGTTCGCCCGCGCGATCCTCGACGCCACCGCGGAAGCGGAGTACTACTTCACGGAAGCGCCGCTGTCGGGGCGGCTTCGGCTCGGCGTGTCCGACGATCTCGTCGCCACCGAACTGCCGCGCGTCCTGTACGACTTTCGTAAGGCGCACCCCGGAGTCGATCTCGAGCTGATCGTGGGCCTCAGCGAAACGTTGAGATCGAAATTCGACGCCGGAGAACTCGATCTCGTGTTCGGAAAACGGCGGCCGGGCGAGACACACGGAGAACTCGTGTGGGCGGACCGTCTCGTCTGGGTAGGAACGCCGGGCACCACGCCGCCGGAGGGAGTCGTGCCGTTCGCGACGTATCCGCCGCCGAGTATCACTCGAAGTGCTGCGCTCGCGGCTCTCGATCGTGCGGGCCGCGCGTGGCGAATCACCTGTGTGACCGACAGTGAGCTCGGTCTACGCGCAGCAGCGCAGGCTGGGCTCGGCTATTTCGTGCACGCCCTCTCGACTCTTCCCGAAGGTCTGGTGGCACTCGACGACCACGGACTCCCCGATCCGGGAAACATCGAATTCGTTCTCGTCACTCGCGACCGGTCACGATCACCGAGAGGTGCTTTGCGCGACGCGATCATGACGCGTCTGAGGCATTGATGTTGTGAAGGTGCCCAACCCCACGGCAATCGTTCGATCTCTTGTCCAGAGATAGCCGATCTCGATGTGTATCGCGGGGTGCTCCTCCTACTGTTCGTCCTGGCTCGGCGAACAGCATCGACGCTGTGCCACACGAAGGTCACGGTCCGGGGGGACCGTACGTGCTTCGAGACGGACACGAAAGGGGCTCTCCGCGTCCGGCAGGTCTTCGGAAGACTCGCCGAGTATGCGAGTCTCGATTGCGACATCGATGCAGTGACGGCACTTCTCGGGGAACTCGAACGCCGGAGGTGACCGATGAACGAAAGCGAACGGTCAATGTCGATGAAGCACAACGGAAGAGCGCGCTGGACCGCCACTGTCGGCGCCCTGTCATGCGCTCTGGTTCTCACCGGCTCCGCCATGGCTCATGCCCAGCCCGCGGAGGAGCCTGCTCCGCCGGCAACGGTGAGCCAGGACGGTTCCGAAGTAGTTCCCCCGGAGGGAACCGAAGCGACCCCCAAGGCGGAGGATCAAGGACTCGCCAAGCCGAACATCACCGACGCCGCGGCCGCGGTCGTCACTCAGGATCCGGAAACCGAGACTTCTGGATACGGTCCGGTGCAGAAGAACTTCCTCGCGGGATTCCTGTACAGCATCGTCAACCCGAACGTCGCCCCGCAGGGTGCGAACGACTGGAGCTGCAAGCCGACCGCAGCGCATCCCAATCCCGTTGTGCTGCTGCACGGTACATGGGAGAACGCGTACAACAACTTCGCGCGCATATCGCCTGCACTGAAGGAGGCCGGATACTGCGTGTTCGCCCTCAACTACGGTGACAAGGATTCGAGCGCCCTCGGCCACGTGAAGTCGCTACGCGGAACCGGTCCCGTCGCCGACAGCGCCAAGGAGATCGCCGTCTACATCGACGCGGTCCGTGCGCGCACCGGTGCTGCGAAGGTCGACATCGTCGGTCACTCGCAAGGTGGACTGGTCACCCGTCAGTACCTCCGCTTCGAGGGTGGCGCAAATCCGGCCGACCCGACGAAGAACAAGGTCGGCAAAGTTGTGAGCATCTCGGGGTCGAACCACGGCACGACGCTCGTCGGAATCGGTTCTCTCGGACGCACCATCAACAACCTCGGCCTCAACGTGCTCGGTCTCGTGGGCGCAATCGCAGGACCGGCCGCATCCGATCAGGTGCTCGATTCACCTCTGGTCAAGGCGTTGGCAGTCGGCGGCGACACGGATCCCGGAATCGATTACACCGTTCTCGGCACTCGATTCGACGAGGTCGTCACCCCGTACAAGACGACCTTCCTGACGGCCGGGCCCGGCGCCACGGTCAAGAACATCCTGCTTCAGGACGGGTGCGGCATCGACGTCTCCGACCATCTGTCGATCACCGTCTCACCGCGCACCATCGGCATCGTCAAGAATGCACTCGATCCCGTCGGTAGCCCGGCGAACACGATCCCGTGTGTCTGGAACGGTCCGGTGACCGGCGGCTGATTTTCCCCCCCGGCGGGAAAAACGAAGCCCGAACTCTTCGCGTCTGCGGGAGTTCGGGCTTCGCTGCGTCAGAGTTGAATCGTGGCCGTCCGATTGCCGCCGTCGTACTTCGCGCGATACATCATGGAGTCGGCCGCTCGCGTTGCCTTGGTGATGATCGTCGGACCGTCACCCCATAGATCGGCGGGACTCGACACGATGGCCGCGCCGACGCTCACGGTGATGGGGATCGGGTCCTCCGGTCGGTGCAACGACGTACTCGTTCGATGGATCAAATCGTGAGCCTGCTCGATGGGGTTGGAGAAGACGACGAGAAACTCCTCGCCCCCGATTCGAGCAACGACGCCCTCGTCGGCGAAGAGTGCGGCGAGCCGGCGTGCGACGGTGACGATGACATCGTCACCGCTGTCGTGTCCGTAGTAGTCGTTGACTGCTTTGAAGCGGTCGATGTCGACGACGATGACCACCAGGGTGTGACCCCGTTGGTGGCTTTTCGCCACGAGTTGCATGGCTGCATCTTCGACACCGCGACGATTGAGCAGATCGGTCAGTGGATCGAGCAGCGACCGTCGAGCATCACGGCCGATCGCTGTCCAGGCGATGTGCGCCAACAGTGGGATGGCCGAGTTGATCGCGATGGCGACGAGGCCACCGGCGAGCGCGGTGGCGATGTCTTCACTCGGGGCGAAGCACGCCCGAACAGCGGTGATGCCGATGAAGACCGCACACCATGCGAGGTGTGCCAGCAGCCACCGTGGGCTGAGAAAATACGTACACAGCGCGCCGGTGACGACGAAGAGTCCGGCACCGATGAGTGCGCCGAACGGTTGGTACAGGACGAGTACCGAGGTGAGACCTACATCGCCGAAGATCGCGAACGCTATGAAGTCTCGACGCTTGGGAAGTGGGCCGAAGAACCACCGCAGCGCCACTGCCAACTGCACCAGCAGGACGAGCACTATCCAGGCTTGAGCCAGGAAGCCGACCGGCCCTCTCGAGCTGAAGAGCATGAGTATCGATGCCGCGGCGAACAGCAGGGTGGCTGCGCCGAAGACATTCTGAATGGAACGGTGCAAGCCGCGGGTGGACCGGTGAAGGACGATCCACTCGTAATCGAACGGCTGGAGATACCACTCTCGCAGCGCGGCCGACACGGTGTCCGTCGAATGACGGCGATGATGGGCCTTCCGGGACGAGCCGGTCCGCTCGTCGGCCGCTCGTTCGATGTCGTTCGTCACGGCCTCCAGCCACTACCCCATGTGTGCCCTCAGAGTATCCAGTAAAAGCGGCAATTGGTTTGTTTTCGGCTATTCAACGCTGCGAAGACAGAGTGTTCAGCGTGCAGGCAATCTGCTCGGCGCGCTCGGTGGTGATGGTGAGGCGCTGCCCGTTCGCGAACGTGACGAACACGGCAGGTCCCTTTGCCGTCGCCACGGCGAAGTTGCCGCGACCCTTGACCCGCAAGCCCCAGCCGCCGAAGTCGCTGAACGGGTCGACCTCGCGCACCGAGGCTCCGGTGATCTCGTTCAACCCGTAGTCGAACGCAGCCATGCCGAGGCTGCTGACGTGGATACCTTTACGGTCGACGACCAATTCGTAGCGCATCAGCGAGACAGGCAATACGGACAGGGGCAGAAAAATCGCCACCGGCCACCAGGATTCCGCGAGCCAGCAGGCGAGTCCGGCGGCGGCCGCAAGGATGGCGAACAGAATCGTGATGGCTACTCGGCCCGCGCCGAGTGGCTCGATGATGGGGAGTTCCTCGCCCGGCCCCGCGGCACGGGGCAGCGACGCAGGCGGCGGCGAGTCGGCGTCGACGCGCTCGCGATAGTCGCGCAACAACGATGCTCCGAGGAGCCCGACGCTGAAGCCGACCACCGTGCCGACGCCGAGGGCCCAGCCTGGGATTTCGACCTGGGTGATCGATTCGACGTCCAGCTGCTTGCCGATGATCGCCAGGTGCAACACGGTGATGAGGCCGACGACGGTCGATCCGATCATCAACATGATCCGTCGCATGATCAGAAGCGCGTGTGCCAATGCCGCGATGGCACTGCAGCCACCGCCGACGATCACGATGACGATCGCGAGTGCCCACGAGCTGGTGCTGGGGTTCATGAAGCCGTCGGGTTCGGTGCCCGACCAGTGCGTTGCGATCTGGTCCGGAAGTCGTGAACGCCAGACCGCGGTGCTCACCACCGTCAGGGCGGCTGCAGCGATCGGCAGCGCGACGCCGAAGACGACGCCTGCCGGATCGAAGGTCCTGTGGGTGCGCATGATGCTCAGCTCGGTGCGCAGGCGTCCTTCAGGCTGCACGAGATGCAGGAGTGTCCACAACCACCTGCTTCTTCGGCCGGCTTCGCCGCCGCCGCAGCACGCGCGCCGATCGAGCCGCCGATGCCGGCGGTCACGAATGCGGCGACCAGGCAGACGACGACGGCGACGACGGAGAACACGCCGGTCAGCATCAGGCCGGCAGCGCCGCCGACGAGAAGGAGAAGGGCGGCCGCGGCGTTGGTCGGACCAGCGACCTTGTTGGCCATCGTGAAGGTCTCGTCGTCCCGCATCGACTCGGCCGTGCGCACACCGGCCCACCGGTTGCGCGGAAGTTTGCCCGTCAGGCTCATTGCGGCAACGGAGCCGACGACGAGCGCGAGCACGAACAGCAGTATGGACACGACGATCACGCCGCCAAGAATACGTCGACCACGGGCCGAAGTACCAGGCGGCCCAGCTCACGCCTTACCTCGGGAGTGGAGCCTGCGGAATGACCCAATAGGCTGCTGTATGTGACCGAGCCAGCCAAAGTGCCTTCCGAGACCGTCCCCGAGCACCGCTACACCGCGGATGTGGCCGGGCGCATCGAGCAGCAGTGGCAAGACCTGTGGGATGAGCAGGGCATCTTCGACGCCCCCAACCCGGTCGGCCCGCTGAAGGGCGACGTTCCGAAGGACAAGCTGTTCGTTCAGGACATGTTCCCGTACCCGTCGGGCAGCGGCCTTCACGTCGGGCACCCCCTCGGCTACATCGCTACGGACGTGTTCGCACGCTTCCATCGAATGCACGGCCGCAACGTTCTCCATGCGCTCGGGTACGACGCGTTCGGTCTGCCTGCCGAGCAGTACGCGGTGCAGACGGGAACGCATCCACGCTCGACCACCGAGACCAACATCGCGAACATGCGACGCCAGCTGCGACGCCTCGGTCTCGGTCACGACCGTCGCCGATCCCTGGCGACGACGGACGTCGACTTCTACCACTGGACCCAGTGGATCTTCCTGCAGATCTTCAATTCCTGGTACGACGTCGATCAGGGGAAGGCGCGGCCGATCTCCGAACTGGAAGCGTCGTTCGCCGACGGTTCTCGCGCCGTGGACGACGGCCGCGACTGGAACACTCTCACCGCGTCCGAGCGCGCCGGTGTTCTCGACGGCTTCCGCTTGGTCTACGAGTCCAACTCGATGGTCAACTGGTGCCCGGGTCTCGGCACGGTGCTGGCCAACGAGGAGGTCACCTCCGACGGCCGCAGCGATCGCGGAAACTTCCCGGTGTTCCGAAAGAACCTGCGGCAGTGGATGATGCGTATCACCGCGTACTCGGATCGCCTGATCGACGACCTCGAATATCTCGACTGGCCGGACAAGGTCAAGTCGATGCAGCGCAACTGGATCGGTCGCTCGCGCGGTGCGCAGGTGTCGTTCGCAAGCAGCTCGTCATCTAAAATCGAGGTCTTCACGACGCGTCCCGATACTCTGTTCGGTGCCTCGTACGTGGTGCTGGCCCCGGAGCACGAGCTGGTCGACGGCTTGACGCGGGCCGAGTGGCCCGCTGATGTCCCGGCAGTCTGGACCGGCGGCGCTGCGACTCCGGCGGACGCCATTGCTGCCTACCGTGCTTCGATCGCGGCCAAGTCCGATCTGGAACGCCAGGAGAACAAGGAGAAGACGGGCGTTTTCACCGGCTCCTATGCCGAGAACCCGGTCAACGGTGAGCAGGTGCCGGTGTTCATCGCCGACTACGTGCTCACCGGGTACGGCACCGGTGCGATCATGGCCG
Organism: Rhodococcus sp. (in: high G+C Gram-positive bacteria); assembly: GCF_023264675.1. Taxonomy (GTDB): domain Bacteria; phylum Actinomycetota; class Actinomycetes; order Mycobacteriales; family Mycobacteriaceae; genus Rhodococcoides. Next base: position 13,626 of record NZ_JAHFVG010000042.1, read on the forward strand.
TTCCCGGACACGATCAGCGCGACTGGGAGTTCGCCACCACGTTCGAACTGCCGGTGCGCGAGGTCATCTCGGGCGGCGATGTCAGCGCGGCGGCATTCGTGGGAGAGGGCGCCCTGGTCAACTCGGGCTTCCTGGACGGACTGCCGGTCGACGAGGCCAAGGCGGCCGTAGTGGCGCGGCTGGAGTCGGAAGGCAAGGGCCGCGGCACCATCCAGTACAAGCTGCGCGACTGGCTGTTCGCGCGGCAGCGATACTGGGGCGAGCCGTTCCCGATCGTCTACGACGCCGAGGGCAACGCGCATGCGCTCCCGGATTCGGTTCTGCCGGTGGAACTCCCGGAGGTTGCGGACTACGCACCGGTCTCCTTCGACCCCGACGACGCCGACTCCGAGCCCTCGCCTCCGCTGGCGAAGGCGACCGACTGGGTGAACGTCGAACTCGACCTCGGTGACGGTCTGCAGACCTACCGCCGCGACACCAACGTGATGCCGCAGTGGGCAGGCAGTTCCTGGTATCAACTGCGCTACATCGATCCGACCAACTCCGAGACCTTTGCCGACCCCGAGAACGAGAAGTACTGGGTCGGTCCGCGTCCGGAGATTCACGGACCGAACGACCCGGGCGGTGTCGACCTGTATGTCGGCGGCGTCGAACATGCTGTGCTGCACCTTCTCTACTCGCGCTTCTGGCACAAGGTGCTCTTCGATCTCGGGCACGTCAGTTCGAGCGAGCCGTATCGCCGCCTGTACAACCAGGGCTACATCCAGGCCTACGCCTTCACCGATGCGCGCGGGGTCTACGTGCCTGCCGAGGACGTCGAAGAGCGCGACGGCGGATGGTTCTACCAGGGCGAACCCGTCAATCGTGAGTACGGCAAGATGGGCAAGAGCCTGAAGAACTCCGTCTCCCCCGACGACATCTTCGCCGAATACGGCGCGGACACGCTGCGGTTCTACGAGATGTCGATGGGACCGCTGGACACCTCGCGTCCGTGGGCGACGAAGGACGTCGTCGGTGCGCAGCGTTTCCTGCAGCGTGTGTGGCGTCTGGTGCTCGACGAGGAGACCGGCGCCGTGCGCGTCACCGACGAGAAGCCAAGCGAGGACACCTTGCGTGTACTCAACCGGATCATCGACGGTGTGGAGGCGGATTACACTGCGCTGCGCGACAATACGGCCGGCGCCAAGCTGATCGAGCTGGCCAATCACCTCACCAAGGAGTACCCGAACGGTGCCCCTCGCGGTGTCGTCGAGCCGTTGATTCTGATGCTCGCGCCGATGGCGCCGCATCTCTCCGAGGAACTGTGGAGCCGGCTCGGCCACGACCGTTCACTGGCTCACGGACCCTTCCCCCGGGTGGACAAGAAGTGGCTCGTCGCCGATACCGTCGACTACCCCATTCAGGTCAACGGCAAGGTGCGCAGCCGCATCACGGTGCCGGCGGATTCCACCAATACCGACGTCGAGAAGATCGCGTTGGCGGAGGAGAAGATCGTTGCCCTTCTCGACGGCAAGGCACCTACCAAGGTCATCGTCATTCCGGGGCGCATGGTCAACATCGTTCTGAAGTAACCGGTGACTGCGATGGAACCCGGAAGCACGCTCACCACCGTGATGTTGAGTCCGTTGGTGAGCGGGGTGATCCAGCTGTGGTCCGACAGCGGCGCGCGAGTGTGGACCGTTGCGGAACCCGAGGCACTGGCGGCGGTTCTCGGCCGGGGTCTCGTGGCTCGTACCTCCATGCCGGACAACCGTTTTCGTGAGGCAGGCCTGTTCGACGAGGCCGGAAGGACGTTGCTGCTGCAGGAGCGGTACACGTCCGAGGAGGGAATACGGGCCCACACGTTCGAATTGATGGATCCGATCGCGCCGGAGACGAATCCGTGGAATTCACTGCAGGATTTTCTCGCCGAGGTTTCGTTGTCGGCCGCGCAACGCGGTGAGTTCTGGGTGCTCGAGCTGGGCGGCTGGGATTCTCCGCAGAGTCCGTACTGCTTCGCAGCCGTGGTGGCCGGTCCGGAGGCCGCGGTCTCGGTGGTCGAGACGTCACCGGTACCCCGCGGCACGGGCGTCTGGCCGGACGATGTTCCCGCCGATCAGTCCGGGACCTCGGTGTCCGGACCCGCCACCGAGGACTCGGTGAGAACGGCGTCCATCTTCGCCGCGGCCGCAGCGTCGCAGTGGAACGCGGCACCCTGGGATCTCGCCGTGACGTTCGGCAAGCTCCCCTCGCCCGACGAGTGACGCCCCATCCGTAGAGGATGAATCTGCGAGATTCGTGTCGCCGTCGGTGCGGTTGTGAGCTTTAATCTGTTCCATGTCACAGGTTGGTAAAGGGTTTGTCGTGAGGCTGCTGGCCTCCGTTGCTCTGGTTCTCGGATCCGTAACGCTGATAGGTGTCCCTGCGGCACAGGCAGATCCAGGCCCCGGTTCGCCGATTCCCGCGAACGATCCGTTCTACAGCTGGGACGGCGGGCTCGAGGTGTCTCCCGGTACCGTGCTGCGGTCCCGGCCGATGACCTTCGCGACGCCGACACAGACGACCCCCATCAGGGGCGACCAGGTTCTGTACCGAACGACCGACCAACACGGCGCCAGGGTCGTCACGGTCGCGACGGTACTGCGACCACTCGTGCCAGGCCCGACCAAGATCGTCTCGTACCACATGGCCTACGACGCTCTCGGTTCTCAGTGCGATCCCTCGTACACACTCAGCGGCGGTGCCACGAGCCCGATCGCCAGCGCCGAGCAAGTTGTGATCGCCGGCTACCTCGCCGCCGGTTACACCGTCGTCGCACCGGATTACGAGGGCGAAGAACTCGAGTGGACAGTCGGACAGCAATCCGGGTTCGCGGCACTCGACGGCGTCCGGGCGGCCGAGTCGTTCCTCGGGCTACCGTCGTCGACTCCCGTCGGGCTGATCGGCTACTCGGGTGGATCGGTGCCGACTCAGTGGGGCGCCGAGGTCGCGCCGCGTTACGCACCGGAGTTGAACATCGTCGGTGTCGCAGCAGGCGGTGTGCCCGTCGACTTCGCGCACAACCTGCCCTACGTCAGTGGTAGTCCGAAATGGGCCGGTGTCATTCCGGCACTCATCGTCGCCTACCAGCGGGCCTATGGACTCGACGTCAGCGAGTTCGTCTCCGACTACGGTCTCCAGGTCATGGATCAGGTCGACCAGGAATGCATCGCACAGTTCGCCGACGACTATCCGACACTCACCGATGCGGCCATGGTCAAGGCGCCGTACACGTCGTTGCTCGACGTCCCGGTGGTGGCCGAGATCGTCAACCAGAACATCATGGGTAGTTCTGGTACTCCGCGAGCTCCGTTGTTCCTTGGGGTCGGACATTCCGATCCGATCGGCGACACCGTCATGGTCACCGGGGATGTCCAAGCGCTCGCCCACGAATACTGCGGCCGCGGCGTCGACGTGCAGTACGCGCAGTACGACGGCTTGAACCACGAGCAAGCGTTCCCGCCCTTCGAGGCACAGGCGCTGCAGTTCTTGACCGAGCGGTTCGCCGGTGGGCCGACACACAGCAACTGCGCCACCATCCCGCCCGGCAACAGCATCGCACCGACGCCGGTCCCCTGATTACCTCGAACTCGGCTGTCTCACGTGCAGTCGGCGATCCGTCGTTGCAGGTGCTTGCGTTCGGCCTGGTTCGTGGTCAGCGACAACGCGCTCTCGAAGGCTCGTCGGGCGGGAGTCGTATCTCCCGCCCTGGCATAGGTTTCGGCGAGTGCGGCGTGGAACAGGTGGTACTCCGAGAGGCCCTCGACGGACTCGATCGCGCGCCGTCCGGCTTGCGGCCCGTCGGCCATCGCGATGGCGACACCGCGATTGAGGGCGACTATCGGGGACGGGGTCATCTGTACGAGCTGGTCGTAGCACGCCACGATGCTCTTCCAGTCGGTACGATCCGCGCTGGGAGCGTTGGCGTGACACGACGCGATGATGGCCTGCATCTGGAACGGCCCGGGGTCCATCCGCGACAATGCCTCGAACAGGATCCTGTTGGCTCGCTCGATCATCGTGCGATCCCACAGCGACCGATCCTGATCGGGCAGTAACACCATCTCTCCCAATGGATCCACCGTGGAATCCACGCGCGCACGCGATCTGGAGCGGTGAAACAATTGCAACGCCAGCAGTCCGGCGAGTTCGACGTGATCGGGCAGAAGTTCGACGCTGGACTCGGTGACGCCGATGGCGCGATCCATCAGCGTCACCCGCAGTACATCTGCTCGATCCCCGCGGCCCAGGTAGCCTTCGTTGAAGATCAGATACAACACTGAAGCAAGAGTCCCGACTCGCGTCGACAGATCGGCAGGAACGACCAAGGGGATCCGTGCGTCACGAATCTTTCTCTTGGCACGCACTATTCGCTGCCCGATCGTCGTGTCGGGCACCAAATATGCGGAGGCGATCTCTCTCGTCGTGAGGCCGGCAACCAGTCTCAGCATGAGCGTCGTCTGAACATCCTGGTCGAGTGCCGGATGCGCACACAGCAGTAGCAACCGCAGGTATTCGTCGCGAACGATCGCCTCGTCGAGAATCTTCGGCGCAGCACCGGGTGATTCTTCGTCGTCGGAGCCGATCAGGTCGCGGGCCGCGGCAATGGTCCTCCGATAGGCGCTCGACGCGCGGCGCAGCCGATCCACCGCCTTGTTGCGCGCCACGGTCATCAACCATCCACCGGGATTCTTCGGGATGCCCGCGCTGGCCCAGGATCCGGTTGCCTCTTCCAGTGCATCCTGGACGGCCTCGTTGGCCAGATCGGAATCGCCGAACCTCGTGGTGAGCGCAGCGATCACCCGCTCGCTGTCGTCGCGAGCAGTGCGGGTGATCGCCGCGGACACGGCGTCGTCGAGCACGATCAGCTGGCGCGTGACCGAGGTGCATCCGGCCTGAAGGCGACCGGGCGCACCTCGAAGGAAGCGATCTCGAGGGGAAGAGCCGAGGCGAGCTTCATGGCCTCGTCCAGATCCGCTGCTTCGACCACATAGAACCCGCCGAACTGTTCCTTGGTCTCCGCGTACGGACCGTCCGTCACAGTTGTCGGCCCGTGCGAACCGCGGCGGATGGTGGTTGCCGTCTCGGTCGGCATGAGGCTGGCGCCGGCCACCCAGTGCCTGCCGTCGATGAGCATCTGGTTGTAGGCCATCCAGGGTTCCATCACGGCAGCGAACTCGGCCGTGCCCGGTGCCGCGCTGCGTGCGGCTGTGACTCGCTCATCGGTGTGAATGGAGATCATGTATTCCACGACTGTCTTCTTTCGCTCGTTGGAATCGGTCCCAGTGTGACGTACGCGATGTCGCGATGTCGGGTTCCAATCCCTCGTATCCCTATGACGCAGGACCGGGCGAATTTCGACAGCGGTGTTTCCCAACGACAAAAGCGTCCCCGCGGGGACGCTTTTGTCTCTTAACACACGGGGATGTACGCCCCGCGAAGATCTCAGATGTACTTGTTCACCAGCGGCCCGACGAGGGCGAAGGCGGAGGCGTCGGGAACCAGGTACTTTGTCACCTCACCGCTGACGAAGGGGTGCCAGGCAGGTCCGGTGTCGGATCCGTCGGTGGAGACCACAACCACGTCGCCGACGAAGACGCCGGGGAAATGCTTGCTGGCCAGTGCCTCGTTGTGAGTTGCCACGGCGAGGAGTTCCTCGGCGCGGCTGCGGTCGACGTCGTCGCCCATTCCGGCGAGCAACGAGCTGTGGCTTCCGGCGCTGCTGGAGCGGATGGGCTCGCTGTCGAGCACCGTGAGGCTCTTCACCGAGACTCCACGTCCCTGAAGTTCGACGGCTACCGCGTGGGCGAGCTGGCCGCCGAAGGCGAGTCCGAGCAAATGCACCGGGCCGGTGCTACGAACAGCCAGGATCTCGTCGGCGTAGAGAGCGGCGAGCGCGGTCAGGGAAACTGCCTGGTCACCGGACGACTGGACGCCGTAGATGGGGTGGTTGTCACCGATGTGGGCGGCAAGTGCGCTGTAGCAGGAGGTCAGGCCGTCGATCGGATGGATGCAGAAGACGGGTGCCTGGGTCCCCTGGTGGCGGATGGTCACGATCGACTGGATCGGCGTCGAATACTCGGTCGCTTCGCGGTCGGCGAGATCGGAAAAAGTGAGGTGCGAGTAATCGTTGATGACGGTCATGCCCAGCCTCCAGGATCGAGTCTTGTTCTGTTCGGGGCGTTAACGATCGCCCGCAAAGTTCGTGTGCCGATTGACGTGTATGTCGTTGGTTCGGCCTCAGGTGTTACCTGCGTCTCATGGACTTTCCACTCAACCATGGGCACAGTGCGACCGCATTAGTGAATCGTCACCAAATAGAGTCCGTTTCGTTTTCAACAGATTTTTGAAGGATTCTTTGTGAATTACACAGTGGTCATTCGCATTTCGGCTGCTGAAAGGCCGCCGGCCACTCGAAATTTTGCCCACGAGCGAACTTCGATGGCCGACACACAGGTAACACTGGCACCACGGGAAACAGCCGGATCAGAGGACCCAGTTCTGCAACACCACACACACCGCGGTCCCGACGAGGATGCTCAGAGCCACGTTCCGGCGCCAGAGGTGCATCCCGACGGTGGCGGCGACGCCCGCGATCTGCGGGATCCCGTGGACCGAGTTGCCGATGTCGATCGATGACAGCGCGTAGACCGCCAGGATAGCGACGGCGCCGAGCGGCATCCACTGCCCGAAGGATTCGAGTAGCGCCGATCCTCCGAGTCGTGAGCGAATCACGAAGGGGATCGCCCTGAGTGAGAACGTGATCAGAACCGCAACGGAAAGAGCTGCGCCGATGTATAGGTAGTCAGGCACGGCAGTGCCGCACGATCAGCGCTGCGGTGAACACCAGCATCGACACGACGAGCATCGATCCCGGTGCGACGATCAGCCCGAACAGTCCGGACCCGGCGGCAAGCAGAAGCGTCACCTTGTTGGGGTCCGCGCGATAGGCATCGACTGCCAGCACCAGGAAGAGTGCGGTGAGTACGAAATCGAGTCCTTCGACCCCGGCCAACAGGGAGGACCCGACACCCGCACCGAGTAACGAACCGAGCATCCATGACGAATGCAGACCGAGCTGAGTCCACAGGATTTGAGGACTCCGCATCTTCGACGACGCGATCGCGAATGCTTCGTCGCACAGCGCAAAGATGCTGTACAGCTTGGCCATTCGTCCTTCGACGCGGTGCAACGGAAACGACAGTCCGTAGAACAGGTGCCGAGAGTTCACCAGGAATGTCGTCACGGCGATCGCAGCGAGAGGAGCCGACGCCGCGAGCAATCCGACGAGAACGAACTCGAGCGAACCGGCGAACAGGACGCCCGAGATGATCGGCGCGAGCCACCACGGAAGGCCGTGCGCGGTCACGATGACGCCGAATCCGAGTCCCAGCACGAAGAGTCCGATCCAGACCACACCGGCAGATCGCGCAGCGACCCGCAACGAGGATTCGACAGCCGGGGATTCGACAACCGGGGATTCGACAAACGGGGATTCGACCGGAGCATCGACGTGAGTGGTCATGGGGCAATGATAGGAAATCGACGTCGCGATTTTGTTGCCTGTTCTTGTGAATCGGCGGCTATTCGAGCAATATACGAACAGTGGATGCCATCGACGAGCACATTATATTGCTGCTCCAAGAGAACGGCCGGTTGAGCAACCAGGAACTAGCGGCGCAAGTAGGGCTGACCCCTGCTCCGTGTCTGCGTCGGGTGCGCAAGTTGGAAGAGGACGGCGTCATCACCGGCTATACCGCGATCATCGACCGAACACGGATGGGTCGCGGGTTCGAGGTCATCATCCACGCCGACCTCGTGGCCAAAGACTTTCGAACCGTCGGAGCGTTCGAGGATCGAATGGTGGAGATGAACGAGGTGGCCGAGCTTCGACGAATGTTCGGTATCCCCGACTACTTCATCCGGGTACGCGTCGACGACCTCGCCGCGTTCGAGAAGTGGTTGACCATTCAGCTGATGGGTGACCCGGCGATTGCCCGAGTGGATTCGCGCATCACGATGAAGATCCTCAAGACCGACGCTCCGTGAGTCGTACCGAACCTCAGATGGACCCGAGGTCGGCAGGGGGTTACTCCTTCGCCAGTATTCGTTCCAGATAGTCCAGATCCTGGCGGATGAGCGCGATGGCCCGCTCCGGGCCCTCGGGAACGGGCGGCTCGGTACCGTCCTGTGCCACTGTCCGGATTGCCATGTCCGCCAGTTGATTCGCCACGGCTCGGTCGGAATCCGGATCGCCCGGCTGATGCCACCAGACGACCCAGTTGAGCATTCCGATGATTCCGAGGGCGGTGGTGCGTGGGTCGACGGGGCGCATCTCGCCTGCGCGGATGCCCTTTTCGATGACCGTCACGAACTCCTTGAGCACGTGCCGCCTGCTCTGCTGATAGGTGCGTGAAATGTCCTCGGGCAGATCGGCTTCCGAACGCACGATCAGTTTGAACCGGTCGGCGGTGACGGCCTGATTCAACACGATCGCTGTGGCCATTCTGCGCAGCTTCTCCGTCGGGCTCAGCTCGGATTGCTCATTGATCTCGTGCAGTACGGCGGCAGGCGTCTCGGTGCTCTCGCTGACGAGCCGGGAGAGCAGCTCGTCCTTGTTCGCCACGTAGTGGTAGAGCGCAGGCCGCGTCAGACCGGTGGCCTCGGCGATGTCCTGGAGAGTGGTGCTCGCGAAACCCTTCTCCGCGAACAAGCGGGTCGCCTGGTCGAGAATTTGCTTCTCGACCAGTTCACGACGCGGATTGCGCGCGGCCCGTGGTGCGTCCTCGCTTGTCATGGAGTGAGGATAACCGTCACGAACTCACGGAAACCAGGTGCGTCCGGCCGCTCACCAGCCCGGCCACCGCGTCGGGCAGGCACTCCGACGGCACGTCGACCACCAGAAGCGCATCACTGCTCCGCAATATCCGCTCGGCGAGATCGAACCGTGTCAGCACAGCGGCCCGTTCGCTTGGCCCGGTCAACCGAACGACCGTCGCGGTCCGCGCGTCCTCCGCCAAGGCACTCGCCTTGTCGTCCCAGGCGGAGGAGACGTCGACGTCGTAGTTCGATGCACCGACACTCGGATCGACCACTCTGCCCGAATACGACCCGTGAGCGTGGTCGAGTGGTCGACTAAGCACCCACTCGCCGACATCGCGGGAGGGCGCGGATGCGACCGGAACCGCGCCGTAGCGTGCGACGCCTGCCCGGGCGACGTCGGGCGCCGACTCCAGGAATCTTTCGAGGCCAACTTTTCCTGCCCTTGTCATGTACCCGACCATCAGCTGCTCCACCGGCAGGTCCATCCGCGCGGGGAACGATTCCCACCAGTGTTCGCTGCGGGCTGCGATCTCCTGCAGATGTTCGACGGCGGGGCGCCGTGCCGTCTCGTACTCGGTCAAGGCCTCCGAGACGGTCGACGCCGACCTCAGCGCCGCGTCGAGGGCGATCGCGTCTTCCATCGCCAACTTGGTTCCCGATCCGATGGAGTAGTGCGCGGTGTGCGCGGCGTCGCCGAGCAATACCACGTTCTCGGCCGACCAGCTCCGGCACCTGACGGTTCGAAATCGCATCCATCGAGTGCGGTTGCCGATCAACGAATGATGCTGCAGCGTAGCGGCGAATGCGGTCTCGAGATAGTGCAGCGAGGCCTCGTCGCTGTCGGCAGCGCCGGTTCGGTCCGTGGTGACATCGAACCCGGCACGACGCCAGGTCTCCTCGTCCGTCTCGACGAGGAAGGTGCTGCGGTCGTCCGCGTAGGGGTATGCGTGGGCGACGAAGGTGCCGTGCTCGGTGGTGGCGGGCACGAAGACAGCACTGGGAAGCGCGAAATCCGTTCCGCACCACAGATACAATCCCGATCCGGTGGTGACTTCCTCGCCGAAGCGATTGTCGGCCGTGCGGGTGGCGCTGTTGATTCCGTCGGACGCGATGATCAGATCGGCGTCGAGTTCGGCTGGGACACGACGTTCACCGAAGACCAGCTTCACCCCGGCATCACGGGCATTGTCCTGCAGGATCGACAGCAGCGACGTACGAGCGATGGCCAGCAGATCGCCGTGCGCCAACCGTGCCGTATGGTCGCCGACCTGCATCGACATCTCGTGCGAGTAAGCCGCGGACACAATCGCTTCCAGGGACACGGCATCGGCTTCCCGCAGATTGCGCTGCGTGCGGGAGGCGAGCCCAACCCCGAATCCGAACGTGGTGTCCGGGGAACTCTGTTCGTAGACGGTGATGTCGGCGTCGGGATTGGACAGTTTCAGAAGCCGTGCTGCGTAGAGGCCGCCGGGACCTCCGCCGATCACGGCGACGCGATCGAGGTTCATGAGGGAGACTCCTGCAGTTTGGTGGCTATGTCGGTTCGCAGATGCTTCTTGTCGATCTTGTTCACATTGGTGCGCGGTAGCGCTTCGACCCATTCCAGCCGTTCGGGCCACTTGAACTTGGCCACCCCGAGGGCCGTCAGGTGGGCCTGAATATCGTTCATGGTCAACGGTTCTGCGGCGGCGACGAGATAGGCGCACGTCCGCTCACCCAGGCGTGGGTCGGGCATCGCGACCACCGCTGCATTCTCGACGCCCGGATGCTCGAGAAGCAGTACCTCGACCTCCTCGGCATTGATCTTTTCGCCGCCGCGATTGATGAGGTCCTTGATGCGCCCCTCGATCGAGATGTAGCGCTCCCCGTCGACGATCGAGATCGACGCGAGGTCGCCGGTCCGGTAGAAGCCGTCGGAGGTGAAGGCAATTCGATTGTGTTCGGGTGCAGCGAAATACCCTGCGATGGTGTACGGACCGCGGCAGCACAGCTCGCCCACTCGGCCGTCGTCGACCTCGGTCTCGCTACCGGGCTCGAGGATGCGAACTTCGTCCTCGGTCGACACCGGGGTGCCGACCGTTCTGATCCGCGCTTCCCGGGGCGCCGACCGCGGCGTGACGGTCAGCAGACCCTCCGACATCCCGAACAGCTGGCCTGCCCAGTGGCCTTCATCGTCGTCGACGCGGTCCATCAGGTCGGCGGATACCTTCGCACCGGAGAGGATCACCCGCTGCAACTGTCCGCGGATCCGATCGAACCGCGAACTCAGCACGGCCTGATAGTGGCCGTGGCCGATCAGCACATCGGTGGCCCCCGAGCGTTCCACGAGGTCGAAGGCAGAATCGACATCCGCGGTGGCGAGGACGAGGGCTGCGCCGACGGAATGGGAAGCATGAAGCCCGCACGCGATGCCGGCGTTGTGGACGATCGGAATCAGGTGAGCCACCTTGCTGTCCGCGGTCCAGCCGAGGCGCCGGGCGTAGAACAGCGCGTTGTTCCAGTACTCCGCGTGAATGCGTGGGATGACCTTCGGCGCACCTGTCGTTCCCCCGGACAGTTGGAACGCCACCACGTCCTGCGGATCGGTCTCGGCATCGACGGCCTCCACGGCTGCCCGGGCCGCCGTCGCCGACATGCCGCGTCCGATGTCCTCCAGGCGGAGATCACCGTCGGGAGAACCGACGGTGATGATCGACCGAACCGTATCGCTGCCGTCGGCATGCTCCTCGGCGAAGCTCACGAGATCGAACGACATACCGGCCTCGACGATGTGCGCCACTGCCCCGACGGCCGCGCTCACGTGGCGGATCTCGTGCATACGATGCGCTGCCAGGGTGGCGATCGGAATCAGCCCTGCTTTGACGCAGCCGTACCAGGCCAGCACTGTCTCCTGCCGGTTGGTCAGCTGGAAGAGCACGGGCTCGAGCCGCGAAAAGCCCAGGCGGATCAGACCGGCCGCGATGGCGTCGGTACGCCGATCCAATTCGGCGTACGTCAAGGAACCCTCGGCGCTGATCAGCGCCGGCCGATCCGGATGGCGCAGTGCCACCTCGTGAAACCTGCGCCCGGTGGAGTCTGCACTCCAGACCCCGCTGGCGCGGTACGCGGCGGCTCGGTCCTCGGGGTAGGAGACGAGCCTGCCGCCCCAATCCGAGTGAGTGCGAATGTCGGTCACCGTCATCGCTCGGCCACCGCGGGCAACAACCGCGAGATCTCGAGCGAATGGTCGGGGTGATCGGCCGGAACGATGCCCGAGTAGACGGCCGTCCAGCAACCGGGGCAGCACAGCTGACGGAAGACGATCGGAGTGTCGACGTATTCGCTCGGATCGGAGGTCACCTGAGGCCCCGCATCCGAAGACGGGCCCTCGTACCGTGCGAGATCGAGGGTGCCACTGCTCTTCTCGTCGCCGAGCAACCGGCCGCACTGTGCGCAGGCGATGACCCTGACGTCGCCGACGGTCACCTCGGCAAGATTGTCGTCGAGGCGACGAGCGATCCCGAGATCCATGATGGGGGCATCGCCGTGCACGGTGGATCGGTCGCGTCGCTGGGCCAGCAATTCACGACGGCGAGCGGCGGTGGCAGCGTCGTCGACCTTGCCGTCGGTGATCACGACGCCGTAGACGACATCGGCACCCGAGGCCGTGACCTTTCCCTCGCGCAGATCGTCGACCACGTTGTCGGGATTGCGGCGCAGCGGATCGCCGTAACCGCCGCCGCCCTGCCAGTGCATGTACAGGACTTCGCCGGGGGCCACGTAGCTCTCGGCGTAGCAGGGTCCGAATTCGCGCCCACCACTGAGCTCGTCGAGATTGCCCGGAATCTTGCCCTCGGCGAACTGCTCGTTGATATCGGTACCGCGAGCCAGAATTTCGAGACCGGTGTTCCCCGGGTATCCACCGGCGAGGCCGTTGTTCTGGGCGACGGCTTTACCGGCCGAGGCGAGGACGAGGCCCATCGGCAGCGATGTTCCGTACGGCGTCACGGCCAGGGATGCGCTGACGCCGCCGCGCTGGCGCCCCGGTCCGCCGGAGTCGGGCTCTTCCCGACGCCACAGTGTCAGAAGGGGATACAGGAACTCGGTCATCTCGGTGTCGGGGATGCGGCCCATCGGGATACAGAACAGGCCACCGGTATCCATGCCGTCGGCGGTCGGGCGGGCGCCGTAGCCGCCTGCCATCGGTTCCATCATGATGTTGAGGAACGGCACCGGTTGCTCGGCCCGCTCGTCGAGGCCGGCGATCACGGCGGTGTCCCAGGTGCCGCAGCATGCTGCTTGCACGCTCGTGCCGAGATCGACGGAGCGATCGAGCATCTGCGAAAGGCATTCGGCGATCAGGGTTCCGGTGAGCCAGGCCGGGCCGATGGGTCCGCGGCTCACGGCAGCGGGGAAGCTGGCGTTGTTGATGGTGCCCTCCTCGGACACCAGGTCGAAGCACCGCATCAACCCGCCCGCCGACCACGGGATGTCGCCCGCGAGAATCGGAAGCAGGGCGAGCATGACGCCGCCGCGCATGCCGGCATAGGTGCAGTTGATGACGCCGGTCTGCTTGTCGGTCCCGGTGAAGTCGAACGTAAGGTGGTCGGCTGTCTTGCTCATCGCCACGGTGATCTTGTGGACCCCGCGATCGCCCGCGTGTGACTGGTCCTGATAGCCGGTGGCCTTCCACGTGCCGTCGGGCAGCGAGGTCAGCTTGCTGCGGAGCCGGCTTTCGGCGTCGGACATCATGCGCTTCATGACGGCCTTGACGGTGTCGGCGCCGTACTGCTCGATGACCGCGAGCATCCGGTTTCGTCCGACGGAGTTGGCGCCGATCTTCGCGCGTAGGTCGAGTCCGACGAGCATCGGGACACGCGAGCGTCGTACCCAGACGTCGGCGACGTCGCGTTGGAGTTCGTAGTCGCGCACTACCTTGATGGGCGGTGTCGGAAGAGACTCGGAGAAGACATCTTTCGCCGATGGATCGAACGAGCCGAGGCCCGATCCGCCGAGATCCGGTTCGTGGCAGATGGCACTCGTCCATGCGAAGAGCTTGCCCTCGTGGAAGATCGGCTGGTAGACGATCACGTCACTCTGGTGAAGTCCCCCGCCGACCCACGGGTCGTTGCAGAGGAACATGTCGCCCTCCGCGATACCGGGATTGGTCGAGCGGTGCTGAAGTGTCCAGTAGATCGCGAGATCGACGGCACCGACGAGCATGGTGTTGTAGAGGCCGACCTGAACCTCCTGTCCCAGTTCGTCACTGACGGCGAAGTCGAAATCGTTCGCGTCGGTGACGATGGGTGAGCCGGACATACGCTTGAGGGCCTCGCCCATCTCGTCGGTCACCGACCACAGACGGTGGCGGATCACCTCGTACGTCAAGGGATCGAGGTTGTCGATCTGTTCCTGGGTCACGGTGTGGATCGGCAGCGACGCCGGGAGGGAACGAGCCAGGGCATCGGGATCGACGGGGCGGGAGGAGAAGATCTCGGAACCGGGAATTGCTGATGTCATTGTCGGTGCTCCTACCAGTTCTACTGGGCGATGATGTTGAGGTTGCCGAGGCGGTCGACGGTGCCGGTGGTTCCAGGGGGAACGACGACCGTGGTGGTCGGTACCTCGACGATGGCCGGGCCCGCCAGTACGTGGCCCGCGGCGAGCTTGCTGTAGTCGTAGACGTCGGTGTCGACGTATCCGACGCGGCCGTCGAGACACACTTTGCGCGTGCCGATGTGGGCGGGCGTCGCGTCGGAGGAATCCGCCGACTTCATCTCGGGGAGCGTCGGCGAGAACGGCAGGACGCCGGTTGCGCGGACACGGTAGGTGATGGCCTGGATTCCTGCTTCGCGGAACCCGCTGTCCTTGCCGTAGAGGTCGGCGTACTTCTGCTCGAAGAGATCCGAGGCGTGGGCGATGGACACCGAATCGAGGGCGCCCTCGGGGAGCGACGTCGCGACCTCGGCGAGCTGCATGGTGTAGCGCATGTCGATCTCACGCTCGACGTCGACGCTGGTGAACGAGAGGCCTTGGCGGTCGAGCTGTTCCAGTACCCGCTTCTCCAGTACCGCGAAATTCTCTTCCGCCCGCGCCGGATCGAGTGGCATGGCTGCCGGGTCGGACAATTCGGCGGCGAGAACGATGTTCGACGACGCGAGGCCGTAGGCCGAGAATGCGGAGGCAACCTGACCGAGGGGGACGATCACTTCCTTGACCCCGACTTCGGCTGCATAGCCGGCGCAGTGCGCTGGTCCGGCACCGCCGAAGGCGTAGAGCACGAAGTTGCGCGGGTCGTGGCCTGCCTCGACGACCGTCTTGCGCAGCAGGTCGCCGGTCTGCGCGTTCTGGACGGCGTAGATGGCGGCGGCAGCGTCCTCGATGGACAGACCGAGAGGTTCGGCGATGCGACGCCGAATCGCCTCGCGTGCCAGTTCTTTGTCGAGAGGCTTGCGTCCACCGAGCAAGCCACGCTCGGGGAGAATTCCGAGTACGAGGTTGGCGTCGGTGTTGGTCGGCTCGGTTCCGCCCTGGCCGTAGCAGGCCGGGCCGGGCACGGCTTGTGCGCTGTGCGGGCCGATCTGCAGGTTGCCGCCTGCGTCCACCCAGGCGATGGCGCCGCCGCCAGAACCGATGGCGTGCACCTCGAGGGTCGGAACGTTGATCGGGTGGTGGTTGATGATGGTGCTCGACGCCCGGACCGGCTCGCCGTCGACGACGAGTCCGACGAGGAATGTGGTGCCGCCGACGTCGGTGGCGATGATGTTCTCGTGGCCGAGCTGCTTGCCGAGCGAGACTGCGCCGACGACCCCGCCGGTCAAGACCGATCCGACGGTGCTGATCGCGTTCTTGGGCGCCTCGGCCGCGGCGACCGCGCCGCCGTTGCTCTGCATGACCAGCAGTGGGCCCTTCAAGTCGAGGGCGCGGAGTTTCGATTCGAGCGATCCGAGGTAGTCGCGCAGGCCTGGCCCGATCTGGGTACTCATGATCGTCGTTGCGTTGCGGGCGAACTCTCGAATGCGCGGACTGACCTCGGAGGACAGTGATACGAACATGTCCGGGTCGATCTCCTGGACCAGTTCGCGGATGCGATTCTCGTGCAACGGGTTTCGGAACGACCAGAGCAGGGACACGGCGATGCCGGAGACTCCGTCGTCGACGAGGCTCTTGATGGAGGCACGCGCCGAGTCCTCGTCGAGTGCCACAACGACGTTGCCGTCGCGATCGAGGCGTTCGATCACTTCCAGGGCGTGCTTTTTCGGAACCAGGCCGTGGGACTTGCTCTGCCCCAGTACGTTCTGCAGTTGCTCGGGTGAGCTTCCGAGGTACCGGCCCTCGACGTTCATGATGTAGATCGAGTCGCGATGTCCCTTGGTGGTGAGAAATCCGACAGGCGGGACGTTGCCCATCACCAGTGCGTTCAGTGACGATGTGGTGCCGTGCGCGATGTGGTGTGTATTCGCGAGCATCTCCTGCACCGGGCAGCCGAGCTGCTCGGCCAGAACCTCGAGGACGTCGATGACACCTTGCGAATAGTCCGGCGGAGTCGACGGTGCCTTGGCGGCGATCACGGTGCCTGAACTGTCGTCGAGTACTGCATCTGTGAACGTTCCGCCGACGTCCACTCCGATCACATAGGTCATGCCGGTGTGCTCCTTTGGTCCGAGTCGAAGACGGAAGGGATGCGTGTGAGAGCGCTCTCGAACACTGCTTACGTCTGTGTCGAGTATTCGACGCAGAAGACGACATGTCAAGCAGTAAATGTGAGGGCAGTCACTGCGCATCATTGTGCCTCGATGTCCGAGTTCCGCTGATTCCCCTGGTGGCCGAGGGTTGACGAATTGTCATAAACGTCGAATACTCGTCGTTAACGTCAAATAACGAAGGGCACAGCATGAGCTTTCACCGGATCGGTCTTGTCGTACCGAGCTCCAACGTGACCGTCGAGACCGAGATGCCTGCACTCCTGGCTCGGCATCCGGACGCGGAGTTCTCGTTCCATTCCAGCCGCATGCGGATGCAGGCCGTATCGCCCGAACAGCTGCGAGCCATGAACGCTCAGCGTGAGCGGTGCATTCTGGAGCTCGGTGACGCGGGTGTCGACGCGATCCTGTACGCATGCCTCGTCGCGCTCATGGTTGCCGGGCCCGGCGAGCATCAACGGGTCGAGGGTCTCGTCGCCGAACAGCTCGCCACCGGCGGTTCCGACGCCGATGTCAGATCGAGCGCAGGAGCTCTGGTCGAAGGGCTACGCGCCCTGGAGGCGAAGAGCGTCGTCCTCGTCACGCCCTACATGCGGCCTCTCGCCGAGAAGGTCGTCGAGTACATCGAAGCGGAGGGCATCCGCGTCCGGGACTGGCGGGCGCTCGAAGTGTCCGACAACGCCGAAGTCGGCTGTATCCCCGGCGACCGCGTGATGGACGCAGCCCGGTCGCTCGACTTCACCGGAGCCGATGCGCTCGTGATCTCGGCGTGCGTGCAGATGCCGTCGTTGTCGCTGGTGCAACCCGCCGAAGACGAATTCGGAATTCCTGTGTTGTCCGCTGCCACGGCAGGGGCGTACAGCCTGCTGCGTGCGCTCGATCTGTCCATCGATCTGCCGGGCGCCGGATCTCTTCTCGGAAAGGAAGTTCATGTCTGACCTGCCGCACATGGTGAAGGGCGTCGACCACGTCGCGTACCCCACGTTCGATCCAGCCGGAACCGTCGAATTCTATCGTGACGTCCTCGGATTCCCCGTCGTGCACTCGATCTGCGCGGCCGGGTGGGGCCCGGAGAAGCATCCCGACTTCATTCACTTCTTCTTCGACATCGGCAACGACGATCGATTGGCGTTCTTCTACTACTTCGGCCTCGAACCGTTCGACGGTGGACCGCAGGGTGACGCGTATTCGCGCTTTGCCGAGGATGTTCCGATCTTCTTCATTCGCTCTCGCCACCTCGCGATTCACGTAGACAGCGAGGAGGACCTGATGGAGTACCGGCGGCGGCTCGACACCAGCGAATGGCCGGTGGAGATGCAGATTCAGCACGAGACCATCGAGTCGATCTACACCCACGACCCGAACGGCTACATGATCGAACTCACCCGTGCCATGCGGCCGGTGACGCCGCAGGAAGATCTCGATGCGAACCTGACGATCGATGCTCTAGTCGACGTGGTTCGCGGTCCGGACCCCAGCATGACCAATTTGCTGGTGCGCAAAGCCGAACTGATCGTCGAGCGCGCAGCCGACTGGAAGGCAGAGGTTTCGTGACGACGCTCTATGTACTCGACATTCCCGAGAACACGTCGATCGCTGCCGTCGCGGACGTCGACCCGTCGGTGACGGTGGATCACGTCGGTCCGTACTTCAGGATCGTCTCGGAGGAGAACATCGTGATCGACCGTCGGGCCACCGGGTGCAGGCACGCTGTCTGGTACAGCAGCGTCTCGGGCCTGTATCGATCTCGAATACTGCAGTGGGACAAAGACGCACTGCGAATCGAACCCCTGCGAATCGAACCCCTGTGACATCGACCAGGCTCGGGGCGGGCCGGTACATCGAAGCCGCCGCTGCCCCGGCGGATACCGTCACGTCGGTTCACGAATTGACCACCGCGGACGGCGCCACGGTGGGTGGCATCCTGCGCACGGTGCCGGGAGCCCGGACCGTCGTCGCCCTGATGCACCCCCGCCAGGATCTGAGCCACCACGTGCTCGTTCCCGAATTGCTCGCGCGTGGGTATGCAGTGTGGACGCAAGGCACGAGGTCGGTGAACAACGACATCTCGCTCGTTCACGAGCAGGCGCTTCTCGACGCCGCCGCGGGTCAGGTATTTCTACGTGGCTCAGGGTTCGATCATGTAGTGACGCTTGGTCATTCGGGCGGCGGCACATTGTTCGCTTTCTACCATCAGCAAGCAGGTCTCTCGCCGGCGAAGCGACTCGATGTCACGCCCGGCGGACGCCCGATCGATCTGGCTTCGGCCGAGATGCCGCTTCCCGACGGTGCGATCTTCATGGCACCGCATCCGGGGCAGGGAGCGCTGTTGCTCAGGCTGATCGACCCGTCGGTGATCGACGAGTCGGATCCGATGTCGGTCGATCAGGCGCTCGACCCGTTCGATCCGGCCAACGGATTTGCCGAGCCGCCGCAGAGCTCGTCGTACACCGAGGAGTTCGTCGGACGCTATCGAGCGGCGCAGTACGAGCGGATCGCGCGCCTGGACGCGATCGCCCGCTCGCGTGTCGACGAGGCGTCGGATGCGCGGCGACGGTACAAGTCCGGTGCCGATCCCCGGGACCGCAGATCGTCCTTGGTGCCGCGGGTCCTCACGGTGTACCGGACGGACGCCGACCTCAGGTTCACGGATCTGTCCCTCGACCCGAACGAGCGGCCGTACGGATCGCTGTTCGGGAAGCGCCCGGATTTCACCGATTACGGGCTCGTCGGTTTCGGACGCTTCTCTACGCCCGAGGCCTGGCTGTCCACCTGGTCGGGGATTTCCACGAACGCCGATTTCCTGCGCTGTGCGCCAGGAGTGAGCGTGCCGTCGTTGTTCGTCGAGCTCACCGGAGACCAGGCATGCTTCCCCGAGGATGCGCGGGCGATGTGCCAGGCATTGGGTTCTGCCGATCTCGTCCACCGGGCCGTGGCGGGAACACATTTCGGTGGGCCGATCGCCCCCGGACGGCCGACGGGCGCGAGCCTCGCCGCGGCCGAGATCGGTGACTGGGTCTCCCAGCGCTTCGGCTGAAATCGGGGTTGTGTACGGAATTCAGCTGAAATCGATACACAACTTCGATCTCGCCGAAAGGTCAGATGGACCCGAGGTCGGCGGAGAGCCAGTGTTCGGGTTGCAGGTAGAACACGGTCTGATCTCCGTGATCGGCGGTGGCGAACTGTAGGTATCCCTCGACCTTGTCCGGTGCCAGGTACCGTTCGGCCATCGCCCGCAGCTGCTCGGGGGTGCCAGGCTCTTCACGGGCAACGGGCCCATCGACCGCGACGTACTTGATCGACGGCTCGACCCGTTCCACCATCAGGCTGAAATAGCCTGCAGCGCGGATTAACTCGGCCTTCGTGGACGTCCGGCCGGTGAGTACCCAGGCCTCGCCGCCCGGTGTGTAGTCGTACCAGATGGGTACGGTCAGAGGGCCTCGATCGGGTCCCGCGGAGACCGACAGCGCCGCGATGTGCGGTTCGGCCAAAAACGCTTCTCGTTCCGATTTCGACAGTGGCATGTGACCACCATAGGTCGGCCCCTAGCGAACCCGAAGAACTATTTCCGTCGGATGAGCGTCGGCGGGAGTATCGATTGCATTGCGCACCGCCCGGGCGACGGTGTCCGCCTGCAAGAACTTCGAGCCGTCGTACGCCTGGCCCTCGTGTTCGACGATCGCCCGCTGCATGTCGGTGTCGATGCGACCGGGGTGCACCGAGGTGACGCGGAGAGTCGGCTCTTCCTGGCGTAGGGCGTCGCCGAAGGCCCTCAGCGCGAACTTCGATGCCGCGTATGCACCCCAGCCGGCGTTGACCCGCAGTCCGGCACCCGAGTTGATCAGCACGACGTGCCCGCCCGCTTGTCGCAGGGCAGGAAGAAGCGCCTGCGTCAGGGCGACAACCGCGAGCACGTTGCCCTCGTACTGATCGCGCCATTCCTCGATCGTGGATTCCTCGACGGTGCCCAACGCTGCGACGCCCGCGTTGTGGACCAGAACGTCGAGTTCGGTGATGCCCTCGGCGGCCTTCGCCACTGCCGCATGATCGGTCAGGTCGACGGGCCACGCCGTCGATCCCGGAAGTTCCGACGCCACCGTCGCCACGGATTCCGCCGACCGAGCACCGAGATACACATGATGATCGGTCGCCAACATCTGCGCGATCGCGGCGCCGAGTCCCCGGCTTGCTCCTGTCACCAACGCGGTTTTCATGCCCCCAACCTAATCAAAAGTCATCCCGGCTTCTGCAGCCCAGGTCTGCGTCGTATTGCCGCCGTCGAGAGATTCTCTGATGATGTCCGCGTGCCCGGCATGCTGGGAGACCTCGCGGAGAATGTGAAGCAGCGTGAACCTGGTGGACTGCCACACCCGCTCCGGCGCCCACGGCGCGGTCGGGAGCGGAATCTGGGCGTCCAGATCCATCTCGGCGACGGCCCTCGTCGTCGCCTCGGCAACGCTCTCGAATTCCTGGACGAGCCCGGCCACTGTTTGGTCCGGGTCGAGGACGTACTCCGAACCCATCCGCGACATGTCGAATTCGGCGGTCTCGTCGCGGTCGGCGATGATCTTCATCCAGCTCTTCTCGTTGCCGACGACATGGCTCAGCAGTCCGCCGAGGGTGAGTTCGCTGACCGTCGTTCGCTCGCGCGCCTGCTCGTCGGAGATGCCGCGGACGGTGATCAAAAAGTTCGCACGTTGTTCGGCGAGCATTCTCAGAATGTCGGCCTTCTCACCGGTAATTGTCATGATGTTGCCCTTCGTCGCTGGTGAAGACCACTCTACGAATGATTGCGGACAGCTTCGGTCCGCAATCGATTCTGGGACTCACGAAGCGGAAAACTGTGATCGGTCGCAAACTAGAGGACATGGGCGACCGTGGATTCACCTCGACACAGCTCGCCGGACGGGCTGCCTACCTGCTGCGTGGCAACGACCTGGGCACGATGACCAGCGCTGCGCCCCGCTTGTATCCCCACATGTGGAGTTGGGACGCGGCGTTCGTCTCCGTCGGACTCGCGCCGCTCAGCGTCGAGCGAGCAGTGGTCGAGCTCGACACTCTGCTGTCCGCCCAGTGGAAGAACGGCATGATCCCGCACATCGTGTTCGCGAACGGTGTCGACGGCTACTTCCCCGGACCGGCGAGGTGGGAGACCAGCGAACTCGCCGTCCACGCGCCCCTCGGGCCCCAGACTTCCGGGATCACCCAGCCGCCTGTGCATGCCATCGCCGTCCAGCGGATCCTCGACCACTCCCGCAGGCATGGGCGGACCACGCGTGCCGTCGCCGAGGAGTTCCTCGACCGTCGCTGGGACAACCTCGTGCGCTGGCATCGGTGGCTCGCCGAGGCGCGGGACATCGACGGCAGCGGCCGCATCGCGCTGTATCACGGCTGGGAATCGGGCATGGACAACTCGCCGCGGTGGGATGCGTCGTACCGCAATGTGGTGGCCGGCGAGATGCCGCCGTACCTCCGCAAGGACGATGCCGTCATCACCGACCCGTCGCAGCGACCGAGCAACCACGAGTACGACCGTTACATCTGGCTCGTCGAGGAAATGAAGCAGGCAGGATACGACGACGCCGCTCTCGCCGAGAAGATGAGCTTCGCCGTCGAGGACGTGTTCGTCAGCGCCATCTTCGCGATGGCGTGCGACGTTCTGGCGACAATCGGCGAAGAGCACTCGAAGCCCAATTCCGACGTTCGGGAGCTGCGAGGCTGGGCCGAGAAGTTCCGCAAGGGCGTCATCGCGACCACCGACGAGCGGTCGGGCGCCGCCCGGGACTACGACCTGCGGGCACGACGGTGGATCACCACCGACACCATCGCCATGTTCGCCCCGCTGTTGTGCGGTGGCCTACCGCGCGAACAGGAACGCAACTTGATCCGACTGTTCGAGGGCACACGGTTCTGCGGCCATCCCGATCTCAAATATGCGGTGCCGCCGTCCACGTCGCCTGTCTCACGAGACTTCCGCCCGCGCGAATATTGGCGAGGCCCGGTCTGGCCGGTGATGACCTGGTTGTTCTCGTGGGCGTTCTCGCGGCGTGGCTGGGCCGAGCGCTCACTGAATCTGCGCGACGAGGGCCTACGGCAGGCCAGCGACGGCAGCTTCGCGGAGTACTACGAGCCGTTCACCGGCCAACCTCTCGGAAGCATGCAGCAGTCGTGGACGGCCGCCGCGGTACTCGATTGGCTCGGCTGAGCCAGCACACGCGCTACCAGCGCGCGAGCTTTCGGATATCGCCGCCCGATCCGCTGTAATTGTTGACGTCGGTCGGTGCCGCGATGCCGGGGATCCGTCCGTTGTCGGTGAACTGCCAGAACATCCAGTGGCTCCAACCGCCGGGCAGTGGTCCGAGCGAGTCGTTGTAGTCCGCGATCCACAGCGGGTACTGGCTGAACTCGTGGGTGTCCGCCATCGCGGTGCGCCAGAAGTTCGGGTACGTGTAGATGATCGGCTGACGGCCTGTGAGCGCCTGCACGGTGTTCAGGTACCGATGCGTCCAGTCGATCACCTGAGCGGGCGGGAGCCCACGCGAATCCTCCAGATCCAACACCGGCGGCAGGTCGCCCTGGCCGTTGATGCCGAGCACGACGGTCGAGTAGTACGCGCCCTGAGCTTCGGGCGAGAGCCTCACGTCGGCATAGTGGTACGCACCGCGCGCGACGCCGGCAACCCGCATCACGAGGCTGTCCTGAACGAAGAACGGGTTGACGTAGTTCAAGCCCTCGGTGGCCTTGACCATCGCGAAATCATGGCCGGACTCGCGCACTGCGTGCCAGTCGATCTTGGTGCCGTCGATGTGCTGCCACGACGAGACGTCGGGTCCATGCGGATCGGCCGATGCCGCCGCCGGAAGCGCACACGCGAGAGCGGTGGCGAGTACGACGGACGCAGCGGTGCGGAGCAACGACGAACGTTTCAAGAAAGACACCGCCTGACGGTAGGTAAATCTGAGTGAACCCACAATGGTGAGTCGTCACAGACTCTCGAACAGCAAGGTGCGCAGGTTGTTCCGCCCTCGAAGCGCATCAAGGACGAAGAGCACGTTCCAACGTCGGCCACGACGCTCGCAACGCGTCCTGCCAGTACAGCCACGAGTGCGTACCCGGTTGTCCCAGGTCGAAATCGGCGGGAATCTCGAGATCGGCCAGCCGCTGCTGCAGTCGCTCGGCGCACCCGTTGGCCAGCGCCTCGATCGCACCACCCAGGAATATCTGATCCGGCAGCGCAGGCGAACCGGCAGGTCGCAGCGCGCTGGGATTCTCGTGCGGGCCCGGAAGCCCGGTCCCGTTGGACACGAACAGCTCCAACCCGCGAAGCTTCGCGGCATTGAGGTACGGATCGTGCTCGGCCCAGCGTGGGTCGCCCTGCGGGCCCCACATGTTGTCGGGATCGCCCTTACCCCTTATGCCGACCAGGAGTCGGATGAAGTTCTGCGCGACCGGGTCCGACGTCTGCGCGCACCCGCTGTACGACGCCACCCCGCGGTACAGACCAGGGGCTTGGATGGCCAGATCGAGCACCGACCCTGCTGACATCGACAAACCGCCGATCGCGTTGACGCCGTCGGCACCGAGGGCGTCGTCCAGTATCGGCGGTAGTTCCTGCGTGAGGAATGTCTGCCACATGTTGCGCCCGAGCGCGGGATCGTCGCGCCCCCAGTCGGTGTAGTAGCTGAGATAGCCGCCGACGGGGATGACGACGTTGACGTTCTTGTCCGCGAAGAACTCCTGCATGTCGGTCTGCTTCAGCCAGTTCGCGCCGTCCTCGCCGCCGCCGGCGCCGTTGAGCATGTACAGCGTCGGCTGCGGAACCGAAGTATCCACCGGGCGAAGAACCTGCAGGGCGATCACGCGGTCCATCGACGCGGAGTAGACGTAGACGTCCCAGCGGCTGTCACTGATCTTGTCGACGTGATCGAGTGCGCTCGGTGTAACCGGGTCCGCGCTCGCGGTACCGATCGGTCCGACGATGATCGCGACTGCCGCAAGAACTGCTGCCGTGAATGCGACGACAGTGTGCCGCAGACACCTCACGATGCAACACCGTCACGGGAGATGTGCTGCTCGACGAGTGGCCCGACCGCCCGTAGCGCCGAGGCCGACGTCATCTGCCAATGCGTCTGGGGTACCGAGAAATTCGCGATGGAGCCTCGAACATACGGATGCCACGACGGCAGGCCCTGACGCTCCTCGTGGGCGGCGCCGACGAAGAGGATGTCACCGTCGTACACGCTCGGTCGATGCCGCAGTGCGAGTTCGTGGTTGTGGCGGGCCGAGGCGATGAGTCGATCCACATCGGCGCTGTCGATGACTCCTGACCCGGCGACGAGGTCGGGAAGCGAGTCGAGGCTGATCCGCTGCCCGTCGATGCCCGGCATGGAAATCCCGATCGCATCGAGCAGATCGGAGGCGGGAAGGTCGGTGTCCCACGTCTCGTCGGGCTGCGTGGCATGGCTGTCGAGCATGACCAGCGAACCGACCGTCTTGCCGAGCTCGCGGAGCCGAACGGCCACGGCGTGCGCGATCGTGCCGCCGAGCGACCATCCGAGCAGATGGTACGGGCCGTCGGGTGCGATTCTCTCGATCTCTCGGACGTAGATCTCGGCGAGAGCCTCCAGTGAATCGGGAAGTTCCGTTGCCGCGGGTGTCTGGATTCCGTAGATCGGACGGTCGGTGTATCGAGTGAGACCGCTGTAGCACCAGGACAATCCGACGATGGGGTGAATGCAGAAGAGCGGGTCCCCCGCACCCTCGGTCACGATGGGGAACACGATGTCGAAGGACGAACTCGAACCGGATCCGGAATCGAGCAATGACGCAAGCGATTCCGGAGTCGGCTGAGCCAGGAGCGCCTGCAACGACACCGAGGTGCCGGTCGATTCGCGGAGTGTGCGCAGCATCCGCATCGCGGTCAGTGACGATCCTCCGAGCGCGAAGAAATCATCCGCCACGCCGATGTTGTTCATGTCGAGTACCTCCGAGAATGTTTCGATGACGAGTTGTTCGGTTGCCGTGGACGCGGGTCGATACCGACCACGGGTGCTGCTGAAATCGGGTTCGGGGAGAGCTGCGACATCGAGCTTGCCCGTTGGTGTTCGAGGAACCGACTCGAGTGCGGTCACAGCGGAGGGAACCATGTACGCGGGCAATACGGTACGTGCGTGCGCGATGAGGCCGTCGGTGGTGCCGAGGACGTAGGAGACGAGGACGGTCTCGCCCGCGCTCGTGAGGTGTCCGAGGGTCACCGCGAACTCGACGCCGTCGCAGGCCCCCAGTACGGCGTCGATCTCGCCGAGCTCCACCCGGAAGCCGCGAATCTTGACCTGCGCATCCGCGCGCCCGCTGTAGCGCAGTGTGCCGTCGGCGGTCCAGCGGACGATGTCTCCGGTGCGATACATCCGACCTCCGCCGTACGGATCGGCGACGAATCTCGATGCCGTCAGAGCGCCGCGTCCGTGATAGCCGCGGGCCAGCGCGGGGCCGGCCAGGTAGAGCTCGCCGGGCACACCGACCGGTACCGGATGCAATCGTGCGTCGAGTACGTAGGTCTCGAACCCGGTGACCGGCTTGCCGATGTCGATCGCCGAACCGGGTGCCACCTGGCCGAGCGTGGAGATGTCGGTGGCTTCGGTCGGTCCGTAGCCGTTGAGCATCACTCGTCCCGGCGCCCACCGCGCCACCAACTCCGGACTGCACGCCTCGCCCCCGACACAGACGACCTCCAGCTCGTCCAGCCCGGTTGGATCCAGGCTGGACAATGCAGACGGTGTCGTCAACGTGTGGGTGATGCGTTCGGTACGAACGAATTCGGTCAGTTCGTCACCGCCGACGATATGGGGAGGCGAGACGACAAGGGCAGCGGACGCGGACAGCGCCGAGACGATCTCGCCGACGGACATGTCGAAACTCGGCGAGGTGTTGTGCAGGAAGCGCGACGTCGGGTGTATCCGGTGCAGACTTCGCCTCGATTCGGCGAGGTTGGCGAGACCGCGATGGGTGACGGTCACGCCCTTGGGCACCCCGGTGGATCCCGACGTGTAGATCATGTAGGCGGTGGTATCGAGGTGCACCGGGCCGGCGAGCTCGTCCGGCCTCACGGCAGAGGTTGTTGCCCTCTGCATTTCGTCCAGATGCTCGGGATCGTCGAGACCGAGCCAGTTGACCGAACTCGGGAGCGTACCGCGATGCGCGGCAAGGGTCAGCCCCATGACGGCCCCGGAGTCGCCGACCATGTGAGCGAGTCGATCCGAGGGATACGACGGATCGACCGGGACATAGGCGGCGCCGGTCTTGGCTACCGCCCACACTGCCAGTACCGAGTGCCGTGACCTCGGCAGCCCGATCGCCACGACCGTCTCGGGTCCGACGCCGTACCCGAGCAGCACGCGAGCGAGCCGAGTCGACTCCTCGTCCGCTGCTCGATAGGTGAGGTCGACGCCCTCCCAGCGGATCGCGACACCGTCGGGATTTCGGGTGACGGCGCCGGAGATCAACTCCGGCAACGTGCGCGGCGCAGCAGCGGGTTCTCCGCGGACCGGCAGCAACGCGGCACGCTCCTGGGCGTCGAGCACGTCGATGTCGCCGACGGCGAGGGCCGGATCGGCAACGGCCGCAGCGAGAATCTGCACGAACCGGTCCGCGAAGCCCGCTACGGTGGCCTCGTCGAACAGGTCGGTGCTGTACCGAAGCGAGCCGCGGAGTTCGTCGTCGTGTTCGGCCAGCGTCAAGGCCAGATCGAATCGGGTGACGCCTGATTCGTAGGGGAACTCGGAGACGGAGAGGCCGGGCAACTCGATGCTCTTCGGGCGCGGCGGTTCGAGAGCCAGAAGCGCCTGGAACAGCGGAGAATGCGATCGCGCCCGGGTCGGCCGAACGGCCTCGACCACCTTCTCGAAGGGAATGTCGGCGTTGGCCAGCGCGTCCAGGTTGGTCTCGCGTACCTGATCCACCAGCTCACCGAAGGACGAACTCCCTCGAATCTCGTTGCGCAGTACGAGAGTACCGACGAACATTCCTACGACGTCGTCGAGAGCTCCCGCTCCACGACCGGACACGGTGGTACCGATCGCGATGTCACGTGTGCCGGACAATCGTGACAGCAGTACCGCGTAGGCCGCGTTGACCACCATGAACACCGAGGCGCTGTGGCGATGCGCCAAGGACCTGACGGACGCGAGCAGCGAGGCATCGATATCGAACGCGACGTGTGCTCCTCGGCCGGATGCGACAGCGGGTCGCGGCCGGTCGATCGGAAGCTCCAGCAGGTCGGGCAGACCGGCCAATCTCGCACGCCAGTAATCGAGTTGACGCGCTACCACCGAGTCAGGATCGTGCTCCGAACCCAGGACCTGGTTCTGCCACAGCGCGAAGTCGGCGTACTGAACGGGCAGCGGAGCCCACGGAGCGGGCGTCCCGTGCAGGCGCGCGGCGTACGCGGTGACCACGTCGCGTGCCAGCGGACCCATCGACACGCCGTCGGCCGAGATGTGATGAACGGCGAGCACCAGCACGTACTCGTCGGGCGAGGTACGCAGCAGGGCGCCGCGCACCGGAACAGCCGACGTGACATCGAATCCTCGACCGAGGATGCCTGCGGCTGTTCCGAGAACGGCGTCGTCCTCGACGTCGCGTGGTTCGAGATCGAGCATCACACTCTCGGAGGGCAGGATGCGCTGATGCGGATCGTCGGTTGCCGGATAGAGGGTGCGTAAGGACTCGTGACGCTCGATCACGTCGCGCACCGCCAGTGCCAGTGCCGCGCTGTCGAGGGTTCCGGACAACCGGACGGCGAAACCGATGTTGTATGCCGCCGAGGTGGTGTCGGCTTGATTGAGCAGCCACATTCGACGTTGCGCTGCCGACAACGGAATCCGCTCGGGACGGGGCATCACACGCAGCGCGGGCAGGTCCGAGGATTCGGCCGTGTCGACGGCGGCAGCGTAGCCGGCAACAGTCGGTGACTCGAACAGGGCGCGCACCTTCAGTCCTGTGCCGGACAACTCGTTGATCCGAGCGACCACCCGGGTCGCGAGAAGCGAGTTGCCGCCGAGATCGAAGAAGTCGTCGTCGATCCCCACCCGGTCCGCGTCGAATACCGTCGCGAAGACATCGGCGACGACCTCTTCGCTCGGGGTCCGCGGAGCGAGGTATTCCCGCGTCGGAAATACCGGTTCCGGTAGTGCGCGGTGGTCCGTCTTCCCCGATGTGGTTCTCGGCACTCGGTCGATGACTGTCACCGCACGGGGCACCATGTGCGGTGGCAGCGAGCGTGACGCGTGACCGAGGATGTCGGACATACTGGTGGGAGATGCGAGAACCACGTAGCTGACCACACTGTCGGTATGGACCACCGACACCGCGTGGTCGACGCCGGGGTGCCGGATGAGGACGGCGTCGATCTCGCCGAGTTCGATGCGGAATCCACGGACCTTGACCTGATGATCCGCACGGCCGTGATAGTCCAATACCTGGTAGTCCGTAGCGTGACGGTCGCTCGCGGCGCGAACGCCACGGACTCGGTCGCCCGTCCGATACAGCCTTCTGCCGTTACCGAACGGATCGGCGACGAAAGATGCTGCTGTCGCGGAGAATCGACCGTTGTAGCCGCGTGCGAGTGCATCGCCGCCGAGGTACAGCTCGCCGATCACGCCGACGGGGACCGGGTGTAACCGGGAGTCGAGGACGTAGGCTTCGACGCCGCGGACGGGAGCTCCGATATGGATGGGTGCGTCCGCGCCCAGCGGGTTCGTCATGGTGGTGGCGATGGTCGCCTCGGTGGGCCCGTACGCATTGAACAGCGAGACCCGATCGGCCCACATCGACACGAGCTCGGGTGTGCAGGCTTCGCCGCCGACGACAAGTGCACGCAGATCGGGCACGCTGTCCGGATCGACGGTCGCGGCGGCCGCGGGCGTCAGGAATGCATGAGTGACACCGCGGAGAGCTGCCGTCAGCTCTTCCCCGCCGTAGACGTCGGTGGGCACGATCGTCATGGTGGCACCGGCTCCGATGGCCAGCAGTAGTTCGAGAACCGACGCATCGAAGCTCGGCGAAGCGAAATGCACGGTGCGGCTGAGGTTGTCGAGCGCGAGGCGCTCGGTCAGCTCGGCCAGCAGGTTCGCGAGTCCGGTGTGAGTGACCGTGACGCCCTTGGGTACTCCGGTGGAACCCGAGGTGTAGATGATGTACGCCGGGTTCTCCGGCCGGAGCGGACGGACGAGCTCGTACTCGGTGATCGGGAAGGCGGAACCGAGACCCGAATCCAGTTCGTCGGGATGAATCCACTCCACCGTCCCGGAATCGATCGACTCCGAGATTCCCAGTGTGGCAGCGGAATCATTCAGAATGTAGTCGATTCGATCGATCGGGTATTCGGGATCCACGGGAACGAAGGCTGCGCCGGTCTTGGCGACGGCCCAGAGCATCGTGATCTGTGTGATGCCGCGTGGCAGCGCGATCACCACCGAGGTTTCCGGGCCGGCACCACGGGCGATCAACTGCCGGGCGATACGGCTGGAGGCGTCGTCGAGCGCCGGGTACCCCACCGTGCCGTGCTCGCCGACGACGGCGTCTCCCCCGGCCGAGGATACGACCGCTGCCGACAATGCTGCGGGCAATGTACGTCGTCGCAGTGCCGGAGTTCCGCGCAACACCGTCGGGTTCGGTGCCCGAAGGTCACCGATCACCACCGCCGGATCCGCCGCGCCGGCGATCAGAATCGCCGCGAACTGCTGCGCGAACATGTCCGCGGTGCTCGCATCGAAGAGATCCGTTGCGTACGTGAGCGTTCCGTGCAGAGTGTCTGTGTCGAGGGAGAACTGGAGGTCGAACTTCGCCACGGCTGCCACCGGGGGAAGCGGCGAGATCGTCAGTCCCTGCAGCTCCACCGTGGGAACCGGCTCGTCGAGCGAGAGCATCACTTGGAACAGCGGATGATGCGCAGTGGAACGACGCGGGGTCAGAGCTTCCACCACCCTGTCGAACGGGATGTCCGCGTTGGCATACGCGGCAAGATCGCCGCCCCGTACCACCGCCAACGTTTCCCCGAACGTCGCGCTCGGATCGAGTGCCGTACGCAATGTCAGCGTGCCGACGAACATCCCGACGAGGTCGTCGAGTTCGGCGTTACCGCGGCCGGCAACGGGAGTTCCGACGGTGATGTCCCGCTCCCCCGACAGTCTCCCCAGTAGGACGGCCAACGCGGTGTGCACCACCATGAACTGTGTCGTGCCGGTGCTCCGGGCCAGATCGACGACGGCTCGGTGTGTGTCGGCGGGGATGTCGAAGGAGACGGTGTCGCCGCGGTGCGATGCGACGGCCGGGCGTCGTCGATCGGTCGGTAGCGGCAGGAGTTCCGGTACGCCGTCGAGCTCGGCGCTCCAGAAGGCGAGTTGCTTCGCGATCGGCGAGTCCGGTTCGGATTCGGACCCGAGCGCACGCAGCTTCCACAGCGCGTAGTCCGGGTACTGAATCGGCAGCGGCGACCACTCCGGGCTGCGCCCGGCGGCCCGTGCGCCGTAGGCCAGCATGACGTCGCGAGCCAGCGGCCGCATGGACCAACCATCGGCGGCGATGTGGTGAACGACGACCACGAGAACGTGGTGAACGGGTGACACTCGCAGTACGTGCGCACGCACGGGTGGTCGCTCGGTGACGTCGAATCCGCGGACAGCGAGGCCGATCACGGCTCCGGTGAGCGCGGCCTCACGAGTGTCGGAGATGCGCACGTCCAGCGGATCGGAGGTGGAGCAGCTCGAATCGATGATCACCTGGCGGGGGCCGTCGGGTGAATCGGGGTAGACGGTCCGCAGCGCCTCGTGTCGATCCAGTACGTCGTGTACGGCTGCCACCAGAGCCTCGGCGTCGAGTTCGCCGTTCAGCGAGAGCGCGCCCGCGATGTTGTATGCGCCGGAGCTGGGATCGAACCGGTTGAGCAGCCACATCCGGTGCTGATTCGGGGCGAGCGGAATCGACGCCGGACGAGGAACCCGTTCCAGCGCAGGTCCGGTGGCGTCGCTGGTCGACCGGCCGGCGAGCCCGCGCACCGTTGGATTGTCGAACAGGTCGCGCACTCCGACGGCACTGCCGAGCTCGGCCCCCATGCGGGCCACCACTTGCGTTGCGGTGAGGGAGTTTCCGCCGAGCTCGAACCAACTGGTGGTGACGCCGACCTCGGGGACTCCGAGAACCTCGGCGAAGATTCGCGCCACGGCGATCTCCGTCTCACCGTGCGCGGGGACGATCTCGCTCGTCGGTGCCGCCGGGTCCGGCAGCGCGGACCTGTCGAGCTTGCCGTTGCGGCTCAGCGGGAGTCGGGCCAGTCGGACGTAGGCCGACGGCGCCATGTAGGCGGGGAGTTCGGACTCGACGTGGGCGCGGACAGCGGCCTCGTCGGCGGATCCGCACACGTACGCGACGAGTCGGTCACCCGCGGCGCTCGCACGTACCGTGGCCACCGCACCGGTGACGCCGGCGACGCGCAGTAGCGCTGCCTCGATTTCGCCGAGTTCGAGGCGCTGACCTCGAAGCTTGACCTGGAAGTCGTTGCGGCCCAGATACTGCAGCTCGCCCTCGGCAGTCCAGCGAACCAGGTCTCCGGTCCGATACATTCTGCCGCCGCCGTGACAGGGGTCGGCGACGAATCGGTTCGACGTCATCCCCGGTCTGGCCGTGTAGCCGCGAGCGACTTGGTCGCCGGACAGGTAGAGCTCGCCGATCGCGCCGAGAGGGACGGTACGCAGTGCGGCGTCGAGTACGCGGACCTGTGTGTTCCACACGGGCACCCCGATCGGGACCGGTCCTGTGTCGAGCGCTGCGGTCCGGTGATAGGTGACGTCGACTGCCGCCTCGGTCGGGCCGTAGAGATTGTGCAGCTCCGTCGCGAGTACCGCGTGGACGCGGTCCACGCTTGCCCGCGACAGCGCCTCGCCGCTGGCGAAGATCCGCCGCAGCGATCCGAGGTCGTCGGCATCACCGTGTGTCAGAAAGAGATCGAGCATCGACGGCACGAAGTGCGTGACAGTGACACCTTCGTCGCGAATCAGTGACGAGAGGTACACGGGGTCGCGATGGCCTTCCGGCTCGGCGATGACGGTACGGGCGCCGGCGAGATGTGGCCAGAACAGTTCCCACACGGACACGTCGAACGTGACCGGGGTCTTGTGCAGGACGACGTCGGTGCCGTCGAGGGGATACGTGTCCTGCATCCACAGCAGACGGTTGACGATCGACGCGTGCGATACCGCCACGCCTTTGGGCGTGCCGGTGGAGCCGGAGGTGAAGAGGACGTACGCGGTGTTGTGTCCGCGGAGCGGTGCGCGACGTTCGGAGTCCGCGATGGGGTCGGTGCAGAATGCCGACAGATCGAGCGTGAGCGGATCGATCACCGGTACCGAACTGTCCAGTCGCGCGCCGAGAACCATCACCGGGGATGCGGTCTCGATCATGTGGGAGAGACGCGCCGGCGGGAGCGACGAATCCAGAGGCAGGTACGCCGCACCGGCGTGAATGATGGCGTGGATCACCACGAGCTGATCGATGGACCGCGGCATCGCCACGGCCACAATGGATTCGGGTCCAATATCGCGCGAGATCAAAAATCTGGCGAGGCAGTGGACGCGTGCGCCGAAGTTTCGGTAGGTCAGCGAGCGGCCGTCGAAGACGACGCAGGTGTCGGTGCTGCTCGCGTGCCCGAGAAGGTCCACGAGTGTCGCGGCCTGCAGATCGACACCGGTCGCGTTCCAGTCGGAGACGATCGCGCGTCGCTCCAGTTCACCGAGCACATCGATCTCGATCACCTTGCCGTCGGGACGCGCGGTCATGGCGTCCAGGACACGCGCCAACCTTTCGGCGAACACCGCAACGCGATCCGCCGACAGTGCGTCGGGCGAAAAGCGCAGTGTCATCGTCGGTGTCGGCTCCACGACGGTGACCAGGGTCACCGGATAGTGCGTCGAGTCGGCCACGTCGATGCCCTGCACCCGCATCCCGGCGATGTCGGTGCCCGAGTCGAGTGCGTTGTGGTCGACCGGGTAGGACTCGAACACGGCCAGTGTGTCGAACGACGCGCCGGGTCCCGCGGCTGCCTGAATCTCGGCGAGCCCGGTGTGGTGGACGTCGAGCAGCTGCACCTGCTCGCGCTGGACCCGTGTCGCGGCGCTCCGCACCGTGTCGTGGACGTCGAGCGTCACTCTCAGCGGAAGGGTGTTGATGAACAGGCCGAGGGTCTCCGTCACGCCCGGCAGATCAGCAGGCCGTCCGGACACGGTGGCCCCGAACACGACGTCGGATCGCGAGAGCACCGTCGACAGCACGATCGCCCAGGCCGTCTGGACGACGGTGTTGACCGTGACCTGCACCGACTCGGCGAGTGCCGCGAGGGCAGCGCCGTCGATGCGAACCGGCGTGTCCTGTGGAAGGGCGCTACCGGACGGAACCCGATCGGCTATCAGCGTCGGTTCGCCCAGGCCGGCAAGGGCTTCCACCCAGGTGGGGAGTCCGCTCGTCTGCCGCGCCAACCAGAGGAGATAGTCGCGGTACGCCGCGGCCGGATCGCCGATCGCGGTGTCGGCGGCATACAGGACCAGCAGGTCCCTGATCAGGATCGGCATCGACCAACCGTCGAACAGAATGTGGTGATTGGTGACCACCAGCTGTGATCGGCTGGGACCGGTGATCAGCGCGAACCGGATCAGTGGGGGCGAAGCCATGTCGAAGGGGCGACGACGCTCGTCGTCGAGGATCGTCCGAAAAGCGTGCGCGTCCTGAGGATCGGCGATGCACTCGTCACGCCACGGCACCGCGATTTCGTTCACCACCACCTGCACGGGTATGCCCCGGGCGTCGTGAACGAACGCGGTGCGCAGGTTGGGGTGGCGTTCGAGCAACCGCGACGCAGCACGACGGAGTCGGTCGCCGTCGATGAGGCCGCCGAGTTCGAAGACGATCTGAGCGGTGTAGACATCGAGACTTCCGCGGGTCAGCTCCGAATGAAAGAGCAACCCCCGCTGCAGTGGAGCGAGTGGCCACACGTCGGAGATGGCACCGAATCGGCTGTGCCACTCATCGAGTCGCTGCTGATCGGCGTCGACCAGTGGGACGTCGCTCGGCGTGAGCGCACCGGTGGACGGTTCGCGGCCGTGCTCGGCCAATGCGGCCATGTGCTGGGCCCAGAGATCGGCGAGCGCGCGTACCTCCTCGCCGGTGAGCACACCCGTCGGGAATCCGATGCGGGCGAGAAGGCTGCCGCCCGAGACCGCGGCATTGATATCGAGTACCGACTCGGTCAGAAGGAGTTCGCCGCTACCGGCATCGACCGGGACGGTCAGGTCCGGCATCCACGGTTGACCCTGCATCGCGTCCGTATCGATGCGCCCGAGATAGTTGAAGCTGATGCGCGGCACCGGTGCATCGGTGAGCACCCCGCGTCGGCGAAGCTCTCCGTACCCGATCTTGGACACCGGACCAGCGCGGAGCTGCTCCTTCACCGTCTTCACCGACTCTGACCGAGACACCCCGGCGGTCAGTGACAGGCGTACAGGATAGACGGCGGTGAACCAACCCACCGTGCGGGTCAGATCAGCACCGGGTACCGATTCCTCCTCGCGCCCATGGCTTTCGACGAGGACGAGGTGGGAATCGTCGTGCTCGGTGCGCCAGTCGGCGAGGGCGCCCGCCAGAGCTGTGAGGAGCGCATCCTCCGGTCCCATGCGGTACTTCGTCGCCAACGCTCCCAGCAGGGAATCGGTGTCCTCGCGGGACAGAGTCAGCTCCACCGTGTCCGTGGTGGCACCGGTGTCGCGGTGATCCAGGGCGCGGGATCCGATTGCGTTGTCTGCGGCATCCGTCGGCTGCGTGCCGAGAACCTTTCTCCACGCTGTCTCGTCGAGCGCGGCGAGTTCGGCGACGGCATGAGACCACCGGCGCATGGACGTCGCCACCGGTTGCAGTGGCACCGCCGAGTAGGCGATGGCCAGATCGGGGACGAGGATCCTCAGGGAGACGCCGTCGACGACGAGATGGTGTGCGACGAGAATCAACCGGGGCGCGTCGGGGTCGGCGATGTGGACTACCTGCAGCATGACGCCGTCGCGGGGGCGCAATCGGCTGCCTGCCCGGCGGACGGCATCGGCGACGTCGCAGGGGCCTTCGGCGGTGACGACCGATTCGGCGCTCACGCTCCCCCGCGGTCGTACCTCTAGTTGGTCTTCGATAAGACGAGCACGCAGCATGTCGTGGTGATCGAGAACGGTCGACACAGCGTGCAACAGTGCTGCCTCGTCCACTACGGGCGGTGCGATCAACACGAGTGCCTGGTAGAAGGAATCGAGGTCGGAAGGCTCAGACGTGCGGCCGCGCACCGAAGCTGCGATCGGCAGCAACGGCATCGTGCCGACGCCGCCGCCCGGCAGCTCGTCCAGCACGACGCGGGCAGCGCCGAGGCGCGCGACATCGGCGAGACCCGCTACCGTCCGGCGTTCGAAGACGTCGCGGGGAGTGAACACCACACCCGATGCCTTTGCACGCGAGACCAATTGGATAGCGACGATGCTGTCACCGCCGAGCTCGAAGAAGGAGTCGAGGGCGCCGACGGTATTGCGGCCGAGCACCTGGGCCATCGCGTCGGCGATCACCTCTTCGATCGGTCCCGACGCCGCGCGGAACTCGGCCGGGTTCAGGCGAGCGAACGGGTCGGGCAGTGCGGACCGATCGACCTTGCCTGACGGTGTGAGAGGGACCGAGTCCAGCTCCACGAGGTGCGTCGGAACCATCTGCGGGGTGAGGAAGTCCGACGCCAGCGCCACGAGCGAATCGCGATCGAACTCGTGGTCGGCTTTGACCTTCACGTACGAGACCAACACGGAGCGGCCGTCGCGCTCGCACACCGTCGAGACCACGAAGTCCGTGGATTGATGCCACGCGAGCACGGCATCGATCTCGCCGAGCTCGATACGAAGTCCGTTCAACTGCACCTGAAAATCGCTACGTCCGACGAACTCGAGTTCGACGTGGTCGCCGGTGCGGCGCCACCGAACCACATCGCCGGTCCGGTACAGGCGATCGCCACGGCCGTACGGGTCGGCAACGAAGCGACTCGCGGTCAGTCCGTGTCGCCGATGGTAGCCGCGCGCAACCCCTGCCCCGCCCAGATACAACTCGCCGGTCATGCCGATCGGGACCGGCCTGAGCCAGCGATCGAGGACCACCGCGGAGGCACCGGCGATCGGCCTTCCGATGGTGACGGCGCGCGGATCGTGCTGTACCCGAGACATCGTCGCGACGATCGTCGATTCCGTCGGCCCGTAACTGTTCCGTAGTTCGGCGTGGCCGCGCAGGCGGTGCACCAGATCGGGTGGGCATACGTCACCACCCACCACGACCGATCGGAGCGAGCCGATCTTCTCCACCTCCACCGTCGAGAGAAGGGCGGGGGCGGTGACGATGTGGGTAACACCGGCGGACTGCAGGAGTGCGGTGAGCTCGGACCCGCCGAACACATCGGCAGGCGCGATCACCATCGTCGCACCGGCACTGAACGCGGCGATCATCTCGAACACCGATGCATCGAAGCTCGACGACGAGAATCGGAGAACCCGGGAGGATGTGGTGAGCGCCATCTCGGTTCGCCGCTCGGCAGTGAACGCGCCGAGGCCGCGATGCCCGACCACCACTCCCTTGGGAGTCCCGGTCGATCCCGAGGTGTAGATCATGTAGGCGGCGTGATCGAGATGCAGTGGCATCCGCCGGTCGGCGTCGGAAAGTGGTGTGTCGGAACGTGTATCGATCTCGCTGAGGAAATCCGGATCGTCGAGGCCGAGCCAGTGGACGCGGCCGGGAAGCGCTGCTGCCAGCTCGACCGTGCTCATTCCGACCGATGCGCCGGAATCCTCCACCATGTGCTCGATCCGCTCGTGCGGATAAGTAGGGTCGATCGGCAAGAACGATGCACCGGCCTTCGCGGTGGCCCAGAATGCCACGACGGAGTCGATGCCTCGCGGCAACGCCACCGCGACCACACCGTCCGGGCCTGCGCCTCGTGCGATCAGCGCGCGAGCCAGTGCGTTGCTGCGTGCCTCCAGTTCGCGATACGTGAGCGTCCGATCCCCGAGGGTCAACGCGACACCGTCGAGATCGGCGGCAACGCCGAGTTGGAGTATCTCCGGCAGCAGCAGTTGGGTGACGCCGGGGTCGCCGATGGCAGGCGCGATCGCCTCGGTCTCGAAGGAATCGAGAATGTGAAGATCGAGCACCGAGAAGGTGGGATCGCTCGCCAGGAACTGGGCCAGCAGCCCGATGAACCGTCGATACAGATCCTCGAACACCTCGCTCGTGTAGACGTTCGGGTTCGCCTCGAACTCGATCCTGGCCCGAGCACCGTCCACCGGCGGATAGATGTTGACCGACAGATCCTCGACGGGTCCGGTGGACAGCACGTTGAAATGGCCTGTGCACGGACCGAATTGCACTTCCGTCTCGTACGCCATGATGTTGATCGCCGGACCGAAGAATCCGCGATGACCCTGGGTCGCACCGGCGTCACGCCGAATGTCTTCGGCGCGATACCGCTGGTGCCGAAGCGCCCCCGTCAGTTCGAGCTGGACGGCGTCGACGAGGGAGGCGACTGTGGTCTCGGTGCCGATGTGGGCCCGGATCGGCAGAACGTTCGAGATCATCCCACCCGACCGGCGAAGCAGTGCCGTCGTTCGGCCCGCTACCGGCAGGCTGAGCACCACGTCGTCGGCGCCGGTGAGGCGGGAGAGGAACGCAGCCACGGCGGACACCGCGATCGGAGCGAAGGCCGAGTCGAGGCGTGTGCTGCTGTGCGTCAACGCATGTTCGAGAAACTCCGGGAGCGGCCCGCCGCAGATGCGCGATCGGGCGGCGGGAGGGGCGACGATTCCGGTGGGGCTGATCG
>NZ_JAHFVG010000043.1 GCF_023264675.1 Rhodococcus sp. (in: high G+C Gram-positive bacteria)
CCATCAATTCGTAATGACGCATAAGACCTCATCACCTCCTGTGGACTAGTGAAAACGGCCACGGACTATCCGTGGCAGGAGGGTCGTTGCGTCAGCAACCCTTGGAGGGTACACGAGCAGCCACTGACCTGCGAAATCGCACGACGGTTCCGATCCGGGCGGTACCGCGTCATAGGCTTGGCTCATGCAACCAGGTGGACGGTCGTTCCGAGGGCTCATCCCCGCGAGCAGACTGTCCACGACGACGATGATCACCGTCGTCGCGCTCTGTGCACTGACATTGATCCTCGGATACCTGAACAAGGCGCGGTGCGCACTCGCACCGTTCGGCGCCAACGGTCGAAGTGCCGCATTCGACACCCTCAAGGACACGTCGGTCTGTTACTCCGACATTCAGTTCCTCTGGATCGGACGCGACATCGACCAGCACGTCTTTCCGTACCTGACCGGGGCCATCACCAAGGGTGGCGCGCTCACCGGAGGCACCGTCGAATACCCCGTGCTCAGTGGTCTGCTGATGTGGCTCGGCGCGATCCCGGCGCACACCGACGCCGAGTTCCTCCTGTATTCGGCACTGCTACTGGCACCCTTCGGCTTGCTCACGGCCTGGATGCTCGGACGAATGGCAGGCAAACCAGCGCTGCTCTGGGCGGTCGGCCCGCCCCTCGTCCTGTACGCCTTCCACAACTGGGAACTGCCGGTGGTCGCCACTGCCGTTGGCGCCGTCTTCGTGATGAGCATGCGAATACCGTTGCGCACCAAGGGCGTCATTGCTGCCGTCCTTCTCGCTGTCGGATTCTGCCTCAAGCTCTACCCAGGCGCTTTCGTAGTGCCGCTCGCTGCCTACGTCGCGTACGGGAACCGGTGGGATCGCCAGAAGCGCTCAGGCATGGACGTCCGCGGCGGACTCGCCGTCCTCGGTGCCGCGATCGCAACCGTCGCCGCGATCAACCTGCCGTTCGCCGTCCTCGGCTTCGAGGGGTGGCGTGCGTCCTTCACCTTCCAGACACTCCGCCAAGCTGACATCACCACCAACTCGATCTGGTACTGGGGCGTCCGGCAGCTCTACGTGGCGGACACGATGACCCCCGACGATCACGCCGCAGCCGAGGCGTCGTTCCAGAATGCCGTCGACATCCTCTCGCCGCTCCTCGTGTTCGCCGCGTTCGGACTCGCCCTGTTGCTCGGAGTACGGCGCGCGCGAGTGGACCAGGTGTATCCGTGGATCGCGGTGAGTGGATCCATGCTGTGCGGATTCCTGCTCCTGCACAAGGTCCACTCGCCGCAGTACACCCTGTGGATCATTCCGTTCTTCGTGTTGTTGCGGGTGCCGTGGGCCCTCGTCGCGGCCTACCTCGTCGCCGACCTGTCGATGGGAATCGGCGTCTTCAAGTACTTCGCCGCGTTGGCAAGCGGCACCGATGCCAGCACCGAGGAGTTTTTCGTCGAGGTCGGAGTGTGGGGCCGCGCAGCGCTGCTCGTCGTCTTCTTCTTCCTCTTCGCTCGCTCGCGGCTGCGCTCGGAGGAGACCCCGTCCGATCCGCCGCTCGATACCGTCGACGCGCGTTCCTCGCCGGCGTCGGCCACATCGTGAGACGAAAAGACTCTGCGCGGTAACGAACCGACCCTTCTGTTCGACTAGTGACAAGAGCAACTTCAGTTGCCACTGCAGGATCACAAGGGCGGACATGACACACAGCACGGGGGACCCGACTTCGGTCGGGGAAACAGAAACCGACGGAGATGTGAGGACCGACGACCAACGCGGCACCGATCTGCGCAGGATCGGACTGGTCGAGGATCACGAATCCGTGGCGATGGGGTTGCGCGCGATCCTCACGGACGAGGCCGATCTGGATCTGGTGGCCGTCGCCGCCACCGTCGACGAGCTACTCGCACTCGAGCAGGACCTCGACCTCGTCGTACTCGATCTTCGATTGGGCGACGGATCGTCACCCCGATCGAACGTCGAGAAACTTCACGCCATCGGTGTGCAGGTACTGGTGTACACCGGCGCCGAGAACCCGTTCCTCGTTCGCTCGGCGGCCCGTGCGGGTGTGCTCGGGGTGGTGCGAAAGTCCGAACCTGCCGCCGCCATCGTCTCGGCGATCCGCCGCGCAGCGTCGGGCGGTCAAGTGGTGACCACCGACTGGGCAGCAGCCATCGACGGTGACCCCCAGCTACCCGACGTCGGATTGAGTCCACGCCAACGCGAAGTTCTGGCGCTGTACGCATCCGGCGAGAAAGCGGGACGCGTCGCGCGGCTCGCCGGCCTCTCCGAGCAGACCGTCAACGACTACCTGGTCCGCATCCGCAACAAATATGCCGAAGCAGGGCGCCCGGCACCGACCAAGACCGATCTGTACAAGCGAGCGGTGGAGGACGGATGGCTGCCCATGCCGGAAGTGCCGCCGACCAGCTGAGTCGCTTCATCACCCGATTCGTCAGTGCAGGCTCGGCCGCCTATCTCGTCTTGCTCGCACCTCAGATCATCGAGCAGCGATCGCACTTGGCCGTGTGGTACACACCTGTTTTCGTCGGAGTGATCTTCGGTCCGGCTCTCGCCCTCTGGTTCGTGGCGTTCCGCGGCTCGCGAACCCGAGTCGAAGTACTCGTCACGATCACGACCGTCGGCTACCTGCTGGCCCAGCTGCTGTGGATTCCCGCGTTCGTCGGCCCCGACCTGGACGCCACCGCCAGCGCCTGGATCTCGGTGTTTCCCGGGTTGATGTCCCTGGCGACGGCAATCGTGTGGCGACCGAGAGCGGTACTGGCCTACCTTCTCGTCGTCGCGAGCCTGGGCCAGGTGATCAACTACGTGTCGCGGACCGACCACGGCAACGTGCCTCTCGTCTCCGACATCGTCTTCGGGGTGATGTTCTGCGGCATCTTCACGGTCACCGTCATGCTGGTCATCCGAACCGGACGCGTGCTGGACACGACACGATCGGCAGCCGAGGACCAGGCGGCGGCGACCGCGGCAAGTCACGCCAGGTCCGTCGAGCGCGAGCGTTTCGACGCCCTGATTCACGACGACGTCATGTCGACGTTGCTTGCTGCCTCCCGGTCCGGGAACAGTGCAGCGCTTGCCGGTCAGGCCAAGGAGACGATCACACGGCTCGAACGGCTTCGGTCCGGGTCGAGCGAGGCCGAACCTCTGACAGCAGGCGGCTTCGAAGCGTTCGTCCGCTCGGCATTGACCAAGATCGACGAGAAGATCGAGGTCGAAAGCTCAGCCGAGCGTTCGACGGAGGTGGCGATACCGATGGACGCGGTTCGTGCACTGACCGCGAGTGCCGCGGAAGCACTGCGCAACAGCGTCAGGCACGCAGAATCCGCCCCGCGCTCGGTGCAGGTCCGCATCGTCGACGGCTCCGCGACCGTCGTGGTTTCCGACGAGGGCCCCGGTTTCGACCAGTCGAAGATTCCGCCGCATCGGCTCGGTCTGTCCGTCAGCATCCGAGGACGGATGCGTCAACTGCCCGGTGGCTGGTCGGGCATCTCGTCGACCCCGGGGAACGGCACGACGGTGGCTCTCGGGTGGAATGCATCGGGATCCGAACCGGCGAGATCGGACGTGGCCGGATGACGCCGGAGAACACCTCGCAGGATCCGCGAAGGTTCCTCGGGATGAACGCGATCAGTGCCCGTTGGACGGCGCTCGTCTTCTTCCTCACGTATTCACTGCTGGCCCTGAGCGCAAGCACCGGAGTGCACAACCTCGTGATCGTGGAGGCCGCTGTCGTTCTGGTGTCGGTGGCGGCAGGAGTGCTCGTCGCCTGGCCCGGTGATCCACTCCCGTTTCCGGTCGCGGTCGGAGTCACCTCGGTCGGACCGATCTCCACGGCTCTCGTTCTCTGGCAGCTTCCGGCGCCGATCCACAATCCGCTTCAGACATGGCCGCTCAGCGCCTCGATCGCGCTGTACACCTTCAGCTGCGTGCGCGGCAGAACCGCGACGGCGTGGGCAGGCATGACCGCGACCGTCGCGGTGTGTGTCGCGTGGACTCTCGCCACCGATCAGAGTCCGATCACAGGGTTGTCGATGGCGGTGATCAACTACGCCCCGCTGGCAATGGCCACGTTCTTCGCGTTGACCTTTCGCCCCGTCGCCAAGGCGGTGTTCGAACTCCGTGAACAGTCGCGGACCCGCGCTGCCGAGGATGCGGCAACATCCGCCGCGCTCGACGAACGCGACTCCCAACTCGCTCGCCTCGACTTCCTGGCGCGGCCACTGTTGATGCGTATCGCCGCGGGAGAAGAACTAGCACCGGCCGATCGTGTCGCATGCGCGCTGCTCGAAGCAGCGCTCCGCGACAGTCTGCGCGCTCAGGGATTGCACGACGAGGCCGTCGAGAACGCCGCCAGATCGGCAAGGCAACGCGGAGTGCACGTCGTGCTTCTCGACGACGGCGGACTCGTCACCGCAGTTCAAGACGCCGGAACGCGACTGCGCGGCGCGGTGGCCGCAGCCCTGGACACCGCCGAATCAGGGACGGTGACGGCCCGCATCCTGCCACCGGGCAGACCCATGCTCGCATCGATCCTCACCAGCAACGATGCAGGCGACCGCCGCATCGACGTCGACGGACACGGCTATGAGCAGTCCGTCGTGCTGTAAGCCGCACTGTGGTTGTCGTCTCTGTGGTTGTCGTTTCAATGCCCCTATTTTTCAGGGCAGACAAGCTGCCAGTTACCTGTGAAGATCAACTCGTTGGAAAGTTGTGCTGTGCCACAACATCGAGAAATTGGGGAGAACTCTCATGTCCGCTAGCTTGGAGTCCGCAGCATTAGATCCGATGGCCAGTCGAAGGACAGATTTCCCCGCCCGCCGAACAATCACTCTGGTACCGCCCGTCGTGGTGTCGTCGGTGCAGGATTCACCGGTCGACCTTCCCCCGGTGCACCTCCCCCCGGCAGCGACCAACGCGGGTCCGTTCCTTCCGCGGCCGATGCTGACCCAGCGTGAAATTCAGGTGCTGACCGGCTGGATACGCTGCGATTCCAAGCCCGCGGTGGCCAAGTCCCTGTTCCTCTCGCTCGGGACCGTGAACACCCACCTCACTCGTATTCGTGCCAAGTACGCGGCTGTGGGTCGACCCGCCTCGACCAAGGCCTCGCTCGTCGCGCGCGCCCTACAGGACGGGCACATCGACATCGCCGATCTGTAGCCTCGCTCAGCACACCTCACGGAACGGAACGGCCGGCAGATACTGCGCCCACTCTTCCGCGGTTATCGTCGATCCGCCTGTCGCGCAGATCCTTTTCTCGACCTCTTCGGGGTCGGTATGCCAGACCCGCAGGTCCTTTGCCGGTCCTCCCGCGAACACTGCATCACCCGACGCGCCGAACACGGCGTCGTTGGTGCGATCTCCGTAGGCCGTCAGCGTTGCGAATGTACTGGGGTTCCACTGATCCCGAAGGTCCCAGATCCACATCGATTGCCCGTCGACGCCTGCCACGAGCCACGTTCCGCTCGGATCGAACGCGACCGAGTAGATGGCTCCACGCGGTCCGACGATGCGCGCAATGTGTTGCGGGTCGGCCGGATTCGTCACATCCCACAGGCGCACCGTGTGATCGGCGCTTCCCGCGGCAAGGAGTCGACCGTCCGGGCTGTAGGCGACTGCCTGCGCATCGTTGTCGAAACCGCCGAGACTCGTCATCACCCGGGGGGACCCGGGATCGCTGACGTCCAGCAGAAGGACCACGTTGGCGAGAGTCGGGATCGCCAGCGTCTTCTCGTCCGGGGAAAATGCCAGCACGGTAGGGTTCGCGCCGACATCGAAGGTGGACAGCATCACCGGTGACGACGGATCACGAACATCCCAGAGCGAAACGTCGGTGGTGTTCTGCGGCGACACGGCGAGCACATTTCCGGACCTGCTGAACGCCAAACCGGCCGTCAGCGAATTCACGGCAGCGTGCGGTTCGCCGAGCGGTACCGGGTTGTCCAGATCCCGGGTGTCCCAGAGTTGGAATCCACCCGAGGCCGTTCCACCCGCGACGAGAGTGCCGTCCCACGAGATCGCGGCGGCACCGGTCAACACATCACCGGTGGCTGGTGTCAGGTTCCGCCGAGAAGCAACCGGACGGTCGGGATCTGTGATGTCCCACAATCTCAGCCCGTCACCCTTCGATCCGACGCCGACCAGAAGTCGAGATCTGCTGCCGTCGACCGGGGTGACGAACACGGTGTCGGTCTGGCCGCTCATGACGGGGCCCGGCATCGGCCACAGACGCGTGATTCCGTCGCCTCCCGCGGTGATCATCGTCGAATCGTCGGGCGAGAACACCACGGACGTCACCACGGTCGAACCCGGCAAGGTTTCACGGGAAACACCGGTGACTGCATCCCAGATCTTGATCGA
Organism: Rhodococcus sp. (in: high G+C Gram-positive bacteria); assembly: GCF_023264675.1. GTDB lineage: Bacteria > Actinomycetota > Actinomycetes > Mycobacteriales > Mycobacteriaceae > Rhodococcoides. Next base: position 6,371 of record NZ_JAHFVG010000043.1, read on the forward strand.
ATTGTCCGAACTCACTGCGGCGACCTCGGAGCCGTCGTTGCTGAACGCGACGTCGTTGACGTAGCTCGTGAACCCTGTCAGCGCCGGTACCCCGGACAGAGTGCCGCGATCACCGACTGTCCAACGCGCCACCTCCCGGCCGGTGGTTCCCGCGGCGAGTGATCGGCCGTCGGGCGAGAACCCCACCGACAGATAGTCGTAGGTGCTGCCGTCGGGAAGCACCCCGAGAACAGCCGAGGCATACGACGCGGTGTCCCACACCTGCATGCTCCGCGCGACACCGACGGTCACCAGAAAACGCCCATCGGGACTGAACTTCACGGCGTTCGACGGCGCAGGGGTGTCGAGTTGCAGACCCGGCGCCGGTGCTGCCGAATCGCTCACGTCCCACACCGAGACCGCCCCCTCGGCCGACACCGATGCCAGCGTCCGGCCGTCCGGGCTGAAGGCAAGTGACTTCGATCCACCGCCCACCACCGAGATCTCCTTCGGAGCATCGGGGTCGGCGACGCTCCAGAGACTGGTTTCGGTGGCGCTACCCAACGCGATCATGGGTGCTCCCGGGGCGAACTCGATGGCCGTCATGCCGGCGACACTCTTCGGACGAAACCCGGCGCGCTGACGCGCTGCGGGTTGGTCCACCGACCACAACCTGACGTTCCCGTCGGCGCTTGCGGTGGCCACGAGCGTCCCCGACGAATCGACGCGGGCCCTGGCCTCACCCGAGACACCGGGCAGTCGCACCGGCGCATGGATTGCGGAGGCATCGAGGAGAGCCGACCGGGCCGAGGTCGTCGGATCGATCTTGTACGCAGCTAACGCCAGGTGTACCGACAGACCCGGATCGAGAGTTCTGAGCCGCTCGGCCGAGCCTGCCAACTGGCCTGCCAGCGCGGCCTCGGCTTCGACTCGTCGGCTGTCGGCGTCGGCGCGGGCGGTGAACGCCACGACGGCCAACGTCACCGCGAGCGCGGTGACGACCGCCAATGCGCCGGTCAGGACTTCCAACACTCGACGACGCCGCCGCTTCTGCGCGCGCCCCTGCTCCACCCGCGTTGCACTCCGGTCGAGAAAATCGCGTTCGACGACGTTCAGATCAGCGGCCCGATCATTGCCGGTGAGCGAATTCTGGAGGGACTCCACGCGCGCGGCAGGCAGTAGTGCGGCCCCGTCTCGACCACCCGCGTCCCAGGCCACGGCTGCATCGGTGAGCAGACGATGCGTCAGATGCCATGCCCTGTCGTCGTCGATCCATCCCCGCAGACGACTCCACGCCGTCAGCAGCACCTCGTGGGTCACCGAGACCGATTCTTCCTCGACCGTGAGCAATCGACTGGCGGTGAAGCTTTCGATGACGGCTTCCACATCGTCGTCCGAGTCTGTGCAGTCCGGGTCCTCGTTGCGAAACAGTTCGACGCGAGCAACTCGCCGACGCGTCAGTACCTCGTCGTCGATGTTGACCAATCTGACGAACACACGACGGGCTTCGGCCCGACCCGCCGGACCGAGTGCCTCGAACACCGCCTCGGCGGACTGTTGCACTGCTCCCGGCAACCCGCCGGTCGCGTAGTAGTCGTCGACCGTCAGGGTCTTGCCCGTCCCCGACGTCCCTGTCCCCGCCTGCCCTGTCCCCGCCTGCCGGGTGGCTGCCTGCCATGTCGCCAACAGCGCATGCGAGAGCATGGGAAGTGCGCCGTGATCGTGGGCCAGAACGGTGCCCGACGGTTCCATTTCGGCGGTGAGCACGCGCAGCAACCCGTCGTCGACGCTCATTCCTGCCGCGCGCGCAGGCTCGACGATCACTTCCCGCAACTGATCCGGGCGAAGACGCCCGACGACGATCGGATTGTCGACGAGTGCCGTGGTGAGTACGTCCTCGGCGACGGCGTGACGGTAGAAATCGGCGCGGAGACCGACCACCACCACGTTGCTCCCGGTCGTGTACGTCGCGAGGGCGTCGAAGAATGCCCGTCGCTCCGCTTCGGCGGCCAGGGTCCACAGCTCTTCGAGTTGGTCGAAGACCAGCACCGACCCGACGGGAGCTGCTTCGGTCGACGACAGTTCCTCGGTGAACGTCCGCGCGTCGGCGGCACCTGTTCTGATTCGTAGGCCGGGAAGTTCCGGCGTCAGCCCCGCCCGCAGCATCGACGACTTACCGGAGCCCGACGCCCCGATGACGGCGACGACGCCTCCTCCCGCCTCGGCAGTGCTGTCGATTCTCCGAGTGAGTGCTGCGACGACGTCGGTGCGCCCGAAGAAGAGGTCCGCATCTGCGGCATCGAACGCTTCGAGCCCCTTGTACGGCACGCGCGCGCCGGCGTTCGACCGTCGGGACTGGGAGACACGCGCCCGGCCGACTGCCTTCCACCATTCCTCGCGTTCGTCGGAATCGTCGATTCCGAGCACCCGCAGTGCGCGGTCGAACATGTCCGCGCTCGCCTTGATCGGCACGTGGTGCCCGGAGAACCATCCGCTCACGGTGCCGTGCAGACCACCGGATCGTTCCACCAACTCGCGGAAGGTGACCCCTGAGCTTTCACGGACGCTGCGCAGCGCTGCCGCGAGGTCCGCTCGACCGGTGATCGACGTCGGATCCGGACGAGGCTCGTTCATGAGCCGAATAATAAGCGGGCGGTCGGTTTTTTGGCATGTCAACGGCTACCCGGCCACCCGCGGAACGGCCCGGGCGCGTGCGGATGGGCTGTATTGACCTTGTACGGACCTGCTCGCACGGCTGGTGGAGGCCCTGGCAGTCGCCCACACTCGATGGCGGCGGTCGGACGCTCGGGTGTGCGAGGGATATTTCTCGCGCGCCGAATTTCCTGCCAACCCAGGGGGTCGACGACGTGATTCACACAGCTTCATTCGGCACGACGACTGTTGCCGGACATGGAACCAGAACACTTCCACCGATCGGACGAGAGAAGAAGGTGTATCGCAGACCGCCGCTGAGCGCGCGCGAGGTCGAAGTGATGCTGGCGTGGTTCGCCTCCGACTCGAAGACGGTCGCGGCGCGTTCGGTTCACATTTCGGTGGGCACCATCAACACGCATCTGACTCGGATTCGCCAGAAGTATGCCGCTGTGGGCAGGCCTGCACCGACGAAGGCCGCCCTGTTCGCTCGCGCGCTACAGGACGGCCTCACCGGTCTCGACGATTGGTAGAGATCAGGCGTGCAGTTGGGTGTCTTCACCCTTGGCTGCGAGTGTCCGGTTGCGCAGCACCGAACTGATGAACGCGGCGCCGATGAAGAACACTCCGACGAGTCCGGTGAGGATCTCGTTGATGTGCACTCCGATCGAGACCAGCAGAATCAGCGACAGTGCACCGATGGCCCAGTGAGCACCGTGCTCGAGGTAGACGTAATCGGACAACGTGCCCTTGCGCACCAGGAACACGGTGATCGAGCGGACGAACATCGCGCCGATGAATCCGAGGCCGAGCGCGATGATGATCGGGTCGGCCGTGATGGCGAATGCGCCGATGACACCGTCGAACGAGAACGATGCGTCGAGCACTTCCAGGTACAGGAACAGGAAGAACCCGGCCTTGCCCGTAGCTTTGGCAAGCTCGCTCGGACCGCTCGAAGACTCTTCGCCTTCTTCTTCGATGTGGAACAACTCACCGAGCCCGTTGACGGCGATGTAGGTGATCATGCCGAGGACGCCTGCGACCATGACGGTGGAGATCTTGTCGTCGTCGGCGATGAATTCTGCGGCCACTACCAGCAGAATGCCTGCAATCACCACAGCGAGCTGGTCGAGCTTGCCCACCTTCGCCAACGGCTTCTCGATCCAGCTGAGCCACGTGATCTCGCGATCCTCGAGAATGAACCCGAGGAAGAGCATCAGCAGGAACATGCCACCGAATGCCGCGATCTGAGGATGAGCGTCGGTGAGTAGCGTCTCGTAACTCGGGTCGCCGTTGTCGAAGTACGCGGCATCGTTCGCCGGGGGGTTGAGAGCGAGATCGATCGCCGCCACCGGCCCCTTGCCGGACGCGGCCCACACGATGACCAGTGGGAACAGCAGCCGCATGCCGAAGACGGCGATGATGATGCCGATCGTCAGGAAGATCTTCTGCCAGAACTCGCTCATCCGCCGCAGCACGGTGGCGTTGATGACCGCATTGTCGAAGGACAGCGACACCTCGAGGATGCCGAGGATGAGGACCAGGAATACGGCCTGCCAGCCTCCATAGAGGAAAGCCACGATCATGGAGACGATCGTGACTCCGATGGACCAACCGAAGATGCGTAGAACCACGGGCGTGTGGCCTTTCTGTAGCCGGCGCAAGTTTGTACACGAAGTGAACGAAATAGGGTTCGCCGAAACAGGACAAACCCCGCTTCATCATGAAGGACGAAGCGGGGTTAGGCCCAATCTTGGGACTTGCTTTACTAGACGTTTACTCCGAAGTCGCGAGCGATTCCGGCGAGTCCCGACGCGTATCCCTGGCCGACGGCGCGGAACTTCCACTCGGCGCCGTTGCGGTAGAGCTCGCCGAACACCATGGCGGTCTCCGTCGATGCGTCCTCACTGAGGTCGTAGCGTGCGAGCTCCGTCTGATCGGCCTGGTTGATGACGCGGATGAACGCGTTGCGGACCTGACCGAACGACTGCGAACGAGCATCCGCGTCGTAGATCGAGACAGGGAAGGTGATGGTGTCGACGTTCGGCGGAACCGCAGCCAGGTCGACCTTGATCTGCTCGTCGTCACCCTCGCCCTCACCCGTGGTGTTGTCACCGGTGTGCTCGATGGATCCGTCAGGGGACTTCAGGTTGTTGAAGAAGACGAAGTGCCCGTCACTCAGTGCCTTCTTGTCCGCGCCGAGCGCGATGGCGCTGGCGTCGAGGTCGAAGTCCGTGCCGGTCGTGGAACGAATGTCCCATCCGAGTCCGACGGTGACGGCGGTCAGGTTCGGTGCTGCCTTCGTGAGCGAGACATTGCCGCCCTTGCTGAGGCTGACGCCCATGACTTTCCTTTCGAAGTGGATTCCCCTACAGCGGTCAACCGTAGTGGTCTTTCGTCCGATTAGTACAGATTGCATCGGGTTCTACTTCGGCCAACGCGCACACCACACCGAGAAGTTCCCGTCAGTACTATCGGGCGGGTGACAAGTCGTCGACCTGGGCTGTTCCGCCGCGGTGGGGAACCGAATCCTGCTGCGCGCACAGCACAAGACAGTGCCGTCGCCGCATTTCTCGACATGGACAAGCGGCAGTCCATCGCCTCGACGGGCGTCGACGCCGTCCGCGCGCTCACGCCCGAACGAGATCTACGCAGGCAGTGGGCTGCAGCGGAGAAAGCATGCTTCGACGCCGGCGCTGCCTACCTCGCTGCCGTCGAACAGTTCGACGGGCTCACCACCACCCAGGCACAGGCTGCGTTCCAGAACGCCGCGCGCGCACTGGTCGATGCAGCAGCCGAGGTCGATCGCTTCTACGGCGCACATCGCGACGAGCTGGAGCAGGCGCGTTCGGCGCTGGCCGCGACGCCGAGGCTCGCTCAGGAGGCGAAGGCTCTCGCCGAGAAGTCTCAGTTGGCGGTTGCCTCCGCCGACCCGGCGTTCGTCGACTATCCATCGGTTCGATCGGCGTTCCGTACGGTCGACGACGCGGTGACTTCACTCGACTCGGCGATGGCATCTCGCGACCCACTGGCGGCGCGGAGTGCGGCGGCGCAGGTACGCGAGGCAGCTGCGGCGCTGGACGAGGCCCTTGCCGCGGCGCCACGCCGCGTCACCGAAGCCACCTCGGCGTTGGCGTCGGTGCGAACCCGCGTCGAAGCCGTCCGCACCCGCTTCGCACGGCTCGCCCCTGCTTTTTCGACGCTGCTGAGGGAGTTCAACGCCGCCAGTTCCGCCGACCTCTCGCACAACGAACGTGCGAGTGCTCGGCACATCGAACAAGCCGACGAGGACCTCTCCGCCGCTCGCGCCTCGTCGGGATCGGGAAACCCGGAGGAGGCGTTGGAGTACATCGCGCAGGCACGCGCGCACCTGGCCGACGCCGAAAAGCTCGTCGATGCGGTCACCGACCGTGTCGAGAGGCTTCGCGAGGTGAAGGCCGACCCAACCAAGACCGAACACGCGGTGCGATTCAAGTTACGAGATGCCCAACAACTTGCGTTGAACCGTGGACTTGTTGCCGAATGGGGATCGGTGTTGGATGCTCAGCTGGCTCGAATCGACCGGGCCAACGCAGCACTGACGGGAGCTCACCCCGACTACTGGTCTTATTTGCAGGATTTGAAAAGCATTTCAGGCTTCATCACCGGGGTGATCGATCGAATGCGCGGATCGGCTCGCTGACCATCGACAGCGTGGGCTCATACATCACGAATGCTAAGGACTGCGGTGCAACACTTCTCACATCTCGACTCTGCAGTGCTGGAGCGGCTTTTTCTCCATCCACCGAAGCCCATCGATCCGGCCGGTGATCTGGCCACCATCGCCGCAGCTCTCGGTGCGACTCTCTACATGCCTGCCACCCGTTCGGATCTCGCGGAGACACTCCGCAAGCGCAGCCGCGAAGGCGTCTGCTCCCTCGTCATCGACCTGGAAGACGCGGTCGCCGACCACAATCTCGAACTCGCCGTCACCAACGCGGTCGCCACCCTCGAACAGTTGGCGACCGAACCCCTCGACTCCCTGGTGTTCGTGCGCGCCCGTACGCCCGACCACATTCGCGAGATCTGCGCCTCCTTGACGCACGGCGCCGCCGGGCTCGCCGGATTCGTCATCCCGAAATTCACCGCGGCACGTGGCGGAGCATTCATCGACGAAATCGTCACCGCCTCCGAGGCTCACGGCAGACGACTGCTCGCCATGCCGGTGCTCGAGTCCGCCGAAACGGTGTTCCGCGAGACCCGCGACACCGAACTCGCAGCAATCCGAGAGTTGCTCGGAGCGCACCGCGATCGTGTCCTTGCAGTGCGCATCGGAGCCACCGACATGTGCGGAATGTTCGGTATCCGCCGCGACCGCGACCTCACCATCTACGACGTTCGTGTCGTCGCCGACGTCATCAGCGCCATCGTCAATCACCTCGGCCGCAGCGACGATTCGGGATTCGTCATCACCGGACCGGTCTGGGAGTACTTCGCCGACCACGAACGCATGTTCAGACCCATGCTCCGTCAGACCCCGTTCGTCGAACAGGAAGCCGTGCGGTTTCGGCAACAACTCGTCAGCCACGACCTCGATGCACTCCTGCGTGAGGTCGCACTCGATCGTGCCAATGGAATTGCAGGCAAGACCGTCATCCATCCATCCCATGTCCCTGCCGTGCACGCACTCTCGGCCGTCACGCACGAGGAATACCACGACGCGCTCGACATTCTCGACTCCGACGAGGGCGGCGTTCGAGCATCGGGTTACAAGAACAAGATGAACGAGCTCGGTCCTCACCGAAACTGGGCGAGACAGACCATGCTGCGCGCCAACGCATTCGGCGTCACGAACGAGGGCATCACCTTCGTCGACCTACTCACCGAACTGGCCGACCGCTGATGGGCCCCACATCGGGAATCGTCATCACCGAGGCCGGGTCGTCCTCGGACTGGTCGGTGAACTCACTGGTGCGGGCCGGACTTCGCCGCAATCCCCGACGCGCACACCTGCTGGTCTCCGAGGTACTCGGCAAGCACATTCCCATCGCCCCGGCCGCAGTGACGGCGGCCGCGGACGCACTCGCCGATCTGGTGCTCGCGGCCGTCGGCGGATCGGACGTCGACGTGCTCGGATTCGCCGAGACCGCAACCGGACTGGGACACGGCGTCGCAGCTCACCTGGGTGCGCACTGCTACATGCACTCGACGCGTCGGCACATACCACGCATCGACGTGTTCGGGGAGTTCCAGGAGGGGCATTCGCACGCCACCGATCATCGGCTGCTGCCGACCTCGCCCGCCGTACTGTCGACGCCGCTGCCGCTCGTGCTCGTCGACGACGAGATCTCCACCGGAAGAACTGCGCTGGAGGCCATCCGGTCGATCCACCTCGTCTCGCCGCGCACCCATTACGTCATCGCCTCCCTGGTGGACATGCGATCACCCGATCATCGCGGCCACAGTTCCGCGGTTGCCGAGGAACTCGGGATCGTCATCGACAGTGTCAGCCTCGCCCAAGGAACCGTCGAGCTGGAGCCGGGACTGATCGAGACCGTCACGGCCCTTCCCGATCCCGAGTACAACCCGGTGTCCACGATGGCAGGCAGCGTGACTCGCATCGATGCGCCGTGGCCTGCGACAGTTCCCGACGGTGGCCGTCATGGCTTCCTCGCCACCGATACGCCCGCGTTCGAGGCGGCGGCCGCGCAGGTGGCGGCCGCGGTGCACACCGCGATCGCACCCGCGCGACCCATCGTCGTTCTCGGACACGAAGAACTGATGTATCTGCCGCTGCGGGTCGCCGCGATCCTGGATGGCCTCGGCCATCGCGCCCTGTACCAGACCACCACTCGTTCGCCTGCATACGTTCTGGACGAACCCGGCTACCCGCTGCGGCGCGGGTTCCGCTTCCTCGCACCGGAGAACGACGAGCTCGAATCCCGCTACGTCTACAACGCGTCAGGAGCCGCGGACGCGCTCGTGGTGTTGATGGTGGACGGCCCGGCCGACACCGAGCGACTGTTCGGGCCCGGCGGCGCGGCACAGGTCATCGCCGCAGGCGGTAGCGACGTCGCGGTCGTGGTGGTCAGCGGAGCCGACCCGATGGCACTGACGGTGGCCCGGCGTGCGGTACCGCTCACAGGTCCTGAATTCGGATCGTATGCGCCGCAGGAGGTGACGTGGCTCCTCAAGGATCTGTCTGCAATAACACTCGAAGCCGATATCACCGAGCGTGAGAAGAACATTCAGGCAGGAACGGCTCACTATGCCGAATCCTTGCCGGTGGAATACCAGCCCGACGCCGCCTACCGCGAACTGTTCGAGACAGTGCTGCAGGAGAGCGCGTCTCGCCTCGCCGTCGCTGTCGGCACCGTGACCGAGTTGGTGCTGGCCGAACGCGGACACGACATCGTGCTCGCCTCGCTCGCGCGCGCAGGCACACCTGTCGGAATTCTGATGCGGCGGTGGGCCCTCGAAATGCACGGACTCGACCTGCCGCACTACGCGGTCTCGATCGTCCGCGATCGTGGGATCGACGCTGTTGCCCTGAGGTACCTTGCCGAACATCATGATTCGACATCGGTGGTGTTCGTGGACGGGTGGACCGGCAAGGGCGCCATCGCCCGCGAGCTCACGGCGGCACTTGCCGAGTTCGAGGGCGCAGAATTCAACGGTGATCTCGCTGTTCTCGCGGATCCGGGGAACTGCGCACGTACCTACGGCACCCGGGACGACTTCCTCATCGCCTCGGCGTGTTTGAACTCCACCGTCTCCGGCCTGGTCTCTCGAACCGTGCTCAACAGCGAGTTCATCCGCGACGGCGATTTCCACGGCGCGAAGTACTACTCGGACCTCGCCGCCGACGACGTGTCGAACCACCTCCTCGACACCGTCGCCGCGCAATTCGCCCACGTACGGGAGGCAGCAACGGCGTCGGCCGTCGACGTCGCGGCGTCGGATCGAACTCCGAACTGGAGCGGGTGGGCGTCGGTCGAGAAGGTTCGCGAGGAGTTCGGTATCTCGCACGTGAACTTCGTCAAGCCCGGGGTGGGCGAAACTACCCGCGTGCTGCTCCGACGCGTTCCCTGGCGAATTCTGGTGCGCGAGAGCGCCGCCCCCGAACATCGACACATCCGGATGCTGGCACAGGCCAGAGGTGTCCCCGTGATCGAGGTGCCCGACCTCGCGTACTCCTGCATGGGATTGATCAAAGATGTCACCTGAGACGAAGAGCTCCCTGGTATCGGTCGACCTCGATCGCACCATGATCTATTCGAAAGCTGCCCTCGGGTTCGAGATCGACGACTCGGTCGTGTGCGTCGAGATCTACGAGAACGGCCCACTGTCCTACATGACACGCGCCGCCGCCGGTTCTCTCGTGGACCTGACGTCTTCCGCGCTCGTGTTGCCGACGACGACGCGCACGATCGAACAGTTTCGCCGCATCACGCTGCCCGGCGCTCCGTGGCGGTATGCGATCAGCAGCAACGGCGGGAACATCCTGGTGGACGGCGAGCCGGATCGCGCGTGGCGAGCAGGCTTCGCCGACATCGAGCTGGAGGAGGTTCGGACCGAACTCCACACCCGCGCCGACGGCGACTGGGTACTCAAACGGAGAACCGCCGACGATCTGTTCTGCTATCTGGTGGTCGAACCGGCCGAGGTTCCCGACGGGTTTCTGGCCGAATGGTCGCAGTGGTGCGCCGGACGCGGATGGAATGTCTCGCAACAGGGACGCAAGATCTACACGATGCCCGACGTGGTGTCGAAGAGCCGAGCCGTCGCCGAAGTTCTCTCACGTGCCGTACGCGACGGCGAACTGCCCGCCTCCGCCTCGACGTTCGCCGCGGGAGACGGCGCTCTCGACGCCGACATGTTGATCGCTGCGGACCGGGCCATCAGGCCTGCACACGGGGAATTGGAGTCGCTGAACTTCCAGCATCCCGGTCTGACCGTCACCGCAGCGTCCGGTGCGCGTGCCGGGGACGAGATTCTTTCGTGGCTCCACGAACGAGTTCGAGCGTCGAGGGAACCGATTCGTTCGTCGGTGCGTCCAACAGATCAAGGGGCTGGTTCGCACAGAGTTTGATCTGCAGGGGGTAGAGATATGAGAGTCGGTTCTCTCCGTCGGTCTCGCAGCGCCGGGGGGCGTCCGTGAGTCCTGAGCTGATCTCCATCGAGAACATTCAGCAGACCGTTCGCGAGGTCGCGGGATCGCTGAGCAGCGTCCAGTCCGGATCCTCGGCGGGCGACGGCGTCCCCGGTGCACAGGCCAGGTTCGAGTCCGGGGTCAAGACCAGAAGTGGCTACGACCAGGAAGTCGATTCGACGTCCATCGCCGACGACCCTTTCGACGTCATGTCCCACGAGGAAATTTGGACGAAGATCGACGACATCGCACCCGACTCGATCGACAACACGTCGAAGGCCTGGCGGAGTCTCGGATTCGGAGCAGCAACGGACGCAGCCGATTTCGCCCACGACTTGAACACCAAGGTCAGTACACACTGGCAGGGCATCGCCGCAACCGCTGCCAGTGACGGAGTACTGCGGTACGCCAACTCCTCCCTCTGGCTGATGTTCGCCTCCGATGCGTTGGCCAACAAGGTTCAGACGACGCACGACGGCGTCAGTCAGGCCAAAGCCAACGTCCCACCCCCTGGATCCGACACGCTGTGGGACTCGACGGTCGACGTATTGAGCAGCCCCATCAGGTTGTTCGGATCGATGAAGAGCCGCGAGTACGAACGCGAGGAAGCGCAGGAACAAGCCAGAACCGTCATGAAGACGTACTACTCGCCTGCCATTCGCGACGCAGCGGCGCAGGTACCGGTGCTGCCGCAGGCGTTGAATCCCCTGACCGGTTCCGAGGGATTCGTATCGCCTGCTGGGCAACCCGGCAACGGTTCCTTCGGTCCGTCGTACGTGCCGTCGTCGGGCTCGGCCGGGGGAGGTTCGGGAGGTTTCGGCGTCGGGCCGCAGTCCGCTCCGCCGGACGGCCCGACATCACAGGACACCGCAACCCAAGCATCGACGTGGGCGCCGTCCGACACCTCATCGGGTCAGGCAGGATCGGGTCAGGGGGGATCGGGTCAGGGGGGATCCGCGGCCGGAGGTCCGTCGACGAGTACCGCCTCGGCGGGCGGATCCACAGCAGGCGGAACGACAGCCGGGGGATCTCCGGGAAGCGGATCGCTGTTCGGCGGTCCGGAGGGCAATCGGTCACGTAACTCCGCGGGAGGCACCGGTGGATCCAGGTTCGGCGGAGGAAGCAGCGGAGGGGCCGGGGGTAGCGGTAGCGGGGGCGGCGGTCTTGGGGGCGGCGGTCTCGGGGGAGGTGCCGGTGGCTCGGGTAGCGGCGCGGGCGGTGCCGGAGCCCCCGGCGTCGGCGCAGGTGCCGGACGTGCCGGGACCGCGGGAATGGGAGGAATGGGTGGAATGGCGCCACCAGGAGGGCGCGGGGGTGCAGGCGGCGGAGACGACGTTCACCAGACGCCGGGCTATCTCGTCGACGCCGTCAACGGCGACGAACTGATCGGCACCCTTCCTCTCGTCGCCCCACCGGTACTCGGCGAGTGAACGAATCCAGTTGGACCATCGGCGGATTGGAATTCCGCATGTTGATGGAACACATCGGGCGAGACCGTCTGCCGTTTCCACTGCAGTTCCAACCGACCGCCGAGTCGGCCGCCGACTACCACCGACAACGCCACGACGCTGCCACTTCGGTGCTGGCACAACTCGACGACGACTTGCGGGTCGCATCGAACACCATCAGGGATCCGCACCTGCGCATCGAGCTGATCGGTCACACCACGGTCGACGGCTCGTCGCCGGTGAAACTTAGAGCGCACGCGGCGATTCGCCACGACGTGGCCACGGTGCTGGTGCAACAACCGGGTCGCGACGATCGCTCGGGGGGTCCGGTGGCGATTCACCTCGTCGAAAGTCACCGCGCGGTGCGCATGATCCTGGACGTCCTGCCCCAGGCGAAGCCGGGGCGATCGGCGCGAATCGACCTGCGACCGCCCGATGATGCTGCATCTCTGTTCCAGAGTGTCTCGCAGCGATCGGCGGACGAGCGGATGCAGAAGCTGTTCTCGCGCCCCCGATCCAGCGCGGGCGAGATTCACGTCTGTGCCGGCCAGGCGGCGGACAGCAGACCCGACAGCGAACCCACGGGCGTGCAGTGGGCCGATGTCCCGGGGGATGGCCGGTACATGATCCGGCACTCCTCGATCATCAGTGTGACGGCGGTGTCGGTGTCGGATCTCGGTGACGAAATCAGGAAGCTCGCGAACGAGAAGACCGCGAACAGTCAGTACCGCTGAGAACGGCGCGACCCCAAACGGACAAATAGACCAAGTACATTGGTGGGCGGCAGAGACGATCCGCTTTCCGAACGAAGGACACACATGTCTACACCCGCCGGCCACACCTTGGTGAAGGGCCAGAACGGTCCGATCACCGCCACCGACGTGGTCGTCTCCGTACAGTTGTCCGCCTCGGCCGATCTGTCCGCGTTGCTGGTCGGCGCCGACGGCAAAGTGCGCTCCGACGCGGATTTCGTGTTCTTCAACCAGCCCACCGGTCCCGGCGTCCGGCTGGTCCCGGGGCAGGCAGGCCAGCCTGCGCAGCTCGCCGTCTCGCTGTCCCAGGTGCCGCCGGACATCGAACAGATCCGGGCCGTCATCACACTGGAGGACACGTCGAGCAGCTTCGGTCGCTCCGCGCCTCCCACCGCTTTCGTCGCTGACGCACAGGGCAATGCACTGTTTCAGTACTCGGTCGACGGTTTGAACACCGAGTCGATCGTCATCGCCGTCGAGATCTATCGGCGTTCGGGATCGTGGAAGGTGCGCGCCGTCGGTCAGGGCTATGCCGGTGGCTTCGCCGCACTGGTGACAGACCACGGTGTGTCCGTCGACGACGCCCCCGCAGCACAACCCGCAGCGGCTCCGACTCCAACTCCACCCCCGACGCCACCGCCGGCTGCAGCACCACCCGTACCGCCGGCACCCCCCGCAGCACCCGCGGGTCCTCCCGAGGTCAGCTTGACCAAGGCCAAGCCGATCAGTCTCACCAAGGGCCAGAAGGTCACGCTCCGCAAGGACGGGGGCGTCGCGCTCACCAAGATCCGGATGGGACTCGGCTGGGATCCGGTTGCCGCGCCGAAGAAGTCGAGCTTCTTCGGGGGAGGAGGCAAAGGCGGAAACATCGACCTCGATGCCTCGGCAATCATGTTCGCGGGCACCCAGGTCAACGATGTCGTCTACTACGGCCAGCTCAAAGCCAAGGACGGATCGATCCTGCACCAGGGCGACAACCTGACCGGCGAAGGCGAAGGCGACGACGAGGTCGTGAACGTCGATCTGACCCGCGTGCCTGCCCACGTCAGCGCCATCGTCTTCACGGTGACGTCGTATCGCGGTCAGACGTTCGAGCAGGTCGACAATGCTTTCTGCCGACTCGTCGACGACACGACCAATGTGGAACTCGCGCGGTTCACACTGCAGGGCGGTATGCCGTTCACCGGACTGGTGATGGCCAAGGTGTACCGCGAGGGTGGAAACTGGAAGCTGCAAGCCATCGGCGATGGAATCAACGCAAAGCATGCAGGGGAAGCTGTTCCGCAGCTCGGGCCCTACATCAGGGGCTGACGGGCTGCATACCCGCTCGCCGACCGTCGCCGACTCGATCTAACCCGCTGGGGTGAGATCGAGTCCGGACCCTTTTCGCACGGAATCCGGCGCGTTAAAGTCGGCCGGTCGGTAGAGATTCCCCCACGTGAGGCTCGGGCCATGGCAGAACATTCGATCCCCGTCGTTTTCGTGCACGGTCTATGGCTCCACGCAGCGTCGTGGGATCCATGGTTGGAGCATTTCAGCGCGAACGGATACGCGGCGAGCGCACCCGGTTGGCCGGGAGACGGTGAGACTGTCGACGCGACCCGCTCGAATCCGACGAGCGTGGCGGGTTACGGCATCGAGGACGTCGTGAAGCACTACACCGAGGCGATCTCCTCGCTCGACACGAAGCCGATTGTGATCGGGCATTCCTTCGGCGGCCTCATCGCCCAGAAGCTTCTCGCACGCGGCATCGCGGCTGCCGCGGTCGCGATCGATCCCGCGCCGATCAAAGGGGTTCTGGCTCTTCCTTTCTCGACGCTCAAAGCCGGCTTCCCTGTGCTCGGCAATCCGGCCAACCGAAACAAGGCGATCGCCCTGACCGCTGATCAATTCCGCTATGCCTTCGGAAACGCAATCCCCGAGGCTCGGTCACAGGCGCTCTACGATCGATGGAGCATTCCTTCACCGGGGCGGCCGCTGTTCCAGGCTGCCGCGTCCAACTTCACGCCGCACTCCGAAGCTGCGGTCGACACTCGTCGATCGGACCGGGGGCCGCTTCTCGTCACCGCGGGCGGCCTCGACCACACCGTGCCGGAGTCGGTGAGCCGCGGCGCATTCAAATTGTATCGAAAGTCTAACGCTGTCACCGACTTTCACAATTTCGCGACTCGCGGCCACTCGCTGACCATCGACGACGGTTGGCCTGAAGTAGCCGACTCGGTCCTCGAATGGCTGACGAAACAGGCTCTCTGACCAACTGTCACGCTGACATTCCCGGCCCAGCATTCACTGCTGCCGTGCGTGGTTCCGTTCGGGATGTTCGGTGCATATCCGGCGCACGATCGAGTACACCCCCGACGGGGTCGTCGACGCCGCCGCGACGGACCAGGTCCTCGGCCGGGCGATAGATCTGCCGGATCACGAGCGCGCACAGGCCGACGACCGCGATGTCGCGCACCACGATTGCCGCCGTGAACCATTGCTCCGGCAAGCCCTTGTTCGCGACGCCGAGGTAGTAGTACATCCGGGGGAACCACACGAATGCGTCGATCGCCATCCAGGCCAACAAGATTCGACGATGAGGCAGGGCCAGCACCGCCAGCGGAACCAGCCACAGCGAGTACTGCGGACTCCACACCTTGTTGGTCAGCAGGAACCCGGCGACCACGAGGAAGATCAACTGCGCCAACCTCGGTCGCATCGGAGCATTCATTCCGATGTACGCGATCGCGATGCACACGAGCGCGAACAGGATCAAGGTCACAGCGTTGAGAAACAGCGGCTTGTCGCCTGGGTACAGCACACCGTCGAATCCGGTCCACCCGGTGAACGATGTCACCACGTTGTAGATCGAGTCGGGATCGGCCCCGCGCGAGGAGTTGAGTCTGAAGAACTCGTACCACCCACTCGGATAGAGCAGCGCAATGGGAAGATTGACCACCAACCACGAGGCCGCTGCAGCACAGGCCGCGATACCCCAATCACGCATCTTCCCGGCGCGCCAACACAATACGAGAAGTGGTCCGAGGAACAGCAGTGGGTAGAGCTTGACGGCACCGCCGATTCCGAGCAGTACGCCCGCCAACACCGGGTGTTTGCGAGCCCATGCCAGGATCCCGGCAGCAGCGCACGCCGTCGCGAGTGCGTCGAAATTGGTGAACCCGTGGACGATCACCAGCGGTGAGGCCGCCACGAGGGCAGCGTCCCAGATCCGGCGACCGGCCGAGAGGGCGGTGGCCCAGACGGTGACCAACCATGCGAGCACCAAACCCAGGGCGACGACGTTGAAGTAGACGACGACCGCGAGGGCCTGGGGCAACCACGGTGCCGCATTCCACGTCTTGGCCACCACCATCGCCCCGTACTGATACAGGCCGGAGAGCACCGGGTACTCCATGTACCTGATCTGGGTGGCGCCGTCCGACGCGACTTCCTCCCATGACTTCTTGTACGGGAACGCACCCTCGTCGAGTCGCTCGGCGCCGTACAACGGCACCGTGTCGGAATAGCACATCGCCACGTACTGACGGCTACCGCTCCAGTCGAGTCCGAGTGCGCCGTCGGGACCGTTCGGTGCCTGCTGGATACACCCGGCTTTCGCGAACCACCCGAGGCTCAGAACGACCAACGACAGCAGGAGAAGTACCCGCAGCGGCGTCATGAAACGCTGCCGCCCGATCAGCGCATGCTTGCCCGCCGGACCTCCGACGACGGCCGCGAACTCGGCCGTCGTCGCATCCGATGTGCCCGGGAGGTCACGCGTGCTGTCCGAGGCGAGATTCGGCGCAAGCGGTGCCGGACTCGCGACTCGGCGCGCAACCGGTCTGCCGGATCTGCTCTCGCTCACTCCGGCAGATTACCCGGCTGGAGCTGGTTGCGGCTCCTGGACCGCCGGTGATTCCGGAGTCGGCGCAGGCGCCAGCCCGGGAAGCGGAATCGTCACTCCCGGAAGGATCTCCACCTGACGAGGCGTGATGACCACCGGAGGCGAAATCTCTGTCGGGATCGGCAGTGTGATCGGCGGCGGCGCAGTGGTGGTTGCCGTCGTCGACGGTGCTGCCGGTGCCGAATACTGAGGAACGCCAGCCTGTCCCGCGATCGGCGCAGGCGTCGGGAACGTCTCGTTGGTGGTGCCTTCGAGGGTTCCGTCCATCGTGGCCTTCCAGATGTCCGACGGGATTCCGGAGCCGTAGATCGAACCGCCGTAGCTGTTCTCGAGCGGCAGGCCCTGCTCGGTACCGACCCACACGGCTGACGCGAGCGATGGTGTGTAGCCGACCATCCACGCGTCCTTGTTCTCGCCCGTGTCACCGAGCTGCGCGGTACCGGTCTTGGCGGCGGACTGTCGCCCACCGGCAAGGTTGTGGCCGTTGGAGTAGCCGGCGATCGGACGCATGGCCGAGGTCACGTTGTCGGCGACCGCAGCGGAGACGACCTGCTCACCCGGTTCCGCTCCACGATCGAGCAGCACGGTGCCATCGGCGGTGACGACTTTCTGCACGAAGTGCGGTGCGTGATACACACCCGATGCAGCGAGTGTCGCGTAAGCGGACGCCATGTCGAGCACTCGGGACTGGTACTGGCCGAGCACGATTCCGTTGTTGGGTCCGATTCCTTCGCCCTCGGTCAACGTCGGTCCGACACCAGGAAGCTCCTCGGCGATACCGAGCTTGTGCGCCATCGCGGCGATCGCCTCGGGACCGTTGTCCATTGCCAGTTCCATGCGATAGAAGCTGGTGTTCAGCGATCTCTTGAGTGCCTCGGCGATGGTGCAGGTACCGCAGGATTCACCTTCGACGTTGCTGATGGGGATTCCGTTGACGGTCAGCGACGAGCTGTCGTACATCTGCGAGAGCGGAATACCTTGATCGAGGGCGGCAGCGAGGCCGAACACCTTGAACGAAGACCCCGTCTGCAAACCGGCTTGGGCGAAGTCGAAGCCGCCACCGTCGGCGCCGCCGTAGTACGACTTGATCGCTCCCGTCTTCGGATCGACCGAAACCGACGCGGTCCGCAGGTCGGGGGATTCACCCTCCATGTTGGAGTTCACCGCGTCGATCGCTGCCGCCTGGGCGACCGGATCGATCGTGGTGGTGATCTGCAATCCCTCGGTGTTGAGATCCTGCTCGCTCACTCCGGCAGCAGACAGCTCACGCAGCACCTGGGCTTTGATGAGACCGTTCGGGCCGCTGTCGGAGTCACTGTTCTCGGCCTGCGCGCTCGGAATCCACTGCGGATACACCATCGCAGCACGCTGGGCCTGTTCGAGATTGCCCTGGCTCACCATGCCGTCGAGCACGTAGTTCCAGCGCGACTGTGCGCCTTCGATGTTGAACTCGGGATCGAGTCCCGACGGCTGCTGAATGGTGGCCGCCAGAACGGCGCCTTCCTCGACGGAGAGCTGGTCGACGGGCTTACCGAAGTAGGCCGTCGATGCCGCTGCGATGCCGTACGCACCGCGACCGAAGTAGATGGTGTTCAGGTAGGCAGCCAGGATGTCGTCCTTGGACCACTGGCGCGCCATCTTCGAGGAGATGACGAGTTCGCGCATCTTTCGGGTCAGCGTCCGCTCGGAGCCGACGAGTGCGTTCTTGACGTACTGCTGGGTGATGGTCGAGCCACCACCCGCGCTGTCGCGGCCGAGAACGTTGTCGCGTAGTGCGCGACCGAAGCCGGTGATCGAGAACCCGGGGTTGGAGTAGAAGTCCCTGTCCTCGGCGGACAACACAGCATTGCGCACGTGCAGCGGAATCTGATCGATCGTGACGTCGGTTCGGTTTCCCTCGGGTGGTACGACTCTGCCGAGCTCCGTCGATCCGTCGGACGCGAGAATCGTCGCGACCTGGTTCGTCTTGATGTCACCGGGGCGCGGAACGTCCTCGACGGTGTACGCCACCATGAACGCCAGAATCGGGACGATCAAACCGAGCGCGATCAGCGCGTACAGCGTTCGTCGGACGACACGCCACTTGGACTTCTTCTTCGTTTTCGCGGCGGTACCTCTCTCGGGCGGTTCGGGCGGTTCACTGCCCGAAGAGCGTGGGGAATCGTCGTCCGGTGGATCGATCGGCGGCGGGGTGCGAGGCGGGCCGACCGGAGGACGACCGGGCGGTGGCCCGGCCGGCGGTCGGCCGGGCGGAGGACCGCCTGCAGCAGAACGGCCGGGCGGAGGCCCGGCAGCGGGAGGAATGGGGCGTCCCTGCGCGTCACGACGCATCGGCGGCGGGATGGGACGACCCTGCGCGTCACGACGCATCGGCGGCGGGATCGGGCGTCCCTGCGCGTCACGACGCATCGGCGGCGGGATCGGGCGTCCCTGCGCGTCACGACGCATCGGCGGCGGCTGGCCGCCCGGGGGAACGTTCGGGGGACGACGAAGGGGTTCGCGATCGCCGGGATTACCACCCGGGTTGTTGTCGTAGGGGGAACTCACGTACAGGTCTCCAGTGTTTGCGGTGTTGCCCGGTCAGTGCTCGGGCTCCACGTCTGTGGGCATGTCCGTACGCCGACCTGCTTCGTCAGCGCCTGCGATTGTGTCACTCGCTCGCTGTGCGGCGGTTCGGTTGCCGAGATCCGGACCTCGGCCGTCGTGGCTGTTTCGGTGCCGGGACCGCACCGAGCACGTAGGACTGCACGAGATGGTTCCAGCTGCAGGACCGGCACACCTCGACCACGTGTACCGAGAACTCCTCCTGCGTTGCCGCGAGACGCCCCAGCTCCTCGGCCGTGCGGGCCGAGCCGGACAGGGCGCCCAGCTTCTCGCCGAACACCCACGACACGTGAGTGAGCTGTTCCTTGCGGCAGATAGGGCACACGACATCGCTGCCACGGCCGTGGAACTTGGCAGCTCGCAGCAAGTAGGGGTCTGCGTCGCACACAGCACTGACCCCGGTCCTGCCCGAGTAGACCTCGGCAAGCAGAGACCGTCGCTGAAGGGCGTAGTCCACCACCTGTCGCTGAAGTCGCACGTTGACCAGAGTACGTGCGGCCGACGACGTACGGGCCGGCCACCGTCGTCCTGTCCATTTCCCGGCCCGGGAAACTATGCTCCACCTGTGCCGACGCGACTTTCACCCTCCACGCGCGCGAGGGATTCCGATCGCACCGATACGTGCGCGACCCTCGACGAAGCATCGGCGGACGGTCAGCTGTCCGAATTCGAGCACAAGGCTCGAATCGAACTGGCCATGGAAGCAGGAACGCTCGCCGATCTGCACGCCTTGATCGAGGACCTGCAGAACGAAACGAAGCTGGCCCCGGTATCCGACGCGATCGAACTGAAACACCCGCTGACCACCGCGCGCTCGTCGAAAATCGGTTTCTTCTCCGTCGCCGTTCCGCTGGTTGCGGGGTTGGTGGCGCTCACGTTCGGCATCCGATCGTGTTCCGCACCCGATGACTCGGCTGCGCTGAAGAGCGGATATCAGAACCCGGCGATCGTCGCGGACGTCGCCGCGGCGCTGAAGGCGAAGACGGGCACGACCGTCGTGGACAGCATGGGGCTCTACGACGGCTACGTCGTCATATGGATGCCTGCACCGAACGCGCCGCAGAAGCAGGTGAACTACACCTACCGCGACGGCGTGCTGGGCGATTTCGACGACGACTTCACCAACACGAGGGACGCCGACGAACCCCAGATCGACATCACCACCGTCGATCGGGGGAAGGCAGCGGGAATCGTCGCCGGTGCGGCGCAGAGTCTGAATCTGTCGAGGATCGACAGCTACAACATCCGGTTCAGCGGAACGGACAACGGGCCAGAGGTCTCGCTGTCCGCGGAGAACACCGACAAGGAAAGCGGAACTCTCAGCTTCGACCCGGACGGCAACTTCGTCCGGGTGTCACCGTTCTCGTTCGGATGACGGCGCCGCCGTACAACTGCTCTGTCGTACAACTGCACTGTCGGAGAAACTGCACGCGAAGGATAATGCCCGATGTCACAACGCCCCGATGTTCGAGCCCGAGACATCGACCGTGCGCTCGCGTCGACCGCCCTCGACCGGGCGTACAGCGACGGTCAGCTGTCGTTCGACGAGCACCGTCTGCGCACCGAACGCGCCCGCGTCGCGGCGACCCTCAGTGATCTTCGTCGCCTCCTCGCCGATCTACAGATGGACGTCGACCTCCCCGAACCCCCGCCGAGAACTCCCACGGCCGCCAAGGGCCGAGTGCTGCTCGCGCTGGCATCCGTCGTCGTCGTGGCGGTCGGCCTGACGGCATTCCTGGTCTCCCGTGGAGACGGGGAACCCACGGCGTCCGCCACGACCTCGATCAGCGCCGTGCCGCCGGTGATTCCGATGGATCTCCCGACGGATGTCGTTCCCATCGTCGCTCGGCCGTTCGTCTTCGACACCGCGGAGGGCCTCGACGACCTCCGCGCCCGGTACATCGACCGTTTCGGCACCTCCGAGGTACTGGAGCTGAACATTCAGCCCGCCGAGGACGCGCGCGCCGACGTGTGGCGGGTATCGACGGACGGGCGTCGGGGACGCGTGTTCGTGGACGGCGGATTTCAGGTCTCCGGGGCGACCGAACTTCTGCAGGACGACGAACCGCAGTTCGACTGGAATCTCGTGAACTCGGCCGCGCTCGCCCGTCTGATCGCCGAGACACCCGCGACGGTCGGTGTCCCCGAGGCTGTCGTGGACTGGATCACCGTCGACATCGACTCCGGCGCGCAACGAATCTCGATCAGCGCCTCCGATCCCGACCGCCGCGGTGGTCGCGTCGAGGCCGACTTCGCCGGCAACGTCCTCTCGGTGACTCCCTCGTCACCCTGATCTCTGATTGTTCGAATGTCCGTACAAGGTTACTTGTCGCGATGTATGTACATATATCGGCGCGATACAATTTGTGTATATGCTCGGTAATCGCATCAGGTAAGTGGTCCATTCGTGCACGAGAGGAGTAGGCATGCTCGAGCTCGCAATTCTCGGCTTGCTTCTCGAATCCCCGATGCACGGATACGAGCTTCGGAAGCGCCTGACCGGTCTCCTCGGAGCTTTCAGGGCGTTCTCCTACGGCTCGCTGTATCCAGCTCTGCGTCGCCTACAGGCGGACGGGCTGATCGCCGAGAACGCTGGTCCGGACACTCTCGTGAAGCGTCGAGCCCGACGGGTCTACGAGCTGACTCCGGAAGGCAAGAAGCGTTTTACCGAACTCGTCGCCGATACGGGACCGCAGAACTACACCGACGACGGATTCGGCGTCCACCTCGCCTTTTTCAGTCGCACACCTGCAGAAGCGCGGGTGCGCATCCTCGAAGGCAGGCGGCGTCAGGTCGAAGAGCGCCGCGAAGGGCTCAGAGAAGCTGTGGACCGAGCGAGCGGGACGCTCGACCGCTATACCAAGCAGCTCCACGAACTCGGACTCGAATCCAGCGAGCGTGAAGTCCGCTGGCTCAACGAAGTGATCGCAGCCGAGCAGGCGGACCCGCCCGCCACCCCCAACCCGACCCCGAAGAAAGTTTCGAAGACAGAAGGAGAACCCGACCATGGGTGAGAACAGTATCCGCGTAGCCATTGTGGGTGTGGGCAACTGCGCCTCATCCCTGGTTCAGGGCGTCGAGTACTACAAGGACGCCGACGAGAACGTCACCGTTCCCGGTCTCATGCACGTCAAGTTCGGCAAGTACCACGTCCGCGACGTCGAGTTCGTCGCCGCATTCGATGTCGACGCCAAGAAGGTCGGCTTCGACCTCTCCGACGCGATCTTCTCCAGCGAGAACAACACCATCAAGATCGCCGACGTGCCGCCGAAGGACGTTCAGGTTCTGCGTGGACCGACCCTCGACGGACTCGGAAAGTACTACCGCGAGACCATCACCGAGGCCGACGGAGAATCCGTCGACGTCGCTCAGGCACTGCGCGACGCGAAGGTCGACGTGCTCGTCTCGTACCTGCCCGTCGGATCCGAAGAGGCCGACAAGTTCTACGCGCAGGCCTCGATCGACGCGGGCGTCGCCTTCGTCAACGCTCTTCCCGTCTTCATCGCCAGCGACCCCGTCTGGGCCAAGAAGTTCACCGACGCAGGCGTTCCCATCGTCGGCGACGACATCAAGAGCCAGGTCGGCGCCACCATCACGCACCGCGTCATGGCCAAGCTGTTCGAAGACCGCGGCGTGCAGCTCGATCGCACCATGCAGCTCAACGTCGGTGGCAACATGGACTTCCTCAACATGCTCGAGCGCACCCGCCTCGAGTCGAAGAAGATTTCCAAGACTCAGGCCGTCACCTCGAACCTGCAGCGCGAGTTCAACACCAAGGACGTCCACATCGGACCCTCGGATCACGTCGGCTGGCTCGACGACCGCAAATGGGCTTACGTACGCCTGGAAGGCCGTGCCTTCGGCGACGTCCCGCTGAACCTCGAGTACAAGCTAGAGGTCTGGGACTCGCCCAACTCCGCCGGTGTGATCATCGACGCTGTTCGCGCAGCGAAGATCGCCCAGGACCGCGGCATCGGTGGACCGGTCGTTCCGGCTTCGGCTTACCTGATGAAGAGCCCGCCGAAGCAGCTTCCGGACGACGTTGCTCGTACGCAGCTCGAAGAGTTCATCATCGGCGCGTAGGCAGCTCCGCTGCATGTGAGTGCGAATACATAGCCTGCTATGTATTCGCACTCACATGGGCAAGCGTCAGATATCGAGCAGCACCGTCTCGCCCCGAGTGCGTTCGGTGCAGATGAGCATCCCACCGTCCCTGTCTGCCAACGGGACTCGGCAGGTGCCACAGAATCCCTGCTTGCAGGAGTACGCGATGTTCGGTCGCACCGCCTTGACGGCGTCGAGCACCGAAGTGTCGGCAGGCACCGTGATCGTTTCACCGGTGCGCGTCAACTCGACGTCGAACTCGACACCGTTCACGATCGGCGGCGCCGAGAACCGTTCGAAGTGGAACTCGGCGCCTGCACCCACACCCTGATTGAGCGTCGCGATCATCGGCATCGGCCCGCACGCGTAGATCGCCGACGTGTCCGTCGCACCATCGAGAACCGCGGAACCGCCGAGAAGTTCGGAACCACCGAGAAGCGCTTCGGCCGAAGGGATTCCGTCGACATCGTCGGTCAGAACGGTCACTCGGTCTCCAAATTCGGCCAACTCGCTCAGGAACGGCAGCGAATCACGGCTCCGGCCCGTGTAGACCATCGACCACTCCAGATCGAGTCGATGTGCCAACCTCATCATCGGGAGTATCGGAGTGATACCGATGCCGCCTGCAACGAAGTGCAGACGATCTGCGCTGGATCCGTATCCCGGGACCGCGAATGCAAATGCGTTTCGAGGACCGCGCACGGTCAACCGGCTTCCCACCGGAAGATCGTGCATCTCGATCGAGCCGCCTCCCCCGTTCGGAATGCGACGCACGGCAATTCGATACTTCGCGCTCTCGGCCGGGTCGCCGCACAGCGAGTACTGACGCAGGCGGCCCGACGGCATCTCGACGTCGATGTGCGCGCCGGCACGCCATGCAGGGAGTTCTCCACCGTCGGGCGCCGCCAGCGCGAAGCTGACGACGTTCTCGTCGTGCGCCTCGACCGCTCGCCCGACGATCACCACCGGGAATCGTCGGTCGTTGCTCCCCAGCATCACATCCTTGCGATGCAGAAATCGGAAGGAACCCATGTGCGCGTTCATCACTCGTTCGAGTACGCGCAACAGCGGATCGCGCTCACGACGCCCGTACAGGTCGCCCGGCATGCTCTCGGGGATCGGCAGCGTGATGTTCACAACGCCGCCCGGGCGGCAGGGGACTTGGCCAGATAGGCGACGGCTTGTGCCGTGCTTCCTTCGTCGTCCGGGGTGTACGACGGTTTGAGATACCGCGCAACACCTTTCGTCATCTGCGCGAACGACGGCAACGAGCCGCGACGCATCGCCGATCTCCAGCCGAGACAGAGCGCGATGTAACCGCGGTTTCGCATCGTCGGGTCCTGCTGCACGATGTAGCGTGTGCCGCGGAGCATCAGCACGATGAAGCCCAGGAATCCGACGAGCATCGAGATGTTCCGGCGAACGTAGCCGACTCCGAAGTACATCGCGACATCGTGGGCGACGTTGCGGTGCTCCACCTCTTCCGCGCCGTGCCAGCGGTAGAGGTCGATCATGCTCGCGTCGCCGTCGAACTCGTCCCAGCGGGAGTTGAGAGCGTAGTCGCCCAGAAATGCCGTCATGTGCTCGATGGCACCGATGAGCGCGATCCGCGAGACCAATTGCTGCTTCTGCGCTTTCGCGGAGAGCGCGGGCCGGGGACCGAGCACCTTGCGCATGAGATATTCGGCGTGCGCGGCGAACGGTCTCGGATCGACGCCGTGCGCATCGAGGTACTCGTACAGGACCACGTTGTGCGTTTCGGCGTGCATGGTCTCCTGGCCGATGAACCCGAGCACATCCTCGCGAAGCTTTGCGTCGGCGATCAGCGGCAACGCCTCGGTGTACGTGGCGCAGAACCACCGTTCGCCCTCGGGCAGCAGCAGATTCAGGGCACTGACGGTGTGCGAGGCGACAGGCTCCTCGGGCATCCAGTGCAGCGGTGTCTGCGTCCAGTCGAACGACACGTTGCGGGCTTGTAGCGATACTTCGCCTGGGTCATGAGCGTTCACGGGAGATCCTTTCGATGAAAGTAGTCGTTTCGGCTGCGACCAGCGCAGGATTCTTCAACGGAAGCCAGTGACCCGAGCGAACATCGGTGCGGCTCACCCTCGAAGCCCATCGCTCGATACCGTCGAACGACGCGGGCCTGATGGCCGGGTCTTTCCTGGTGACGAGCAGATGGACGGGAACGTGGGTGAAGCGTTCTTCCGGCTCGAAGACCTTGCGCAGGACGTTCGCTCGATAGATGCGGAGACCGCCGACCATGTCGGAACGCAGGGTCGGCGCGAAATGCAGGTTCCGCTTGTCCACTCGTTCGACGACGCGCAGGGCTGTCGACCACACCCATCTCCGTCCGAACACGCGGAAAACCACGCGCGGCAGAGCGCCTGCCATGAAGAACAACGTGTACGCACCGGACACGAGCTGGGTGAGCAGCTGCCACAGTCCCTTCGGAGTCCGCAGTGCGCCGCGCATCCATTTGCCCATGTGATCGAGGCTGGGGCCCGAGATCGAGGTGAACGACGCAATCCGCACCTCGGCCCCCGGTTCGCAGACGGCCTCCCAGACCTGGACCGAACCCCAGTCGTGTGCGAGCACGTGTACCGGCGTCGAACCGGCAACGGCATCGACGACGGCCATGAAGTCGGCGCCGAGCTGTTCGAGCTTCATTTCCTCGACCGTGCCGAGACTCGACGACTCCCCGTGACCGCGGGTGTCGTAGCTGACGACATGGAATTTCTTTGTGAGAAGCGGCATCACACCGTCCCACAGGTGATGGGTGTCGGGCCATCCGTGGACCAGTATCAGGATCTGCCCGTCCGGATTTCCCTGCTCGAATACCTGTAGGTCCGCACCGTCCACGTGCACCGTTCGCACGTTCCGCTGCTGCTCGAGTGTCATGCAGGCTCCAAGGTCTGTTGATACCGACGGTACGTTAAACGTTACCGGCGGTACGGCTTACTCAAAGCGTCGCGCAGCAGGGGTCGCATGTCAAGACCAGGCATCACGACCACGAGCGCCTAAACTGGCCCGATGCCGACGTCACGGGACCCGGAAGCGCGCAAGACCAGGGCCAGGGAAGAGTTCGTGGACGCCGCGTACCGGGTCATCGACGAATCCGGGCCGAATCCGAGCATGAACGACATCGCGCGCGAAGCCGGAGCCACCAAGCCCCGCCTGTACCGGCAGTTCGCCGACAAGGCCGACCTGTACAGCGCCGTCGCGCAGCGGATGGCCGACGAGGTCTACCAGCTCGCGGTCTCGGACTTCAATTTCCTGCTCGACGCGCCGGTATCCGCGCTGCGGCATGCCCTCACCGGCTTCGCGGAGGTCGTCGCGCGGCACCCGAACGTCTTCCGGTTTCTCGCCCAGTCGAGGACGACTCCCGAGGATCCGTCGGTCGCCCCACCGCTCGACATCGGACGCGACATCGCCACCAGGTTCGCCGGCGTCGCCACCTCGATCCTGAAGTCGATCGACGCCGACACCACAGGCATCGACTACGCGTGCCGAGCGGCTATCGGTGCCGTGCTGGCGGCAACGGATCTCTGGCTCGACGACGAGGAACTCGAAGCCGAGCAATTCGTCGAACACCTCACAACCCTGGTCTGGGGGCTGCTCGACGCCTTCCTGCGGGGTCGAGGCGTCGACCTCGAGGGCGACGAGCCGATCTTCATGACACTCGCAAGGCTCAAGGCCGACTGACCGTCAGGCCTTGATCTTCCGGACGACGTATGCCACGGCGCCGAGCAGGCCGAGCAGCACGAGCGACGCCCAGATGCTCGGTTCACCGGTGACGATGCCGGCGACCGCGGCGACGAATGCCATGAGCGCGAAGAACCCGAGGATCCCGGCGAGCAGTTGAAGGTGATCCTGAGCGGTCATGACTTGACGCCGCCCGCGGTGAGCCCGGAGATGATGCGGCGCTGGAAGATCAGCACCATGATCACCAACGGAATCGCGACGATGGTGCCCGCCGCCATGATGGCCGCGTAGGGCACCACGTGCGGATCGTTGCCCGAGAACCGCGCGATCGCAACCGTGACGGGTTCGGTCTTGTCGCTGGAGAGCTGGCTGGCGAGCAGGTACTCGTTGACGGCGGCGATGAATGCGAGGATCGCCGTGGTGAACAACGCGGGCGCCGCGAGCGGCAGCATGACGAGACGGAATGCCTGGAAGCGTCCGGCGCCATCGATGCGCGCGGCTTCTTCGAGCTCCCAGGGTAATTCGGCGAAGAATGCTGCGAGGGTGTAGATGGTCAGCGGCAACACGAACGAGATGTTCGGAATGATCATCGCCTGGTAGGTGCCGATCCACCCGATGCCGGTGAAGAACTGGAACAGGGGAGTCACCAACGCGACGACGGGGAACATCGACGCCCCGAGGACGATTCCGACGACGATGTACTTGAAGCGGAAGTCGATGCGCGAGAGCGCATAGGCGCAGAAGATGCCGATGACGAGTGCGATCAGCGTCGTCACTCCGCCGATGAGCAGACTGTTGCCGACGGCACGGAGGAAGTTGTTTCCGTTGCTCGTCGACAGCGCGTTGGAGAAGTTCTCGAACGTGACATGGGTGGGCCACGGCGTCGTGTCGAAGGTGTAGCGAGGATCGCGGAAAGCAGTGACGGCCATCCAGTAGAACGGGGCTAGGCCCCAGACGAGGATGATCGCGACACCGACGTAGATGCGCGCCGACTTCAGAGCAGTTTTCATCGGACCGTGCCCTTACGCTGATTCTCCTGTGTTGCCACGGCATTTGCTCCCAGGAATTTCACCAGAATGAACGCGACGATGAAGATCATGACGAACGAAATCGTCGACAATGCCGCCGCACTGTTGAATCCTTGCCGTATCTGATCGACCACCAGAATCGAGATGGTGCGCGTCGCGGGGTTGCCTTCGGTGAGGATCGCCGGGAGGTCGTACATACGAAGTGCGTCCATCGTGCGGAAGAGCACCGCAACCATCAGCGCGGGTTTGACCAGTGGGAGTGTGATTTTCGTGAACCGTTGCCAGGCCGATGCACCGTCGACCCTCGCCGCCTCGTACACGTCGGCCGGAATCATCTGCAGGCCTGCGAGTATCAGCAGCGCCATGAACGGAGTCGTCTTCCAGACATCGGCGATGATCACCGCGAACCTGGCGGGCCACGCATCACCGGTCCACAGGATGTTCGTGCCGAGAAGCTTGTTGGCGATGCCGTCGTAGGCGAAGATGAAGTACCAGAGCTTGGCGGTCACAGCCGTCGGTATGGCCCACGGGATGAGGATCGCGGCGCGCAGCAGTGCGCGGCCTGCGAACGTCTTTCCCATGATGACGGCCATCGCGAATCCGATGACCACCTCCACGGACACGGTGACGACCGTGAAGAATGCGGTGTTGCCCACCGCGCCCCAGAACTGGGAGCCGAGAGTGCCGGGAGGGCAGGGAACCAGAGTTCCCGACGTCGACGTGCACTGTTGCAGAATCCAGTGCGTGTAGTTGGAGAATCCGGCACTGCCGCCCTTGACGAACATTCCGGTCGCCGGGTCGAGACCGGCATCCTTCTGAAACGACATGAAGAGGGCACGAACAACCGGATAGGCGATGACGACCGCCAGAATGATCAGAGTCGGCGCGATGAGCAGCCAGGCGCGGCCGGACGTGAGTCCGAACTTCCGCTTCTTGTCGGTGCGTGTATGCCGACCGCGGCCGGGGGAAGTTCCCCCGGCCGCGGTTTCGACTACAGCCCCACTGGTGCGACCAGTAGGCAGAGCCATGAATTCTCCTGAAAAAGTGAACGGACCTAGTTGGCGCCGGCGGACTCGATGCCCGCCTGAATGTCCTCGATTGCCTGGTCCACGGTCTTCTCACCCTTGATGGCGGCGAAGGTGTTGTCCTGGATAGCCTTCGAGACTGCCGGGTAGAACGGCGTGACCGGACGCGGCACCGCGTTCTCGATGGATGCCTTCAGCGCAGGCAGGTACGGCATTTCGGCGATCAGAGCCGGGTCGTCGTACAGCGAGGAGAGCACGGGGGGCAGTGCGCCCTCGGCGATGATGCGCTGGGCCTTCTCGCCCTGCAGGAAACGCAGGAAGTCGGCGGCGGTTGCCTTGTTCTTCGAGTACGCACTGATCGCTGCGTTGTAGCCGCCGAGGGTCGATGTGCCGACGCCCGTCACACCGGGAAGCGGTGCGACGGAGTACTTTCCGGCGACAGCGGAGCCTTCCTTGGCAGCGGTGCCGTAGACGTACGGCCAGTTACGCAGGTAGAGGGCCTTGCCGTCCTCGAATGCCTGCTGGCTCTCGGGCTCCTTGAAGGTGGTGTCCTGGGCCGGGATGACGTTGGTCTCGAACGCCGTCACGAGCGACTGCAGTCCGGCCTTGGCCTCGGGGGTGTTGACGGTCGGGGTCTTGCCGTCAGCAGCGACGAAGGATCCACCGTGTGCGTTGATGATCTCCGACGCATTGGCCGTCAGGCCCTCGTAGGACGCGAACTGTCCTGCGTAGCAGTCGATGTTGTTCTCCACGGCGACGGTGCAGCTGGCGTTGAGCTCGTCCCAGGTGGTGGGCGCTGCAGGTACCAGGTCGCTGCGGTAGAAGAGGAGACCACCGTTGGTGTTCTTCGGTGCGGCGTACTGGACGTTGTTGTAGGTGGCGCTCGCGACGGTCGAGGGCAGGATCCCTGCGTTGTCGAGGGCGAACTCACCCTGGAGCGGAACCAACCAGCCCTTGGCGGCGAATTCTGCGGTCCAGATGACGTCGAGCGCCATCACGTCGTAGTCGCTCTGCTCGGCCTGCAGATGCTGAACGAGGTCGTCGTGCGCCTGGTCGGCGTCGTTCGACTGCTCTTTGAACGTGACCTCTTGGT
The DNA here is from genome assembly GCF_023264675.1 of Rhodococcus sp. (in: high G+C Gram-positive bacteria). Lineage (GTDB taxonomy): Bacteria > Actinomycetota > Actinomycetes > Mycobacteriales > Mycobacteriaceae > Rhodococcoides. The sequence continues at coordinate 36,778 of NZ_JAHFVG010000043.1, forward strand.
CCGGGTTCGCGGTGTTCCACTCGTCGATGATCTGGCGTACGACACCCGTTTCGGTGGTGTCCTTGCCCTCGACGTAGGTGATAGGGCCGCGGCCGTCGGTGTTCGCCGACGCGGAATCACTGGATTCGCTGTCACTGGAACATGCGGTGAGCGTCAGCAGCGTTGCTGCTGACGCCAGCACCACTGCCTTCGTGATCAAAGACGCCATTGGTTTTCTCCACTTGCTTGGTACACGGTGGTGTGTATGGGGAGGGACACAGAAGGATGCGATTGTGCTCCCCCCGACGCACATGTCGATACGCACAATTGCACATAAATCGCCCGATGGGGGTGATTCGCCACGACCTGAATCGGTACACCTGGGGGCGCCGAGGGCCGTACCGGGCCCGTCACAATGTCGGTGGACAGTTGTAGCGTTGCCGCTGTGACTTCGGACAAGATGCTGACGCGGATCGGCGGCCTCCTTCGCCAGGCAGAATCCACCGACAACCCGCATGAAGCCGAGGCATTCATGGAGGCAGCACAGCGTCTGGCGACCGCAACCTCCATCGACCTTGCGGTGGCGCGCTCGCACAGCCTGACACGCGAGAAGCAGGCCACTCCGGTGCAACGCATCATCCGGATCGGCGAGCCGGGCAAGAAGGGCCTGAAGACGTTCGTGCACCTGTTCGTGTCCATTGCATTCGCGAACGACGTCAAATGCGACATCGCTGCGTCGTCGACACAGGTGTACGCCTATGGCTTCGATTCCGATATCGACACGTGCGAGGCCCTGTACTCGAGCTTGCTCATCCAGATGGTTCGCGCATCCGACGCCTACATCAAGTCCGGCGCCTACAAGAACGAGACGGCCGTCCGCACCGTTACCGAAACCATCGGTCGTCGTAAGTACAAGCGCCAGGAGGTCGTCATCGTTGCGGGCGTCACCGCGCGCTTGAACTTCCAGACCGCGTTCGCCGAACGCATCGGAAAACGTCTGGCTTCCGTCAAAAAGGAAGCGGAGGTCAAGGCGATCGCCGAGGAGCAACGTGACGCCGGCACCGCACTCGTGTTGCGCAACAAGGAAGTCGAACTGTCGGATTACTACGCTTCGACGTCGAAGGCACGCGGTACATGGCAACGCCAGAGCGCAGGCGCCGGATACTCACAGGGCGCGCGCCGAGCGGGCGATCGGGCCGGTCGCTCCGCACGACTCGGAGGTGAGAGCGAGATCAGTCGGGGCAGCAGGCAACTCGGTCGCTGACCACCTCCGATGCACCGGTAGCGTGTCGACTGTGCGGAACGGTCGAGCAGTAGCCAGCACGGCGCGCGCCGCTGTACCGAACAGTGCTGGTCAACGCATCAAGATACTCATCGCGAGGTTCCTCGGACTCGGCTTCGTTGCATACCTGTTCATCTCCGCGTCCGGTTTCGCCGAGGGTGCACGCATTCTCGCGCCGTGGTGGACGCCCCTCGCGGTAGTTCTCGTCTTCGGCCCCGGTATCGCACTGTTCATCGTGTCCTTCGCAGCGCCGGATCGAATTCCGATCGCGGCTGCCGCCGCAGCAATCGGCATACCGGCCGCGTCGGCATTGTGGTTCCCCGCTTGGACCGGCGACTATCTCGACGGTGCCGCTCGGGGCACCTGGATGTCGGCGCTCGCCGGGCTCGCCGGGGTCTGCGCCGCCCTGGTGTGGCGTCCGATGGTGGCAATCCTCGTCCAGTTCGTGTCGACGTCGACCGCAGCCGCCGTCGACCAGTTCGGACTGTTCGGCCCCGACGCATCCCTTCGTCACATCGCCTACGCCGCGGTGTGGGCATTCGGATTCACCGCACTGCTCGCAGCAGCGGTCGTTGCGGCCGTACGCACCGGGGCAATTCTGGATGCGACCAAGGACAACCTCGACTGCGCCGTCGCCGACGCTGCCGCAGCCAAGGCTCGTGAGCACGAGAGAGTGCGCTTCGACGCCCTCATCCACGATCGGGTTCTGACCACTCTGTTGGCGACGGCTCGTCCCGGCGCCGACGGTCGACTGGCCGACGAGGCGAGGTCGGCACTCGTCGAACTCGACCGTGTGGCCGACCATCCCGACCGAACCGAGTCCACGACGGCGGCTCGGTTCGCCGACCGGTTGTCGGCCACCCTTGCCGAAGTGGATGTCGACGGCACCGTCGTCGTCTCCATCTCCGTCGACGACAACGCGACGCTGTTCCCCACTCCCGTGACATCCGCGATCGTCGGGGCCGCTGCCGAAGCACTGCGCAACAGCATTCGGCATGCGGGTTCGCGCGCCGAACGTAGCGTCGCCGTCGAGTTACGGCCCGATGCCGTGCACGTGATCGTGACCGACACCGGCGACGGCTTCGATGCGGCGGCGGTCGGTCCAGGGCACTTCGGCATCGAGGTCAGCATCGTTCGTCGGATGGCCGAGCTCGACGGGGGCAGATCCGTCATCGAGAGCAGCCGAGAACGCGGAACCAGCGTCGCGCTCGACTGGTCGGCACAGCATTGACGCCGCGCGTGCCGCTCAGGAACGACGCGTCGACGATCATCGGGATGCAGTCCAGGGGTGCATACGTCGTCGTCGGCCTGTTTCTCGCCTCCGCCGCGATCGCGATGCTCGCTCCGGCAGGTGGCGGCACGCTTGCCCGAATCGTTGTGGTCGTTCTCCTCGCCATCGGCGCGCTGCTGCTCGTTGCGGTCGCAGGAGATCCACTGCCGCGATGGTGCGCAACGGCGGTGGCCGTGCTGCCGGCCGTCCAGCTTCTCGCTCTGCTGACCGTGGTCGACACGACGACGACACAGACACAGGCCGTCACGACGACGGTGGGCGGCGGCGCCGCCCTGTGCGCCTTCCTGTGTGCTCGTGGACGTGTCCTCGCGGGCTGGCTCGGTCAGATCGCCGCATTCGCGGTGTACTGGAACACAGCACCGACTCTCGGCACTGCCGCATCGACATTCGTGACGTGTCTCGGCCTGATGGTGATGGCATCGTTCTTCGCCTACCTCGTCAGACCCGCCGCTGCATCGATCTATGCCCTCCGCGAGGAACGGGCGGCCCACGCCGCCGCGACGGCAGCAGCGAACGCAACCGCCGAGGAACGCCGCCGTCAGCTCCGCCGTCTGGACGAACTGGCGCGACCGGTACTCGGCCGGCTGGCAGAAGCACCCCATCCGGACGACGATGTCACCCGCGAGGCGATACTGGTCGAAGCGACTCTGCGAGACAGTATCCGGGCGCGCGCACTGTACGTTCCCGAGATCGCCGCCGCCGCGCGGGCAGCACGTGCACGCGGCGTCACCATCCATCTGATGGACGACGGCGGACTTACCGGCATCGCCGATCACACGGTGGCACAGCTTCGTACGGAAATCGCGACGCGCCTCGACGCTGCCGAAGCAGGATCGGTGACCGTCCGGATCCTCCCACCGGGGCGCGACGTCCTCGCGACCGTCGTCGCCCAGAACGGCGACAAGACCGATCGCTACGAACTGCGAACCCCGACGGGATAGTCAGACGCCGAAGATCGGCCAGCCGATTTCGGTGCGCCACCGCGACGCGTCCTCGGTCTCACGCGGCCCGACGAGATACCTCTCGTGCACCGGACCGGCGATCGCGAGTCCGTTGACCTCGACATACGTTCCGAGGGCCCCGTAGGTGACATCGATATCGTCGTGCGCACCGCGGTGCACCGTCACGGCGAGCTCGGTCGGCTGCAAGGTCAGCGGACGAATTCGACCTGCGGTGGGTGCATCCCTGGCCGGCACGTACACCGTCATGGTGCCCCGACCGTCGGTGAACAGATCGTTGTCGTACAGGCCCCCCGGTGGACCCGACCGAGCAACCGAGGTGTCGAGTTCCGCCATCGCGGCGCTGTACCACCCCAGTACATCCGCAGACTCGACGTCGCCGGAAATGGCTGCCACCGCAAGAGTTTCGGTGATCTTTCTCTCGACGTCGATGTCGGTACCGGCCGGGTCGAGCAATCGCCGGAGTGACGCCACCGCCGATCTCGTCTCGTCCAGTTGCCGCTCCAGCCGATCCAGATGCGTGGTGATGACATCGGCGCGATCGGCGTGGTCCGCGGTACCGAGCACCTCACGCACCTCCCTTTCCGGCATGTTCATGCTGCGGAAACGGCGGATGATCTGGGCCGTCGGGACCTGGGCGACGGTGTAGTAGCGATAACCGCTGCTGGCGTCGACCTCGGCCGGTTCGAGCAATCCGGACTCGTGATACCGACGCAACGTCTTCACCGACAGGTGCGTGATCCGCGAGAAATCGCCGATCGTCAGAAGTCCGTTCATGACTCCCAGTGTTGCGCACTTGACTCTCCCCCTGGGGGAGCCCAGAACGTGGATCTCATGACAGAAGCCGACAACATCAGTGAATCGCTCACCGGGCGTCGCGCCCTCGTCACCGGCGGAACGCGCGGAATCGGGGCAGCAGTGGTCGCGAGGCTCAGGTCCGCCGGAGCCGACGTGCTGACAACCTCGCGCACCTCCGAGAGCGACGGCACGATACGCGCGGACATCGGGACGAGCGCCGGGACGGACACCGTCGTCGACCATGTCGTGTCGCGGTTCGGCGGTCTCGACATCCTCGTCAACACGGTCGGTGGATCTCGCACCGGCGCAGGTGGTTTCGCGGCAGCGCGGAACGAGGACTGGGCAGCAGACCTGGAGACGAACCTGCTCGGCGCCGTGCGTCTCGACCGCGCGCTCGTACCGAGAATGATCGCGGCCGGGAGCGGCGTCGTCGTGCATGTCACCTCCATTCAACGCACGATGCCGCTGTACGACGCGACCCTTCCCTACGCCGCAGCCAAGGCAGCACTGACGACCTACAGCAAGGGACTGGCGAACGAAGTAGGTCCGCGCGGTGTTCGGGTGAACACCGTCGCGCCAGGATTCGTGCGTACCGACGGCGCCGAAGGCCTGATCGACCGCATCGCCGACACGGTGGGCGGCGACCGAGACTCGGCACTGAACCAGATCATGAACTCGCTGGGCGGCATTCCGCTCGGACGCCCGTCCGAACCGGCCGAAGTCGCCGAACTCATCGCCTTCCTGGTCTCCGACCGCGCCGCAAGCATCAACGGTGCCGAATTCGTCATCGACGGTGGCACGGTCCCGACCGTATGAGATTCGACCCCACGTCACGAAAGGAACCGACATGACCAAGACCTACTTCGAACTGGCGATCGACCCCGACCTGGAGGCCTATTTCGCGCAGTTCCACCCCGACGCAACGGTCGAGGACGAAGGCCGTGAACGTCACGGAATCGCCGAAATCCGACAGTGGCGGACCGAGGTACCCCCGGTGATCTACACGATCGAATCGACCGTCGACTCGGCAAGCGGCACTGACGTGGACGCCGAGATCTCCGGTGATTTCCCCGGAAGCCCGGTAATGCTGCATTTCCATTTCGAATTCGCGGCCGACGGACGGATTGCCGTGCTGCGTATCCGGCCGTGACGAGGCTTGGCTCTGGTGCCGACCGGGCGATGGCTGCACACTGGTCGACATGGCCTACGACGTCGAGCTTGCCGATCGAATACGTGACGCGCTGACCGCCGAGGAATCGGTGGCGGAGAAGAAGATGTTCGGTGGTCTCCAGTTCATGGTTCGCGGCAAGCTGACCGCCGGTGCAACTGCCGACGGCCGACTGCTTCTCAAATGCGATCCCGAACGGTGTGACGAACTCACGGCGAGGCCAGGCGCGCGAGTGGCCGAGATGGGTGGTCGGAACATGGGGAACTCGTGGATCGCTGTGGACGCCGGCGAGTTGTCCGACGAAGACCTCGCCTGGTGGATCGACGTAGCCCTCGACTACAACGAAAGATCCACCCAGGCGTAGGACAGCAGATCGCCGGCCGAGATCGCTACGATCACGATCATGCCTACGACACTGACGACCGACCCTGTCGCCTCGACGCTGAGGGAGCTGTACGCAGCGTCGGAACTGCAGCGCTCCGGCCCCCGTCGACCCCGGCCCGCAGAGTCGGAACGGCCTTCGGCCCAGGAACGCGCCGATGCGGCGAGTGAGGCCTACATGCCGATCGATCCCGACGCCGGACAATTGCTCTACTCGCTGATCCGCGCAACCCGCCCCGAGACGGTCGTCGAATTCGGGACATCGTTCGGTATCTCGACACTTCATCTGGCGGCAGCCGTACGCGACAACGGCACCGGCCGCGTGGTCACCACCGAACTCAATGCGCACAAAGTCAGCACGGCCACAGCAACATTCGATCGTGTCGGTCTGTCGGACGTGGTAACTGTGCTCCAGGGGGATGCGCTCGAGACCCTCGATACCGTGACCGGTCCGATCGGTTTCGTGTTGCTCGACGGATGGAAGGAAATGTACCTCCCCGTCCTGAAGGCAATCGAAAGCCGTCTGCCCGCAGGCACGTTGATCGCCGCCGACAACGCCGGTCACGCCGAGACCGGTCCGTACCTCGACTACGTTCGGGATCCCGCGAACGGGTACACGACGACGAACTTTCCGTCGAAGGAAGACGACAGCATGGAATTGAGCTGCAAGGTCTGAGGAGCACTGCGATGACGGTGTCGCTGTCCGGGAACAGAACCCGATGCTCACGCCTCGAATGTCGGTGCTGCCTACTACGCTGGCGCCGGTGAAGAACAGGGACTCACAACGCTCCAAGGTGTACGAGGCCGAGACGCTGGTGCGTGTCATCTTCGACCGCGCTGTCGAGCGCAACCTACGTACCGTCGAGATCCTCGGTTCCACCATCACGTTGCCGATCGAACGGAAGTTCGCCTCTCTCGAATCGGTGCAGAGCTACGTCGACGCAATCCTGAAGCTGAACTGGATTCGCGAGACCTGGCCACAGGCAGGAAGCGTCGTACATGTTCGTGAACGCTCCGGCGCCGGTGCGTCGCACTACGAACGCGATTCGCACACCATCGCTGTCCCGATGCACCGCAGGAACGAGGCCTGGGCGCTGAGGGAACTGGTCGTCCTGCACGAGCTTGCTCATCATTTTCAACCGGAACAATCGGACATACCGTCCCACGGTGGGGAATTCGTCGATCGTTTCGTCACGCTGGTCAGTGAGATCATCGGTCAGGAAGCGGGGTTTCTGCTGCGCGCGACGATGCTGGAGAGCGGCGTGAAAATCGGTTGAGGCGCATGATGGAGGTCATGACTGTGAAAATCGGCGTCCAACTCCAGCCTCAGCACGCTCCCGACTACCAACTCATTCGTGACGCAGTTCTGCGCTCGGAAGACGCAGGCGTCGACATCGTCTTCAACTGGGACCATTTCTATCCGCTGTACGGAGACCTCGACGGCGAGCATTTCGAATGCTGGACCATGCTGGGTGCGTGGGCCGAGCAGACGTCCAACGTCGAGATCGGCGCGCTCGTCACCGGCGGCGGGTACCGCAACCCTGATCTGCTGGCCGACATGGCCCGCACCGTCGACCACCTGAGCGGTGGCCGATTGATTCTCGGCATCGGCGGCGGTTGGAACCAGAAGGACTACGACAACTTCGGCTACGACTTCGGCACGGCCGGCTCACGATTGAATCTGCTCAAGGACAACCTCGCCCGCATCAAGAATCGCCTCGCAGTCGGCAACCCGGCACCGACGCGCGAGATCCCGATCCTCATCGGTGGAGGCGGCGAGAAGAAGACCCTCAAACTCGTCGCCGAGTACGCACACATCTGGCACAGCTTCGCCGACCTCGACGAGCTGAAGCGAAAGTCCGGCATCCTCGCCGAGCACGGAGAGACCGTCGGGCGGGACGTCAGCGTCATCTCGCGCTCGGTTGCGTGGCCCGGCGCCGACAAAGCACAAGGTTTCGTCGACGCAGGCGCGACGCTGTTCACCGTCGGAACGGGTGGTCCGGACTACGACCTCATGGAGCTGAAGGCAGCACTCGCTTGGCGCGACTCCACCAAATAATTGCCATTTCGGCAAAGCTAGTTGCCGTCACGCCGAGATGGCGTGCATCCTTTCGTCATGGAAGAAACGGACGCCTTCTCGGCGGCAAGCGAAGCAGAAGTATGCGAGATCGTACTGGGCGATCGACGACACGGATTCGAGATGTCGGCGCAATGATCATGGACGAGAAATTCTGGGACGACATGTACGGCCGCGCGGAGCGCGTCATGAGCGGCAAACCCAATCCTGTTCTGACACAACAGGTGACGGGACTTTCGCCCGGGCGCGCTCTTGACGTCGGCTGCGGTGAGGGTGACGACGCCCGCTGGCTCGCGGCCATGGGTTGGACCGTCACCGCCGCCGACATCTCGTCGACGGCCTTGGAGCGAGCCGCGTCCCTGACCGAGCCGGCCGACATCACGTGGGTTCATGCGAACTATCTGAAGAGCCCACCGCCCGCGACAGCGTTCGACCTCGTCGCGATGCACTATTTCGCCCTTCCCAAGGCCGACGGCCCGGAAGCCGCACTGGGAATTGCCGAGTCGGTTGCCCCTGGCGGCACCCTGCTCGTCGTCAATCACGCCGTCGTCCCGGGACACGAATGGAACGGCATCCGGCCGTCGGATTTCTACGAACCCCACGGAATCGCCGAGCTCCTGGGGGAGGAGTGGACCGCCCTGATCGACGACACCAGGCCCCGCACCACCGCTGCCCCCGCAGGGTCCGGCCATACCCACGACACGGTGATGCGGGCAACACGCCGACGCTGATCGGGAATGCTGGGCGATGAGGGCTGGTTAACACAACCGCAATGCGACTTCCAGGCATCGACGTACTCGCGTTAGCCTGAATGGTCTTTCGTCCCCAACAACCGTCGGACCCACATACCGAGGAGCTCACTCTTGACCAGTCGACGTTTACGAGGCCGCGCCATCGCAGCCATCGCTGCGACGCTCGCACTCTCACTCGGGGCCGTCGCCTGCTCCAGTGACAACAGCTCCGGTGGTACCGGCGAGAACGCGCTTGCGGGCTCCGACCAGGCTTCCCTCGACAAGTACACGACCGACGACGTCACTGCGCTGGATCAGATCGACACGTCGAAGTTGGGCTTGATCAAGGCAGGCACGCTGTACGTCGGCACCCTGTCCGATGCGCCGCCGAACATCTTCATCGACGAAGCCGGCAACTTCACCGGCTTCGACAACGAGCTCCTCCGGGCGGTCGGGGCGAAACTCGACCTCGACGTCGAGTTCGCGGCGACCGAGTTCTCCTCGCTGCTGGCTGCGGTGAACAACAAGGTGTACGACGTCGGCTCCTCCTCCATCTCCACCACGGATGCTCGCCGTCAGACGGTCGGCTTCACCAACGGCTACGACTTCGGCGAGATGGCGCTGGTCGCCAAGAACGACTACGCGATCAAGACCATCGCCGGCCTCGACGATCAGCAGCGCATCGGCGTCGTCCAGGGCACTGTGCAGGACGACTACGTCACCAACACGCTCGGTATCGAGCCCGTCAGATTCCCTGACTACAACACGGCATACGCCAACGTGAAGTCCGGTCAGATCGACGCGTGGGTTGCGCCCTCGCAGCAGGCCTCGGGTCAGGTCAAGGCCGAGGACGGTGTCGCCATCCTCGAGAAGACCATCAACACCACGAACTTCACGGCTTTTGCCGTCGCGAAGGACAATCAGCCGTTGATCGACGCACTCAACGCAGGTCTCGACGCCGTTGTCGCCGACGGAACATGGAACACCCTGGAGAAGACGTGGTACCCGGACCGCGAGGTCCCCGCCGATTGGAAGCCGGGCAGCAAGGCTTCGACCCCTCCGGCCAGCTAGAACATGAGCACACTGTCGAATCTGTACGACACGTTCTTCAACTGGGAGCTGATCGGCGAGACAGTTCCCAAGCTGTTCACCGTCGGATTGCCGAACACCCTGATCTTGGCGGCATCGTCGGGGGTTATCGGTACGGTGATCGGCCTCGGGCTGGCGGTGGCGGGTATTTCCCGCACCCGCTGGCTCCGGTGGCCGGCCCGCGTCTACACGGATATCTTTCGTGGGCTGCCCGCCGCTGTGGTCATCCTGATCATCGGACTCGGATTCGGCCCGACGTTGACCCAGCTGACCGGCAGCCGCAGTCCCTTTCCGCTCGGTATTGCCGCACTGTCCCTCATGGCCGCGGCGTACTTCGGCGAAATTTTCCGATCCGGTATCCAGAGCGTCGATTCGGGCCAGATGGAAGCGTCACGGGCGCTCGGGTTCAGCTACCGGAAGTCGATGACACTCGTCGTCGTTCCCCAGGGCATCAGGCGTGTTCTGCCGGCGATCGTCAATCAGTTCATCTCGCTGATCAAGGACAGCTCGCTGATCTACTTCCTCGGACTGTTGGCATCACAGCGTGAGTTGTTCCGAGTCGGGCAGGACACTGCCGCCCAGACCGGTAACCTTTCGCCGCTGCTCGCGGCGGGTGTGTTCTACCTGCTCCTGACGATTCCGCTGACACACCTCGTCAACTTCATCGACAAGAGGCTGCGCTCAGGCAAGGCCGACACCTCGGGAACGCTCGATCCGCTCGAGGCTTCCATCGTGGTGGAGAGGTAACCCCATGTCTTCGGTTTCATTGACCGGCAGCGATATTCATCTCGCGTTCGGAACCAACAAGGTACTGCGCGGTGTGAACATCCACGTCGACGCAGGCAACACCACTACCGTGATCGGGCCATCGGGGTCGGGCAAGTCGACGCTGCTTCGCGCGTTGAATCGCCTGCACGAACCCGATCAGGGTGACATCTTCTTGGGCGGCAAGTCGGTGTTGAAAGACAATCCCGACGAGCTTCGTCAGCGCATCGGCATGGTGTTCCAGCAGTTCAATCTGTTCCCGCACAAGACCGTTGCCGACAACATCGCGCTCGGGCTACGCAAGCTCAAGGGCCAGTCGAAGGACGAGGCTCGGGCAGCAGCCATCGAGCAGCTCGAGCTCGTCGGACTCGCCAACAAGGCCGACTCACGCCCGGGCAACCTCTCCGGCGGCCAGCAGCAGCGCGTCGCGATCGCTCGTGCACTCGCAATGAAGCCCGAGATCATGTTCTTCGACGAGGCCACCTCGGCCCTCGATCCCGAGTTGGTCAAGGGTGTCCTCGCGCTGATGGCCGACCTCGCCTCGGGCGGTATGACGATGGTCGTCGTCACGCATGAAATGGGCTTCGCCCGTTCGGTGTCGAACAAGGTGTTGTTCATGGACCACGGCAGTGCCGTCGAAACCGGTACGCCGGAACAGCTTTTCGACGATCCGCACACCGACCGTCTGAAGACGTTTCTCTCGCAGGTTCTGTAGGCGCCTTCGGCGCATGTGCGTGCGAATACATAGAGGGTTGTGTATTCGCACGCACATGAGAAGTTTTAGGGCACCCTCGTTCTCCGGCGCTTCACCTGAACGTTCCTTTACTTTTGCTTTTGGCTGACATTGTGCCGTTCCATGAAGCTTCTCCCGATCCTGACAACCCACGACGGCAGCTCCGCACGGTCGAATCTGACCTGCAAGTACAAGTGCGGCGATGCCTGCTTCCACGAGGTCCCCAACACGTCGAAGGGCCAGTACTTCGGCGACATCGTCAAGACGGCGATGTCGCGGCGCGGAGTGCTTCGCGGCGGCGCGCTGGCCGTGGTGGCGGTGGGTGCGGGTGGTGCACTCGCGGCGTGCAGTACCGACGAACCCGCGTCACCGGGAACCAGCGGCACGACGGCTCCGCCCGTCGACGGTGTGGACTTCACCGCGGTCGAGCCGAACACCGAGGATGCCGTGGTGGTGCCCGAGGGATACGAGCAGGGCGTGATCATCCGCTGGGGCGATCCCGTCGTCGAGGGTGCTCCGGCGTTCGACTTCGACAAGCAGACGGCGGCGGCGCAGGCCAAGCAGTTCGGTTTCAACAACGACTTCGCCGGCCTGCTCCCCATCGAGGGGACCGACAACTCCTATCTGCTGGTGGTCAACCACGAGTACACCACCGAACCGTTCCTGTTCAAGGGATACGACGCCGAGAACCCCACTCGCGAGCAGTTCGACATCGCCCTTGCCGCGCATGGCCTTTCGGTCGTCCAGGTGAACGGTGAGAGCGGAAGCGGCAAACTGACCCCGTCCTTCGGCCAGTACAACCGTCGGATCACCGGGACCACCGAGTTCGTCGTCACCGGGCCCGCCGCGGGCAGCGACTTCCTCAAGACGTCGGTCGATCCGAGCGGCACCAAGGCCTTCGGCACGTTCAACAACTGCTCGGGCGGACTCACCCCGTGGGGCACCGTGCTCTCGGGCGAAGAGAACATCAACCAGTACTTCGGCAACGCCGAGTCCGTCACCGAACCCGTTGCCGCAGCACGGCTTGCGCGCTACGGCATCGAGGGCGCCGCCAGCGACCGCAAGTGGGAGCGCTTCGACAAGCGGTTCGATCTGGCACAGGAACCCAACGAGGTCAACCGATTCGGCTATGTCGTCGAGGTGGATCCGTGGGACCCGAGCTCGACCCCGATCAAGCACACCGCCCTCGGCCGGTTCAAGCACGAGGCTGCGACGATCTACGTCACCGACGACGGCACCGTCGTCGCCTACAGCGGTGACGACGAGCGCTTCGACTACATGTACAAGTTCGTCTCGAGTCGGCAGATGATGTCCGGAAACGGCCAGGCGGCCAAGCGGCACAATCTGACGCTGCTCGACGCCGGAACCCTGTACGTCGCGGTGCTCACCGGCGACGCACCCGATGCGATCGACGGCAGCGGAACGTTGCCCTCGACAGGAAAGTTCGCCGGCAAGGGCGAGTGGATTCCGCTGTTGCGCACCGGCGAGGACGGCAAGGGCGAGTCGCTCGTCGACGGTATGTCGGCCGAGGAGGTTGCCGTCTTCACCCGTCAGGCAGGGGACAAGGTGGGTGCGACGAAGATGGACCGCCCCGAGGACTTCGAGCCGAACCCGGTGACCGGCAAGGTGTACGTCGCGTTGACCAACAACACCAACCGCGGAACCGAGGGCAAAGCCGCGGCCGACGAGGCGAACCCACGCAACAAGAACAAGAACGGCCAGATCCTCGAGCTCGAGGACGACCACGCAGGGACGACGTTCGTCTGGAACCTCCTCATCGTCGCCGGCGACCCCAACGAGGCGGACACGTACTTCGGCGGCTTCGACAAGTCTCAGGTGAGCCCGATCTCGTGCCCGGACAACCTGGCGTTCGACTCCAAGGGCAACCTCTGGATCTCCACCGACGGCAATGCTCTCGACTCCAACGACGGGCTGTTCGCGGTGGTTCTGGACGGTGAACGCCGCGGCGAGACCCGACAGTTCCTGACGGTGCCTGCGGGGGCCGAGACGTGTGGCCCGATCGTCACGGACGACCGCGTCGTCGTCTCGGTACAGCACCCGGGTGAGTTCGACGAGGCGTCGGCCGACAATCCGATCTCGCACTGGCCCGACGGCGGCGATTCGCAGCCGCGTCCGTCGATGGTCGCGGTCTGGAAAGCCTGACGAACCCGACAAATGGGCCCGCGTTAACCGTTCTTCGGCGGTTGCGCGGGCCTTCGTCGTTGTTAAGTTTCATTCAATCGGACGACGGCTTCTGTGACTTGTGAACAGGTGTCCTCTGAGTTGGTAACGGCGGTTGACCGCTGGTAACGGTTGTGTAAACCTCGGAATGACATACCTGGTGGTTGGGATTTTTCGATCAGGTTGCGAACGACGTCTCGGGGCAACGTTCGCTGTGCCGATCCCACGATCTTCGCCGGGACAACGCTCCGGCAATCAGGGGAGCGCATTGTGGAATCGGCCGATACAGTCACCGCACCCGAGACCGATCCGTTCCCCCTGACCGCAGCCCAGCGCGGCTTGTGGTTCGCTCAGCACCTCGTGCCCGACGTGCCGATCACCATTGCCAACTACATCGACATCCGCGGCGCGATGGATCACGAGCGTATGCGCGAGTCGGTGGAACAGGCCGCGGCGGAACTCGGCGCCGGATCACTTCGTCTGATCGAGATCGACGGTGAACCCCATCAGTACGTCGAGACTCGCGCCGAGCACGACTCGGAACAACTCGACTTCTCCGGCGAACCCGATCCGGTGAGCGCAGCGCTGGCATGGATGCGAAGCACATACTCCGCACCGATCGATCTGGTCGCGGGGCCGCTGATCAAGGCTGCCACTCTTCGAATCGATTCCGAACGCACATTCTGGTACTCACACGTCCATCACCTGGCCCTGGATGGTTACGGCGCGGTGCGGTTGATGAATCGCGCCGCCGAGATCTACACCGCCGCCGCCGAGGGCAACGACCCGGCGCCGTCGAAGGCGGGGGCTCTGGAAGAGGTCTATGCCGCCGAGGCCGATTACCGGAAGTCCGCGCGGTTCGAGAAGGACCGGCTCTACTGGCAGGGGAAGACACAGGATC
>NZ_JAHFVG010000087.1 GCF_023264675.1 Rhodococcus sp. (in: high G+C Gram-positive bacteria)
TTGCCGTCGTCGGCCTGGACCACGCCACATTCGGGGAGACCATCGTCGCGATCGTGACCCCGGTTCCCGGTCGCGAGGTGACCCTCGAGGAGCTGCGGACGTACGCCGCCGAATACGTCGCGGACTACAAACTGCCGCGCGATCTGATCGTCCGTGACATCCCGCGCAACCCTTCCGGCAAGATCCTCAAACACGTTCTCCGCAGTGAGATTCGGGACGACTCCGCGCAACGCACGTAGACCGACGGACGACTCCGGCACATTCGAGTTCCCGGGAACCACGACGCCGTCCATATCCGATACGGCCTGACCGAAGCCGCGCTCCCGCGCGCTCATCTCCCACGGCTGTTCCAACCCCGGCGAGGTCTCGCGCGACCTCACGGCCCTACTCTCGGCCGTGCCCCCGCCGGATCCGACAAACACCACGACCACGCACGCCCGGCAGCGGCTATGAGTTCCCGGACGCGGAAGACCACACCCATCGACGGTGCCGCACTTGATTGGTCTCTTTCGGCCCCCCTCGAGCAGATGCGCTCGGGCCGAACAGTCAAGGTGCTGAACAAGATACGCAGACACGCGCCGGAACTCGTCACCGTCAGCTACTGAGAGATTCAGCGGGAGCGCCGCCGCGCAGCGGGATCGGTCTCGGCCTGCCAGCGCCCCAGCGCCTCGGCGGAGACCTTCGCGTATTTGACCAGGCTGCGCACCGAGGTGTGTCCGCTCAACGCCATCAGCATCGGCGTGGAAGCGCCCTTCTCTGCGGCGTGGGTCAGTCGCGAGTGCCGCAGCTGGTGCAGCGTGAACGGTCCGCGTCGCATCCCTTCGGTGTGCTCCTCGAGGAGCGTCGCGGCGCGGCGGTAGGAAAGTCGGGCGCGGCCGGTCGAGTTGTCGGTGTCGGTCTTGGCGACCGACGGCTTGGCTTTGCGGTCGGTCAGGAACAGCGGCCCGGACTTCCGTCCGGCGATCAGCCGGGGCAGCGGCCGTGCGGTGCCGGTCTGCCAATAGATCACCTCGCGGGCGCCGCCCTTGCGGGTGACCGTGGCGCATCGGTTCACGGTGTCCAGGTCCTCGATGTCGAGATTCAGGATCTCCTCCGCCCGCGCGGCGGACTCATACAGCATCGACCAGAACACCCGCTCGCGCAGGGCCGCGTCCATGCCCAGCAGCTCCGCAACCTCGGCGGCGGTCATCGCCTTGCTGTTGTCCGGCGCACTCGGCCGCGCCCGCAGGCGCGACACCGGATCGCCGGTCAGCCACTGTTGATCGCGTCAGTAGGCGCACGCCGCCGACACCGCGGTCAGCCGGAGGTTGTAGGTCTTGGGGGCCTTGTCGCCCCACACGTAGTCGAACCACCCCGACACCCGATCCGGGTTCAACAACCCGACATCGCCGTCCGCGCCGAAGTCGCGCACCATCCGATCCAACGCCGAGGCGTAGGCGCGGCGGGTGTTCACCGCCGCGATCGTGCCCAGAAAGGTCCGCGTCGCGTCCGCCAGCCGGATCCCGGCGGCCCGCGCCGGTAGCGAGCTCACCGATCCCACCCCGACCGCCCTTCAGCACTACGGCAGATAGTTTCCGGAGTCGCCCATCTCCGGAACGACCATCGCGGCAGGACGACTCACGAGTTACGGCAGATAGTACGCTACTATCTGCCGTAAATCCTTAGCGCCGGATTTCGAGAATCTGCTCCCCGACCCCCGACTAGGCCGAGATTCGGTTCGGACCGTTCGACGTCCTGGAGGTGTGACAATGCAACCAGACCACCCAGCCAGCGGTTCCGATGATGCGGTGTCGAATTGGCTGGCTCGCTGGCTTCAGGACGCCTCGGCGTCGCCGGCATTCGATACCGCCGTCGATCTCATCGATGAAACGATTGCGGCAGAGATGCCGGAGTTGGTGTCCGACCCCGAGCTCCGCCGCGATCTCGAAGCCAGTACGCGAGGTCACCTGGCGGCGATTCTGTCAACGATGCGGGAAAACGACGTGGAGTTGCCACCGGAAGCATATGGACTGGCCCGAACCCTTACCCACCGCGGTTTCGGCGTGGAGGTCTTGTTCAGGCTGTATCGAGTGGCGCTTCGAGCTACCCAACGTTACTTCAGCGATGCAGTCGAACAAAGTGAGATCGATCAAGAGCTGAGGTCGAGCGTGCTCGTGCGAATGTGGTCGGTCAATAGCGAGTGGCTCGACAACGCCGTCGGAATCCTCGGGACCGTGATGGTAGATGAGCGAGTCAAATGGCTCGCCGGTGCCGCGGCAAGGCAAGGCGTAATCGTGTCCAAGATATTGCGTGGTGACCCGACGGACATCCGCAACGCCAGCCAGCTGCTCGCATACCCTTTGAACAGAATGCATACGGCGTTCTCTCTCTGGGCGGATGCCGAGTTCGATCTTCTGCCGCCGTTGGCAGAGATCGCCGTTGCGCTCGGCGCCATCGTCGGTGCAGATGCTGTCTTGGCTGTTCCCTCCGGAGAACGGGGGATGTGGATGTGGTGTGCCAGCAGCCGGGAACCCGACCTATCCTTGCTGTCGACATCGACTGCGCTGCGCGTAGCGACAGGTGTCCACGTAGCGGTGGGCATCTGCAGCACCGGTCTCGACGGGTTTCGACGTAGTCACCGGCAGGCTCTGTCCGCCCAGAAAATGGCAGTTGCCTCAGGTCGGACAAGGCAGGTCACTCGTTACGACGACGTCGAACTCGTGGCCATGGTGTCTGCCGACATGGAAGCAATGACGGAATTCGTAGTACGAGAACTGGGATCGCTGGTCGAGGACACCCCGGCGACCGAACGATTGCGCGACACGGCGCTTGCAGTGGCAACTTTGGGGGTCGCAGGTGCAGCACAGGCGATACCGGTCCACAAGAACACTGTCCGGTACAGGCTCAACCAAATCGAATTGTTGCTGGGACATCCGATCGACCATCGACGCGGCCAGGTGGAATTGGCCCTGCGCTGCGTGAATGAATTCGGAGCCCCCGCATTCGCGTCGCTCTGAAGCCGCCCAGGCTTTACGTTGTGTCCGGAGCACAAAGCTGAGGCAAGTTTTGTCCTATCGTGACTAGCCCGATGGATGAGACCCACGCCACAATGGCAGATGTCAGTTCGATACGGGATCCGCAATCGACCCACTATCCGCCACACCCGCTCAGCTCCACGATCGAACATGCACCCGCATGAATGGTCCGGGCGAATTCTACGACTCTTCCCTCAGGAATCGACGTGCCATTCGTCGAATGACACGGGCTGAAGCCGTAGTCGAGGCAATGTGACGCTACTTGTTGCGCGGCAAATTCGACGCTGGTGGCGTAGCGAGACACCCACTCACTGGACGCAAAACGCTAACGCTGTTGCGACGGGCGACTCAGTGCCACATCACCGATCCTCACAGTTCGAGACCAACACGATTTCGTTCCCAACCGCAACTGACTATCGATCGGCACATTTCAACGAACGACGGAGGACATTTTGAAGACAAGGGCTGCGGTACTGCGCGGAATCGGTCAGAAATGGGAGATCGAGGAACTCGACCTCGATGATCCGAAAGCCGGCGAAGTACTGGTCAAGATCACTGCGGCAGGTTTGTGCCACTCGGATGCGCATTTCGTGACGGGAGACCTTCCCATTCCATTCCCGGTAGTCGGCGGTCACGAGGGTGCTGGTGTCGTGCATGAGATCGGCCCGGGAGTAACGGAGGTGTCGGTGGGGGACCCGGTTGTACTGTCGTTCATTCCTTCATGTGGCCGGTGCAGCTACTGCGCCAGAGGAATGATGAACCTGTGCGATCTGGGTGGTGCGATCATGCAGGGGCCCCAACTGGACGGCACCTATCGCTTCCACAGCCGCGGCGAAGGGATCGGACAGGTGTCATTGCTCGGCACCTTCAGCGAGTACACGGTGGTGCCGATTGCGAGTGTGGTCAAGGTCGATCAGGGCCTAGCGCTCGACAAGGCAGCCCTCGTCGGTTGTGGGGTGACCACCGGCTTCGGTTCGTCGGTTCGCACAGCGGAACTTCGGGTGGGCGAAAGTGCGGTCGTGATGGGAATCGGAGGCATAGGAATCAATGCGGTGCAGGGCGCGAAAGTAGCCGGCTGCCGCTATGTCTTCGCTATCGACCCAGTGGCCTTCAAACGAGAGAAAGCGCTCGAGCTCGGAGCCACACACGCCTTCGAAAATGTGGATGAGGCCCTCCCCGTGATCACGGATCTAACACGAGGCCAACTTGCAGACGCGTGCATCATCACTACCGGCGTCGCCGAACCCGACCAGGTTCGTGAAGCGCTTTCTGTCGTCGGCCGACACGGCCGGGTCGTGGTCACTGCGGTCGGCCATCCCACCGAGCAGACCGTTTCGGCATCGCTCCTCGAACTGACGCTCTTCGAGAAATCGATCCGCGGTTCATTGTTCGGGTCGTCCAGCCCACAGATGGATATTCCCCGGTTGCTCGAGATGTACAACCTCGGACAGGTGAAACTCGACGAGCTCATCACCACCGAGTATCAGCTCGATGAAATCAACGAAGGGTACGCGGACATGTATGCAGGACGAAATCTTCGTGGACTCATCCGATTCTAAAGGGTTCGCAGCAATCAAACCAACGTGGGCGAAGGAGCATCTTGTGAGTATCGAGGAACTGTCGCAACAGATTACGGACACAGTCGATGTGTACAACCCAGCAACGGGAGAACTGGTGGGGCGCGTGACCGTTCAGACCCCCGACGAGGTCGACATGGTCGTACAGGAGCTGCGCACACATCAACCTGCGTGGGAGGCTCTTGGCCCCAAAGCGCGTGCTTCTTGGCTACGAAAGCTCAGAAACTGGTTGCTCGACAACGAGGCGCACCTCGTAGACGAGATTCGCGCGGAGACCGGCAAGCCACGGACCGAGGCAGTACTCGAAGTCATGTTCGTATGCGACGCGATCAATTACTACGCGAGTCGAGCTCATAAGTATCTGGCAGACGAAAGAGTCAGGCCACACGGACTTCTGACCGCATCCAAGAAGCTTCTCAAGATCTACCGCCCATATCCAGTGGTCGGGATCGTGACCCCGTGGAACTTCCCACTGTTGATACCTGGTGTAGATGCTGTACCGGCGCTGCTCGCCGGCGCAGCAGTAATCATCAAGCCCTCTGAAGTGACACCCTTGTCCACCGTCGCCCTTGTTCGCGGGTGGCAGGAAATCGGGGGACCCCCAGTGTTCGCCCACGTCACCGGTCGCGGGGCAACTGGTGCTGCAGTAGTAGATGCAGTGGACATGGTGCAATTCACCGGGTCTACCAAGACTGGACGAGCGATCGCCGCCCGAGCGGGTGAACGTTTGATTCCCTGCAGTGTCGAACTCGGAGGTAAGGACCCCGCGATCGTTCTCGCGGACGCGGATCTGGAGCGCGCGGCAAACGGCATCACCTGGGGAGGCCTGGTCAACTCGGGGCAAGCGTGCATTTCGGTGGAACGGGTGTACGTCGAAGCTCCCGTGTACGACCAGTTCGTGAGCCTGGTGACCAAACAGGTAGAACTTCTTCGACACGACACTAACGGTGAAGAAGCGAACTCCGCCGATGTGGGAGCGTTGGCTACGGGGGAGCAGGTGAAGATTGTTGTCGACCACGTCGATTCCGCGATCGCCCTGGGTGCCAAAACTCTCACCGGCGGTGCCCCCAGTAAAACCGGCACCTTCTTCGAACCGACCATTTTGGTGGACGTCGACCACTCGATGGTGTGTATGCGCGAGGAGACCTTCGGGCCCACGATCCCGATCATGAAGGTTACAGACGTCGACGAAGCAATCCGGCTGGCCAACGACTCTGATTTTGGACTGTCGGCCACGGTGTGGACGAAAAATCGTCGAAAGGGTTTGGCGATAGCGCGTCGACTCGAAGTGGGGGCCGTCAACATCAACGACGCTTACGCCAACCTTTTTTGCTTCGGACTGCCTTTCGGAGGCTGGAAGGGGTCGGGCCTAGGGGCCAGACTCGGAGGCGCGCAGGGCATCCGAAAGTTTTGTCGACAGAAAGGAATTACCGTTCCACGAGTGCCGACGATGAAAGATGAGATCCTGTGGTATCCGTACACCGACCGGCGCGGCACAACCGCCGCGAAGGTGTTGCGCCTACTGACCGCTCGTGGGTCACGACGCCTGTCTCCTGATCACCGAAGCAGCAGACAGCAGCCAGAATAGCGGCGCGCCGGTCCGCAATCAGGTCCGCGAGCCCCTCCTGTCTGCGCTAGATCTGGCACTCGTGATCGCGAGCCGACTCTCAACTGAGCGGTGGAGTCGAGTTCCCTGTGGCGTGTGCGATTCGAACGCTGAGCAATCTCGCGATTCGTGCACCCGATCGCAGGTCGCACCGCCCCGCACCCGGTTACCTAATGAGTTAGTATTGGTAGGTGATAAGTGACGCCGATGGCACGTAGCCGCGCTACCGATAACGAGACTCTGCTACGTGCCGCAGCGGAGGTTTTCGAATCAAAGGGATACAGCAACGCGACCATCGACGACATCGCAGAGGCCGCAGGAATTTCTCGCCCCACTGTCTACAAGTACACATCGAGCAAACGGTCGCTGCTCGATGACATGGTCAACATGGTGTGCGCTGACCTCGATGAACGACTTCACCTTGTGGTTTGCTCAGACGCGGCACCGACTGTCCGGCTGCGTCGGTTGATCGATCTCCACGTCGAGAGTGCGACGAAAATGAAGCAGTTCTACTCGATCGTCTTCAGCGAACAGGCAGAATTGTCCGAGCATGCGGAGGTGCGGTGGAGCGAGTTCACGCACGCTGTTGCCACTGACTTCCAGAAGCTTCTCGGCGAATGCATCACTCTCCGTGCCTCCGGTGCGCCACTGATCGATACGCATATTGCCGCAAATCTGGTCCTCTCGATGCTGACCACGCTGTATCGGTGGTACGACGCTGACGGCCCAGTAGGACCGGCTGAGCTCACTCGCCAGATTCTCGCGGTGCTGGCCGGTGTTGTGCCAGCATCGTCTGTCGACGCGGTCGACCAGGACCGCGACGGGTAGAACCGGGGCCCAACCGCCGACCGCGCACCGCCGCAGCGAGAGTCGATGCAGGACTGGCGCACCGCGTTCGCTGTCTGCATCATCTCTGAGTTGGAATTTGCGACCTCTGTCAGTCCGTCCAATCTTGACTTATCAGTTAGTATACGTAAGTCTGTTCTCAGCAGTCGAATCACCACCGAGACGGAAGGGATCGAGATGACAGCCACTGAGGCATACCGGCTACCGAAGTCGATCGCTGAAAGGCTCAGAATCCCTGCCATCGCAGCACCGATGTTTCGCGTCTCCGGACCCGAATTGGTCAGTGCAATCTGCAAGGCCGGAGTCGCTGCTGCACTCCCGGCAGTGAACGCACGGACGCCGGCTGTTCTGGACAACTGGCTGGACGACATTGCGACGGCTACCTCGGCGTCCGCGACGATCCCTGCGCCCCATTGCGTGAACTTGGTTATGTCGCACCACATGCTGCACGACCACCTCGCTTGCATCATCAACAATCGAGTCGAGATCGTGATCACAAGCGTCGGCTCGCCGGCGCCGGTCTTGCAGGCGTTGCATGCCGCCGACGTCCTTGTTTTCAGCGACGTCGCAACCATCGCTCATGCCCGCAAAGCCGCACTGGCTGGTGCGGACGGCCTGGTACTTCTGTCGGCGGGCGCAGGGGGTCAGACAGGATGGTTGAACCCATTCGCCTTTGTGAGGGCAGTTCGGGGCTTCTTCGACGGCCCCATCGCCCTTGCAGGCGGCTTGTCTGATGGGGTTGCACTCCATGCAGCGTTATCGCTTGGTGCAGATCTCGGCTACATGGGTACCAGGTTCATCGCCGCCGAAGAAAGTTTGGCGTCGCAGCGATACAGAGAACATGTTGTGAACTGCGATTCCGACGACGTCATGTTGACCAGTGCCTTCACCGGCTTACCCGCAAGTTGGCTGCGTCCTGCAGTCCTGGCCGCAGGCCTCGACCCTCAAAGTCTGGACGAGCAGGTTACTCCCGAGATCTCCAACGCGGTATACGGTGGAGGCAACGATGCGGCGGGCCCCAGGCGTTGGACAGATGTAGTGAGCGCGGGCCACTCGGTGTCCGGTGTTTCGGCGATAGAACCGGCATCGCACATCATCGACCGGATCGCTCGAGAATTTTTCTCGGCGAATGGCACACCAATTCTCTAGCGAGCCGAGAGTTGCTCGATGTGACGGAGGGTCCGATCGCGTACCACCAAACAGAACCTGTGCGACCAGGCAACAGTAGTCAACGTTGCTAAACCTGGCACTTTCCAGATCTCTCCTGCTCACCGCAATCACCGAAAGGCAATCGATGGATATCGGTGTCTCACTCATGTATTGGCCCTGGTTCGAGGTGGACGAACAACTCGAACTCAGTAAGTTGGCCGACTCCTTGGGTTTTCATTCATTGTGGTTCGCAGAAAGCTACGGTCAAGATGCCACTGCCATGCTGGGTCTAGTGGCCGGGCACACCCAGAACATCCGGTTGGGGGCTGGAATCATGCAAATCCCGGCGCGCCAACCCACCGCGGCCGCCGCCGCCTCAGCGACTATCGACCGAATCTCGGGTGGCCGAATGATGCTGGGGCTGGGTTTATCTGGTCCACAAGTCTCCGAAGGCTGGTATGGCGTCCCGTTTACAACCCCTCTACGGCGCACTCGCGAGTACATCGAGATCATTCGGATGGCTCTGTCAAATGAGCTTGTCGACCATCAAGGTGCGGAATGGTCCATTCCCCAAACCAGCAGAGGGCTGGGTCTGGGTAAGGCTCTCAAGATGCTTGGCGGACCGATTCAAAAGAGGCTCCCGATCTACCTCGGCGTGGGCGGAGAGAAAACTGTCCAACAAGCCGGCGAACTAGCCGATGGTTGGACACCGTTCTTGTTCAGTCCTGACCATGCGGAAATGTTGTGTGCACCCCTGTTTCGAGGCATTGATCGCGCGAACCGGGCACGAAGCGACGTATCCATCGCGCCGTTGGTTGTCGCTGCGGTGCACGAGGATATCGCAGTCGCACGTGATGCGGTCCGTCCCGTGATGACCTTCTATTTCGGTGGTATGGGCGCCAAGGGGAAAAATTTCTATGTCGATCTTGCCGAACGGTACGGCCACGGGGCGTCCGCCATCGCTTGCCAGGATTCATTCTTGGCGGGCGACAAACGGGCAGCCGAAACCGCGCTATCTGACGAATTACTGGACTTGGTGGCCTTAGTTGCCACGCCGGAGACTCTCCCCAAAAAACTTGAGGCATTCGAGTCAGCTGGCGTCGACGAGTTGATCGTGGCGCCGTTCGGGGACCGTCCCGCGCTCCTCCAGACTCTGTCCGAATCTTTACCACACTACGAAACGAAAGGACCCAAGTGATGCGCGACGTTGTGATAGCTGGTGTCGGAATGACCAAGTTCGGCAAGCAGATAGACCGCTCGTACGCTTCGCTGGTCAAAGAAGCGACCGGGGAAGCTCTCAAGGACGCCGGATGTGGTGTTCAGGCAGTGCAAGCGGTCTACTACGCCAATACAGGCGCAGGACTCATGTACGGGCAGGAGTCAGTCCGCGGGCAACATGCAACAAGAGGAACGGGACTCGAGGGTGTGCCCCTGATCAACATCGAGAACGCATGCGCATCGGGTTCCACAGCTTTGAATCAAGCCTGGTTGGCGGTCGCGTCGGGGCACGTGGACGTGGCCATTGCCATCGGGGCCGAAAAGCTGACACATGCAGACAAGGCACGATCGTTTTCGGTCATGACCTCAGCGCTCGATCAGACGCGGTTGGACGAGATTCGAGCTGACCTGCCCGGCGGCAGCGGCTCAGTCTTCATGGACATCTACGCCCGTTTTGCGACACTGTACGCGGACCGCACCGACGCTACTGCGGAAGAATTTGCCCAGGTAGCGGTCAAGAACCACGCACACGGAGCCCTGAATGCCAAGGCCCAGTACGGGGGGCACGTCACTGTCGAAGAGGTCCTGCAGGGACGACACATAAGTGGGCCACTGACCCTGCTCATGTGCGCACCCATGTCCGATGGTGCTGCCGTCACCGTGGTTACTACTCCCGAACTAGCGGCCAAGTGGAACGCAGACTCCGTGAAGCTCCTCGCTACCGTCGTCAGTTCCGGCGTTCCCGGAACTTACGGTGAACTGGTTGTTGACACCGCTTCCCGGGCCTACGCTATGGCTGATGTCGGTCCAGCGGATATCGATGTCGTCGAATGCCACGACGCTGCCTCACCCGCCGAGCTCATCGTCAGCGAAGAACTCGGACTCTGCGCGACCGGAGACGGAGTAAAGCTACTCCGCGACGGGATAACGACACTCGGCGGGCAGCTTCCCATCAATCCCAGTGGGGGCCTTGGAAGCAAGGGGCATCCAATCGGCGCGACCGGGCTAGCGCAAATTGTCGAACTGACGGATCAACTTCGCGGCCGATGTGGGAGTCGGCAAGTCGAAAAGGCCCGAACTGGACTCGCGGAGAACGCCGGGGGATACATCGGCCCAGACGCAGCTGTGGCCACAGTTACTATCCTGCAGTCCACGTGACGGTTGCTTGCACTCGTTGACTGCCAGCAACCGGTAACACCCCAGACCGAGCTATCCCAAAAAATCGTTGGGTCATTGATGAAAGATTCGGTGGCGTTCGGCATGGAAGTGCTCGCCTGACCAGCTGGAGTGCTGGTCGTTTCGTGTACGACCACCGCGTGTGTCCTTTGACTACACCAGTTGAAATGCTCACTGAACGCAGAATATAATCTCCGCCGAGATACACACAGACCTGATCGAGAACGCTGACTGTCTTCTCCGAGCAGCCGTAGCCGGTACGAGTCGTTCTCAGTTGGGGTACATGTGCATGTGCTGGTGTACTAAGGAAATAGGTCAATTTCGTTTCGCACAATTGGATCTCGACAGAGCCTGTCTTGAGCTCGCAAATGCTCAGACAAGGACCGACTCAGTCTTTGTCATTGAACTCTGAACATTGTCTAGCGTCATACCGGCATCTGTCGGTTGACTGCGTTAATCAAGTCATCCAATACGGACATGGATATCCGACCGGGTGCAATATGGTGCGCGGCGCGTAGAGAATCTCGATTGTCGAGATTCGACCAATAACATGTGCCGAACTCGAGGATGGGGTGAAGCTGAGACGCCCCGATCAGTACCCAACATCCAAATACAGCCGTCTTGCTGACAACGTTCTATTACGGTACGGAGCGCAAATGGAAACTGTCGTCGTTGAACACCACAATGCAGTGCGCCGGATCATCTTGAACAGACCATCTCGGCGCAATGCACAGAACTTTCTGATGTGGCGAGAACTCGATGAGGTGGGGGCTCGGATCAGCAACGATCCCAATGTTCGATGCGTGGTGATCACGGGCCTCGAGAATTTCAGTTCCGGTATCGACCTCGCAGAGGTCGCGCCCCCCGACGGCGCCCTGATCTCAATTGGGCACCTCGCACGCACGGATATGGCAGCCGCGACAAAGAAACTTGCCGATATACAATCACAATTCCTTTGGATAACAGAGTCGCACCTGCCGGTTGTCGCAGCGGTACGGGGGGTCGCTCTCGGTGCAGGTTTGGAACTCGCGCTTGCCTGCGATGTGAGGATCGTCGCCTCCGACGCACGGCTAAGCCTTCCCGAGGTCTCCATCGGTGTAGTTCCTGACCTAGGTGGATGTCATCATCTTCTTGCGGGTGTGGGGTATGAACGCGCGTTCGATCTCATCATGAATTCGCGCGAAATAACAGGTATAGATGCAGTTGCTCTAGGCATTGCGCTCAAACACGACATCGACAGTAAGATAGACCCCCTAGCCCTTTCATATGCGCATGCTATCGCGGATTTGGCGCCAACGGCAGTTCGCTACACGAAGCGCGCGCTTAAATCTCGCACTTCTGCCGAGTCTCTGATAGAGGCGGCAAAGGGAATGGCACAGGGGTTGGTGGCGTTGGCTGGTGCCGGGGATCCGCCTGCTGCAGATTAGAACACACTACTGTTGTATAGCGAGTCCAATACAACGGGAACTGACATCTGATATTTGGATGATGTGGTTGAGTAAGTAGGCCCGTAACCGGTGTCGACGTGAAGGAGCGAATACCGTGGTTGCAGAAGCGGAGGTATCGCGAGCAATGCTGGAGTTCGCACGGCGGTGGTGTCCATACGGCGGCGGAAGGGACGAAGATATTCTCGTCGATTTTGGACTCAGTGCGCCTGCGTTCTTCGAGCGAATTTTGTGTATCTTGGAATCACCGCTAATAACGCAGGCGCTTGACTCGCGTCAAATCGCATCAGTCAGAGCGGTGTCGCTGAGTCGGCTTGGTCGATCAGCGCGGCCACAGGGGCGGCCCGCAGTGACGAGCATTCCGTATCCACCTTGTAAAGACCACGGGGCGATCGGCCAACTGTCGACGCATCCGTTGTAATCCCTGAAGCGATGCACCAGACCGCCGCGTTTCGCCCCCACGTGGTCGCATCGATTGGAAACCGAAATCATGTGATCAAAGCTTGGGACAAGTCAGACGTTGGCTCTGTCA
Organism: Rhodococcus sp. (in: high G+C Gram-positive bacteria); assembly: GCF_023264675.1. GTDB lineage: Bacteria > Actinomycetota > Actinomycetes > Mycobacteriales > Mycobacteriaceae > Rhodococcoides. Next base: position 12,564 of record NZ_JAHFVG010000087.1, read on the forward strand.
GGTAAAGCAATTTGGGTTGCCGCTACATGCGATACGGCAGGGCGTCGGTAATGGCTGTAATTGTCAGCAATTAGTCTGTCAAGCTAGGTTGGCATCGGTACTCACGCACCGGTATAACTCAACCAGTGTTGTGCCCAACGCCAGTCGGCTTGTGCATTTCCAATCCATGACATCTCCGTTTGCACGGCCCAACTTCACTCTGCCCACTGAGATAAGTATTGGCGGGCCCGAGGGTGACTGTCTCGAGTTGGAAACTGATGACTCTGTGTCGCAAATAGCTTCGGCATTGGCGAAGAAACTAGTTGTGACATAGCCAAGCTTGGATGTGTGCAGGGTTGATCCGCTCCGCTTCGGGCCCATCGTCGTCCGAGCGCTGAGGCGGGTTTACAAGTCGTTGCCAGGGCGCCCATATTTGCTAGATTGTGCATCTAGTGCACCTATTAGATTCCGAGAAGTCGAGCAGATCCGAGAATCACGATTAACCAGGTCAGCTAGGGAGACGTACCGATGGCAGCAAGCAGTGGATCGAAGTCGCAACTCTGCTGGCCGGACATTCCACCCTGGTCCGAGCTCACCCAGCGCGAGCATCAGGTTCTCGACGGCATCGTGTCGGGCCTCAGCAACGCCGAAATGGCAAGTAAACTGTACGTCAGCGTCAACACGATCAAGTTTCACGTTGCAAATGTGCTGAGCAAGCTCAAGGTTCGCTCTCGGCTCGACGCCGCTGTGTTAGCCGCGGTCAGTGGTGAAGCCCGGACGTGCAATCGTGACTTCGACAGCGCTTTCGGCCAGGCGAGACGGCGTGCTCGTTAGCATGTACTTCTGCTACCCGTCGTTCCCCAACCGAGGCTACGTATCGCACCGCCGATAAAATCGCCGAAGCTGCCTGGGTCAGTATTCCTGACGTGTATCAGCTTCCGGTTAAACATATCGCTTGACCCTTCCTGCTTCGCGCCGACACAGCGCCGACTGATAATCGCTCCCAGCGCCCCTACACTATTGGTTGTCCCTGCGTTCGCGTCAGCAGCAGAACCGACGGATGTGACCTGGCGTTTGAGTTCGACGGATCGACACGATCACCCGATTGTGCGTTTCGACCGGATGGCTGTCAGTGGCCAAGATGAAGTGGATCTGTCGCACTTCCAGTGAAGCAGTCCGCGTGTCGTGCGATTAGCTTTGTGTCGCCAGGCTTCGAGCGAGGCTGGCGGCCGAGTCGTTCGAGTGCTACCGACTTGATCAATTTCAGCCTTCTCGGATCCAAGGCGTTCGGCTGTGTGGCCAGCATCGCCAGAACGCGCTCGAAGAATGCCGGCGAGGTGAGGCCGAACTCGATCAGGGTGTCTTCATCTCTCCCTCCGCCGTAGGGACTCCACCGCTGCGCGAAGTCCAGCATTGCTCGCGAAACTTCCGACTCTGCTGCCACGGGTATGTCGCTCCTTTTTGCTGCGCCGTTATACGACGGTTGGAATGCAGAGTCGTGTGCCGCTCTGTTTGGATTGCTGGTTGCTTCGAACGTGTGTAGTTGCTCGGTTCCTACCGACACGTCATGTCCGCAAATCCTTCCCATCGGCACGTCATGCATGCTGCATAGACGCTGGTGATGGTGTCGGCGGGTGTTACCGCCCGCTGCACCACTTCTGCTTGGCAGCGGTTGCCGCAGGATGGGCATCGCCGAGCGAAGTCGATCTCGGGTATTAGCCGGTACGTGGGCATAGGCGTTTGAGCTCCTCGTGGGTCCCGACCCTGAGTGTGAATTATCGTGTTGGAGCGTTTGTGCCGAGGGCGTTTCGTGGACGGTTTCAGAGCAAGATGTATCCCAGCCCGAGTAACCGCTCTTCTGTGCGCTCACGGCTGTCCTCTCCTAGCGTTTCCAGCTGAAGCGCGACTTGGACTTCGTCGGGCTCTAACCCCGGGGCCATCCGTTCGTGGACGCTGGAAATCGATTCGATATGCCGGTCCTTGAGGTTTCGCCCCCAGTCAATCTGTTGCAGGTGCATCGGTTGGTGAACGACACCATTCAAGCCGAGTACTACGCCGTCCTGAGAAGCTCACTCGAGTTGGCCGACCGGTGCGCGGAACTCGAGGCCCGCGGAACAACATTATTGGAACTTCTGGAAGAGATCCGGTCCGTCGTCGGCGGTGAAGTGGGTCTGGTGGACTCGCAAGGGAGGATGGTGGCTTCCCGGCCAGCAGGAATGCGATGGGAACTGCCTGATTTGCACGAGCGAAAGAGTTCGAGCGTTGTTTCCCAACATGTTCGCCGGCTCAATCCAGTCCGCGGCAGTGAACGATTCTCAATTGTTGTTCGATCTCCACAGAGGGAGTCCGTAGTGGATCCACTGCTCGGGCCGGTCGGATCGAT
>NZ_JAHFVG010000044.1 GCF_023264675.1 Rhodococcus sp. (in: high G+C Gram-positive bacteria)
CGTTGAAAACGTCGGCGAGGTTGCAGATGAGGGTCATCCACCCCGCAGCCCAGTGGCTGGCGTCGTGATCTGATCGGCCCAGGGATTCGGACACTAGACCCGCTTGGAATAGGGATCTACAAGCATGAGCAGATCGCGTCGATCTTTCAGCACCGAGTTCAAAGACGAACTGTGCCGAGAGGTCATCGACTCTTCCAAGCCGATCAGTGAGGTCGCCAGGGCGTACGGTGTCGGCGACGACAGCTGCAGCACAGTGCGATGCGCCCCGTGTACCGCGCGCCATCGAACGACGGTGGGCATCATCTCGTGATGGCGGACAGCGAGCGTGAAGCAGACTCCAGGGACTCCACCAGGATCAGCTCGAGTTCCGACAGTCTGGCAGCCGACACGGCCACCGCAGCTGCGCGTGTTCGTACATCGAGACCGCGTTGTGTTCCGGCGCGGGCAGTTTCGGTCCAGGCCTGGGCGCAGTGATCGGCGGCCACCGCGAGGTCTGCGGTAGCGGGATCACCGGTCAGACGTGCAATCTCGGTACAGCCGTCGGCGAGAAGCCGACGAAAGAGCCCGCCTCCGGTTCCGGCCTTTTCGATGAAGATACCGAGACTGAACAGCAGCGTCTCGAGGTCATCGGGCGGAAGGTCGACCCAGCTCTTGACGTCGGTTGCCAGCTGGTCGACCGCGGCCAAACCGTCGGCACCGGCTGCTGGTATGTGGTCGGCTATTCCCGGTGTCGATGGGGCGTGCATGCTGGCGGCGGATCGGGCGAAGGCCGCGGCCGCGGCAGTCGACACGGGCGGCAGTGTCTGCGGCCACGTGATTCGGTACGTGCAGTGACGTGTCGGTTGCGGGAACGAGGTGGAAGATCGCGCCCGAGCCAGCGCGTCGAGCGGGATCTTCTGCACGTCGGCCCGATCGTTGTCGACGACCGAGGCAGTCCCCCCGATCTCGTCGTAGCCGATCACCACGATGTCGTGGCGACTCATCTGCAGTTTCACCCGTAAGTAGGGCAGCTCAGCGATATCGGCCCAGACCAGACTGGGTCTTCCCGCATCGATGTCGTCGCGAACCCATGACCATCCCTCACCGGGATCGTCGGTCGTGAGAACCTCGACTTGTCCGCCGAGCCTGCGCGGTAAGTCGATCTCGAAGTCGGCACCGCGGCCGACCAGGTACATCGGTGGGACCAGGTCGTCCGATCGCAGGTAGGACAAACCGAGATCACCACCCAGTGCGAACACCAACCCCTCGTCGGGTGGTCCGTCCCATCCCAGACCGTGCCACTGGAGAAGGTCTCGCATTGCACCTGACCCGCAGTGCCCTCCCATCCGGTGGGGATAGTTCTCGATCAGAGTCGTGGGGGTCACTGTGGCTGCCTTTCGGGTGGTTGGTCGAGCGCGCGTGTCGGCATGCTCAGCTGTTCTGGATTCTGTCGAGATACGTTCGGCGAGCAGTCATGTCGACGTCCGCGAGGAACACCGAATCTGTGTTCAGGGCCGCACCCAGTCCGGTCGCCAGCCGCCGGGGGACGAATTTCACCGCCGCGACCATTGCGCCTGCGAGACGGGTGACGCGGACGAAGGGGCGTGGATTCTCGATCAGATCTGCTGTCGCGCGGGCGATTTCCTCCGGCTCGGCGTTGCGTAATCCCTTTGCGCCGGCGGTTCCGGCGACGAGTTCGGTGTTGGTGAACGTCGGGCGGACTGTGGACAGTCGAACCCCTGACTTGCGGTACTCCAGTCGTGCGGCCTCTGTGAATCCGATGACTGCGAACTTGGTAGCGCAGTAGGTCGCCAAACCAGGTACCGCGAGCTCGCCGGCCAATGACGCAGTGTTGATGATGTGTCCGGTGCGGCGCGGCAGCATGCGCTGAAGAGCCAGTTTGGTCCCGAAGATGACACCCAGGACGTTGATCTCGACTTGACGCCGGGTTACTGCATCGTCCTCTTCGTGGGCGTGGCCGGTAGGCATGATGCCCGCGTTGTTGATCAGGATGTCGAGGGGTCCGAGTTCACGTTCGACCAGGTCCAGAAACGTTGTGAACGAGTCAGGTTCGGTGACGTCGAGTCGGGTGACGACCTTCACCCCGAGTTCGGCGGCGGCCTCCTTCGCACGTGCCTCGTCGATGTCGCCGATGGCGACCCGGTGGCCTCGTCGAATCAACTCCTTCGCTGTCTGATAGCCGATGCCGCGAGCTCCACCTGTGATCGCCACGGTCCTGGCGGGGGTGTGAGGTGCGTTGTTTGTCATCTGCTGCGCTCCTTGCATAGATGAGAGACATCGGTAGACGCCTGTCGGCCCGCTCTCGCGGTAGCGGCTGCGCACACGGGAGAGGGATATGGGTATCGCGCGTCGTCTCGTGCCCGGGGAGGCGTTCGGATCGGTCGTTCATCGCCCGCAGCCGCAATTCCAGCGGCAGAGCGAGTCTCGTCTGTTCGGTGCAACTTCCGGTGTCGGCCTTACCACGGCCGCGGCGACGAGACAGTCATGTGGCACAGCTCTGCCAGCAGGTATCGGCTCACCCGATTCGAAGGTGTCCGAGGCGGTCCGAGTGTTCACGATCGCGATTGTTCGCGGAGAGAGCTCCGACCGATCGGCAGTCGGCCGCGATACGGGGTTCGGCGCGTATGTTCTCACCGCTTGTGTTCATCGAGACTCCCGCGGAAGGTTTCGATCCCCGGGAGTTTCGTCCGGCCGGGTGCGGCCGGTGAAAACATCATCGAGTGGGTGAGCGCCCGTGAAGATCGTGGGGCCGTAGGCGTGCCGAAGCACCGTCAAGATCGCGTTCAAGGGTAGGTCGTCGAAGACTCCTCGCTCGCGGACATACTCCATGTGCTGGGCTCCGTCTGCGGTGAAGGCATGCATGAGAGCATCGCGATCGCCGTCGAATTCCACTGGCGGCACGCCGAAACGAGCGCACAACTCGACATTGAATGCCGGCGTGGCCTTCAACCACCGGCCCTCGATGTAGAGGCGACTGTAGCCGTGGTAGACGAACAGGTCGGTGCCGCCCATCAGCGTGCGCAACGTCTCGGTCTGCAGGTGATTTCGGACGTCGGCGAAGCCGAGCAGTGCTGGGATACCCGCCGCCCGGCACACTGCGGTCAACAGCACCGCCTTCGGGACGCAGTAAGCGCGCCCGGCCTCGAGGACGAAGCTCGCTCGATAGTGGGCCGGATCGTCCGACACGGTGTATGGGTCGTACCAGATTCGGTCGCGGACGGCGGCGAAGAGGCGTCTGGCCTTGTCACGGTCGCTGCTCGCATCTCCGATTGCCGCGGCGGTGAACGCCCGCACGGATTCGTGCTCGATGTCGAGGAAGTCCGTTGCTCCCAGGTATGCGTGTGGTGGCTGCGTAGTATGTGCTCCGGGCGGGCGGTCTGTCATGGTCATCGCTGATGTTCCCTTCTCTGAGCAAACCGGTTGCTGTTGTGTGCACAACGACCGAAGGATCGGTCAGTTGCGCGCGAGTCCGCCGAGCATCAGGTCTTCGCGTTGGACGGGGAGTCGCTGGGCGATCACCCGTTTGCTGTACATGAACTCGCGCGGGCGACCTATGCAGTCGGCGGCAATGAGCTCACCGGCCTGGAGATAGAAGCAACTGAAATCACTGTCGCGGGTGGGGTCACCGCTGAGAACCACTTCGTCGTATCCAGTGTTGAGGCCGGCGATCTGCAGCTTGAAGTGATACTGATCCGACCAGAACCACGGCAACGCTTCGATTTTTCTGGACTTCCCGCAGGCGGTCGACGCAGCGACTTTGGCCTGCTCTCCTGCGCTCGAGACGGACTCCAACCGTAGTCGACGGCCGTAACGGGCCATGTCGTGGCTCGCGCAGTCCCCCGCCGCCATGATGTCGGGGTCGTTGGTCCGAGTGTGATCGTCGATCACGATGCCGTTGTCGATGACAAGACCCGCATCGGCGGCGAGGTCGGTGTTCGGCTCGACGCCGACACCGACGATGACCAGATCTGCGGGGATCGATTCTCCGCTGGCCAAGGTGATTTCACGAACCTCACGGTCACCGGACAGGCCCTGAACCATCGCGTTCGTTCTGATGTCGACTCCCTGTTCGCGATGTATCCGCTCGAAGAACGTCGATACCTCGGGAGCAGTGACCCGCTCGAGCACACGCCCAGTTGCCTCGAGGACTGTGACCTGTACGCCCAGTGCGCGCAGCGATGCCGCTGTCTCGAGTCCGATGTAGCCGCCTCCGACGATCACCACCCGCTGGCCAGGGCCGGTGGCCATACGTATCCTCTCGACGTCCGCTGCGGTGCGCAGGTAGTAGACCCCGTGGAGATCGGCCCCGGGAACGGTGAGCCGACGAGGGCGGGCTCCCGTGCACAGCGCGAGCTTGTCGTAGGCCAGCTTCTCCCCGGTGTCGAGAACGACGTTGCCTTCCGACCGAACGATGGTCTCCACCTGCGCGTTCAGGAGCTGAATACCTTGCTTGGAGTAGAAGTCCGTGCTGCGAATGGCGATATCGTCGAGTACGCATTTGCCCGCCAGGTATGCCTTCGACAGCGGGGGGCGTTGATAGGGAGCGGCAGACTCGTTACCGATGAGGACGATGTCGCCTGTCCAACCTTCTTGGCGCAAACTAGCTGCCAGTTGTGCCCCAGCATGGCTTGCGCCGACGATGATCGCCCGTTGCGATGTCATACGCTGGAAGTAGGCGTCAGGCGCACCATCATCTTGCTGATGCCCCGCACGAAATTCGACTGAACATACTCGGGGTCGCCGACGACCTCGATGTTCTCGAAGCGGGGAAGCAACTCCTCCCACAGAATCCGCAGCTGCATTTCGGCCAGCCGATTGCCCATACACCGGTGCACACCGAATCCGAACGCGATGTGATTGCGCGCATTGGCACGATCGATGATGAAATCATCAGGATTCTCGAAAACGCGTTCGTCGCGGTTACCCGAGGCATACCACATCACCAATTTGTCACCCTTGCGGATGAATTGTCCGTTCAGAACGGTGTCGGCTTTGGCGATTCGGCGCATGTACGCCAAGGGTGTTTGCCATCGGATGATTTCCGAGTTCATGTTGGGGATCAAATCGGGATTGGCCTTCAATTTCTCGAACTGGTCGGGGAATTGGTTCAACGCAAGAACGCCACCGCTCATCGAGTTTCGCGTGGTGTCGTTGCCACCGACGATCAGCAGGACGAGGTTGCCCAGAAATTCCATCGGACGATCGATCAGATCCTTGGTGTCCTCGTTGCTCTGCAACATGGTGATCAGATCGAAACCGGACTCTTCCCCTGCAGACCTCCTGGCTGCTTTGTCATGCCAGAGAGCGCTGAGGCCACGGGCCATGTCACGCATGCCTTCGAACACCTCGTCGTTGTCCGAGGGCCCACCGTTGGCTTGCTCCATCGAGGTTGCCAAATCGGACCAGTAGACGAGTTTGCGGCGTTGTTCGTAGGGGAAATCCAGAAGAGTTGCGAGCATCCGAGCTGTCAACTCGATCGAGACATTCTGCACCCAGTCGAACGGCTCGTTCAAGGGGAGGTCGTCCAATACCTCCCGTACGCGCGATCGGATCAGTCCCTCCATCTCCCGGAGGTTCTTCGGTGCGACAACCCCCTGGACGGCAGCGCGCTGCTTGTCGTGGTGTGGTGGGTCCATCGCGATGAACATCTCGATATCGAGAAACCGGGGCGGAACGCCGATGACGATGAACGGTTCGGCCGAGAACACAGCGTGATTCTTGTCGACGGCCACGATATCGGCATGGCGCGTGACCGACCAGAACGGGCCGAACGGACTATTGGGTTGGTAGTGCACCGGTGCCTCGTTCCGCACGCGCTCGAAGTACGACTGCCACCGCCCTTGTCTGTAAAGAAAGGGGTTACTGAGGTCGATGTCGGCGAGCTCGACATCCTCGACCGGTGGGATGGGACTTTCGACGAAGATCTTCTTGCCATTCGTGCCAGTCACCCACCGTCGGGTCTTGTCGTACAAATGAGCGCCCTGGATCTGCAGCCCTATCGGGATGGTCGACTGGACCTTGTCGGCGATCGACTCAGAAACTTTCATGCTGTCGTGCCTGCCTTTCGCACATCACAATTGGAATTCAGGTGTTCGAACGATCAGGCCATCCCACGCTTCCGAGGCCACCATCTGGCACGACAACCGAGACGTGGGTTCACGCTCGGGGTTCATCGCCAGCATCTCCTCCTCGTCGGCGCCGGACAGACCCACCTCTCCTGACCACTGCGGGTCGACGATCACATGGCAGGTGCCACAGGCCGTTTCGCCCCCACAGTCTCCATCGATCCCCGGCACAGCATTGTCGGTTGCAATCTGCATCAGCGAGCGACCTTCGACCAGAGCCGCCTCGTGCTTCTCACCATCGTGGGCGACGAAAATTACAGCTGCCATGTCAACTCCTCGTTTTCCGGCGTGATTGACGAAAGTGTCGTCGCAAACGCGGGTGACGGCTATGTTCGGTGGAGTCATAAACTTGTGAATTCGGGTCAAAGGGGTCACCGTGAAGCTGAGCGACGAGGGCGTGCCACCGCTTGCGTTCGTTCAGTTGCTCGAACGCCGCGCACTCGACCCTGACGCCGCCGCGCGGCTTCGTGTGATCATGCACCGCGAAGGAACCAGTGAAGCGACGCTCATTCAGCATGACGTTCAGGCACCGATACGGTGGTTTCGGGAGGTCTATCCCGAACTCGATATCGCCCAGGCCACTCGACTCGGATTTGCGTTTGCCGAGCAGGCCCAGTTGACATCGTTCGGGCCTCTGAGTTCACCTTTGATCAGCGCTGGTTCGGTCGCCGAGATCGTCGATCTCCTGACATACCTACCATTGATCTCCACGGCGTTGAAGTCGCAGTTCCACACCGGCGACTACGGTCTGATCGTCGGGCTCACTGCGCACACAGGCGATTCCGCACTGGACTGCTTGGTCATCACCTACGGTGGGTCGGCGTTACTACGACTGCTGGACATGCTCGCCGGTGACATATCGCCGGTGACACTCCATCTGAGCTGGCCGGAGCCGGCCGAGGTGAGCCACGACGAAGGTCCGGGGGCGAATCGCCGGTTCTTCGACGCTCCGATTTCCTTCGTCCACGTACCCGAGGAGACCCTCAACAAGGCTTGTCGCTTCTCGGACCCCCTCGCATATCGTCTCGCTATCGCTGATCTGCAGCGAACACTCGCCCAGCGGAGTGGGTCCATGTCATCCGCCGAGAAGGTGAGGCAACAGTTGGAAAAGGACCTCGGACAGCGAACCAACCATGATGTTGCACAAGCATTGTCGATGTCGAGTAGCACGTTGAAACGGCGGCTTGCCGAAGAAGGAACCACCTATAGCAAGGTGCGCCACTCGCTGCTGTACGAGCGCGCGATGCTACGGCTCCTCGACCGATCGGTTTCGGTCAGCGAGATCGCTACCGAACTCGGATACAGCGACCTCGCCAACTTCTCTCACGCCTTCAAACGCTGGACCGGACGCTCTCCGAAAGATTTCCGAAATCCCCGACTCTCAGACGACCCGGATTCGACGTAGACCCCGCAGAACGGGGTCGAGATCGATGCCTCGTTCGTTCGCGGCCTGATCGATCTTCATCTCGGAGATTTCTGAGACGTCACCGCCTCCCTGCCGTGAGAAGAAGAGTGTGTGCAAACCCGAGTACCAACCACTAGTCACTCGACGGTGTCGGCCGGCACGCGTGCGGTCTCCGATTCGAGAAAGTCGACGAGAGCTTCCAACAGGCTGTCCGCGCGGGTTTCGACATCGGCCAGGACAGAGTCCACGTCGTCGAGAAGACCGTGGGCGTGTCTACGCGCAAGCGTTCCGCGTTCGTAGTAGCCGGGGTCGAGTAGAACCCGCGGTACTGGATCCGGTGCCGCGATCTGCTCCGGATGTTGTGACCGCGCAGTGGGCTGCAGGTGGGTGGGTGCCCTTCCGTCCCAGTGCATTCGCACGATGCCCGCTACCGCACGGGCGGTCAGCGGGGTCGCAGCCAACGGGGTGTGGCCCCACCGGTCGATCGCAGTCGACAGCGGATGTTGACCGGCCGGGTCGAAATACCGGTCGTATCCGCCGAGCCCGGTGCCGTCCACGGCATCGAAAGCGTCGGCGAGCATTCGGGTGCTCGGATACCGGGCCTGATGGCCGAGCACCTCACACCAGCGCTGGTACACCGTGCGCGGAGAAATGCCCGTCCCCGCCAGCGCGAGGGAGGTGAGGGTATGAACGCCGCGGCCTGTCTCGATGCGAAGGGCGTCGAGACCCGCATCGGCGGTGACATCGCATGCCCGCAGGGCCGCGATCTGCGTGTACGGCAGACCTGTCGTAGCGAGCGTGAGGATCAGCGCGTCTCTGCGCGCGAACAACGCTGACGGCCAACCGTATTCGGGGAGTCGGGCGATGATTCCGCCGATCACGGCTGCCACCTCCTGCAGGCGCGACGTGCGGGCCCCATCCAGCGCAGCCCGGACGGTCTCAGCGCGCCCTGGAGGAGGTAATAGATGCCGATGATGAGCGGAGTCGATCACCGCGATCCGGCGGCGTTGGGTCGTCGGCGCGGCGGGGTGCGCATACAGGAACCGAGCAAGTGACTCAGGAGAGGCCGCCAATGGGGGTTCGCCATGGGCGGTGCACCAGTCCTCGAACAGTGACCACGTGTGCCGATCCCGCCTCGGTATCGACGTGTTCGTGATGTCCGATGCACGTATCGGACAAGGGCGGTCGTCGTGGTCAGCATCTACCCCTGTCGTCCCGTCGCCGCTCACTGGTTCGGTCGGGTGCCTGGTCATAGGCCGAGCTCGGTGACGGCGTTGCCGACCAGTGGCGCATTCTCGTGAGCGTATGTTTCGACCATTGCGGGTGTGGTGTGCCCGGTTTGGCGCATGATCGCATGCGCGTCGGCACCGTTGCGGAAGGCCTGCGTGACGAAGCCGGAACGGAGGGAATGCCCGCCGAGCTGGGCGACGGTGTCGGGGCCGTATCCAGCTCGAGTAGCGCGGCGGCGGATCGCCGCGTGCACCGCGGCTCCGGACAGGGCTGTGTCGGAGAGGTTGCCGTTCTTGCGGACGGACCGAAACAGAGGGGACCGTTTCTCGACTACAGGAAGGGTGCCGCGGCAGATATGGGAGTCGAATTCCACTGCGCGGGAAAGTATTCGGATGACAGCAACTCTGCCGCCGGTGTCGAACGCTGCGACGATCTGCAGCCATCGCACCCACGCGCAGACCGGACATGACTCGTGGCGGTCGGTGAACGGGAGTGCTTTCACGGTTCCGGTGCCGTCCTGGTCGGTCTTCGATTTGCGGATACGTACGTGCGCGCCGTCGAGGCGGTCGCGGTGGACATCGCGGCATTCGAGCGCTACGAGTTCGCTGCGGCGGAATGCGCCGGTGTAGCCCATCAGGAGCAGCGCAGTGTCGCGGCGTTCGAGGACCTCCGACGCCCACCCGGCCCCACCTCGACGCGCGTAATCGACGATCGTAGTGATGTCGGAGGTCAGCAGCGGTGCGCGCGGGTTACGGGGCCGCTCCCCCGCAGACGCGTAATCCCGCCGAATACCCGAGAGAGTGGCGCGCACCATCTCGTGCCCGCACGGGTTGTCGTAGCCGGTAGCGCGGTGGCGGTCCGCGACCGCCGCGATCCATTTGCCGAACGTCGACGGCGCATACGCCCGCGTCCCGTCGACGGTGAGCGTGTCGGCAGCCGCAACGAGATAGGCCGCCACCGTAGCGGGATGCGCCGGCAACGCGTGGTGCCCGGCGACGGTGCACCAGGTCTCGAAGCGTCGCCACGCCGAATCGTAGGCGCGGCGGGTAGCACCGGACCGTGCCGACGCCATCGACCGTTCGATCCGAGCGGCGACCTCGCCCGACAGGTCCGGAAACACCTCCGCACTCCTCACCGGGACGACTGAATCCGTGTCCAGGACCTCACCTAGCTGCCGATCTGCCATGACAGGGACTGTAGCGAGCACCCCCGACAGCTCTTTCGAGTTGAAACGCGCTGAGCAGGGATTTAGACGAAGACGGTGCGGGAACGGAAATTCTCGTCGGTCACCGCACACAGACCGTGGGTGACTACAGGAGGCGATTGATTCCCGCGTAAAAGCGGGCGTAGAAAAACGTGGGGTGATCATGCGCGCTTCAGTCCCAGTCCAGTCGGATGCCGAGCTCGACGAAGGCATAGGCCAGCTCATCGATGTCTTCTTCGGTGCGGCAACCCGTTCTCGCCAATCCGAACAGAGATCGGGCGGCGTCGCTGTCGACGCGGGCGGCGGCGACAGCGGCATCGATCGCCGCAATCACACCGTCCCAAGCGCTGCGGGCGGGTACCGGACTGCGAGACCTTGTCGGAGCGGTCCCCGGATCGACCGGCTCGTACCGTCGCGGCCGCAGCAAGCAGGCATCAGCACCGCTCGCGGCCATCTCATCGTTCTCCACCGCGATGATCGCGGTCGCGGCGGCAAACAAAACCTTCGCTTGCTCGTCCCACCGCAGTTGCTCGAACGGAACCCATGATGTCCGGAGCGGGCGAGAATGGCCGGTGGACTTCCAGATCGCGCTCAGTGGCTTCGCCCACCATCCGGTGCGGACCAGCGGCGTCGATACCTCGTCGACGACGGTACGCAGCAGCCTGAACCACACTGCGGCATGAACACGGCCCGCGCCGAGCTCGACCGACCCGCTCGTCAATGCGGCGGCGGTGCGCCGGTCGATTTCTGCGACGACTGCCGGTACCGGTATCGGTGATGCGTGATCGTCCGAGCCTGCTGGTGTCCTCTCCCAGAAGACCAGCCTGCCGGGTACGACACTGCAGAATTCCAGTCGACAGTGATGTTTCGTGCAGCTGGTCAGCATCGGGTACTGATGAGCCATCATGACCGCGATATCGGCGTCTGTGTCGAGGTCGTCGATACACAAGGGACATGCCCGCGTATCGAGCTTGCTCACCCAGGGAAGCCACATGCCGGCGGGCGGTGCGCGTCGACGTCGATCTGCCATCGCCAGACCCGCCGGTAGTAGGACAGAGAACTGATGGGCGTAGGTGTCGAAGTCACATTCGGCGGGGTCGGTGCTGTCGAGGAGCCAGGGCGTGCACCCCGCTAGCGTCATCTCACGCAGCCGTTCCGCCGCACAGGTGCTCCTCTGGGCGAGGGCGTCCAGCACCGGCTCGGGTGTGTAGCGGTCCAGGTCCACGCCCGGACTCTCGAAGCCGAGCCCGTCGAGAAGGTCCGCTGTATTGATCAACGAATACAGTGCGCTGGTCCGGGCCAGCCACGACATCAGAGTCTCACCAGGTAGTGGTTGCGGGTGAAGGGGCCACCGCGGATACGCACTGTGGGCGAGCGCTGTGTGCGCTGCAGGGGCATCGGATGGAATTGTCATGCCAGGTGCCGCTCGAAGTGGCGGCGGCGTTCGGTAGGCCCGGAGTAGACGGTCTGCGTCAACACCTGTGAGGTGATCGCTTCCTCTCCGGCCTCTAATGCGGTCACTGCGGCCGCGGTCAACAGCGTGGCCAGTTCGCCGATGGTGCCCTCACACCGGGTGAGGAGGTAGTCGGTCATCTCCGCCGATGTCAGATGCGAGGGCGCACGCAATGGGAAGCTGGCGGTGAAACTCGCCAGCAGGGAGCGGGTGTCGGTGTCGTTGGTCCAGATCGGCAGCGTCATGGGGTGAAAACGGTTCTCCAACTGCCCATCGCTGCGGATAGCGAGGTACGCCTCTCGGGTACCGACTCCGACGAGAGGGATCCGCAGCTCGTTGCCAAGAAACCGCAACAGGTTCAGAAATTCTCGGCGCACGTTGTCGCGGCCGGCAAGAACATTGTGGAGCTCGTCGATGATCAGCATCCGCACCCCGGTCGCTCGCAGCAGCGTAACCGCTTGCTGTTCGAGTTCGTGAACGCGGCTTCGCGGGCGCATCGGCGTTCCGAGTGCCGCGAGCATCGCCAGGTAGAACCGTCCGGGTGCTGGGTCCGGGGGCATCTGCATACACAGCACCGGTATCTGCTCACGGTCGGGCAAGGTGACCGCAGGGTGCGCACGCCGGAACTTCTCGATGATCATCGACTTGCCGTTGTTCGTCGGTCCGATCAGAAGCAGGTTCGGCATTCGTTGCCGATCCGGCCACCCCAGCAACGTCTCGAGGTGCTCGATCACCGACCGTGCACGCGGATACCCGATCCACCGTTCCGTGCGAATGTGCCTGATGCGTTGCGCGGCAGGGAGAACCGCGATCGGTCTGACCGAACTGCGCAGATGGTTGAGGTCCGCACTACCGGGGTCGATGTCTTGGCAGCTACGGTCGTCGCCGTCGCCTGCGGGCGTGATTCGGGGGTCGTTGTTCACCGTTTCACCATTCTTCGATGTCGTCGAAGATCGGAACCGACACGTCGTCGGTGCCTGGGCCAAGCTCGGGCGGGCCCATCGCGTTCGGTGATGTCACGACGCTGCTCAGGTGCGCACGACGACTGCGGTTACGTCGAGCCCGTCTGGTGTCCTTCTGCGCCGATGTTGCGATCTCTCGCATCTTGTCGATCATCGAGAACAAGGCGTGTTCGTCGATATGTGCTCGGCCGTGTTCGCGCAGTCGTGTCACTGCTGCGCGATGTTCCCACAAGGTCACCGCTGGATGTGACATCGTTCGATACGGCACCTCGATGTATCCGCCGCCGCTGTCGGGGTCCAGGACCCACACCCTGCTCAGATCTCGTGGGTCCCGGCGGATCACAAACTGGCCCAGGGTCTCTCGTCGGGCGATCCACGGTTTCAGAGCGTTCGCGAAGTACTGGATGTGGTCGATGACGAACCCCGTCCGCGTCAGGCGACGGCGGATGACGGGAAGGAAGTCCACCAGGAATGCGGTCTCGTCCACCACCGTCGAGCTCGCCAGAGCACTGTCAGCGTCGGTGCTGCTGGTCCACCGCGCAGCCGGGCTCTGCCGGAGGCCGGTGTGCACCTCTGCGTGATACGCCGCGACCGCCAGGACCAGCCAGCGTTCCAGTTCTCGTAACGTCAACGCCGCCTTACTATCCGAGTCGTAGCTGCCCCGCTGAGTTGGGTTCGAGAATGTGGTGCCGGGGAGTTCGTGGACCTGGGTCATGACGGTGCCGATGATGCGTTCGACGATCCCGCCGTAATGCGGCCTGCCGGGTGGGCGGTAGCCGAGGTCGATGCCGTGTTGCTCGCAACCGCGCTGGAGCGCTTCACTTTTGAACTCGGAAGCGTTGTCGATGTACAGGCGGTGCGGCTTTCCGGCCATCGGCCACCGCACATCCGCGCCGAGGCCCAGAGAGTCGATCCATACGCTTTTGTCCGAGCACACCCGGCCCAGACACAACCCGACCGACACTGCGGACGGCGGATCGAGAGTTACCACGAACCCAGGTATGCAGCGGCTGAGTACATCGATGGCAATCGTGAGATAAGGACGTCCGATCGGCGCCCGGTCGTATTCGTCGACGATCATCAGATCGACCACGGTGTGATCGATCTGTACTTGCTGGAGAACGGCCGTCACCGGCGGCGGGACATCGCCCGCGGATTGCCGCGACCTGGCGGCGTCCGGTCCGCCACGTGAGCGTGCGACACGGCCCGGGTGCATTGCTGCGATCCGGGCATTGACTGTGTTGCGGGCTGGGATCGGGAGTCCGGCGCGGTGACAGGCCTGCGCGATACGACGATGTAGTGCAGCGACACTGAGTTTCTGACGAGCCAGGAATTCACGGTTGATGTGCTCGGTGATCACGTCTTCCACCTCGTCTGGCACGCGGGAGCGTCCACGTCCGCCTGCGGGCGCGGAGACCAGTAGATCGGTAACCGCCCCTTCCCCATTCCGGAGTATGGACAGCAGCGCGTACACCCGCCGGGGCGAGACACTCAACTGTTGCGCTGCATCCTCGACCGCGGAGGTACCGATCGCGGATCGATTCATCAGCTCGTTGAGCACTGCGAACCGTGCCCGTGCCTGCTCCCACTGCTCGGCCGACGCGGTCAAGACACCAGCCTCGACGACGTCGAACTTCTCCGCATCCATTGCAGCCTCCGAACACCCGACCCAGGTGACCGATTGTGCAGTCCACTTCTGCACTCAGAATGTCAGAAGACCACTGCAATCGGAGGTGAAACCCCAGGAAAACATGACGCCCACTTCTGAAACTGACAATCAACATTCGAGACCAAATCGTGATGTGTCTCAGAAACCTGTCTCAGGCTCTGGCACGTTGCCTGTGCTTGTTAACCGTTTCTGAGACAGTCATCCTCGTGAGCGCCATTTTGGGATACATGAGGGTTTCGACCACCGATCAGTCGCTGGATCTGCAGAGAGACGCACTGACGGCCGCCGGCTGCTTCCGGGTCTGGGAAGAAGTCGCGTCCGGAGTGGACAAGGATCGACCACAGCTGCAGCTGCTCCTCGACAGCGTCCGCGCCGGCGACGTCGTCGCAGTATGGCGACTCGACCGACTCGGCCGCTCCCTGAGCCACCTCATCGAAACCGTCAACCTCATCGAAACCAAAGGCGCATCGCTCCGCAGCATCACCGAAGGAATCGACACCTCCACAATCGGAGGACGACTGACCTACAACATCTTTGGTTCACTCGCCGAATTCGAACGAGACCTCGTCAAAGAACGCACCATGGCCGGCCTCGCCGCCGCACGAGCCCGAGGCCGCATCGGCGGACAACCACCCAAAATCGACCCCGACAAAGCCCGCCACATCCGCCGCATGCTCGCCGACGGAACACCGAAGACGGAAATCGCCTCCGTCCTCGGAATCGGCCGCGCCACGCTCTACCGTCACCTCACTTCCACAGCCTCCCGTGACGAGTAGTCGGCTCTATCGGTGTCTTCCTCCCAGACGTGGAGAGGGGTTGGCGTCGACGCGATTTCGCTGCGCTACAGAACGCCCTCCGCGTGTAGATTTTTCTGGTGACATCTCCCAACCGCTGGACAGTTGATGCTGAGATCGAGCGGTCGAAGGAACTCACGCGACACAACGCGCAGACCACTGTCCGGCATCACTACGTTCCCCGGGTGTATCTCAAACGCTGGTCGGCGTCTCACGACGCGCTGATCCGAGTTGTCGACCTCGCTAGCGGCCACGCAGACGACCTCGATCCGGACACGGTCGCGTACGCGGAGAACTTCTACGAAATCGAAGCGCCCGACGTCGACCCCGAGAAACACCCCGGTATGTGGTTCGAAACCCATATGAGCCGCATAGAAGACAAGGCAGCGCATTGGTTCAGAGCCCTCGACGATCTCCCTGACGGACGGATCAAGAACACCAACCTGCTGTCCAATCTTGCCGTCTACGTCGGACTGCAAAGCCAGAGGACGGTCCGCTCGCGAAATAACGAAGACTGGATCGATCGAGCGGTCGAGCACTACGGTGCCGAGACCCTGTTCGACATCCCTGGTGTTCTGCCCGTCCTTGCGGCCAACTACCGGATCCCGTACACCCCTGCCACTCACCGAAGGGTTGCCCAGCAGATCATCGGAACCGATCTGATCAGCACAGAGCGCAAACCGAAGACAATAGAATCCGCAATCGGTGTGTGGCGCAACAAGATCGTGCCACATCTGGAGCACGAACGAGCCTGGTGGCTGGTCAGCACTCGCTCCACTTTGATCACCTGCGACGAACCCGTAGTTCTGATCGGAACCAAGAGACAACCGCGTAGTCGACCAGTTCCGTTCACAACAGCCCCTCTGGTCCTCTTCCCGATAGGACCACAGCGATTGCTCGTCCTCGCGCTCCGCGACAGAAAGGTCGGCCGGCCACACGCTCTCACCGCGGCCGAAACCACATACGTCAACCGCGAAATAGCGTTCACCAGCAACACGTTGCTGTTCGACACTCCCGGGTCCAACGTCGCAGAACGGGTCACCGTACCTCCGTACCCGCCAGCTCGAACCGACTTCCCGGACACCCTGACCAACTACGCCGAGTTCGTCGACGCGCTGTCCCCGGTGACTCGCTGGACCGGCGCCCCACACTGGCCACAGTGGCCACTCTCGCGGTGGTCGGCACCTCCGCCCACACGCAGACGGTGATGGCCGGAGATGTGGTTCCTGCCAAGCTCGTACTCAGTGGAGCGCCGCTCGGCTTCTGGCGGCCCGAGAACGACAGTTCCTAGACGGCATTACAACCTCTGAACCACGTACCTTGCCCAAACGGGACGCCCGTGATAGCCTTAACGGAACCCCTGAAAAGGAACTCGCTCTAGTCGCGTCAGTACTGTGCCGGGTCGTAAGGTTATCCCATAAATACTTATTTGGAAAGGTCGGAAAAGGTGGCCGATTCACTCGCAACTGCGATCAAACGCGACACCTGCCCACTCCGGCGTTCCTTTGTCGAGCGTGAGGCCGGCAGCACGACCCTCACACCGTTGGCGAGCCTGCTGCGCACACGCGGCGCAGCAGGGGGACAGGGCGGTGCACTCCGGATCTCACTACTGCTCTCACTGATCTGGGTAACAGCGCGACCGCCGTACACAACCAACCGCGTCGCCGCCTACTGGGCCGAACTGATCGGCCGTAGTGACGATCCACGCGGTGACGGCGCCCGTGCAGTCCGAGACGCCCTGCATGAGCTCGCAGACAGGCGCCTCGTCGGCCTCCTCACCATCGGGCCCAAGACGCTGATCGAGCTGCACAATGAATCCCGGCCCATCGTCGACGGCGAGCCCGTTCCCTACGAGCCGCCCTACAACAACGAGGCCTACCTGCCGGTCCCGCGGGCATTCTGGACAGAAAGACTCGCCGCGAATCTCTCAGGCGCAGGCGTTGCGATGTACCTCTGCGCCCTCGCGCTGACCAGGTCCGACGACCCCGAATTCTTCATCACCGGCAGCTACTTCGACGCCCGCTACGGCATCTCACGATCGAGCCGCAAACGCGGACTCGCCGAGCTGACCGAACGCGGAGTCCTCACCGTAGAGCTGGAAGAAAGTCAGGACCCCGTCACCTACCGCACCGTGCGGCGAAACAAGTACCGACTCGCAAAACAGTTCCAACAACCCGCACCCTGGATCGCCCCAGTCGGAAACACACAAGGAAATGCGGTAGAATCGCCAGGTAGAGGCTCAAATCAGCAGACCGTGCGCCCCAATTAGTGGGTTGTCGCGGATTTTAGTTGACCCTGTGGTACGATTCACTCGACAGGGAGACCTGTGCTGCATGTCGGGCCTCCGCCCCCGGAGTCCACTCCCGATCGGGTTTGGAGGTCACTGGGCGGGACCAAGCCAATACGACACGTCTTTGACGCGACCGTAGGGGCTCCCAACCTTAAGGTGGGCGTGCAGCCGAGAGGCACCTCAACGGGATTCCAAGCCCCGCGAGGTGCCTTTCGCGTATTCAGGCCCAGACAGCTGTGCAGGAGCTCGACGAGCCCGCGCATCACCTCGGCGACGCGTCCGCGCCAACCACGCCGCAAACCGCTACCGTCACCACCGTGAGCAGCCAGGACTCGGACCCCACCCAGCCCGCCAACACTCCGGCCACGAAACACCGAGACGAGATAAAACAGTCCAATGAGCTCGGCGAGCAAGAAGAACTCAGAGAGCTAGAGCTGCCCGCCGAACAATCCGTCACCGAATGGCTCGCACACAACAAAATCTCGATACCGATAACCCTGGCCACCGCACTCATCACCGGATTCGTCGCTGGACTTCTCGGCCCCACCGCATGGCACTGGTACCTCGACCAAACAATCACCCCCGGACACGGAACCATCATCGGCGGAATATTCGTGGTCACCGCCGCCGCCATCGCCTACACCGGCACCCACCTCACCCGCACCAGCAACGAACGCCTCGCCAATCAACGAAACGAACTCGACACCACCAACACCCAACGCGCACACGACCTCACCGACACCCAGGAACTACGACGCCGATTCGTCACCACCACAGCCCAATTCGCCGATCCATCACCGGAAGTCAGACTCGCAGGCGTCTACGCCCTCGAAGCACTCACCGACGACTGGATCGACCGCGGCAAACACACAGATGCCCAAACCTGCATCAACTACCTCTGCGGCTACCTCACCCGGCCCTACACGCGACCCACAGAAGACCCCACCCTCCGCACCCACACCACACGAACCCACCACACCAAATACAACTACACCGACGAAATCCACGAACATCCCAGAGACGACGTCAACGTCCGACAGGCCATCACCCGCACCATCGCCAACCACCTCCAACCCGAACACCACCACAACTGGAGCAACTACAACTACGACCTCACCGGCGCCCACTTCCAAAACGCAGACTTCACTGGTTCTCACTTCAAAGGAACCATCGACTTCACGAAAGCCAACTTTCAGGGCGAGCAAACGTCGTTCGACGACGCGGAGTTCCACGGTGAGCGGACGTCGTTCAACGAGGCGGAGTTCCACGGTGAGCAAACCTCGTTCGTCGAAGCGAAGTTCCACGGCGAGCGCACGACCTTCTTCTGTGCGGAGTTCCACAGTGAGCGGACGTGGTTCGGCCTCGCGGAGTTCCACAGTAAGCGCACGACGTTCCGCGGTGCGGAGTTTCACGGTGAGCAAACCTCGTTCCGCGGTGCGGAGTTTCACAGCGAGCGGTCGACGTTCCAGGATGCGGAGTTCTACAGCGAGCTGACAGTATTCGAAGGCGCGGAGTTTGGCGATGCGGACTTTCAGAGCAAGTGGACGTTGTTCAACGGTGCGGAGTTCCATGGTCAGCAAACCTCGTTCGGTGATGTGGAATTCCACAGTGAGCGAACGTCGTTCGGCGATGCGGAATTCCGCAGTGAGCGAACGTGGTTCGGCGGTGCGAAGTTCCACAGTGAGCGGACGACGTTCGCCGGTGCGAAGTTCCACAGTGAGCGGACGACGTTCTTTCTTGCGGAGTTCCACAGTGAGCGGACGACCTTCTTTCTTGCGGAGTTCCACGGTAAGCGGACGTTGTTCAACGAGGCGAAGTTTCATGGCAAGCAGACGGCGTTCGACAACCCGCGGGTGTGGAACAACGTCTGCTTCGACTGGGATCCTGAAATGCCCTATGCCGTAGTAGCAACCAGACCGGATAACGTCACGCCGCACGACTGGCCACCCGCTGTAGAGCAAAACAGCTAGAGCTACCGCGACACCGAGCGCGGTCAACCTCTGCAGCTCCCGCACAATCACCTTCGAGTAGTCCACGGCGCCGAGGTTGGCACGTCGACGACAGAGCCGCGGTGATGCATCCGCCTGTCGGCGGCCGGCCACCCTGCGGGCGTCCACCGAACCGAACGGCGCTGCGCGCCGTATCAAACTTGTTGAAAAGCAGTTGTTTTCGGCCGTTGTTCTGGCTACGGCGATCCTGCATCACCCGTACCCGCCTAACCCACCCCGCACTCCGCGTTCGCTCCGGCCCTTCGGGCTCCGAAAACTTTTCAGAGCGCCTCCGGCTGAAAACTTTTCGTCTGACGAGGCAGGACAGCGTGCCCGTGCGCTGCTGGCTCTCCTCACGCCAGAACACCGACGGCGAAAACAACGTGGCAGAGACCGGGCTTATCGGGTCGGCCAGTAGGGGAGAGGAACCCACCATGAGCGCATTCACCGTCTCAAGCGAACACATCGCAGTACTCGTCCACGCCGGACTGTGGTCACCGCTACGCCCGCTCACCTGGGCGGTTCCGACCCCGGATGGAGAGCTGCCCATCGACGGCAACGCGTACAACGGCATCATCCCAGGTTGGCGCCCATTCAGTCGGGCACGTCAACTCACCGCCGCCAGCGCCGACGCGGTCGGGCAAATGCTCCTCGATCAGAACATCGCCAGCGTCAACGACACCTACAACGACGACGACCTCGCGATCTACACCCACCAGCGACCCCGCAGCATCCACCGCCAGCCCGTCGAAATTCTGAAGGCGATCAGCTGCTACCGCTACCAAGCCGACGCCACCGACAACTGGTCCACCAGCGAAGCGTTCCACTTCTGCACGGTCCTCGAAACGGCCACCATCGAAAAGCTCCCCGGGTGGGAGAATGCAGCATGGGCGATCGGCCACGACACCCCGATCCTCACCGAACAGCGAGCCGACACCGCCTGACACAGCGGCCTGGGGCAGTCCCACCAGCGCGAAAACTGACCCAGGCCGCCGCTCGCAGCCAACCCACCGAAAGGAATGCACACACCGTCATGCCCGCTCAAGCATGGATAACCCTCATCGTCGGCGTCCTGGCCGTCGCCGGAGTCATGGCTACCGTCAACCAACGCACCCGCGCAGACAACAGGGCTCAGAGTTGGTCGCGGATAACGTGGTGTCTCGATCACACCGTCAGCGACGACGACGACGAAGCCGCCCTCGGCTGGGACGTATTCCGGACAGTGGCCACCACACCGTTCATCGCCAAGACCGACCGCCGCACCCTGCAAGCGATCTCCCAACGCGCTGCCCGAGACGACCTGGCGGAAACCGACGACACCAGCGACAATGGAACCGAGACAGAGACGGAGGATCCGCGATGACCACCACCGAGAACCGACCGACCCGACGAGGCCGGTCGATGAAAGTGCGCTCCGCTGCCGCCCGTGCCTCGATCGCTCTGCTTGAGTACGACAAAGACCCCGTCCCGCAGTGGCTCCGCGATGTCGCCGACGGCAAAGATACTCCCGCGGCCCGGACCGACTGACCCACCAGCTACCCGACAGGCCCGTCCCGCAGCAGGGACGGGCCTTTCTCGTGTTGTCGCCCTCACCCGTGTTGTCGCGCCCGGCCACCTTCGGTGTCCACCGAATCGAGCTCCGCTGCGCTCCGCACTGTAGAAAAGATTCTTTTTCCCTTCTGGCCTTCCGATTTTGACCGGCGGTGACCTCCGCGCAACCGCCGGCGTCCGCTGCGCTCCCGGCCCAAGGGCTCCGAAACTTTTCAGAGCCCGTTGGTGAAAACTTTCGGCCCGACAATTGCACTCCGGCCACCTCATGCCGGTCCAACTCTCCCCTGCCAAAAGGGCAAAAAAATTGGCGGGCACACCGGGCCTGTCACCCGAGCACCAAGGGGAGCGTCATGCACGATCAGGCCACCGCACACACCACCACCAGCAACACCGACTCCGACCGGCACGGCGCAGTGATCACCCACACCACCGCAACCATCCTCGGACGCCAGAAAGCGGTCATCAACATTCACGCCGCCGCCACCGACGAAGCCCAGATGATCGTCACCATGGGCCGCATGATGATGACCTTCCGCTCCGCCGCCGCCGTCCACGGATTCATCGCCGGATTCGCCGACGCACGCACCCTCATCGGCCGCATCGACGCCCACGCACCTCAGCCTGGCGGCCCCGGTGACGATTTCGCCCGCGCCGCTCTCTCCGTTGTCTGGCTCGCACCGCCCGAGACCGCCGTCACCCCGCGTGAGCAGTACATTCCCGCGCGCCGCCGCACCATGCACTGGGTCGAAATCCATATGGGACCGGTGACCTGGCGCATCCTCGACCGCCTCGGCTACGTCACCATGCTCGACGAGCTGCGCACCATCCACCGCACCGCCGTCGCAGTTTTCACCGACGGCGAGCACTACCGCAGCGACCCCACCGTCCTGACCGACTCGTTCGACGACGCCGAACGCGAACACCAGGAGGATATGGCCGCGCCGTGGCGCCGCCGCCTCAAATGAGCCCCGGCGACCAGCCGGCCCCGAAACTCCCGCGGTTTCGGGGCCGCGGCTGTATCCATCCACAGGCCGACGACTTATCCCCAGATTCCGGAAATTGCCTGCGCATCGCGGACCTCGCTGGCGCTCGGTACACGATGCTGAAAACCCGCGCACCCGCTACACACCCACGCGCGCCGACAAACAGGGAGCCCGCACCGCATGATCACCTGGACCGTCACCACCCGACCCAACCGCCGATCCGAGACCATCACCGCAGCAGGAGCAGAACCGCGCCTCGACCAAGCCAAACGGATGGCCGCCGACGCCGTCCGCTACGCCCTCCTCGACGCACGAACCCACGCCGACGCCAGCCGCAACGGCACCCCACCGACCTATCTGGTTTCCATCGACGACGAATGCGCCCTCATCGTCGGCCTCGGAGCCTGCCGACCCGCCAACTACAACGGTGTCCTCGACGCCCTCGAACATTTCGATGGAACCTCGACGCACCTGCTCTACATGTAACGCAGAACCGTTGCAGCAGAGCCGAACCTGTCGGTGCCGCCCGCAATACTCCACGTCATGCGAATCCGAACACTCCACGGACCACCGCTCCCCACCGAAATCGTGGTGCACACAGCGCTGGCACTTGCGCTGTCGGCCGGCGACCGACCGGCCTACGCCCCCGTACCCGAGAACCACACGAGAACGATCACACGGCCGACGTAGTCACCGCGGCCGCGTGCCGCGGGTACTGCATCCACCTGTCGGTGGCCGGCCACCTTCGGTGTCCACCGAATCGAGCTCCGCTGCGCTCCGCACCGTGAAAGAGATTTCTTTCTCGTACATCTGGCTCCCGGCGAGTCTGCGTCACCCGTGACCGCCGTATCAACGGCTGGCGTCGCACGCTCCGGCCGATGGCTCCGAACACTTTTCACACCCGCACTCGCTGCGCTCGCGGTGAAAACTGTCCGGCCCAGCCGTTGACCCGTCGTCCCCGTCCGCCGCTGTCTCTTCCTACGCCAGATGACGGCGAGAAAGAAATGGGCAGAGCGAAAGGCCGGGGGACCGGTCGGGCACGGGAGGAATCATCATGGGAGCACGGACAGCAACCGCAGCGGACAAGGCGCAGGCACGCCGCAAGCTCGCCGAGACGCTACAGGCATCGATCACCGAAAAGGTAACGGAGCTGACCGGTTCCGATGCGTGGCGCGCCTATCTCGACGCCGCAATGTCGTTCCACAGCTACAGTGCTGGCAGTGTGGGTGTATTCGAACCTGTGAATGCTTTCCCACCGATCAGGATCGGCGGTTGGCGGCGTAGTTCGCCCATTGGCCGTTCGTCTTGAGGGTGTGTTGGGCGACGGTGTGAGCATTGAGGCCCAAGATTCCCGCGAGCACGCTCGGCGGCAGCTCACGGGCAAGCTGTTCGGTGGCGGACAGTCGTAGCTTTCGGGGCTCGATCCCGATGGCGCGCAATCGGTTTCCCAGAGTGGTCGCAGTCAATGGTTTGTCGGCGTGGCCGCCTGCGAAGAGCCACGTCGTGGGCAATTGCTCGACAGTTCCGGTGCGCCGCTTGAGGGGCAGTGTTCGGGCGATCGCTGCGAACGGATCCGGCAGGAAGAGGACGTCGGTGGTACCGAGTCGTAGGCCTGTGGTTGTCACGGTGGCGATCAGGTCGGCCGTGGTGAGGCTGACGATTCGCCGTAGCGGCTGCGCGTAGAGGGCGACCAGTGCGCCTGCCAGTCGATCCACTGGGTCGAGTGATTCGTCTTGGACCAGGCGTCGACCGATCTGCCAGCGGTCTTCGGCGTCGGTCGGTAGTTCTGCGTGGACTCGACGACCTTTCGGGAGGTCGATTTCTTTCGGTAGGTGCCGTGTTCTGCGTGCCCAGGTCAGAAACGGGCGCACGTGCCATCGAGACGTGCCGGGCTCCGCGAACCAGGCGTCTATGGCGTGTTGCTCACAATGGTGCATGTCAGTTCCTCGTCGTTCGAGGGTGTTGAGGAACTCGATGACTTGGAGGATTTGGCAGCGTGCGTTCTGAACAGCGGTGCCCATAGGTCGGTGCGATTCGAGTCCGCGCAAGCGCGGCAGCACAGCCCAGTGCGTCCACTGGCTTGCGAGCTTGTGGTGGCCTGAGTCGAGTCCACTCAGAAGTTGAGGTAGCTCCGTCTCGAGCCGCCGGAGACTGCGACGGGCGTCGGGTTCGAGGATGCCCGTAGCGACGAGAAGTGATCGGAGATAGTCGACCGACTTGGGCCGGGGGAGCAGGTCGAGTGATCCGTGGGTGAGGGGAATAGTGCCGTCGTGGAGGCCACCCAGTAGGTCCGTGTTGCGGTTCAACCATCGCCGTGTGGTCTTCGGTTCGGCTTGCATGATGGCGTCACGGAGAGGCCCCAGGAGCCCGCCGGCGGTGGGCGGCAAGACGTGCTCGAGGTGGCAGCGGAGCGCGCATCGCGCGCACATGCGTTCGCCGTCCATGGCGATCAGGGGCTGTCCGACGCTGGGGCACCGCGGGCAGCTTCGCTGCGCCTTCTCGCGGCACCATCGGCATAATGCGTTGTCGTCCAACAGCTTGTCGGGTTTCGCGCAGCCGGTGCACGCGCCGCGATGCTGTCGGCGTCTCTTCCTGCAGCGGTCACATACCCGGACGCGGTCTACGGATGAATTGCACAGTACACAAACAGTATTGGTCATTTCGTGCGTTTGATTTCCGCTCGCCGTGGTGTGCGCGTCTTCGCGTCGGATGGTGTTGCCGCGGTCTTCGGCCGATGGGTAGTTGTACCGGTCGCTCGCACAGTCGCCTGTTCGGTGACGGGTTCGATCAGATCGTTCGGTGTGCACGAGAGTATGTCGCAGAGCGCCGCGAGGGTACGCAGGCTGAGGCGTTCTGGCGTCCCAGTTACCAGGCGATACACCTGAGCTTCGGACAAACTGATCCCGCGCTCGGCGAGCAGCGGTCCCAGACCGGTCGTCGCGAAAATTCCCCTCTCGGCCAACAGTCGGCGTAAGTGCCAGTCGTAGCTCAAGCGTGGCTGTTGCATCCCAGTCTCCGTCCTACTCTGCGGTGAACGCTCGGTCCAATGCCCGTCGAAGGGCATTGTTCTTGTAGTCGGTGCCGACGCTGGTGTAGATCGCGGTGGTGGATCCCCAAGCGTGTCCGAGTTGTTGCTGAACAAACAGGTGGTCGAAGCCGTCTTCGAGGAGGTGTGTCGCATACGAGTGCCGTAGGCAGTGCGGACCGAGATGCTTCTCCAAGCCGATAGCGTCCCGGTACTCGGCGAAACGGTGCGAAATCGACTCGGTGCCGACGCGTGCTCGACGTTCTGTCGGCCACATTGCCAGATGCTCGGTGTCGTACAGGGGCCGAATCTCCGTGACCCACTCGGAGACGGCCTCGGCGGCCCACGCCATCGTGGTCAGCACCGTTCGGCGGCGCGGTGGCCCGCCATTGAGAGCTTTCCCGTATCGAACCGATAATGCGCCATGGCGGCCGAACTCCCTGGCCGCGGAGTTAGCGGACCAATCCACGATGTCCAACATCGAAGTCTCGCGGCGACGCAGCCCCCAGGCATAGATCACCTTGAACAACGTCGCGTCTCGGTAACTGGCAAGCCACCCCTTTCGGCCGGACAACCCAACCCGGTTCACCCGCTCATCGCAGTAGTCGAAGAAGGCTTGCAACTCGTCCCTGGTCAGCGGTCGATTTCCCGGCCGCCCCTCGTACTCGCCACGGTGCACGACGGTATTCCATTCGTGGAAGACCTGTACCGGGTGAACGCGAAAATACCGCTGACAGACTTCATCCCACTGATATCGGACATCGGTAATGTAGGCGCAGAACAGCGACGCGGCCGTTTGGTACAGCCGCACGGTCGAGTGGGCAACTCCCGAATCGACAAGATGTGCGGTCCATTCCTCGACGTCCACCGACGACCAGTTCCAGGGGTAATCGTTGGTGAACGCTACTAACCTCCGCACGATCTGCGTCCGCCGCTCGATCGTCAAGTTCGCAAGCATCCGAGCGCGTTGCTGGATCTCCCACCCCTCGATCATCGCTTCCAGAACTGTTTCTTCCGGAGCCAGCAGCGCAACGCCGTCACTCAGTAGATGGGTGGCGGATCCGATGGATCCGGACGTGGGGTTTCTCGTGGCGGGCTCGACTGGCACTCGATGAATGTAACAGTCATCAGATGCAAGGGCGCAACACCGTCGCTGTAGGTGAATCCGGAGGGTGGATGCCGATATGGCTCATCGCCAGTCGTCATTCGACCGGGCGGGGCTGCCGCTGTCGACGAACTGGATCGAGCGCGGCCCCGAGAGTTCGGGGCAGGCTCGAAGTCGCAAACCCAGCCGCAACTACAGCAAGAACTCCGAGCACGAGGTACGCGCCGGAATAGCTACCGGTCCAGCCCGCAATCAGTGATCCGGCCCAGGGTGCTATTGCCATCGCAATGACAATGGGGGCGGACATGATGCCGTTGAGATACCCGTACTGGGCGGGACCCCAGCGATCGGTGATGGCAGTGGCCTGAATGAGCGTGAATATCCCGCGCGCGAGTCCGGCTCCGACAGCGAGGGCAACCAAGGCGACCACCGATGTCACGAGTCCGAGTGCGGCGGTGGTCGATGCTGTGACTGCGATGACGCCGACAGTTCGTCCACGCACCCCGGTGAAGCGTTGCAGCGGGAGGTATCCGACGCGTCCGAGCACCTGGCCGAGTCCGCCGAGTCCGAGAGCGACGGCGGCAAGGGCAGGATTTGCGCCGTGCTCGAGCAAGAGCGGAACCAGGTTGAACACTCCGGCGAAGGCGACGAACGCGGCCAGGCTCAGCGATACGGTGAGCATGATGAACGGGCGGCTACACACGACATCGGCGTTGTCCATCGCCGTGGGCGCATCGGGGTGAGGGACGGAAACGCTCGGCCATCGGCCGCGCAGACCGAACAGATGGCCCGGCACCGTGACAACGAGCAGAATGCCGGCGAGCACGAGGTATGTTTTCCGCCAATCACTTTGGTGCGACAGTAGTGCAGTCAGCGGTGCGAAGACGGTACTTGCCAACCCTGCTGCGAGGGTCAGGATCATCAGCGCCCGGACGCGGTCGGTGCCCCACCATCGAGTCAAGGCAGCGAAGGCAGGAGGATAGAGCACTGCGCCCATCGCGACGCCGGCGACGATCCAACCGAGATAGAACACGACCAAGTTCTGTGACGTGGCGACGACCACTAGAGCCGGGACCGCGATGACGGATCCGGCGGTCATCACCCACCGCGGCCCGTGCCGGTCCAGGATTCGTCCGACGGGTATCCCGACCACTGCCGCGACGAGCTGACTCAGTGAGAACGCGGCCACGATCACAGACGTCGACCACCCGGTGTCCGCCGTGATCGCTGGGGTAAGAACGGGGAAGGCGTAGTACAGAATTCCCCAACTGGTGATCTCGGTGGAACACAGGACGGACAGGACCCGGCGCCGCCCAGGATGAGGTGCTTCCTGCGGCGACGCCGGGTCGGTGACCGGTTCAGTCACGCGACGGTGCGGAGAGGCTGATCAGCTCCGGCGCTGCCGGTACGCCGCAGCATCCACCGCTACCGGCCGCATCGGCGTTCGGGTCGTCGAAGAGTCCAGCGCCGCCACAAACACCGGTGTCCGGCAAGGTCAGTTCGACTTTCCGTGCACCGTCGTGATCGCCGGCGAGTTCAGCGGCGATGCTGCGGACCTGCTCGTAACCGGTCATCGCCAGGAATGTCGGTGCCCGGCCGTAGCTCTTCATCCCCACCAGATACAGACCTGGCTCCGGTTGGGTGAGTTCGACGACGCCGTGCGGTGACACCGAGCCACACGAGTGCATGTTCGGATCGACCAGTTCCGCCACGAACCTCGGGGCCTGCAGGGTGGGGTCGAGATCGAGACGCACCTCGGACAGCCACGACAGATCGGGCCGGAACCCGGTGAGTGCGACGACTCGGTCGACGCCCTCGATGCGAGCCCCCGTGTCGCCGTCCAGTGTGAGCTGATCCCCCTCCGCCGCAACCGTTTCGGTGCGGAAACCGGAAACAACAGTCAGGTAACCGTCGTCCACGGCCTGCTTCGCGCGCAGACCGAGTGCGCCGCGAGCGGCGAGTTCGTCGGATTCGCCGCCGCCGAACACCTCGTCGGTGACACCGCGCCGCACCGCCCACGTCAGTCTCGTGCCCGGCTCTTGGGCTGCGAGTTCGGCGAAGGTGATGATCGCGGTCAGCGCGGAGTGGCCACTGCCGG
Organism: Rhodococcus sp. (in: high G+C Gram-positive bacteria); assembly: GCF_023264675.1. GTDB lineage: Bacteria > Actinomycetota > Actinomycetes > Mycobacteriales > Mycobacteriaceae > Rhodococcoides. Next base: position 27,883 of record NZ_JAHFVG010000044.1, read on the forward strand.
CGATGACGATGTGCTTGCCGGCGTACTCGGACCGGATCTGCTCGTCGGCGAGGTCAGGGACCCGGTACGAGACCTGCCGGGCCGCGGTGCGTTCGCCGACGGCCGGGAGGCCTTCACTGCCCAGCGGGTTCGGTGATCCCCAGGTGCCGGAGGCGTCGACGACGGCGCGTGCCCGGATACGTTCCTCAGTGCCGTCGCTGTGTCGGATGTGAACGGAGAGCGGCTCGGTGTCGCGGCCTGCGTCGACGACGCGGTCACGTCCGCGCCGTGCGACCCCGACCACCTCGGAATCGACCCGGACGACGTTGCCCAGGACTGCCGCCAACGGTGCGAGGTAGTGCTCGACCCACTCCCGGCCGGTGGCGTAGCTGTCGCCGTCGGGCGCGGTCCAGCCGGTCGGCTCGAGCAACCGTGCTGCGGCGGGGTCGACGACCTCGGACCACGGGGAGAATAGGCGTACGTGATTCCACTCTGCGACAGCAGCGCCTGCGCCCGGTCCGCGTTCGAGAACGACGACAGCGGAACCGGTTTCGGTCAGATGTGCGGCAGCGGCGAGGCCGATAGGTCCGGCGCCGATCACCACGACGGGGTACTCGGTCATCTTTCTACTTCCTTTCATCGACGATCATCAATGCTTCTGAGTTGACTGTATCGATACCTGTCGATGCTGGCAACCATCGGCGGACGTCGATATAATTCGGTGATGACCGCTATCGCCCCTCTCGTCGATGCGCCGATCGATCTCGCCCCGCTCGCGGCGGGCGATGCGGCGACGTATGCCCGGTGGTTCGCCTGCCTTGCCGAGCCGATGCGGGTGCGGATTCTGCATCTGGTCGCCGGATCCGGCGCAGGAATCGCAGTCGGCAAGCTCGCTGATGCGCTCGAGATCGGTCAACCCACGGTCTCGCACCACGTCCGCAAGCTCGCCGACGTCGGCTTCGTGACCCTCGGCAAACGAGGCACGACGACGATCGTGTCGGTGAACCCGACGTGCTGCACCGGTCTCCCGCATGCGGCCGACGCGGTGATGGGGGTGCTCACTCCTCGTCCGTGCTGCCCGGCGGACCTCCCGGCCGATGTCATCGTCCGGGAGATGGCGGACGCCGACTGGGATGCGGTGCGGCGGATATATTCCGAGGGAATCGCCACCGGCAATGCGACGTTCGAGACCGAGGTCCCCTCGCAGGACCAACTGGCCGAGAAATGGTTGCCGGGTCATCGCTGGGTCGCCGTCGTCGAGGGTCACGTCGCCGGATGGGCGGCGTTGACGGCGGTGTCGGCCCGGGACTGCTACCGCGGGGTGGCCGAGAATTCGGTGTACGTCGGCGTGGAATTTCGCGGCCGCGGGGTGGGAAAGTCGTTGATGCACAGACAGGTCACCGAAGCCGATGCTGCCGGCCTGTGGATGTTGCAGACCTCGATCTTCCCCGAGAACCGCGCCAGCATCGCCTTGCATCACGCGTCCGGGTATCGGACGGTCGGAATCCGGGAGCGGATCGCCCAGCTGGATGGGGTGTGGCGCGATACCGTCCTCCTCGAACGCCGCGCCGACTGACGTCCCGACCAGAACGTTCACGACAGCGCCGTCGCAAGTTCCGAGATTGCTGCACGTGCGGTGCGGCCCACCCCGATGAGCGTGGCCGATGCCGCGCCGGTCCAGTCCCCGTAACCGAGAAACACCATCGTCGGCTCATCCCGAACGTGATTGTGGTGCAACGCTATCGGCGAGGTGGCCGTCGACGGAAGATGCACGTGGCGTAGGTGCCGCAGCGCGGGCCGGAAGCCGGTGCACCAGACGATCGCGTCGACCTTCTCGATTCTTTCCCCGTCGGTCACACCATCCGGCACGAGTGCAGTGAACATGCGTCGGCTGTGCAGGACACCACGATGGCGCGCTTCTTTCACGGGCGGGACCATGACGATGTCGCCCAACCCGGCGACCCCGCCGGAATCGACGCCGCCGCTCGCCAGAGCACGAGCTCGGTCGCTGGCGACATCGAAGAGGACTCGGCCGTCGACATCGTCGGGCAGCAGCCGTGGCTCGCGGGTGGTGAACCACAGCGTCTCGGTGACGGTCGAGATTTCGGCGAGGATCTGCGCAGCCGAATTGCCGCCCCCGACCACGGCAACACGTAGACCTTCGAATTGTTCGGGGGTGCGGTAGTTGGCGGCATGCAACTGAAGGCCGGTGAAGTCCCGCATCCCCGGGTAGCTGGGCCAGAACGGGCGGGTCCACGTGCCGGTGGCGTTGACGATTGCCGCCGTCTCAATGGATCCGGCATCGGTGTGGACGCGGTACCTGGCCTCGTGGCTGCGGTGCACGGAGTCCACACGTACGGGCCGGCGGACGGGCAGGTTGTATTTGGTCTCGTAGGCGGTGAGGTAGTCCACGACGTGTGAGGCGGGCGGGAAGCCGTCCGGCCACGGCGGCATCGGCCACCCGGGTAGGTGCGAATACTGCGCGGGTGAGAACAGGTGGAGTGAGGGCCAATAGTCCTGCCACGACCCACCCGGTGCGGGGTGGTCGTCGAGGATCAGGAAGTCGAGTTTCGCGCGGCGTAGGTAGTAGCCGGCGGCGAGCGCGGCCTGGCCACCGCCGATGACCACCACCTCGGTGGAGGTGGTGGTCGCGGTTGTAGCAATGTCAGGTTGGGTCACACTGTGACAGTGCGGCGCTGAGCGTCGAGCTGGTGCTCCCTGACCCAGGCCTGGGTGGCCATTTGCACCGCGTCCCAGGGCGATCCGAGGGGCGGGGTGTAGGACAGGTCGAGTTCGCTGACGGCGTCGACGGTCATCTCGTGAAACAGTGCCGCGGCGTAGGTGTCGACGCGCTTGGAGATCTCCGCGCTCCGCCGCCCCACCAGCTGAGCCCCGAGCAGTCGTCCGGTGGCCGTGTCGCCGGTGATACGGATCGAGATCGGAGTCGCACCCGGGTAGTACGCCTTGTGATCGTCCGGGGTCGAGGTCGTCGACACCGGAACCCACCCGGTTCCGGCATCACGAGCTTCGTGCTCCCGAAGGCCCGTTCGGGCGGCGACGAGATCGAAGACTTTGACCACCTGGGTGCCGAGGCTCCCCGCGAACACCGCGTCACCGCCGAGAGCGTTCTCCCCGGCCACCCGACCCTGCTTGTGGGCGGTGGTGCCCAGCGGCAGCCACGTCGACCCGAGCAGACGATGATGGGTGACCACGCAGTCTCCGGCTGCGAACACGTTCGACAGAGACGTGCGCATACCGGCGTCGACGACGATCGCTCCCTTGTCGCCGAGCTGCGCACCGGCATCGGCCGCGAGAGAGACATCCGGGCGGACCCCGACCACGACGAGCACCAGATCGACCGTCCGCGACAGGGATTCTCCTGCCGATGTCGCGGCGGTGACCGTGAGCGCGTTACCGTCTCGGCCGATCGAGGAGACCGTCGTGCCGGTGACGACTTCGACGCCGCCGCGTTCGAGTTCGGTGTGCACGAGTGCGCCGAGCTCGGGGTCGACGGTCGGGAGGACTTCGGGGAGGGCTTCGATCTGGGTGACGGCGATCCCGCGGGTGGTCAATCCTTCGGCCATCTCGAGGCCGATGTAGCCGGCGCCGATGATGACTGCGGTTTTCGGCTCGCGAGAGGTGATGGAGTCCATGACCTCGAACGTGTCGCCCATCGAATGCAGTAGGTGCACGCCGTCTTTCGGTCCCAGTGCATCCGGCCCCGTCAGGCCGGCGATGGGCGGCCGCGCGCTGACTGCGCCGGTCCCGACGATCAACGCGTCGTAGTCGAGCGAGTAGGTGCCGCCGTCCGGGCCGGTGACGGCCAGCGACTGTCCGGGGACGTCGATGGCGGTGGCGCGGGTGTCGGTGAGCACGCGCATGCCGGTGGCGGCGAGGTCGTCGGCGGTGCGGTGCGCGAGGTTGGTCCAGTGTGTGACCTCACCGGAGACGTAGTAGGGGATTCCGCAGATGGAGAAGTTGGGGTAGGCGTCGGCGACGACGACGGTGACCTCGGCGGTGGGGTCGAGTTCGCGGGCACGCAGCGCCGCGCTGATTCCGGCGTCGCTGCCGCCGATGGCGACGATTCTGCGTCCTGGCATGACAGGTGCTCCTTCTGAGCAGAGGCGTATGGGCGTACGAAGGTGGAGCGGGAGCGTGCGGGCCGGTGAGAAAGCCGGAGTCAGTGCTGCAGGCGTGCAGTGAGATCGCCGACGCGGGCGGCGATGTCGTCGCGGACGAGCCGCATACGTTCGATACCGTCGATCCCGCGTTCGGACGGCTCGTCGGTGTCCCAGTTCTCGAACCTCGGACCGTCGACCGGGTCGAGCTTTGCTTCGCTACCGAGGGTGATGACGTAATCCATCCGCGCCAGCAGGTCCGGGTCGATCGGTTTCGGTTGCTCACCGGTGAGGTCGACGCCGACCTCGAGCAATGACTGCGCCGACAGCGCGTTCACCGCGCTGCCGGGCTTGGTGCCGGCCGAATGCACCTCGACGGTTGTCCCTGCAGCCTTACGCATGAGCCCGGCGGCCATCTGCGATTTGCCACCGTTCTTGACACACACGAACAACACGCTCGGTGTGCTCATCGAACCGACTCGGCGTGTGCAGGTACGAGTTCGGCGAGGAGATCCTCGACTCGGGACTTGATCTCGTCGCGGATCGGACGGACCGCGTCGACGCCTTTACCTGCCGGGTCGGGCAAGGCCCAGTCCCGGTAGCTCACGCCGGGGAACACCGGGCAGGCGTCGCCGCAGCCCATAGTGATGACGACGTCGGAGGTTTCGACGGCGTCGGGGGTGAGGATCTTCGGGGACTGAGCCGAGATGTCGATGCCGAGTTCGGCCATGGCCTCGACGGCCGCGGAGTTGATGGACTCCGCGGGCGCGCTACCGGCGGAACGGACCTCGACAGAGTCGCCGCCGAGGTGGGTGAGGAATCCGGCGGCCATCTGCGAGCGGCCCGCGTTGTGGACGCAGACGAACAACACGCTGGGTGTGACGGACATGAGATCGATACCCTTTCGATGGGTGTGAAGTTGAGTCGCCGTATGGCCGAATCAGGCGGGAACGGGCGTGGTCAGTTCGGTGAGAAGCGTGCTGACGCGGGCGTCGAGGTCGTCGCGGATGCGGCGCACCTCCTCGATGGACTTGCCGTCCGGATCGTCGAGCTCCCAGTCGAGGTAGCGCTTGCCCGGGTAGATCGCGCAGGCATCGCCGCAGCCCATCGACACCACGACGTCGGCGGCTGCGACGACATCGTCGGTCAGTGGTTTCGGGTAGGCATCGCCGAGGTCGAGACCCAGTTCGGTCATGGCCTCGACGACGACCGGGTTGATCTCGTGTGTCGGTGCGGATCCGGCGGAGCGGACATGGACCCGGCCGGCACCGCGGTGGGTGAGCAGCGCCGCGGCCATCTGCGATCGGCCCGCGTTGTGGACGCAGATGAACAGCACCTCGGGAACTTCCTTGGGTGCATCGCCTTGCGATTGCGCGAGGGCGGTGAGGCGGTCCGCTGCGAAGCGTCCGGCCAGCATCGTCAGGTGCGTGTGAATCTTCGAGGTCCGCCGCAGCGCGGTGTAGGACTCGAAGACGTACCGCTCCACCGTCTGCGGGGAGAAGATGCCGGTGTACTTCTCCGACAGCCTCTCCGCGGTGCGTGAGAGGACCGCTTGGGGCATGAGCAGTTCGGGTTGTGCGCGGTGTTCGGACATCAGGACTCCTTTGTCGCTGCCGTCACGGAAGGGCGAGGGGTGAAGCGTTTGCGTAGAGCGAGCGAGACGTAGACCAGGCCGACGAGGACTGGTACTTCGATGAGCGGACCGACGACACCGGCGAGAGCTTGCCCGGATGTCGCGCCGTAGGTGGCGATGGCAACGGCAATGGCCAGCTCGAAGTTGTTGCCCGCGGCGGTGAATGCGAGGGTGGTCGTGCGCTCGTAGCCCAGCCCCATCGCGGCACCGAGGGCGTAGCCGCCGCCCCACATCACTGCGAAGTAGACCAGCAGCGGGAGCGCGATGCGGACCACGTCGAGGGGTTGCGAGGTGATCCGATCACCCTGCAGCGCAAAGAGAATGACGATCGTGAACAGCAAACCGTAGAGCGCCCACGGCCCGATCTTCGGAATGAACTTCGCTTCGTACCACTCGCGGCTCTTGGCGCGTTCACCGAAGAAACGCGAGGCGAACCCGGCAATCAACGGGATTCCGAGGAAGATCAGCACCGACTTGGCGATCTGCCACGGTGAGGCCTCGATCGTGGTTTGCTCCAGGCCCAACCAGCCCGGCAGCACAGACAGGTAGAACCAGCCGAGGACCGCGAACATGAACACCTGGAACACCGAGTTGATCGCGACCAGAACCGCCGCGGCCTCGCGGTCACCGCAGGCGAGGTCGTTCCAGATGATGACCATCGCGATGCAGCGGGCGAGACCGACGATGATGAGCCCGGTGCGGTATTCGGGCAGGTCCGGCAGGAAGAGCCAGGCGAGCGCGAACATCAGCGCTGGTCCGAGTACCCAGTTGAGGACCAGGGATCCGATGAGGAGGCGTTTGTCTCCGGTGACGGTGTCGAGGCGGTCGTAGCGGACCTTCGCCAGCACGGGATACATCATGATCAGTAAGCCGATCGCGATCGGCAATGAGACACCATCGATCGAGATCGACGACAGGGCATCGTTCATGCCCGGAATCATCCGGCCGAGGATAAGGCCGACGACCATGGCGACGCCGATCCACACGGGCAGGAATCGGTCGAGGGTGGAAAGCTTGCCGACCACAGCCGGGTGATCGGAGGTGTTCGCTGTGGTGCTCATGCGGTCACCAACGCAGCATCGTCAGCGGTAGGGTCCGCAGCCGCGAGAACCGACGACAACTGTTGCAGTGCAGTGGGAATGACCCAGTAGTACACCCATGTTCCGCGGCGCTCACAGTCCAAGAGTCCTGCCTCCCGCAGCACCTTGAGGTGGTGCGAGATCGTCGGCTGCGACAAATCGAACGAATCGGAGATGTCGCAGACACATGCCTCGCCGCCTGCATGGCTGGCCACCAGACTGAGCAATCGCAACCGGACCGGGTCGCCGAGGGCTTTGAACATGCGAGCGAGATCGCCTGCCCAATCTGGGGTCAGAGGCTCGCGGATCAGCGGTGAACAGCACTCACCATCGGTGGCCGCCGTGAGGGCCAGGCTTTGCTTCGACATACGTCTATATTGATGCCTGCCGAATCAGAGGTCAAATGAACAACACCTGAACGGTTCGGCCGGTGCGTGCTTTGAGGGTTGCGAGGCTGAATCTCGCTCCCAGCTTGCATCGAATGCGATTCCACACACTTTTTTCGCAATGTCTTACTCATCTTGACGCAGAAACCGGACGCAACCCGGGTGGCGGGTTTCCGGTCCTGGCAGCAGCGCGGACGACAGGTCCGCAAAGGCGAGAAAGCAATCCGGATCTACGGCTACAGCTCCCGCATCGTCACCGAAACCGACCCTGCCAGCGGCGACGAACAGGACCGCAAAGTCCCCACGTTCCCGATTCTGTCGGTGTTCGACATTTCGCAAACCGACCCGATCGAGGGCCACCCCCAGCCCGAAGAGATCACGCAGCTCCTCACCGGCGCCGACCCGGCCGCGATCTACGACCGCACCGCCGCAGTGATGACCGCTAGGGGATGGACGGTCACGCGTGAGCCGATCGCCAGCTCCGCCAACGGCTACACCACCACCGACGGCTCCCGCCGCATCGTCGTCGACGTCGCGCTAGAGCCCGCAGCGGCTGCCAAGACGATGATCCACGAGGCCGCGCACGCTCTGATGCACGCACCCGAGCTGGTCGGACCGGAGGCCCGCAAGGACCTGCACCGGGGCCGGATGGAGGTCGAAGCGGAATCGGTCGCGTATGTGCTCGCGGGGTTGCTCGGACTCGATACCAGCGCCTATTCCGTCGGCTACATCGCCGGATGGGCCGAGGGACATACCGACACCATCACTGAGACCGCGAAAGCTGTCCTCGCCACCGTGCACGAGCTCGCCGAAGCCCTCGACGACAGCGCCGCCCAGGACGAAGCGGACGAGGTCGCATAACGCGGCCACAGTCGCCGGCCACCGGGGTCGTCCGGGGCCGGCAGGGGCCACCTTCGGCGTCCACCGAATCGAGCTCCGCTGCGCTCCGCACCCAACAGAGCAAAAGACGTTTTTTCACTCGGTTCTGGCTACCGGCGAGCATCCCGCACCCGTGCCCGCCTTACCCAACCCTGGCGCTCGCGCGCTCGCGTCCGGAGGATCCGAAAACTTTTCAAAGCCCTTCAGTGAAAACTTTTCGGCCCAGGGTCAGGACACCGTGCCCGTGTGCGGGCTTCTCTCCTCACGCCAGAAACGGCGAAAAAACGTGGCAGGGCAACACAGTCCGGACACCAGTGGAGAGAGGAAACCCACCCCATGCACGAGGTCACCACCAACCCCGCTAGCACGAGCCACCCTGCGAGCACGAGCGCCGCGAAGCCAGTCGATCGGGCGATCATGGCCGCGATCGCCACCGTCCCGGCCGAGGTTCGCACGCACGCACTGAACCAGGTCGTCGCCTATACCGCACACGCGGACCGTGCCGCCGTCGACCCGAACGCCAGCACCAAGGCGGTGCACCGCGAGCAGGCCGCGAAATGGGCGTGCATCGCACGCGAGAACGGCGCGAGCGAACACCAAATCACCACCGCCTACCAGGAAGGACACCACAGCGGCCCCACCGGCGACTGACCCACACCCGAGACAAGAAACGAAGAAACACCGGACAGGTCCTAGCTGCCCGGTGTCTCCAATCCCAGAATCTACCAGGAAAGAGACATCCACACCATGACCGCTCAGAACACCACCACCGAAACTGCCACCGCTGCAACCGAAGCCCCCGCCGTCGACACCACGTCGACGGCGGGGGCGGGCGAGGAGTTCGCCCGCCTCGACCCCTCCACCCTCGAGGTCGGACCGAACGTCCGCGACGAGGTCGACACCGAGACGCCCGAGTTCCATGCACTGGTCGACAGCATCCGCGAACACGGAGTGCTACAAGCAATCTCCGCGATCCGCGACGGCGAAACCGTCGTCGTCATCGACGGTCAGCAGCGGGTTCTTGCGAGCATCGAAGCCGAAGCCGAGACCGTGCCCGTCGTCATCCGGAGCGCCACCGGAAACGCGAAGGCACGCGAAATCGCCCGACTGTCGCAGCAGGTCGTCGCCAACGACCGCCGTACCGACCTCACGCAAGGGCAGCGAGCCAAAGCCGTGACCGGCATGCTCGAACTCGGAGTATCGGCAACCAAGATCAGCAAAGCGGTGCAGATGCCCCGCGAGCAGGTGAAAACCGCTGCCGCAGCCGGACGGTCACAGACCGCCCTCGACGCCCTCGACGGCGGCCAGCTCGACCTCGAGCAAGCGGCAGTGCTCGCCACTTTCGACGCCGAAGGCGACCACGACGCAGTCTGCGAACTGCTCGAGGTGCACCGCTACGCCTTCGAGCGCACCGCCAAGCGGCTGTTGGCGGACCGCGCCGAACGCAAGGAACGCGCCACCGCCGCGCAGCCCTACGCCGAACGAGGCTTCACCATCGCAGACGCCGAACCGATCTTCGCCGACGGTCAGTTCCGCGCCGAAGACCTGGTGGTCCCCGCCTACGGCGAGAACGGAGCACAGCGAGCAATCACCGCCGAGGTGATCGACGCCAACCCCACTGCGTGGTCGGTGTGGCTGAGCAAGGGCGAACGGTTCACCCTCACCGCGACAGGGGAGGTCATCAGCGAGAACAGCATCGATTGGGGCACCGAGGACGACCCCGAAGCCACAGCCGCGACCAGCTACCACCACCACAAGGACATCACGACCGAACAGGTCTGGGAGGCGGAGTACTTCACCACCGACCCCGCCGCCGCCGGTGTACAGCCCGGCCCGATACTCGCCGCAGCGCTGGCCGAAGCCGACGCCGACGCAGCCGAGGTCGATCCCGACGACGACGCCGCCGTCGCCCGAGCGCGGGAGCAGAAGCGTCTCGCCGCCGAAGCCGCCCACAAGGAGGCACAGAGGGCAGCGCTGCGCCGCACCAAGGAGCTGAACAAGGCCTCGGTGATCGCGACCGAAGTCCGTATCGAATGGCTCACCAAGTTCCTGACCCGCAAGACCTTGCCCAAGGGCGCGGGAAAGTGGATCACCGACACCCTCGTCGACGAGCCCGGTCTACTCACCCAGAACAAGGCACCGCAGTTCCTCGCGAAGCTACTGGGGGTGAGTGTTCCTGCGGTGACCGGTCCGAGCGCCGGATACCCCGGAACCGAGGACCGCGCCGCCCGTGAAGCGATCGCCCCGGTAGTCGACAAAGCATCCGAGGCCCGCGCCCAGGTCATCGCGCTTGGGCAGGTGTTGGCCGCGTACGAGGCGCGGATGAGCGGGACCGGCAAGGACTGGTGGAAGCGCAGCAGCTTCGGCAACCAGGACAACTACCTGGGCTTTCTCGATCAGCACGGGCACTCCCTCGCCCCGGTGGAGAACGTCGCCACCGGCGAGCTGACACCGGAACAGGGGTACGACGCCCTCACCACACGCACCGGTGACAGCCCACAACCCAGCGAGACCGAGTAACCGCACCACCGCACGACGAAGGGGCGGGGGAGACCGTCACCGGTTTCCCTCGCCCCTTGTTTCGTTCCCGGCATCGGTCGAGGGGGCCTGCGGCGCCCCCTCGAGCACCCCCGCCGAACGCCCACCCACCGGCTCACCACCACACGATCCGGCGTCTCACGTCAACATCAGTGGGCTGCTTCGAACGCCTCGACGATCCCCGCCGGAATACGGCCGCGATCGCTGATCTCGTAACCGGTGTCGGCTGCCCACTGCCGGATCGCCCGAGTCTGCGCAGGATCTCGCTTGGCAGCCGGTGCGGACACCGTCGATGTCGAGGACGCCGCAGCCGGGGCAGCCCGACGCTTGCGGCCACCGACCCGTGTCGCGTGCTCGATGTAGTAGCCGAGTTTGCGGTGAAACTCGGTGGCATTCTTCGACTTCAAGTCGATGACGTACTCGACACCGGAGATCGAGAATTCGATCGACTCCCCGGAATCGTCGTCGGCAATGACCGACCCGTCGATATCGTCGACCAATTGCACGGTTACCTGTTTTGCCACGGTTGTCCTGTCTTCGTTTTTTCGAGAAAAATTCGGACGAGTCGCACCCAGCCTAACCAGCGGCAACGCGCTCAATGTGCAGTGGCTCATATCAGAACGCGCGTGCTGTCCACATCGTTCCGGATTCCTTTGAACGAGGGATGCCTCAGGCGTCCTGATGCTGATTGTTCTCGGTATTCGACAATTGCCACTATGGCCGGGTCGACCCACGTTGCGCCGACCGTGTCGGCACGAGGCACCGGTACCGTAAACGGGCTGTCCCGACGAGCAATCTCATTCAGGTTCCTGCGGAGTTCTCTCCGGACTCGGTCTGTGAAACCCGTTCCGGCACTGCCGATATACACCAGACCACCGCTGTCGTCGTACGCACCGAGCAACAGCGCCCCGAGCGGGCCACCGGCACGGCCGCCCGTGGGAACCCACCCGCAAATCACTCCATCCCGGTTCATCCTGATCGGTGTCTTCACCCACGACTTCGAGCGAACACCGGGACGGTAAATCGAATCGGCACGTTTGGCGACAATGCCCTCGATACCGTGCTCAGCAGCGATCACCATCAACGTCGCGCCGTCGACGCCGGTCATGTTCGGTGGCACCTGCACACGCGTCCCGTCCGCAAGATCGAGGCCGTCGAGAATGCGTCGACGCTCGAGATAGGGCAGATGCCGCATCGGTTCGCCGTCGACGTCGAGAACGTCGAACACGAAATACGCCACCGGCACCGACCGCAGCAACGCAGCCGCAGGCCGCGCGACATGCATCCGGCGTTGCAGCAACCCGAAATCAGGTTGCCCCGCCGTGTTCAATGCCACGAGCTCGCCGTCGACGAGCAGTGACCGCCCCGCCGCCGTAGCGCCCAGTGCCTCCACCGTTTCTGGATAGAGACGGTGACGTCATTGGTGTTGCGGGAGAACAACTTCACCGCACCAGCGACGACCGAGGCCACGGCGCGGCATCCACTGGAGTCCGCGCGGGTTTGATCGGCTGCCAGGAACCGGTGTGAGCCCAGGGTTCCTGGTCAGAGCAACGATTCTTCTTCATTCCGTGGTCGCTCAAATTTCATCAGTTACTCGTGGATTCTGCGAGTTCCTCGCATAAGTTCACTGTTCGTGTCAGATTTCGCTACTCGTCGGCAGCAGCGCATCGCTGCCGACGGCGCATCGAGTGCCGCGGGGGTCGGCAGCGGGGAACTTGCGGACGTCGAATCGCTGCAGCGGCTGGCGTCGGCGTCGGGGGACGACGAACACGACTTCTTCCGTAACACGCTGGTCGAATACGGATGGGCCAGAGATGTGGCGGGTCTGAGCCCCGCGACGCTGCAGAGAATCATGTATCCCGTGATCGAGATATGCGATTACTTCGATTGCGTGCCATGGCGATTGACCCAGCAGCAGTTCGATCAGTACTTCGCCGGTCCCGGCAAACGCAGTCACGCGACCATCCGGAAAAAGACAGTTCAGATCGACAACTACTACCGATTCCTCGAGCACCGCTACGCTGGCGAGCTGCTCCGAGCGTTCGGCGTCGGTGTCGAGTCACCGGTCGACCCGTTCAACCGGCCGAGGCACAGGGGTGATTTCGCGCTGCGGATTCCTCCCACTCGACGAGCGATGACAGCGTTCTTTGCCGACTGGAGAGACGCCCTGCCACGCTCTCGCAAGTACCACGTGAGCGCACGCGACTACACCATGGCGAAGATTGCGTACTTGTCCGGTGTGCGGGCGTCGGAGCTGTGTGCGGTGAAGATCGGCGACATCCATTGGGAAGCGGGACAGTGGGGCCGCTTCGTCGTCGTGGGTAAGGGTGCCCGCGGATCGGGTCCACGCGAACGGCAAGCTTTTCTCTTCGAAGAGGGGAGAGAGCTGCTGTGGTGGTATCTCGAGCAGGTCCGGGGCGAGTTCTGCGACGACCCGACCGACGCGGGCGCACCGTTGTGGCCATCGGAACGCTTGCCGACCGCCGTCGCGGCGCTCAACCTCGCCGTTGCACCCGCCATTCAACCCTCGACATTTCGCCGCAATCTCAAAGCTGCATCGCACCATCACCTCAACGGCCCGGTGCGCGAGCTCTACCCCCATCTGTTGCGTCATGCCTGCGCTACCCACAACTACCAACGAGGAATGCCCTTGTGGGATGTGCAGAAGATGCTCGGTCACGAATGGGCAAGCACCACTGTGGGCTATCTGGCGTCGGCAGGAGCCGACCCGGAACGGTCCGTCATCGAGTCGACACAACGCGCCGTGCGGCGCTTGAGTACGGAGAATTAGAAGATGAAATGGAATTTGCGCATGGTTGCGGCGCAACGCGACATCTGGCGTCCGACGCAGCTGCTCAAAGCATTCGAGCAGGTCGACTTCCATCCGTCATTGAGCAAGACTGCGGCCCTGTGGTCTTCGGCGCCGATCACGATCCGACTCGATGACCTGGACAAGATCTGTGCGGCGTTGAACTGCACTGTCGGTGATCTGATGCTGGCGGAAGCTGTTCACGACGCGGATCTCGACGCAGCTCCAGCACGCGCAATCGGCGATCGGTCGGGCCCTGCCGCACCCACTGCCGGGGCCCGGAAGCGCGGAGCCCGCCGCGTTCCACCTCCCAACTGATGTCGGGACGAAACCCTGCCGATGGGGTGGCGGCACGCAATGCCGCCCGGCACACCGAGCGCACGATACGGATGATCGAGCAGACACCCGCGCAGTTCCGTGACGACGTGCAGGCGTGGGTCACTGCGCTGGGCGGCCGCGGTCGACGTAAATCCAGACCGTTGACGGCAGTGACGATTGCCCTCTATCTCAATTTCGCGCTACCGGTCTTGCAGGAATGGGCTGAGACACACCAAAGTCTGCGATCTGTCGATACTGTCGACATCGAGCGCGCTCTCAGCCGTCACTCAGGGCAGTCGAGACATAACGTGCACACGGCCCTGAGGTCGCTCTTTCGCGGACTCAAACGCGAACGTCGCATCTTCGCCGACCCTGCCCGAGAGGTCGCTGGTCGGTACACCCGCAGGATCCTCAGACCGTTACGATCCGATCGCGTACATGGGCTCTTCGATCAGCTGACCAGGCCCGATGACCGGGTGATTCTGGCGCTCGTCGCGGTCCACGCGCTGACGATCGAAGAGGTCATCGGCTTCCGACTCGACCATCTCGACCGTTCGGCAGGACGAGCAACCGTCACCCGGCCACACACCCGCCACACGTTCTGGTTGGACGAGTTCACCGCCGAGGTGCTCCGCGACTGGCTGATCTACCGTCAGCGTCGGTGGCCGACGAGCACGAATCCGTACTTGCTGATTACCCGGGTGACTGCGCCTACCGCGCTGCCGGGCAGTCGCCACTACATCACCCGCCCATTCCGTGACCTCGGCATCACCGCCCGCGAACTGCGTGTCGATCGCATCCTCGACGAGGCCGCCCACAGCGGCGACCCGGTTGCCCTGATGACCGTGTTCGGTATCGGCACCACCACAGCGGTGCGCTATGTCAGGACCGCGCACCCTGGCCGATTCGACGTAGACCCCACTGCACCCTGACTCGATTCGAAGTTCAGCCAACGGACCGGTCGTCGCCGCAGGTTCGTAAACCGCTCGACGCAGCCAACGGCCTTCCGAAACATACGGGGAGGGGGTATGGTCTGACACGTTAGCCAGATACCCCTAGGGGGTATAGAGACAGTCGGAGGAGCGCGACATGATCACCACGCACTACAAAGTCACGGGCATGACCTGCGGCCACTGCGAAGCGTCGGTCCGGGAAGAAGTCGGTGCTGTGGTCGGGGTCGACACGGTCGAAGCATCAGCGTCGGCAGGAACGCTGACGGTGACGAGCATCGGCGAGCCCGACCACGCCCGGGTCATTGCCGCCGTTCGCGATGCCGGATACGCAGCCGAACCGCAAACCGCAGATTCGCCTACCGCGTAACCGCTGAAGTCGTTGCAGGAAGAGGTATTTCGCGATGAACAACCACACGCATTCTGACGTCGGAACGGCTAAGAGAGCTGGCGCGCAGTCGGGGCACGACACGTCCGAACGCAGCGCAGGCCACACCGGACACGGCGAGCACTCCGAACACGGAGGACACACAGGGCATACCGGGCACGGTGGCCATGCCGGTCACGGCGATCACGTCGGTCACGGCGATCACGTCGGCATGTTCCGTCGTCTGTTCTGGATCATGCTGGTCCTCGCCGTTCCGGTGATCGTGGCATCGAACATGTTTGCGATGCTTCTCGGATACTCACTGCCGGACGCGTCGTGGATCGCCTGGGTCTCGCCGACGCTCGGCACCGTGATGTACGCCTGGGGCGGATCTCCCTTCCTCACCGGCGCAGTCAGCGAAATCCGTTCCCGTGCACCGGGAATGATGCTGCTCATCGCCCTCGCGATCACCGTCGCATTCATTGCGTCGATGGGCGCGAGCCTCGGCCTGCTCGATCATCAGCTCGACTTCTGGTGGGAACTGGCGCTGCTGATCGTGATCATGCTGCTCGGGCACTGGATCGAAATGCGATCCCTCGCGCAGACCACCTCCGCTCTGGACTCACTGGCGGCGCTGCTCCCGGACACCGCCGAACGCGTCGACGGCGACGATGTGGTGCCGGTGTCCCCGGCCGAGCTGCAGCGCGGTGATGTCGTCGTCGTGCGCCCCGGCGGCCGAGTACCGGCGGACGGCACCATCGTCTCCGGATCGGCGAGCATGGACGAGTCCATGATCACCGGCGAATCACGCACCGTCCGCCGCAGCGACGGCGACCAAGTTGTCGCCGGCACGGTAGCCACCGACTCCGGTCTGCGCGTCCAGGTCACCGCAGTCGGGGAGGACACCGCCCTCGCAGGCATCGGCCGCTTGGTCGCCGACGCCCAGAACTCGACCTCGCGCGCTCAGCGCATCGCCGACACGGCCGCCGGTTGGCTGTTCTGGTTCGCTCTCGGTGCCGCGATCATCACCGCCGCTGTGTGGACTCTGGTCGGGATGCCCGACGACGCCGTCATCCGCACCATCACCGTGCTGGTCATCGCCTGCCCCCACGCCCTCGGACTCGCGATCCCGCTGGTGGTCTCCATCGCCACCGAACGCGCAGCCCGCGGCGGTGTCCTGGTCAAGGACCGGCTCGCACTCGAAACAATGCGCACGGTGGACACCGTGCTCTTCGACAAGACCGGCACCCTCACCAAGGGTGAACCCACCGTCACCGCAATCGAGGTGACAGACGGGCGCACCGCCGACGAGGTCCTCGCTTTGGCCGCTGCCGCAGAAGCCGACTCTGAACATCCCCTCGCCCGTGCCATCGTCGGCGCCGCACGCGCGCGGAACCTGACCGTCCCGGCTGCAGCCGGTTTTCAGTCGTCTCCCGCTGTCGGGGTCGCTGCGGACGTCGACGGCACCCGCATTCAGGTCGGCGGGCCCGCGCTGCTCGAGCAGGAAAACGGATCCGAACTCGCTGTCGCCGACCGGTGGCGCGGCGACGGGGCGATCATCCTGCACGTCCTGGCCGACGGTGCTGTGATCGGTGCCCTTGCGCTCGCCGACGAGATCCGGCCCGAATCACGCACTGCGGTAGACGCGTTGCATGCGCGCGGAATCGCGGTGGTGATGATCACCGGTGATGCCGAAGCCGTCGCGAAGTCCGTCGCCACCGAGCTCGGTGTGGACCGCTACTTCGCGGGGGTGAAACCGGAAGACAAGTCCCACAACGTTGCTGAACTTCAACAGGAAGGGCGCACCGTGGCGATGGTCGGTGACGGAGTCAACGACGCACCGGCTCTCGCGCAGGCCGATGTCGGTATCGCTATCGGCGCGGGTACCGACGTTGCTATCGCGTCGGCCGGAGTGATCCTCGCCAGCGACGACCCGAGGTCGGTGTTGTCGGTGATCGAACTCTCGCGCGCCTCGTACCGGAAGATGAAGCAAAACCTCTGGTGGGCAGCGGGATACAACCTCATCTCAGTCCCACTTGCGGCAGGAGTGCTCGCGCCGGTCGGGTTCGTGCTGCCCATGTCGATCGGCGCGATCCTGATGTCGCTGTCGACGATCATCGTCGCCGCGAACGCGCAGTTACTGCGTCGACTCGACCTCACACCCGACACCATCACCGGAGCGGTGAACGACGGGATTTCCAATGCTCCGTCGCAGCGCGAACCGGCACTGTAGGAGTTGATCTCGTCTCGGGAGTACAGCCCTGACAACTGTGGAACACGCTGATGGGCCGCACCCTCTCCGCCGGAGAGGATGCGGCCCATCGTTTCGGGAAGCGGACCAGGTCAGCCGAGCAGTCGCTGCATGGTGTCGATCTCCTGCTGTTGAGTCGCGACGATGGTGCGGGCCATCTCCAGGGCGTCAGGATTGGAACCGTCCGCTATTTCGGTGTTGGCCATCTCGATGGCACCGGTGTGGTGGGCGATCATCATCGTCAACCACTGGCGGTCGAATTCCGGTCCCGACGCTACCATCAACGCGTCCATGTCCTGAGCGGTCATCATGCCGCTGCCGGAGCTGTGGTCCATCCCGCCCATGTCACCCATGTCCATGTCGGGCATGGGCTGGCCCCACTCGGTCAGCCATGCCGTCATCTGGTCCATCTCGGGCTGTTGCGCGGCGGCGATCGCCGATGCCAGCGACAGGACCTCCGGGTTGTCGGTGCGGCCGTCCGCCAAGTCGGCCATCTCCACTGCTTGCGCGTGATGCGGGTACATCATCTGCGCGAACATCACGTCGGCATCGTTGAACTGCGCCGTCGAGCTCGCCGGCGCGGACGATGCCGGCGTCGAGGACATCGATCCCATCGAATGGCCATCCATCGACGAATCCGCCCCGTTGTCGCTACAGCCGACGACGAGGAACGCGCTCGCGGCGGCAGCAGCGATCGAGGCAATGACTTTGGTACGCATGAGGAAACTCCTTGTAAGAGTGAGTAGTACAGAGGATTCGATGTCGTTCGATCCGCCGACAGACACGCGTCTGACGGGCTCCCTGTCACACTCGCAAGGTCACCGATCTGTCCAACTCCCACAACGTCCACGGCGGCGCACGCCCCCACTCAGAGTCGGTGCGCCCAACGATCCGGTTAAGCAGCGTCGGTACCGGGTCGATGGCTGCGCTCGTCACCGGGACCGTCAGCGCGGGCCACGACGCTGTCGTACCCACACAGGGATGCATCATCTGGTACCCCGACGGGCAGTCATGTTCCCCGGTCATCACCGGAACCGACACCGAGTCGGCCATGTGAGACGGCGCTGCGAACGAGGCACGGCCGCCGCTCATCGACATGGACATCGAGCCGGTCACAGGCATCGACATCGGTGTCACCGAATGCATCAACAGCACACCGAACACCGTCAGTGCAATCAGTAAAGCTGCCGTCGGAGCTGTGCCCCGTCGACCGTGCCGATTCACTGAGTGCATGCGGCCGATGATACCAACATATACCCCCTGGGGGTACGCCTGTCTCGTCGCGTTCGGTCGTCGAAGCATTTCGTCATGTCTTCGAGGTGTCGAGTCCGAGATCTGTTGCGCGGTTGTAGTCGTCGTCGATGAGCACCACGCTGCGATGTTCCCGGTCGAGTAGTGAGGCCGCGATCGAGGCGCGATAGCCGGAGGCGCAGTGCACCCACACTTTGCCGTCGGGGACTTCTGCGAGTCGGTGCGGCAGTTCGTGAAGGGGGATATTCACCGCACCGGGGATGTGGCCGTCCGCGTACTCGGACTGTTGACGTGTGTCGAGCACAGTGATGTCGGAGTCGGTTGCGGCAAGTCCGGCGAAGTCGGACACCTCGTAGGACCGCACGTGGCCGTCGCCGGCGAGTGAGTGAATCTCACCGACAGCCGAACCGGAGGGGCGGTCGATGCCGATGCGCGCCAACTCTCGAGTGGCATCGTCGATTTGGTCGGAGGTGTCACCGATCAATGTCAGCGGCGCACCCCACTGGTAGAGCCATCCGAGATAGGTCACGAACGTCGTCGACAGCTCGAAACCGAGGGAGCCGTCGAGATGTCCAGCAGCGAAGGCGGTTCGTGCGCGGAGGTCGACGACCCACTGGCCATCGTCGATGCGCCTGCGTAGTTCGTCGGGATCGACAGGCTCCGGGGTGGACAGATCGATCGGGGCCGGACCTTCGGTGTTGATGACGCCCATGTGGGCGTAGTACGCGGGGTAGGCCGACAATCCTGCGATCAACTCGTCGACGTAGGTTTGTTCGTCCTGGGTCAGCGCGGGATTGGACTGTTGCTGTTCACCGATGGTCGACGAGTCGCCGCTGGTGGGGGTCGCGGAGCAGAAGCTACCGAATCCGTGGGTGGGGTAGACCTCGACGTCGGCGGGGAGTTCGGCGGCGATTCGACGGACCGAGTGGAACTGGGCATGGGTGAGCTCGTCGGTGTGTTCGGAGCCGAGTAGGTCGGTGCGGCCGGTGGATCCGTAGAGCATCGAGCCGCCGGTGAAGATCGCGATCGGTTCGTCTCCGAGTTGCAGTACGTAGCTGACGTGATGATGTGTATGGCCCGGGGTGTGCATGACCTGAAACGTCGCCGATCCCGCGTCGACGACATCGCCGTCCCCCACTGCCCGTCGCTCGAATTCGACCGGGTCACCCTCGGGCACAACGTATTCGGCTCCGGTAGCGCGTGCGAGTTCGAGGCCGCCGGTGACGTAGTCGTTGTGGATGTGGGTTTCGAGTACGTGGGTGATCGCGGCGTTCTTCTCCGCGGCCAGTGCCAGGACGCGGTCGATGTCACGTTGGGGATCGATCACGACGGCGATGCCGTCGTGGCTGATCAGGTAGCTGCGGTCGCCGAGGCTCGACGTTTCGATGATGGCGATGTCTGGATCGGTAGCGCTCACGGGGTACTCCTACGGTGTCGTCGGGTCGGCCTCGTTTCTGACGTGAAACGTCCTCGTTCAGGCCAGTGCGAGGAAGAGTTTTTCCAGTTCTGCTTCGGTCATGGGTTCTTTGTTGTCGGCGGTGTCGCCGGTCATGCATTCGCGGAGGCCGGTGGCGACGATCTTGAATCCGGCTTTGTCGAGGGCGCGGGAGACGGCGGCGAGTTGGGTGACGACGTCTTTGCAGTC
>NZ_JAHFVG010000088.1 GCF_023264675.1 Rhodococcus sp. (in: high G+C Gram-positive bacteria)
CGGGCCATCCACGCTCGGACGGCACCGGATCCGCCGGCACCGCCGCCGGCCACACTCGATCGGCTCACAATCCACCTCGGTACACCGAGAGCCCACCCGAACGCGAGAGCCCACCCGAACGCGAGAGCCCACCCGAACGCGAGAGCCCTCCCGAACCCGGCGGGCCGTAAAACCCTCTGCGGCCCCGGCGGCCCGGCGCGAGACTCACCACCCGATCGAAGGGTGGTGAGTCCCACCCAACCCCGGGAGTCGGCAGACGGCCGCAGGCCAATCGCACCCGGCAGGCCGGCATCGGGGAACTGTGAGCACGCCTCAGCCGGACGGATCGATCGGATCCCTTGTCTCGGTGATCGTCTCGACCTCGGCACGCCTCCGGAGGTATTCCCGCTCAGGCTCGGAACCGGCCAGCTCGAAAGCCCGTCGAAACGATTGTCTCGCTTCGGGGTAGCGACCCAACCGATGCAGGAGGTCACCGCGAGCCGCGAAGTACGGTGAATAGTTTTGCAACATCGCGACCGTGGACAATCCGTCCAACAAGTCCAGGCCCGCTCGGGGTCCGTCGCGCATCGCGACTGCGGCACTACGGTTGACCGCGACGATCGGGGATGGCGCGATCGAGTCCAGCACCCCGAACAGTTCGACGATCTGCGGCCAGTCCGTGTCTTCGTAGCATGCGGCCTCGTCATGTAGAGCAGCGATGGCGGCCTGCACGGCGTACGGCCCGGGTGAACCTCCGGTGAGTGCCTCGACGACGAGGTCTGCACCCTCGGCAATCATGTCGCGGTCCCACAGGCCGCGATCCTGGGCATCGAGCATGACGATCCGACCACAGGCGTCGGTGCGCGCATCTCGGCGAGCATGAGTGGAGAGCATGAGTGCCAGCAGCCCACTGGCCTCTCGCTCCGTCGGAAGTAGTCGGTGGAGAATTCGCCCGAGCCGCACAGCCTCGTCGGCGAGGTCGGCGCGAATCAGATCGTCACCCGACGACGCGGCATAGCCTTCGGTGAAGATGGAGTACACCACCTGCAGAACGCCCGGAAGTCGCGCCGACAACTCGTCGTACTCCGGAACCCTGAACGGAATTCGCGCGTCGCGAATCTTGTTCTTCGCCCGCGAAATTCGTTGTCCTGCTGTCGCCGGGGGAATCACGAATGCCCGCGCAACCTCGGACGTAGTCAGATTTGCCAGGCATCGCAGTGTGAGCGCGACTCGGTCGTCGGCATGCAACGCGGGGTGCGCACAGGCGAAGAACAGCTGGAGCCGTTCGTCGGGAAATTCTTGACTGCCCGCCTCGACGCCGGGGAATTGACCTGCACGATCCTGCTCGATCTGGAGTATCGCGATGCGTGCCGCATACGCCTGATCCCGGCGCAAGCGGTCGACCGCCCGCCGCCTGGCCGTTGTCAGCAACCAGGCGCCAGGTTTCGTCGGAACGCCCTCGGCGGGCCAATGCGCCAGCGCCGCTTCGATGGCCTCCGATGCCACTTCCTCGGCAAGATCGAGGTCTCCGTACCGACGCACGAGGGTAGCCAGAAGTCGGCCGTGCTCCTCGCGGAACACCGCCTCCAGGGACGACCGCACGGTGTCGCTCACGACGCCCTCGTCGTCAGAAGTCGGCGATGGGGCGAACGACGACCGACCCTCCGCCTCTCGACCCAGGGCAGCGAGCGGCCCAGTCGAGGGCTGCGTCGAGGTCGGAGACGTCGATTACCTCGAACCCTCCCAGCACTTCCCGGGTTTCGGCGAACGGACCGTCCGTGATGGTTCGCGCGCCGTCGGTGTCGACCTGAACGGTGGTGGCACTCGTCAGATCTGCGAGCGCGTGGCCGGATACCCACACTCCGGCGTCCTGCATTTCCTTACCGAACTGCACCCAGTCCTCGACGGTGCACCCGTTGTCGAAGTCGGCTCTCGGCGCGTTGATCAGCAACATGTACTTCATGGCAATCTCCCGTTGTCTCGTGCTCGGTGACTTACATGATGACGACGAACGGAAATCCCCGCTTTCGACACAGTCTCGAACATTTCTTCCGCGAACACGAGAATCTGCCCGGAACGCCGAGAACCCGCAGCCGAACGGCTGCGGGTTCTCGGCGAAGACAGGGTGCTACTTCAGCTGAGCCGAGGTCTTACCGAGCACTCTGCGCGCAACGATGAGCTGCTGGATCTGCTGGGTGCCTTCGAAGATGTCCAGAATCTTGGAGTCGCGGCTCCACTTCTCGAGCAGCAGACGCTCCGAGTAGCCGTAGCTGCCGGCGAGTTCGACTGCCTTCAGCGTGATGTCCGTTGCCGAACGACCAGCCTTGGCCTTGGCCATCGACGCCTGAAGGGAGTTGGGCTCTTTGTTGTCCGCCATCCACGCAGCGCGGAGAGCGAGCAGGTGCGACGCCTCCCAATCTGCCTCGAGGCGAAGGAATTCGGCGGCAGCGGCGTGCTGGTTGTACGCCGGAGTGGTGTAGGAAATCTCCACGCCCGCGTCCTCCAGAATGGATCGCAGTTCTTCGAGAGCGGCCCGAGCAACGCCGATCGCCATGCCGGCAACGAGGGGACGGGTGTTGTCGAACGTCTGCATGACGCCCGCGAAGCCCTTTTCGGTGTTGACCTCTGCGCTACCGAGCAGGTTGTCCTTCGGGATGCGGCAGTCCTCTAGCAGCAGCGCCGCAGTGTCCGACGCCTTGATCCCGAGCTTGTGCTCGAGACGAGCGACGCTCAGGCCCGGTGCGTCCCGCGGAACCACGAACGACTTGATCGCCGCCCGGCCTGCGGATTTGTCCACCGATGCCCAGACGACGATGTGTGTGGAGCGCTCGCCGGCCGTGACATAGATCTTCTCGCCGTTGAGAACCCACTCGTCGCCGTCGAGCACCGCGGTGGTGGTGACTGCGGCCGAATCGGATCCGAAGCTGGGCTCGGTGATGGCCATCGATGCCCACACCTTGCCGAAGCGCTCGAGCTGCTCGTCGGTGGAGACCGCTGCAATGGCTGAGTTGCCCAAGCCCTGGTAGGGGATCGACAGTGTCAGACCGACGTCGCCCCAGCACGTCTCGATGACGTTGACGAGCGCGGACATGTTGCCGCCGTTGTTGTTGGCAGTCTTGCTCGGCTTCGTCGTGGACTCGCTGTCCTTTTCGCGGCCTCCGGCCGCTCCACCGATTTCGTTGCCTGCGTCCGTCATTCCTTCGACCATGGATGCCATGGTGTCGAGTTCGACCGGGTATTCGTGTTCGGCGAGATCGTACTTGCGGGAAATCGGACGGAAGATCTCGGCTGCGACCTGATGTGCCTGATTCGCCTGCGCCCGAAGCTTCTTGGGTAGTTCGAGATTGATCATCGTGTATGTCCTTGGGTCATGTCAGTCAAGGGTGATGGGGCGAATCAGATGAGGACGATGCCCTCGGTGACACCGACGGCACGAAGGTCGCGGTACCAGCGCTCCACAGGGTGTTCCTTGGTGAATCCGTGTCCGCCGAGCAACTGGACACCGTCCGAACCGATCTGCATGCCCTTCTCGGCTGCGAGGCGCCGCGCGAGCGCTGCCTCACGGGCGAAGGACTTACCCTGCTCGGCGCGCGATGCTCCGCGAAGCGTGACCAACCGGAGACCGTCGAGTTCGATGGCGATGTTGGCCACCATGAACGCGACTGCCTGACGGTTGCTGATGGGCTCACCGAAGGCTTCACGCTCGTTGACGTAGGGGATGACGTAGTCGAGGACGGCCTGACCCGTGCCCACCGCCAATGCAGACCAACCGAGGCGTGCGAGGCTGATCGCGTCCGCGTAGTCGAGTGCGCGCTGGTCGGCATCGCCGTCGCCGAGAAGGGCGGACTCGGGGACCGCGACGTTGGTCAAGACGAGTCGACCGAGGCCTGCGGCGCGAAGCCCCATGCTCGGATCAGCTTCGACCACAAGGCCTTTGGTGTCGGATTCGACGATGAAGAACGACGGCCGTCCCTCCAGCTCGGCGGCGATGACGAAGAGCTCGGAGCTGCCGGCGGCGGGTACGACGCTTTTGACGCCGTTGAGCTTGAATCCGCTCGGTGAGCGCACTGCCTTCGTCTCGAGGGCGAACGGGTCGAACAATGCACGCGGCTCGTTCACCACGACGGCAGCGTTCGGCACCTTCTCGCCGGCGAAGGCGGGAAGGTATGTCTTCTGCTGGGTGTCGGTGCCCCACTGTGTGAGTGCGACGGCAACGCCGCTCGGCGCGAGGATAGGCAATGCCAATCCCATGTCGCCATGAGCCAGCGCTTCGGCGACCAACGCGTTGGTGACGGCTCCGCGCTCGGATGCTGCCCCTTCGAGTTCCTCGGGAATGTTGATCAAGGTGATGCCGAGCTCGGCGGACCGTCGAACGAGGTCGTCGGGCGAGGAGGCGGATGCGTCGGCGTCGAACGCGGCGGGCCGCAGGATCTCGTCGGCGAACTCCTTGACCGTCTCGACGATCATGCGTTGTTCGTCGTCCGGGGTCAGGTCGAAGTAATCGAGGTTCTTGACGGCGGCGTCTTCGAGGCGTTTCGGCTTCTCGGTGCCGGTCACTTTCGCGAACGTACGTGTGGCGGCACCGAGGGTTTTGAAACCCGTCTTGGTGCTCTCGTACGTGACGCGGTCGATCGTTTGACGGAGGTTGTATTTCTCCGCGAGATCGGATCCGGTGATGGCCGTGAGCACGCGCATAGCGGTGCCGATGGCGTCACGCTTGAACGGATTGAGGCCAACTGCGGATGTGTCGCGAGGCGCTGTGCGCTTCGTTTCGACCACACTGTCTTGCTTGCTCATGATCACCAGCTGTTTCTCGGTGTCGGGCTCGGACCACAGCTATCTTACTCCCGAGTAAGATAGCTGTCTACTCCCGAGTAAGAAGTGGGCGATCGGTGCACGTCAAGCAATGTGTGGCAGCATCTGCGTGTGCCCGTAATCGCTCAGATTTTCGCTGCCGTGGCAGCTGCCCTTCACGTCGTCATCTTCGTAATGGAGAGCGTCGTGTGGTCCAAGCCTGCGGTATGGCAGCGTTTCGGCGTTGCCAGTCAGTCGGACGCGGATGTCGTCAAGCCCATGGCGTTCAATCAGGGCTTCTACAACCTGTTTCTGGCGGTTGGAATCGTGGTCGGCCTGATCATCGGCGGAGGCGAAGGCGAGGCGATAGTGGTGTTCGCGTGCCTGAGCATCGTCGGCGCAGCCATCGTCCTTGCGACCGGCGGCCGGAAGTACTTCAGAGCAGCATTCACGCAGGGAATCACTCCGCTGATTGCGCTGGTTCTCACTGCTGTCCTCTGACCAACGTTCTGGCTGAGCCTCGTTCGGGGATCGGTGTTAGGACGTAACCGATCAGGGCAGGCGTAGTCGATCGAGGACTGCATCGTGCAACAGCGAGTTCGACGCCACCGCGCTTCCACCGTGCGGACCGTCGGTGCCCTCGAGCGAGGTGAATCGCCCACCGGCCTCACGGACGAGGATGTCCAGCGGGGCCAGGTCCCAGAGCGAGACTTCGGGTTCGGTCGCGATGTCGAGTGAACCCTCGGCCAGAAGGCAGTACGAGAAGAAGTCCCCGTAGCCGCGTACTCGCCACACCGCATCCGTCAGATCGATGAAGCGGTCGCGGATTCCGCGTTCCTTCCAGCCGGACAGGCTCGCGAAACTCAGACTGGCGGAGGGCAGCTCACGCACCGCCGACACCGTGATCGGACGCGGTTCTGCGCCGTCGTGAGAGGTCCAGGCACCCGAACCCTCGGCTGCCCACCATCGCCGGTTCAGTGCAGGCGCGCTGATCACTCCGACGACGGGAACCCCGTCTTCGAGCAATGCGATGAGGGTTGCCCAAATGGGAACTCCTCGCACGAAGTTCTTGGTTCCGTCGATCGGGTCGACTACCCACTGACGGCCTGCGAAGGTGGCCTCGCCGCCGAACTCCTCGCCGAGTATCGCGTCGTGGCTTCGCTGTTCGGCGACGACCCCGCGAACCAACTGCTCGACCGCGAGGTCGGCGTCGCTGACAGGGGAGAGGTCAGGCTTGTCCTCGACCTTCAGATCGAGCGCGAGAAACCGACTGCGGGTGATCTGATCGGCCTGATCGGCCATGGACAGGGCGAGTTTCAGGTCAGCATTGCGGTCGGTCACGGGAGTCAGCCTAGGAGATGGATACAGCAGTCGCCGTATCCACCTCCGGCCGTGATGAGGTCAGCTGACTACTTCGTCGAGCTTTCCGGTGGCGACGTCGAACACGAATCCACGAGCCGACTCGTGCTTGGTGACGAACGGGCTGTTCTCGATCCGAGCGAGAGACTGGCGGACGTCGCTGTCCAGGTCGGGGAAAGCTTCGGCAGCCCAGCTGGGCTTGACGCCGATCTCGTCCTGGATGCCCTTCTTGAAGTCGTCGTCGGTGAAGGTGAGCATTCCGCAATCCGTGTGGTGGATCAGGATGATCTCCGTCGTTCCGAGGAGTCGCTGGCTGATGGCGAGCGAACGAATCTCGTCGTCGGTGATGACGCCGCCGGCGTTGCGGATGACGTGAGCTTCGCCCTCGTTCAGGCCGAGGATCCGGTAGACGTCGAGGCGAGCGTCCATGCAGGCGACGACGGCGACGTGCTTCGACGGGGGAAGGGGCAAGGGTCCGGAGAACTGAGCTGCGTAGGCTTCGTTGTTCTTCAGGTAGTCGTCAGTGACGGACATAGAGGCTCCTCGTTTGTTTCTGCAGTTGCACGGGATGCGCGGCGCGAACCCCGTGGAAGACCGACTGGGGTGTACCGACTCAGCGACAGAGGCTGGTGCCGGTCCTGCAGAAATCGACGTGCCGACGAGCGACCAGCAACGGATCACGTGTGCAGCGGATGCTGCTCACGTCGGTAGCGCTGTAGGTCGCGGTCATTGAGGTATGGCCGCATGCATATGTGTCGATGGGATCCGAAGCTAGCAGTCCCGGCCCGTGCTGAACAGAGCGGCGCTGTGCATCGAACCTGCTCGAGGCGCGGATTGGTCGGTAGCCCGAGAAGAATGTGTGATCCCTGTCGCTCGTTCGTCTGGCCGTGTGGTCCGGCGGATTCTTCGGTGCCGGTAGCCTTGACTCTCGTGCATCCTGACGTATCCGCAGACCTGAACGAACTCGACATAACGCTCACGACCATCGAGTCGGTCCTCGATGTCGAGGAACTGCGTCGACGGATCGACGAGCTCGAACATCAGGCCGCGTCGCCGGACCTGTGGAACGACCAGGAGCACGCTCAGCAGGTCACGAGCCAGCTGTCTCATGCGC
This sequence comes from Rhodococcus sp. (in: high G+C Gram-positive bacteria), assembly GCF_023264675.1. Taxonomy (GTDB): domain Bacteria; phylum Actinomycetota; class Actinomycetes; order Mycobacteriales; family Mycobacteriaceae; genus Rhodococcoides. The sequence continues at coordinate 7,247 of NZ_JAHFVG010000088.1, forward strand.
AGGCAGAACTGCGTCGAGTGGAAGCACTGCGCGGCCGGCTCGACGACATGCCGGTGCTGTACGAACTCGCCGAGGGCGAGGAGGGCGAAGCCGAGGTAGCGGCCACGGCCGAGGCCGACACCGAGCGCGCGTCGCTCCGCGAGGACATTGCTGCCGCCGAGGTGAGAACACTCCTGTCCGGCGAATACGACCAGCGCGACGCGCTGGTCAACATTCGGTCGGGCGCCGGCGGTATCGACGCTGCCGACTGGGCAGAGATGCTCATGCGCATGTACATCCGCTGGGCCGAGAAGCACGGCTACAGCGTCGAGGTCTACGACACCTCCTATGCCGAAGAAGCTGGAATCAAGAGCGCAACGTTCGCGGTGAAGGCGCCCTATACCTACGGAACGTTGTCGGTCGAGCAGGGCACCCACCGGCTGGTACGTATCAGCCCCTTCGACAACCAGGGCCGTCGTCAGACGTCGTTCGCCGAGGTCGAGGTTCTACCGGTCGTCGAGACGACCGACCACATCGAGATCCCCGAGGGCGATATCCGCGTGGACGTCTATCGGTCGAGCGGCCCCGGCGGGCAGTCGGTCAACACCACCGACTCTGCCGTCCGCTTGACCCACATTCCGACGGGCATCGTCGTCACCTGCCAGAACGAGAAGTCGCAGCTGCAGAACAAGGTGTCAGCGATGCGGGTGCTGCAGGCGAAGCTGCTCGAGGTCAAGCGCAAGGAAGAGCGCGCCGAGATGGATGCGCTCAAGGGTGACGGCGGAAGCTCCTGGGGCAACCAGATGCGGTCCTACGTGCTGCATCCGTACCAGATGGTCAAGGATCTGCGTACCGAGTACGAGGTGAACAATCCCTCCACCGTGCTCGATGGCGACATCGATGGTTTCCTGGAGGCAGGCATTCGTTGGCGTATGCGGGGGGAAGAGTAGATCATCATGAACGAGGCACTGTCGTTCGGACTGCCCGCCGACCTGAAGTACTGGCTTCGCGGCAGCGGGCTGGAGATAGTGCTCTACATCCTCGGCGGGATGCTCATCGCGCGACTGATCAGCTATGTCGGCACGCGAATCACGTCCAGAATCGATTCGAACTACCAGCACAGCGACGCGTTGGTCCGGACCGAGGCTGCGAAGCACCGCCACGCGCTGGCGCAGGTGATCACCTGGGTTGCTGTCACCATCGTCTACGTACTCGTCACCATCGAGGTTCTGAGGAGATTCGGATTCGCCGTCACCAGCCTGGTGGCTCCGGCCACCGTTCTCGGTGCGGCCCTCGGATTCGGTGCCCAGCGTGTGGTGCAGGACATCCTCGCCGGATTCTTCATCATCACCGAGCGGCAGTACGGCTTCGGTGACGTCGTCCAGATCGCCGTGAACGGTTCTGCCGAGGACGCCGAAGGCACGGTGGAAGACGTAACGCTCCGCGTCACCCGGGTGCGCAGCGTCGACGGCGAGGTGATCACGGTTCCGAACGGGCAGATCGTCAAGGCGATCAACCTGTCCAAGGACTGGGCACGTGCGGTTGTCGACGTTCCGGTTCCTTCGATCGCCGATCTGAACCGAGTGAACGACATTCTCCGACGAGTGGGGCACTCTGCATTCGAAGATCCCCGTCTGCGACCACTTCTGCTCGACGAGCCGACGGTGATGGGTGTCGAGAGCATCGAGGTCGATCAGGTGAACATTCGACTCGTTGCTCGGACCTTGCCGGGCAAGCAGTTTCAGGTCGGCCGCGACCTACGCGTTCGCGTCGCCGCAGCACTCCAGCCGGAGGGCATCAGCGTCAGTCCCGACGTGTCCACCGCAGGCGTAGCGCCCGAGGGGCGTCCCCGAGACCGGGAGGAAGATCTGTGACCGAACATCCCGCCGATCCTGACCGACCGAGACGGAACTGGAAGATTCCCACTCGCATCTACGGCAGAGTTCGCACGTCCACTCTTCTGATCGGTATCTGCTTCATTCTCACGGCACTCCTGTACGACCAGGTGAGGCCGGAGCCGGAGACTGCGGTGAACGGGCCGATCGCCGTGGACACAAGTCAGTACCAGACCGATCAACCCACCTATCAGCAGCAGTACAGCACCACAGTCCCGAGGTCCACGACCGTTGCGCCGTCCACCACCGAGGATCCGACCGAGTCCGGGGGGACGTCGGGGGAGCCGGGCTCGTCGTCCGGTGAGCCGGGTACGTCCACGACGCAGGATCCGACGTTCCTGCCCGGTTTGACGGTTCCACCCGAATTGCGCTCGCTGTTCCCGCAGACACCGTCAGCTCCGACACGGAGCGGCACCCCCTGATTCCTCAGGAGACACACATGTTCTTCGAGCGGGTTACCGATCGGTAGCGACTACACTGGCGACCCGTGATCAGCACCTCGAATGTCTCCAAGTCCTACAAGACGTCGACCAGACCTGCACTGGACAACGTGACTGTGTCGGTGGACAAGGGTGAGTTCGTCTTCCTCATCGGTCCGTCCGGATCCGGGAAGTCGACGTTCATGAGGCTGCTTCTCAAGGAGGAGACACCGACGTCGGGAGACATTCACGTTGCCGACTTCCACGTGAACCGACTTTCCTCGCGGCGCGTCCCGAAATTGCGCCAGAGCATGGGGTGCGTTTTTCAGGACTTCAGGTTGCTGCAGCAGAAGACGGTCGTGGAAAACGTTGCCTTCGCACTCGAAGTGATCGGCAAGCCGCGGTCGATGATCAAACGAACCGTGCCGGAGGTGCTCGATCTCGTCGGCCTCGGAGGCAAATCCGATCGGTTGCCGACCGAGCTGTCCGGTGGTGAGCAGCAGCGCGTGGCCATCGCTCGGGCATTCGTCAATCGGCCGCTGGTTCTGCTCGCGGACGAGCCGACGGGAAATCTCGACCCCGACACCAGCCAGGACATCATGATGCTGCTCGAGCGCATCAACCGAACCGGGACGACCGTTCTGATGGCAACTCACGACAACCACATCGTCGACTCGATGCGTCGACGCGTTGTGGAACTGGACAACGGACGCGTGGTGCGCGACGAGGCCCGCGGGGTCTACGGCGTCGGCAGGTAGCGGTATCGGCCACCCCTGACCAGTAGACCTTCTCGACCGTAGACACCGAAGGGCCCGGATTCTCCGATGCGCGCAAGTTTCATTTTCAGTGAAGTTCTCACCGGACTTCGCCGCAACATCACCATGACCATCGCCATGATCCTCACCACGGCCATCTCGCTCGGCCTGTTCGGTGGGGGACTCCTGGTGGTTCAGATGGCGGGCAAGACTCAGCAGATCTTCCTCGACCGTGTCGAGGTCCAGATCTTCCTGACCGACGACATCTCGGCGACCGATCCCGATTGCGCCGCGGAGACATGCAGCACTCTCCGCACGGAACTCGAGCAGACACCGTCGGTCGTGTCGGTGCAGTATCTGAATCGCGACGACGCAGTCAAGGATGCAACCGAACGTGTCTTCAAGGATCAGCCCGAGCTCGCCGAATTGGTCAGCCCGGACAGCTTCCCCGCCTCGTTCAAGGTCAAGCTGAGCGACCCGGAGCGTTTCGGCGTGATCAACGACAATTTCTCGGGTCGACCGGGTGTCCAGAGTGTGCTGAACCAGCGCGATCTGGTGGAACGTCTCTTCAGCGTGCTGAACGGAGTACGAAACGCAGCGTTCGCGATCGCGATCGTCCAGGCAATCGCGGCAGTTCTGCTGATTGCCAACATGGTTCAGATCGCGGCGTTCACCCGCCGAACCGAGGTGGGAATCATGCGCCTCGTCGGCGCGACCCGCTGGTATACCCAGTTGCCGTTCCTTCTCGAAGCCGTCGTCGCAGCGCTCATCGGTTCGGCTCTGGCTATCGCGGGAATGTTCACGGCGAAGAATCTGTTCATCGACGACGTGCTCTCGGACGTCTACGACGCGAACATCCTCGCGCGGATCTCCAACAGCGACGTTCTGCTCGTGTCGCCGTTTCTCGCTCTGGTCGGTATCGGAATGGCCGCCATCACCGGTTACATCACGCTGCGTCTCTACGTACGCGAATAGCTCGCGACGGTTCGCCCGGACTGCGCAGCACGTGCCGGAAGAAAATCGATTGCGCCGCGGTTCTATGCTGGAGCGGTTGTGCGCGATGGAGCGCACGACACCGATGACAGCGCTCGAGAAAGGGCCCTGAAGTGAGAGAAAAGGGCCGCAAGGCCATCGCAACCAATCGAAAAGCACGGCACCACTACTCGATTCTGGACGTCTACGAAGCCGGAATTGCGCTTCTCGGAACCGAAGTGAAAAGTCTGCGTGAGGGCAAGGCCTCGTTGGCGGACTCGTTCGCGACGGTCGACGACGGTGAGATCTGGTTGCGCGGCTTGCACATTCCCGAGTACACCCAGGGCAGCTGGACCAATCATGCTCCGCGGCGCAATCGAAAACTGCTGCTGCACAAGCGAGAGATCGAGCGACTCGTCGGGAAGGTCAAAGAAGGCTCGCTGACTCTCGTTCCGCTCTCGATGTACTTCTCCGACGGCAAGGTCAAGGTCGAGCTTGCTCTGGCGAAGGGCAAGCAGGACTACGACAAGCGTCAGGACCTGGCACGCCGCACAGCCGAGCGCGAAGTGACCCGCGAACTGGGGCGTCGTATCAAGGGCATGCGCTGACCGCGATTCTGCTGGCGCTCGTCGCCGCAGTCGGCTACGGGGTCAGTGATTTCGTCGGCGGTGTTGCCTCCCGCCGGGTGGCAGCACTGCGCGTCGTCATCGTGTCCTACCCGTTTTCTTTGGTGATCGTGCTGCTCATCGCGCCGTTCGTCGGCGGTTCCGTGTCGTTGGTGCCCATCCTGTGGGGTCTCGCCTCGGGTGTAGCCGGCGGTGTCGCCGTGTGGTGGTTCTACCGTGCACTGGCGTCCGGACCGATGGCCGTCGTGTCGCCGTTGACAGCCGTGCTGGTCGCGGGAATACCGGTCCTCGCAGGCTTCGCGCTGGGTGAGCGTCCGGGCAGTATTGCGTTCGTCGGAATCGCACTGGCCTTGATCGCTGTCGTCTTGGTGAGCAAGGAATCTCCCGACGACACCACGGGCGAGGTGTCCGGCGGACGAGAAATGAAGTTCACGCGCACGGTCGCATGGTTGACCGTCGGGTCGGGTGTGACGTTCGCCGTGGCCTTCATCTGCCTCCACCAGATAGGTGACGGATCGGGACTGTGGCCCCTCGCAGCGTCGCGCGCATCGGCGACGGCAGTGGTCTGGTGCGTCGCCCTCGCGTCGGGCCACTTCTCGCCGCCCCACGGGAGTGTTCTGAAACTGGCCGCGTTCGTCGGAACTCTGGACGTGGTGGCCAACGCGGCGCTGCTCTATGCCTATCAAGGAGGCCTGTTGTCGTTGGTCAGCGTGATCGCCTCGCTGTATCCCGCGGCGACGGTCATGTTGGCGATGGTGATGCTGGGGGAGCGCGTCGGGCGTCTCCAACAGGCGGGAATGGTTCTCGCGCTCGGCGCAGTCGGCTTGATCGCGCTGGGCTGAATCACCTGGGCGGTTGAAGCGCGAGCCTGAGGGTATTGATCGATGATGACCGATAATTCCAGCGAAGCCCCTCGCCGCGTACTCGTCACCGGGGCTACCGGTTATCTCGGCGGACGCTTGGCGCCGCGTCTGCTCGAGGCCGGCTACACCGTTCGCGTGTTGGCTCGCAACCCCGACAAGCTGGAGGGCGTCCCGTGGGCTTCCGACGTCGAAATCGCACGTGGTGATCTCGGCGATCGTGATTCCCTGAAGAAAGCCTTCCTGGACGTCGATGTCGTCTACTACCTGGTGCACTCGATGGGATCGCCGGGCGACGGCGATTTCGCGAAGACCGAACGCGAGAGTGCCGAAAACGTGGCCGCCGTTGCCGAGGAAGCGGAAGTGAGCCGGATCGTCTACCTCGGAGGTCTGCATCCCGAGACGGGCGAACTGTCCGAACACCTCGAATCCCGCGCGGAAGTCGGGCGCATCCTGATCGAGTCCACAGTCCCGACGTTGGTTCTTCAGGCCGGGGTCGTCATCGGCTCCGGATCGGCGTCCTTCGAAATGATTCGGCATCTCACCAACAGACTGCCGGTGATGACCACGCCGCGATGGGTCCACAACAGGATTCAGCCGATCGCAGTCCGCGACATCCTGCACTACCTGATCGGTGCCGCGGAGGCCGAACTCCCCGAGAGCCGAACCTATGACGTCGGTGGTCCCGACGTGATGGAGTACGGCGAGATGATGAACATCTACGCGGACGTCGCGGGTCTACGCAAGCGACAGATGCTCGTCCTCCCCGTGCTGACGCCACGTTTGGCCGGACACTGGATCGGCCTGGTCACCCCCATACCTCGCGGTCTTGCCATGCCGCTGATCGAGTCGCTCCAATTCGATGCCGTCGCCCATGAAACCGACATCGACGACGTGCTGGATCGTCCGGACGGCGGTCTCGCGTCCTTTCGGGAGTCGGTCCGGTTGGCGCTACGGAACATCGATGACGGTGAGTCGGAGACAACGTGGTCCGACTCGGTCTCCGCGCCCTCGGATCCCCTACCGTCGGATCCGGATTGGGCGGGCGAAGTGGTCTACTCCGACGTGCGCAGCGTCTACCTGGGCAGTGGGCCCGACGAGATCGCCACGCGTTTGCGCGATGCCGTCGTGTCCGGGGATTTGCGCGGTTGGCAGATCGACGACGACGGCTCACCGGGCAACGTTCGACTTCGCTCGACGGGCACGCTGCCCGGGAGTGCGTGGATGCAGTACCGGACCTCGTCGGCCGGCGGTGGAACCAGACTCGAGCAACGTACCGAGTTCTTTCCTCGCGGCCTCGCGGGCCGGGTGTTCTGGTACGGCTCGCTGCCCGCTCGGAAGATACTGTTGGGCCGTACGTTGCAGGCCGTGGTGGCGCACGTCGACCGGGCGTAGAACGCGCAGCGTATATCGGGATGATTCTGTCCGATCGGCTTGTTACACTGACAAGCCCGAGCAGAGTGTTCGGGAACATACGGGGCTGAACGGTTTCGACTTTGTATGTTGAGTCAGGGGAAGCGTGTCGGTGCAGGCGAGAGACCACCGTAAGCGTCATCGCAACCTTATAAGCGCCGATTCCAATCAGCGCGACTACGCACTCGCTGCCTAAGTAGCGACTGCGTGTCTGTCAGTCCGGGCTTGCCCTCGGTCCGGGTACTGGCATCAGCTAGAGGGCTTACCGATTCACTCGGCCACGGAGTGATGAGGAACATCAAACAGTGGCTGGGATCGTCATCCTGGCTTGTTTGCGAGATCAGGAGA
>NZ_JAHFVG010000045.1 GCF_023264675.1 Rhodococcus sp. (in: high G+C Gram-positive bacteria)
CGAGGATTCTTTAGACGGTTGACTCGAAGGATCACACGATGGCCGCTCTACATCCGTGCACAACACGGATTCGTAGAGGGGCTCGGCCACCGAGTTACACCACTCTATGGGGCACTACTGTCAATACCGTTCGATCCATCGCAGGAATCGCGCTTGCCGCAGCATTCCTGTGCACGGTTTCTGCTTGCGGATCGAGCGATGAGCCGACTGCGACATCCTCGTCGTCCAGCAGTGTTGCCACCCAGGAGTCGACCACCTCGGCACCGGCCGCGACGACCACAACGGCACCGCCGGCAGCCGCGGTCCCACCCGTTGAGCCGCCCGCTGTTGTCGCTCCCGAACCCGTTGCGGCGCCAGTCCTCATGCCGCCGGTGGTGTGCATGAACCTGCAGGCCGCACAGAATCTGATCCAGGACGCGGGTGTCTTCTTCTCTCGCAGTGAGGATGCGACCGGTGCCAGCCGGATGCAGGTCAACGACTCGAACTGGATCGTCGTCGGCCAGGAGCCTGGTGTCGGCGTGCCCATCGGTGAAGGGGACGCCGTGCTGTCCGTCGTGAAGGTGGGGGAACCCAACAACTGCTGACCGGATGCGGTCGTCGTGCGGGGCCGCCCGCAACCGCGCCGCGAAACAAAGTAAGACAGTGAGACATAGCGCGATTTACGATCTGGCCGCTTGTGCCCTGGTCGCGGGCTGCGGTCGTACGAACTTTTCTACGAAGGATTGGAGGGTATATGCCTGACGAAATGCGTCCGGACATTGCTGCCGCATGGGAGCGTGTCGCAGACAAGATGGGTAGGAAACGGGATATCAGGAAGCTTCCCGAGTATCTGAACGCAGGTGAGACCGTCTTGCTGATGGCTGGCGGCCGCACCGGGGGAAACAATGGGCTCCTGGTGGCGACCAACCGCCGAGCGCTCTTCGTTGCCGAGGGGTTGATCAACCACAGTCACGAGGACTTTCCCTACGATCGCATCACCTCGGTGACCACAAATCGGGGAATGTTGCTGGCCAAGATCGTGGTTCACACTGGCGGTGCTGCACGCATCATCGAAAATATCGCCAAGTCGGAAGCAGAAGCTGTCTCGGCAATCATTCGCGAGCGGGTGGAGGCCGTGACCAGGGAACGGTCGCAGCCAGTGCAGCCTGCGCCGGCCGCGGTGGTATCGGCGACCGGCATCGCGGCAGAGCTGCGCGAGCTGGCTGAATTGCGGGATCTGGGCGTGTTGACGTCCGACGAGTTCGAAACGCAGAAGCAGAAGCTGCTCAATCGATAAGTCCTAGGCCTTACTCCGTTCATTCGGATGAATGAACGGAGTAAGGCCTGGGCAATATTGGACGTATTTGTAGATTCTGAACTTGTCAGTCCATGCTGATAGAAATTGTTGTAACGCCTGTTGATCCGTTGTCGATTCAGTGTCGACCAAAAACCACCGCCGCGCTCGGCGCTGGGCAACTACCTGTACCCGCCCCCTCGTCAGAGAAGAGTCATCGTGTTCGAAGCGCGTCCGTCGGCGGGTGTCCGTCGTCGTGAGGCGAAGTTCGGTAAAGGCCTTGGAACGCGTATCTGGAGCGTCGTCGGCGATCCGCTCGAATGCAGCATCGTTGTCGTGGCTGCTCTTCCGATCGTGGCAGTGGTTGCCGCAGCATCGGTGGTGTGGTGGCCACTCGCGTACGTTGCCGCGGTGGCTGGTGTCTTCTGGTGTCGGCCGCTGGCGAGAGTGACCCGGCGCCGCATCCTGGCCCTGCCTCAGATGTCCCACACGGCCGTCACGAAATTTCTTGCCGCGATTGCAGTTGTCGGTGTCCTTGGCTCCGTTCCGGTCGCACAAGCATTTCTCGCGGGGGATCTGGACGCGATGGCCGCGCCGGCGATTGCGGCCGAACAGTCGGGGGCCTCCAACGTGTTCGATGGACTTCCCGCGGCGATCTATGGCCCTTCCAATGGTGTCCCCTCGTACCGCTGGTGCCAGGTCGTTCAGGACAGGCTCGGCGTCGACATCGCGCACCCGTGCTACACCCAGATCGGATACCTCCGACTGTGGCAGATGCCGGTAGCGCTCACCACCCTCGTTTCCATCACGTTGATCTATGCCGTGTTTCCGCTTGCGATCGCATGGCACGTACGTTCGCGCCCCCTCAGGCGTTCCCCTCACAGCAGTTCACGCTTCGCGAAGGAATCCGCATGAATTTCAAGTACGTGCTCGCCCGGATTGCGGGCTCCCGCGTGGACGTGCTGGACGAGCTACCAGGCTCCGTGCCCAAGCAGTCGGCTATGGGCGCAGTTCTCCTGACAACAGCGGGTTTCGCCGCGATCTCGGCCGGCTATGCGCTGTCGATCACCGGCATCGCCTCGGGTTTCGGTGCTGTGCTCGGTGGCCTTGTCTGGGGTATCGCCATCCTGAACCTCGATCGACTGCTCGTGATCGGTCTGGCCAAGGAGACCGGCTGGAAGCGGAACCTATCGCTGGCGGCGCCGCGAATCATCCTCGCCATCATCCTGGGAGTCGTCATTTCGACCCCGCTGATGCTGCGTGTTTTCGACAGCGAGATCGCCGCGCAGATGAATCGCAACATTTTGACCGCACAGGAAGATCTGCGCAAGGAGATCAACAACTCCACCATTCGACAGGACCTCGAAGCCGACATGCAGGAGCTGGCCCGTTTGCAGCTGTTGATCAATACGGGACCTACGGCTGACGTACGTCAGAACCCAGATGTGCTGCTCGCCCAACAAGCGATCGACACTCTCGAGTCGCGAGCCGAGCCACAAAAGACAGAATATGACCAGTTACGCGCCGCGGCAGTGGCCGAAGAAGAGGGCAGCGCCGGCACCATGGTCCGGGGCTGTGCGTCCTTGTGCATCGAAAAGCGAAGGCTCGCCGACGACGCGGAAGCGCGCTGGCAGGAAACCCAGGCCCAGCTGCGTGAAAAAGAGGGCGAAATGGCGGCGATCGTCGAGCGCGTGCAAGTCAACGCTCTCGAGACGAGCAAGCTCGCCATCGCCGACGCCGAAGCCGAAGTGCCCGCACTGCAAGCTCAGGTGGATCAACTGACCGAGCAGGTCAACAGTGCGCAGGACACCAGCCGCGAACTCGAAGCGGCCAATGCCGGCATCATCGCGAGACTGAAAGCGCTGAGTGATGTTTCCGGCAACGATTCCACAGCTGCCATGGCCCGCTACGCCGTTGCATTGCTGTTTATGTGCATGGAGTTGCTTCCCGTGATCTTCAAGATCGTGTCGAACTTGGGTAGCCGCACAGCCTACGACAAGTTGGTCGACAGCCGCGAGGCCTCGGAAGTCGAACGGGCCACCAGCGCAGTCACGTTGGAGGACGATCTGTCCCGGCTGCGTCGAGAATCGGATCTGGAGTCGGACAAGGACCGTATCGATCGCCAGAAGGAACTCACCCTGAAGTTCAATGCCACCGTGGCCGAACATCAGGCGAAGGTCGTCGAGGGCGCACTCGCCGAATGGGCGAAACACGCCGAGCGCACGTCGGCGGAACAGGTAGACGATTGGACCAGCGGCGCCGATGGCAGTCAACCTGCGTATCGGCCCACCCCGCATCGGCCGAGTGGCTACGTTCCACAACCCGAGCGTGAGTTTCCGAGTCCCCAGTTCGGCGCGCCGAGCTTCGGGTCGAACCAGGGCAATTACTGAAGTGGCTCGATTCTCGATCTGGCCGCGAGACCGGGCACCGCAGACTGCGCCGGAGTTGGCCGACTTCGAGATCACCCCTCCAATCGGGGTGCTCGGAGCGCCGATCACGCTCTCGTGGAAAGCAACCGGCTATCACACTCTGATTGTCAACACGCCGTCCGGTAGACGCCGAGAGGTGGCCGCCGGTGCGTCCGCATCGATCGTTCTGAAGCTAGAGCGATCAGGGACGTATCAGCTTGCGGCCCGCAACGATTACGGAACCGTCGTCGCAACCTGCGGCGTGAGGATGATCGAACTGCCGGATGTGAAGATTCCGGCTGCCCCGACGTTCTCTGCGATGGCAAGGGGGGCATTGACGATCACGCGCGAGGAACGCGCAGCCGTTGTCGAGGCCAGCGACGGGTACGAGTTGGTCGGAACGCTGTTGTCTTCGGCGCCTCGTTCGATGCCTGGCCTGCCCCCGTCGATCGACCAGTTCATGACGGCCCGTAGGGCCAGCGGCCAAACAGGCTGGTCGGCTCTCAATGATGTGGTCGACGCGGCAATGCAGGAGGGCGGAGCACGTCAGCCTGACGAAGCCACCCGGAGTTGGTCGGTGACGAGACGGGATGTGTTGGCGAATGTCAGGCACCGGCTCCGCCGGTGATCGTTGACCACCGAGCGTAAAGCGTCAGGCGCTCCAGTATCTGCCGCAGAAGCGAGCGCGGCGTTACTCTTTCCATTTCTACGGCCAGCGCCGGCACGTCGTCGGGGGTGAGTTCGTTCAATTTCATAAATTCCGCTCGGTTTTGGTTTGCCTCCCGCTCCGTAGGCATTGCCGCCAACGAGGGCGACTTGGCGTCGCTGATTCCTTCGACCGTGTTGATCTCTGGGTGGCGAGCTCGGCCACCGTTGTCGACGTCTTCATCCGCAGTTTCTCGTCGAACGCGGGGCCCGGGATCTTCTTCGCATAGCGACCGCTACAGCGAGCAGCAGTACTTCAGAGCTGTCTCGGGAGCTGAAGAAGGTGAGCCGCGAGTTCGTGCTCGCGTACGGGGGTAGTTCCCGATGAGTTCACGCCGTGATACCGCAACTCCAGATCAGCCCGATCGTTTCTGACGCACACATACTTGTCGCTGCGTTACCGTTCAGTGAAGCTCTAGGTTATGGAGGAATGAAGTTGATGGACGCGTTCTACGATGTATTTGCAGGCTGGGCGAGGAAAACATCGTTGGAGTCGGCGGTCAAGACCTTCAAAGGCCGGTTGTCTGAGGAAGAGCTCGAAGACTTCGAAGCGAAGTACCGAACGAGCATCTCTGGGGTTGTCAACACCGGTCCACCGATCATTCATGGACCTCGTGACCCCTGGTACGCCGGTCCGAACCTTTCAACTGACGCCTACTGGCCCGCGCTCGAACGCCACATTCGGACGGACTTGGCCTGGCCCGACGACCGAATCGAGTCTTTGGATGGCTCGTCGAACAAGGTGATCGCCTATACGCCGCGGCCAGACGAATCGTCCTGGGATGCGAAGGGGCTTGTTGTCGGCTACGTGCAGTCCGGTAAGACCACAAACTTCACGGCGGTCATCGCGAAAGCTGCTGATGTCGGTTACAAGTTCATCATCGTGTTATCCGGAATTCACAATGGATTGCGGAAGCAGACGCAGGAACGTCTGGACGAGCAGCTGCAGAAGCTCACGCCTGCGAAGTGGAAGATGTTGACGAACTCGGATGATGATTTCAGAGCTCCGGCGATGCTGTCGACGGCTCTGCTTCACGTCGATGACAGTGGAGTGATTTTAGCCGTTGTCAAGAAGAACTCGGCTGTGCTGAAGAGGTTGGACAAGTGGTTGCAACCTGCAGTAAAGCAGCGTGCGCTGACCGATGTGCCGACTCTGATCATCGACGACGAGGCAGACCAGGCGAGCGTGGAGACCAAGACGATCAACCCTCTTATCCGAGGAATCATCTCCAAACTGCCAAAAAGTACTTATATCGGCTATACAGCAACACCATTCGCCAATGTATTGATCAATCCTGCGGGTGGAGATCTCTACCCCAAAGACTTCATCTTGAATCTCCCTGAACCCGAGGGATACTTCGGTACCGAGAAACTATTCGGGCGGGACGTCGTCGAGGGCGAAGAAGCGAACGGCAAGGATCTCGACGGCTCGAGTATGTTGCGCATCATTCCGGACGAGGACGTCGATGATGTCCGGCCGCTAGGCAAGGCCGCGGCGGCAGCGTTCATACCCTCGATCCCGCCCACCTTGGAGACTGCCCTCGAATGGTTCGTTCTGGCCACCGCAGCACGGCGTTATCGAGGCGACGCCGGTCATTCGACGATGCTAATCCACACTTCGGTCAAGACCGACGTTCACAATCAGTTCAAAGGTCCCCTCAACGCATACGTAACAACACTGGCGCGAAAATGGAGTGACGGTGATCTCGCTACCCGTGAGCGTCTGCAGTTGCTGTGGAAGGCAGAGGCTGAGAACGTACCGGCTACCGACTTCGAACTCGCTCCAGTTGATTTCGAATCCGTAGCTTCAGGTCTCGGCCAAGTTCTCGATGAGTGCCGGGTCATCATCGACAACTTTCGAAGCGATGACCGGCTCGACTACTCGGCCGACGGCCAGGTTGCGATCGCGGTCGGTGGCAATACGCTCAGTCGTGGATTGACATTGGAAGGGCTGACGGTCAGCTATTTCGTTCGCGCTGCCGGCGCGTACGACACTCTGCTACAGATGGCGCGCTGGTTCGGCTTCCGCCCTGGTTACGAAGATCTGCCGAGGATTTGGATGACAGAAGAACTGCGTCAGTGGTTCCGGCACTTGGCTACCGTTGAGCGCGAAATACGTTTGGACATCGAGCGATACGAGGCCGAGAACTTGACCCCGGCGGAGTTTGGAGTCCGGATTCGGACTCATCCGACCTTGCGGATCACCGCCAAGATGGGCGCCGCAATCCCTGCGTACGCGTCCTACGGCGGTCGAAGGGTGCAAACCAGGTACTTCAAGACCGGAGACTCGGACTGGCTCTCCCACAACAAGGATGCCGCCGACGGTCTTGTCTCACGGGTGCGTACCAAAGGAGCAAAAGGCGAAACACTCGATTCTGGTGCCGTGGTCTTCAGAGACGTCGATGCGGGCGACGTTCTTGCATTTCTCGGTGATTACGAAGCGCATCCTGACTCGCCTGACCTAGATCCTGAGCTAATCAAAAAGTACGTTGTCAAGCAACAAAGGCAGGGAAGTCTGGACAAGTGGAACCTCGCTGTGATGGCGGCAAAACCGGGTACCGAAAAAGGCAACGTACGGCTGGGTGGCAACGACTTCGGTCGAATCGTACGTTCGCAGTTGAAGGATGACGGTGTCGAGCGAGCGGACATTAAGACACTCATGTCGAAGGATCATCGCGTCGTGGACTTCATGGCACCGTCGGATGCCCGCAAGCTCACCGAAGGCGCCTTGATGGACGAGCGCGACAGAGATCCGTCGGTCCGAAGAAAAGGTCTGCTGCTGCTGTATCCGATAGATCCGACTTCAGAGCCCGAGGCTGCGAATCTGAAGTCGAGAAAGCCCCTGGGTGCGGTCGACGATGTAATCGGCATAGCGTTGGTATTCCCTGGTTCTGCGATCGAATCCAGTCAGGTATCTCAGACATACGTCAGTGTCGACCTGAGCGAAACCGAGATCGAAACCAACGACGACGAGCTCAACGAGCTTGTCGGTACGGAGCACAATTGAGCGGAATGAAGGTCGCGGACCGATCTGAGTGGTGGTCGCAGCGAGTTGCCGCCGAAGGATCGACGGCATCCGAGGGCATCCGTCGCCAACTTGGAAAACCCAAGCTCGATCCCCTTACCGTCTTGATCCGCGAAGCTGCGCAGAACAGCAGCGACGCAGCGCTTCCGGGCAAGGAGGTGGACTTCAATGTTCAGATTCGCCAACTGACCGGAAACAGGTTGGCGCACTGGCGCGATTTTCTCCTTCCGGACCCCCGCGGCGCAGGACTCGGCTTGTCCGAGGCGCTGAACCGTCAACCAACGATCTTGACGATCGCGGACCGCGGCACTACCGGCCTCGGTGGCCCGCTACGTGCTGACGAACCGCCGCTCGGCGGCGAACGCGCAGATTTCGTGAAATTCATCCGAAACGTCGGTGAGCGGAAGGGCGTCGACCTGGGAGGGGGCTCTTACGGCTTCGGTAAAGGCATTCTGTACAACGTCAGCAGGTGCCACGTCATCGTTGCTGACAGTCGATGCATTTTTCGCGGTCGGCCACAACGTCGTTTGATCGGCGCGGCAATGGGCGACGGCTTCCAGCATGGAGGTGTCCGCTACACCGGCAGACACTGGCTCGGCGTCCAGGAAGGTGACATTGCACAGGCCCTCGTCGACGACGATGCCGAGCAGATGGCGACCGCGCTTGGGCTACCAACCTTTTCGCGGGATCAGACAGGCACGACCGTGGCCATCATCGATGTCGACCTCGGAGCGGTTCGTAAAGGAGACATCGAAGAGCCCCGCACACCAGAGTCAGCTGCCGAATACCTCGCGTCGACGATGCTGTGGAACCTCTGGCCCAGAATGATCGCCGACGTGGACAATCGCCTCCGCTGTTCGGTCAAGTTCGAAGGATTCCCGGTGGATATTCCGGACCCCGAAAGTACAATCGAGCTGAGGCCCTTCGTCGATGCTTATCGCAGACTGTCTAGGGACGGTGAATACGACGTTCCCTCGCGCCGTGCGAAACCGCAGGAGATCGGCAGGTTCGCCAAAGTCGAATCGATGGCACCCATTACGAAAAATCGATTGCTTGCGCTCGCTGCTCCCTTCAGCGGCGCCGCCCATCACTGTGCGCGGATGCGTCAGGCCGACTTGGTTGTCGACTACGTAGCAGGCGATCCCCACCCGACCGAATCAGTTCAGTACGGTGCGGTTTTCAAAACGGGGGTGGAAGCTGACCAATATTTCGCCGATGCTGAGCCTCCCACCCACGATGACTGGGTGACAAGCGGGTTGCACGGAACCGCGCTCGGGGTCGTGCGTCTCGGAGCCAGCTATGTTCGGGGCAATCTCAAGCCGTCACTTCCTGATGCCGAGCCAGATCAACAACATGACGCCGCACTTGCGCCTCTTGCGGGCCGGTTGTCAGGTCTGGTGTCGGGCGCAACTGCAGACGGTGCGACAGCTTCAGAGCGCCGCGGAGGCAAACGGTCGGGACGTGCAGGTGGGCGTGCGGCTTCGCGGCCCAAAATTGTGGAGGGGCCGAAGTTGACCGTATTGAACGGAGAGGCGCTTGTCGTCGCAACAGTAGAGCTGCCTGCTTGGCCCACTGCGAAGTCCGTCACCGCCGAAGCGCTAGTGGTCGTCGAGGGAGGCACCGAGCAGCCAGGGGTGCTGGAACCGGCGGTGGTCTTGGGATGGTCGAGCTCCGAGTCCGGCGAGAAGCGTTTGGGGCGAAGTGCAACCATCGCTCGCGAAGACAGCCGAATCTGGACCGTTTCCGTCCGGCCGCCCAAAGATACAGTGATTCGGCTGGCGTTTTCAGTAGAGGATGAGGGCTGATGGCGGCGAGCGATGTTCGACCGTACTTGATCCCTGCCGCGGACACGGTCAAGGGCTCGAGCTGGTCTCGCTTTGTCGACGGGGAGTGGGAGCCTCTGGGCGAAGCTATCGAGAACTGGGATTACCGCACGGAATTGAAGCTCCGTTGCACGATCAACGTCGATACGCTGTCGGTCCGGTCTCAATCCAACTTGGATGACGGTTCACCGTTGGCGTTCCATTTCGGTTGGCGCGCGCTGGACACGTTCTTGGTGGGCCCGACGCAGAGAGTGCCGCTCTCCGACAAGCAGTTCGACGTCGTCGTAGACATCGATCCTCAGTATGCGGGTGCGTCGATCGCCTTGACGAGACGGCTTGTCTTGGAACGAGATAGGCTGAGTCCCCTTCCTGGAGAAGCCCGGCATGCGGGAAGCATCCTATGGTCCGACGAGCAAGCGCTTCGTCTCACCGGGTCCGAAGCAATGTTCCCTACTGAGGTGGTGGATTTCGAAGCATTTGGCATCGATCGAGGCGCGAGCTGGCACCTCAGAATGCCATCAAGTCCCGACGAGCCGGCTATGGGAGCGCTCCTACTGTTGATCAATCCGCTGGACACCAAACTCGTGAAAGCCGTTCAGAAAGAGAAGAACCACACGGATGAACAGCTCGTCCTGGTTCAAGAGATGGAAGAAGACTTGGTCGAGGAGATCGTGCGCTGGTCGTTGGCACATTGGGAGGAACTGGAGGACTGTGACCGCGAATCGTTCGGCGCCGCTGCACGAGGTCTCGCTCTCCGGGTACTGGACGACCCGTCAGCGTGGACTGCGGAGTCGGTACTCGGTTCTTCGATGGACCTTCGGAGTTCGATCGTCGCGGGGGCGCGGTCAATAGGGTACGGGCGTCTGCTGTCATGACGGAGCTTTGGCCTCGGCTCAGCTTCTCAGCCGGCATGGTGTCGATGCGAAAACTCGACGATGACCTTACACAATTGACGCGAGCGGCTCGACTGAAGCACCCGCAAATGACATACGCGGCCACTGGGGGCCGACGGATCGGCGAAAGCGGCGTTCAAGATCTTGCCGACGCGCTGAGATCGGTTGCGGGGGATCATGGTTTTCCTGACGATCCAGGAAAAGCGGATCTTATTCGCTTCGATCGCGTCGCGGCCGAGCATATCCATCGCACGATGAAGATCACCGCGGTCGAAGCTGCTAATCGTGGGGTCTGGACGTTCCTCGCGGTTGTGGCAATGCCCGATATAACTCAATGGCGGTTCTCCGGTGAGAACGTGGAGCGTTGGATAGCAACTGATTTGACCCGACACATGTTTGCTCGATTGTGGTGGCAGGCGGAAACCTTCGCGATGGTTGTCGAAGGCACGGTCGACTATTCGTTGTTGCGCAAGCTCTCCGAAAGTGACCTGAACCAGATCACAGAACGACGGTCAATTGCCGGCGTTACGCCGTTGGCACGATCGATCGCGCGCGTGGCGACCGAGAGTGGCGTCGGAGGTCGAAGGAAAGTACTTCGTGATGCAGTACCGCGCTTACGTCGGCTGATGGCGTTCATAGATTTTTCGGTCTTGAGCGATGAGCAGCTCGACGATCGTGTTCGCGCCATCTTCAGAGAGGCTTCGCTCGCTGACCCGGTGCAGGAGTAGGGGCCGAGAACAGCATTCAGACTCTACGGCCGCTCTGACTGCAGCCGTACAGTCCAGGTGTGGAAAAACACGCGATCACCGTCGCGACCTGGAACACTCAGTGGTCGCCTGTAGGAGGCAAGCGTGGGCCGCTGGTCCGCGGCAGACTTGTTGATTTCGATGCAGACATTTTGGTCGTCACTGAAGGGCAACGAGGCTTGCTACCTGAAGGCGGGTTCATCGCTGACGCTGGCGACGACTGGGGTTACGCGGCACCCGCAGATCGTCGAAAGACAATTCTGTGGTCACGATGGCCCCTCACTGATGTCGTTCGACTAGATTCGGGTGCGGGGAAGGGGCGAGTTGTCTTGGCGAGCGTCGAAGGCCCCTCCGGGCACTTGAACTTGCTTGGTGTCTGCATTCCGTGGGCGAGTGCTCATGTTGCCACCGGCCGTAGAGATGCGAAAACCTGGTCCGAACACCTCGAGTGTTGCGATCAACTCGAGGAACTCGCTACTGGGTTAGACCCACGGGTTCCAATTGTCGTGGCCGGCGACTTCAACGAGAGAATCCCGCGTTATCGCCAACCGCTCCGAGTAAGTGTGCGGCTCGCGCAAGTTATGTCTCGCTGGACGATTCACACGTCCGGGGACACCGCGGACCGACCGTTGATCGACCACATAGCCTCGAGCCTTCCATGCACCGGCATCACGACGTGGCCCCGCACCGCTGGCAGCGTGAACCTCAGCGACCATGCCGCTGTGAGGTGCGAACTCACGACTGTTCCTGCACGCAGATGATGAGCAACTAGCGTGCCCAAGCGCGAGGTACATCGGCAGCGGTTTTGTATCGGTATTTGCCTCGCCCCAAGTATTTGTTCGGTGTGCACCTGAGGTCGAGGAAAGCGACTCTGGCGCACTTGCGTGACACGCTCGAGGAATCCAAACAGGCTGACCGGTCTGTCTACACGCTAGGTTGTTAGAGATCGAAAGGAGTGTCGTTGCGTTCGGTGCTGGAGGAGCGAGCTATTGGATCGCTGGAGGCAGTGCTCGGCGACGCTCGGGCTGTTGATGACCGGGCTCGGCGCGAGACCGCGAAGAGCAGCGGCGCAGCTGCGTTTGTCTCCTCACTGACTGACTCATCGGGCGAATTGGCGGCCTCGGTTACGGCGACGTCTGAGGGTCTGCTGGTAGTCCGTGGCGACGTTCGTACGGCCGAGATTCCTCCCCGCTTGCCCTGGCCACTCGACGAGCTGATCGACGACTCGGACTTAGCCGATTGGACGCCAGATGGTCTGGTGGTCGATCTCAGCGAGGTGCATGGACATACGGACTTCTATCGCCGTGAGTACGGGCTTGACCTGGATGCCCTTTTCGCCGACTATCGCCGACTGTGGAGAGTGTGGGCTCGCTCGCAGCGTCGAATCGAGGAGGGGGCGGAGCTCTACGACGCGCTTGACGAGCTGGAGAGGTCAGTGCCCGTGCCGGGCGCGCTCGACACCGTTCTTGCGGCTTGGCGCCTTCGCGTCCCAGAATTCGATGTAGATGCGTGTGTCGCCTTTCGCACGGCACGGCTGACACGCACTGCAGCTACCCGCCCAACCGGCGACCTGAACTCGGACGACGAATTCACGGACACGCAGGTGCCGGCGATTGCGTTGCTGGTCGGCGACAATGACTCGCTGTTTTTCGAGTTCGGTTCTACTGGGATAACTGCGGATGACGGCGCACCCCTGAGCGTTCGTTCCAGCGGTGTCGAGCAGAACGCACTGCCTATAGGCTCGCAGGTCCGGGATCGAGTGTTGTCCGACATCAGGCCGGTTGTAGCGCGTGCTATTGATCGACAGTGGGGATCGAACACATCGTGGAGCCTGACGATGAGTCCTGCTCTGGTCGTCGGCGAACCACTTCCAACGCACTTGCAAGCAGATGCGCGGCGGTTGCAGGAAGCAGTTGCTGATGCGTTGCTTCCCTGGCCCGATCTTTCGGAGCGTGCCAGGTTCGACCTGTCAACTGTGGCCGCGGGCCAGTCGGCGAGCGCTATCGAGGGACTATTGGCGAGCCTACTCGAGCGTCTCGAAGAATCGATCGGACCGCAAGCGCCTGTTGGTCATTCGGCTGATCTCCCCGAAGCGGAACCTGTTCCGGTCACCAACCTGAAGTTCCGCGATCGCATGAGGGCGAGAACGAACCCCATCGACGCTGTTACGCGTTTTCGCGACCGCCGTCGCGCTGCGGTAGAGCTAGCAAAATCTACGTCGACTACCGAGGCCCAACTCGATCACGGAATCCAGTCACTCGAGGTAGATCGGGGTCCCGCGGCATTGGAGCTCGACGAATTTCAGCTGCGTGTCGCCGAGGCGGACCCGGAAGAACGACTTGTTGTCGTAGCCGGCGCTGGACAAGGCAAGACCGAAGTTGTGGCAGCGCGCCTCGATCACCTTGCTCGCGTTTGTGATCTGTCTTTGTCAACCGAAGTGCTCGTCCTGAGCTTCTCGAGGGCAGCGGTCTCTGCAGTTCGCAGCCGGCTTCAGACCCGAGTGCTGGCCCAAGCGGAAATTCGCACGTTCGACTCCTTCGCCAGCAGGGTTATCATCGATGCGGACGAGGAGCCCAAGGGCAATTTCGACGCCCGAATCGCGCGCGCAGTAGAGCTGTTGAGTGACGACGACATAGAACTGCCGATGCTCGACGACATACAGCACGTCGTCCTCGACGAAGTCCAGGATTTGGTCGGTGAGCGGGCACGGTTGGCACTGGCTCTCATCGAAAGATTGGGCGACGGGGTTGGCTTCACAGCACTCGGAGACCCGAATCAAGCACTCTATGACTTTCAACTGACTCCAGAAGAACGGCGCCACCGATTGGATGTGATCGGTGAACTCAGTCGATTGGACGATGTCGAGGCGACTGGTCTCCAACGGAATTTTCGCGCCCGAGGGGGCGATCCGCTGGCTGTTGTCGAACTTGGACCACGTTTGCGAACGATCGAATCACCTGCGGCCGCTCGAGCTGAAGTAGACGCTTTCATCTCAGGTTTGGACGCAGTGGATTCTGATGTTTGGCTGGGCGATGTGTATCGAGCCGGCAAGAGCACGGCCGTACTCACGAAGACCAACGGCGACGCCTTGCGAGTGTCTCACCAACTGACGTCGATGAACGTTCGGCACACTTTGAGGCGAGCGGCTCAGGAACATGGCGCTCGTGCATGGGTTGCCGAGCTGACCCAGCAACTGTCGAGGAATCTCAATCGCCGTGAGGATGTGGTCACTGCGCTGCGCAATACGTCGGTAGCGGATCCGATCGACGCGTGGAACCTGCTGAAGGAGGCGGAAGGGCGTACACAGTTCCCGAACGACCTCGATGTATCGCGTATCCGGAAGGTGATTGGCGGGTACGGAATACCAACTGCGCTTTTGGCTGATACAACCGAGGACGTTGTGGTCTCGACCGTTCATCGTGCGAAGGGGCTCGAATTCGACAGAGTCTTTTTGTACGACACTGACTACGAATCGGACGACGACGACCTTGCAATTGCTCGCCGCAACTATGTTGCGCTGAGCCGCGCGCGGGACGAGATCGTTCGGTGCACCCCAAAGAAGACAAAGTCTTGGATGAAGAAGGACTCTGGTCAAACCGGACGATGGACCGAGCGAGGCTTCGGCGCAGGTGGCAGGCAGCGTGTCCGCGCAATCGAAGTCCGCGTCGAAGACATAGATTCAGACGAACCTTTCGACGTTGACGGTGATGGCGTGGCTGTGCAATCACTCCTTGCAGGTGGGGCGATGGCCGGCAAAGCGGTTACCCTCGAACTGGATCTGGACTGGACTCACCGCGATGCGCCGATCTACCTGGTGAAGGGATCGGGGGGTCGAGCACTTGCCCGTACAACGGAGCCATTTGGGCGAGAGCTGAGGCGCATCTTCACCATTGGTAACGCGAGATGGCCAACCATCATCGATGGCGCAACCGTGATGTCGATCGAGTCTGTCGTCGGGTCACCAGAAATCAGTGAAGGTGCAGGTCTGGGCGAGTCCGGAATCTGGCTTGTACCCAGACTTGCAGGACTCGTTCGGCCCGACTGGACAACGAAATGGGACGGTAAGAACCTATGACCGGCACAACTGACCTCGAAGCGATGTATGGGTTTCGAGGCGCAATGGTCGAGGACCTTCGACGCGATCTCCTCGGGCCCGCAAATGGTGACACAGAAGTTCTCGAAGAGGCGCCACTTGATCGATACGTCGTGGGCGTGTTGTGGCCCCTGGATGATGAACTGCAGGAGGAGCCGGAGCCAGACAGCGCTGAGCCCGATACCGTTGACGGTGCCAGCGATTCGCCCGTAGCACAGTCACTCATGCGTTATCCGTCGTCGATGGGTTTGACTTTCACCGTCGACGCGACACGAGTGAGTGAAGTCCACTTCGATGTTTCGGCTGCTCGATACGAGCCCTCGGAGGTCTTGGTCGAACTGGCCGATTCTTCGTCACGCCGCCGAGGCCGAAGTCGGCCCGCGACGTGGAGTAGAAAGCACGTCAATCCCGATCGGGTAACACATTCGGTGGGTTCCAAGGGCGCGGTGAAATTGAGTGTGGCGCCCGGTCTTGAACTGTACGTCCTCACGCGAACTCCGAGGGACGGCAAAGTCACAATTTCAGCCGTCGCGCGCAACGTACAGACCTCAGCCAAGAATGAGCTGAAGGACGCCAGGGCTTGGTTCCAGGTCGAGTTGGTCGTATCGACCGATGCGGACGCAATTATCGACCGCAGTGCACCAAACCGGCTCGGAGCCGAAGACGATCTTCGTTCCGCCCAGCTGATCTACCGCAATGCACGAAACTTTGGGATCGGTCATGGCTGCGCAGTGACGTGGTATGGAGTCACAGCGCCGACGACGGACAAAATTGGTACAACTCTGCTCCCTACACAGGAAGTTTCCCGGGCAAGACCGGGACAAGTGGGACCGGATGTCGATCTGCGGATGTCGTTTCTCACCGACGCATCTACGGCTTCCCTCATCGACACTCTGGAGAAACTGGTTGCTGCGTATCGCGACTGGATTGCAAAGCTGGAGGCGTCCGTAGCCGCTGGTGAGACCGACGTACCAGAATCGCTGACGCCGACAGCTCAGGAACACCTCGAGAACGCCCGCGAAGCGGCTGATCGTATTGAGGCCGGAATCGAACTGTTGGAAGAGGACGCAGATGTGCTGCGCGCGTTCCAGTTGGCCAATTCCGCGATGCAAGCCCAGCGCGCTCGCCAGGTGTGGGTACGTGACGGCGCTATCGGGACTGCCGGCGAGGGTGATGAGCAGTCCTGGTACCCATTTCAGATCGCCTTCATTCTGTTGAACCTTCCAAGTGTCGCGGATCGCAGCCATTCAGAACGTGACGTGGCTGACCTTTTGTGGTTCCCCACCGGTGGTGGCAAGACCGAAGCGTATTTGGGACTCGTTGCATTCGTTGTGTTGCTGCGCCGAATCCGTGACGATTCCGCCATCGGTGTGGCTGTCATCATGCGCTATACGTTGCGCTTGTTGACTATTCAGCAGTTCGAGCGCGCGACCATGCTGATGTGCGCGCTCGAGCAGATACGGTCAGCCGATGGAGGTCTGGGGACAAGGCCGTTCTCGATCGGTCTGTGGGTTGGTCGCGGGGGAACACCCAACACTCTCGAAGATGCGAAGAAGTCACTACGCGCGTTGCGGTCGGGGACTGAAATCACCGAGGCGAATCCGGTGCAACTTACTCAATGTCCCTGGTGCGGAAAGGCGCTCGACGACTCCAAGTACAAAGTTGTCTCGAGTCCGTCGCCTAAACTTGTCATTGCGTGCGGAAATCAAACCTGCGACTTTCGGTCCGGCTTGCCCGTCTATTTGGTTGATCAGGATATCTACGAATACAGACCTGAGCTGATATTGGGCACAGTAGACAAATTCGCAATGATGGCGTGGCGTTCCGACGTGGGCAAATTGTTTGCCCGAGACGGAGTCGGTAGCCCTCCCGATCTCATCATCCAAGACGAACTGCATTTGATCTCGGGTCCTCTTGGATCGATGATGGGCTTGTACGAGACCGCTGTCGATATTGCATGTTCCACAACCGATGTCGACGGCAACGTTTCTTCGCGGCCAAAGATCATCGCTTCGACTGCCACCATTCGACGCGCGAAGCACCAGATCAAGTCGGTCTTCGACAGGGATTCACGTCAATTCCCACCACCTGGAATTGATCCCGACCAGTCGTTCTTCGCCGAGCCGGCACCACGCGATGTGGCTGGTACACGTATGTACGTCGGCGTGATGAGCCCCGCAACTAGTCACGCAACTTTGCTGGTGCGGACCTACGGAGCGATACTTCAGGCCGCTCAGGACATCGATGGTCAACCAGACATCCGCGATCCGTATTGGACATTGCTGGGCTACTTCAACAGCTTGAGGGTCTTGGGTAGTGCATTGCTTCAGGTCGAGGGCGACGTACGTGAACGGCTTGGAGTCGTGTCACGACGTACAGGCACAGAAGCAAGACATCTGCAGTCGGCAGGCGAGCTGACCAGCCGAGTGTCGTCCGCCGATATCCCTCGCCGACTGAAGAGTCTTGAACGGACGTTCGGGTCGGGCAACGCGGATGATGTCGTGCTGGCTACGAATATGATCTCGGTAGGTGTGGACATCGATCGACTCGGGCTGATGGCAGTGATGGGGCAGCCGCAGTCGAGTTCCGAATACATCCAGGCGACAAGCCGGGTCGGCAGGCGATACCCCGGTCTGGTGGTCACGATCTTCAATTCGGCGCGATCACGCGACAGGTCACACTTCGAGAACTTCGTACCCTTTCATCAGGCCCTGTATCGGGCTGTCGAAGCGACGAGTGCAACACCATTCGCAGCTCGAGCTCGAGACCGCGGTCTTCACGGTGTATTCGTTGCGCTCGCGCGTTTGATGGTTGACGCGATGTCAGGAGAAAATGGAGCGCACTCAGCACCGAATCACGAGGTCGAACTTCGACAGCTGATTGCGTTGATCGAAAAGCGGGTTGAGTCGACGACAGACGGTGAAGAGACAGCGGACACGGTCGAGCAACTCGACGAGATGCTCAAAGTGTGGATTTCAGAAGCTAGTTCGAGAGATTCGATGAGGTACGAGAACCGAAAGAACTCATCCGATACTCTGCTGGTCGAACCATCGTCTGCGCTGACGGACGAGGACATCGAGTACACGCAAACTGAAACCCCCTGGCCCACGCTGATGAGCCTGCGGGATGTCGACGCGGAAAGTGCGTTGTACTCGATTCGAATGAGGAGTGAATCATGACCGTTGCGAAGGCTCGCCGTACCCAACTTCTCAGTACGTACGGAGTCGGGAGTCTGTTCCCCTCTGACACAACGAGTTACATGATTGCCGGAATCCACGAGTGGAAACCGCGGGATGCTGACACCATCAGCGAACCGAGGCTTGCGCGGAGCCTGGGAGTGTCCGAACTGAAGGCGCCTCCGGCCGGTTCCAAGCGTAAACGCGATATACCCGTCATCCGCTTTCCGCTTACCCAGGTGTGCCCGTCCTGCCGCCGGATCGATTCAATCGGCAAGCTTTCCAACGACAAAGAAGTCAGCAGGTGTAGCTGCGAGAAGCGGACTGAGCTGAGCCCCTTCCGCTTGATCGTCGCGTGCGCACGCGGACACATAGACGAATTTCCGTACTTCCGTTGGTTGCATCAAGGGCAAGACGGCGGATCGAATCACACTATGCACTTACGGGCTCAAGGCCGGACGTCGTCTCTTGCAGACCTGGAATTGACGTGCACTTGCGGTGTGCAACCGCGAACTCTTGATGGTTCGGCCGGCCCGAAAGCGCTCGCGGAGTTTGGTAAGTGCGCCGGACGCCGTCCATGGCTCGGGCCTGACAGCACACAGCACTGCGACGAAACGCCGCGGACTCTTCAGCGTGGCGCGTCGAATGTGTGGCTGCCTGCCGTCAGGTCGGCCATCTCCATTCCTCCCTACTCCGCAGCGCTGGCGAAGTTCGTCGATCGTCACTGGGTGTCGCTCGGTGACCCTGAGGCTGTCACGCCTGCGCTGTTGCGGAACCTGGCCGAGCACTCTCGCCGATTTTCCGTCCAACAGATCGAGACTGAGCTGGAGCGTCGCCGCGGAGAAGCAATGGATGATGTTCTCACCGAGGATGCGCTGCGGAGGCAAGAGTATTCAGCGCTGCTGGAAGGTCGGGAGCAAGAGGGCCTCGACGACGATTTCGTATGCCTCGAACGAGACGTACCAGTCGATCTAGAACATCTCATCTCCGATGTACGCAAAGTAACCAGGCTCCGCGAGGTGCGAGCGCTATATGGGTTCACCCGCCTCGACGACGAAAACATCGACGAGAATCTGTGCGCTCTGTCGCCGGACAAGACTCATTGGCTTCCCGCCATCGAGGTTATAGGCGAGGGCGTTTTTCTCTCATTCCATCGCGATACCCTCGAAGAGTGGGCCCAGGAGAAATTCGCAACCGATAGATGGGGCTTACTCAAACGTGCTGCGGGCCCTGGTCTGACACGTCCGGGCGAACGGAACGTCACCGGCTTGATTCGAGTTGCGCTCCATACGTTTGCGCATGTCTTGATCGATCAGCTATCGCTTGCCGCAGGGTATCCCGCAGCTTCATTGCGGGAACGATTGTACATCGATGACAGAGACATGGCGGGCGTGTTGATCTACACGGCGAGTTCCGACTCCGCGGGCAGTCTCGGGGGAGTGGCATCCCAGGCAGAGACCGAGCGATTGGGTCCGGCGCTGGCTGAAGGACTGGCGAGGCTGTCCTGGTGTTCGGCAGATCCTGTCTGCATCGAATCTCACGGTTCGGGAACAGATGCGCTCAACCTAGCTGCATGTCACGCATGCGTGCTACTCCCCGAAACCTCGTGCGAACTGGGTAACCGCTATCTGGATCGAGCCTTGCTGTTCGGGACGCCGGAAGGTGGCCGTGAAGAGGAGGGCTTGTTCAGCGGCGTACTCACGTCGATGTAGACATCGATCAACGAAATGCGTTGTCACGCGAGCTGGTCGACACCGCTCGTTCGACGATTCGTTCTCGCACCTTACTGATCGTCTTCCACTTCATTGCTCGCTTGTCCGGGTCCATTCCGTACTGATGAATGATGTCTCGAAGTTGTTCGAGTTCGAGTGCGTCGAGTTGTGTCGCGAGACCGCCGGCTCCGTCGTTACGCAAAACCTCGAACGGATCGAATACAGCGGCAGTACGGGCAGGGCGGGTGCGCCGAGTTGGAGTCGAACCGCCCGGCGATGGTGGGGTGGGCGTCGCGGATAGTGCGGTCGAGGCTGTTCGAGAAGAGCTCACTGTTTTGGCCGCAGCTGCAAACTCGGCATTGCGGCCGAGCTCCTCTGCTGCTAGTCGCGCCAAGGTGAGGACGACTATCGCGCCACTCTCATCGCGCGAGGACAGCGCGAAAAGGGTTGTCTCGAAGGATGAACGGGCATCCGCAAGTGCTTGCGAGTTGGTCATGTGTAGATCTCGACATTCGTCATCAAGTGGTTGGTCAGATCGTGGAGCGCTCCTACCGTATCTCCGCCACCATAGCGCTTGCTCAAGGAGCCGACGTCGAAATAGTCTGCGGCGCCTGCGATTGCGATCGCGTCGGGGATCCAAAAGGGGATGACGTTCGGTGGTCTCTCCCTTTGAGCCTGTTGGTCCGCAGGCAGAGCATCATAATCGAGCACGGCGTTCTGCAACCGCTGAATGGTGTCTCGGTGCAGATTGGTTCCCTTGCGGTACTTCGTGATGATCAACCCGAGTGCTTTGATCTTGTGTCCCGTTCGTTCGGAGAACATCCGAACCCGTTTCTGGATCTGCGGAATTCCATAGGTCGACAGCACGTCTGGGATCGTCGGGATGACGTATGCATCCGCCAGCATCAGCCCATTGCGCGTTACGATCCCCATGTTAGGTGGGCAGTCGATCAAGATGTAGTCGTACTGGTCACGAACCTTGTCAACCTCATTTTTGAGAACAAGGAGTGGTTCCTGCGAGGTGAGGTCCTCGTACTGCCACGCAGCCACTTCCTCCGATATTTCGATCATGTCCAACGATGAGGCCAATAGATCGATCCCGCCCAGGCTTGCCAAAGGCGAAACATTTCGTTGGATGGAGTCCTCGATGTCGAACGGCGCAGCCTGAGAGTCCAGCGCCTGCTCGAACAGCGCCTTCAGTGTCCGACCCGAGTCGTTCAAGACCTGCCACTGGTCAGACCCGATCATCATCGCCGTGAGGTTGGTCTGTGGGTCCAGATCGATCAGCAGTACGCGCTTGCCGAAGTTTCCCGCCATGAATTCTGCCAGCGCGGCCGTCATAGTGGATTTACCGACGCCACCCTTGAGATTGATTGTCGCAACTGCTTTGGCCATGGGGCGGGTACGGTCCTGTCGTTCGCGTATGTGTGTCCGGTATGGGGAGATCGCACTGCGAGCGACACTGTACGACGCCGCGGTGACAGCTGCAGCTGCAGGCTCATGGATATCAACTACCGCGTGTCGTAAACTTCGCGTTCATGGACGACAGTCGCGGTTCCCACACCGACTTGTCTTCGCATTCGGTCATCGATCTGTTCGCCGGACCAGGGGGCATCGACGTCGCCGCGACTTGGCTGGGAATGAAGGCCCACGGTATCGAATGGGACGATGACGCGTGTGCGACCCGGCGCCAGGCAGCTTTGGACACTACGCAGGGGGACGTCCGTAACTTCGGTCCTGCCGATTTCTCCGAAGCCACAGTTCTTGCGGGGGGTCCGCCCTGTCAGACCTTCACCGTTGCTGGTGCTGGGCGCGGTCGGGATTCACTCGACCAAATCATTGAATTGATCGGGCGGCTCGCGGACTTGGAAGACATCAGTGCGCAGCTCGCGAAGTTCGACGACGTGCGAACCGGACTTGTGCTCGAGCCACTGCGGTGGGTCAGAGATGCCTTTGTCGCGGGTCGCCCCTTCAAGGCTGTCGTTCTCGAGCAGGTTCAGACTGTGTTGCCTGTCTGGAACGCCATGAAGCCTGCCCTGGAGTCGTTTGGCTACGAAGTGGAATGTGCCGTCCTAAGAACCGAACAGTTCGGGGTTCCGCAGACTCGGCGGCGGGCGGTACTCGTTGCCAACCGGGTCACCACTCCGATCCGTCCACGGGCGACTCACCAGTCCTACAGCGCGGGCATGCTACGAGGTAGCGGAAGTCCGGACCTCGAGCCATGGGAGACGATGGGCACCGCACTCGGTAGGTCCGGGTGGTTCGAGGTCGTATCGAATTACGGCTCGGGTGGTGTCTCTACAGCGCGTGGTCGGCGGAATGCAGATCAGCCATCTGCCACGGTTACAGGGAAGGTGTCGCGCAATCGGATTGTCGACCGAAGTGGAGTCGAGCTGAGCCGCTTCACACCAGGCGAGGCTGGGCGTCTGCAGACATTTCCATCTGACTACCCGTGGGTCGATTCGGCTTGGGCCCAACAAGTGGGCAATGCAATGCCCCCGAGGCTGGCCGTCCACGCTCTGGCGGCCGCTTTCGGGCTCGTGCCGAACAGATCACAGCTGGATTCTAAGATCAGCAGCGATTGGATGTTAAGCGCGGGAGATGGATCTCCGGTCGAACTGGTGAGTCCACCGGAAGAGCATATGCAGCGCGAGCAGGACATTCTCACTGCGGTCTGACGCCGACAGACGGTGTGGGACGCCTGTTACTTGAGTGACACTCGAGAAGTTGCGGCGTGCTAACCAACTGACCGTTAGGGTTGTGTCTAGCCGGCACCGAACATGCGAGAGGACCACTGCGCGTGACTTTGAGCGTTACCCCCGAGGATCCACATACAGCGGGTGTTCGCCCGTTCAATGCCGCGCCCGGTTCGATCGTCGAGGTCCGCGACGAGGAATGGTTGGTCTCCTCGGTAGAACCGACGTCGGACGGCCATGTCGTCCACGTCCTGGGGCTCTCCGATCTGGTCCGCGATACCGAGGCGTCCTTCTCGACGGCTCTCGATACGGTGCTGGTGGTCGATCCGACTGACGTCACCGTGGTGGCCGACACCTCCCAAAAATACCGCAGATCGCGGCTATGGCTCGAGTCCATGCTGCGCAAAACACCTGTCGCGATCGCGGATCCGAGCTTGGCCACTGCTCATCGAGCGCTGGCGAGACCTCTCGAATATCAGTTCAAGGCGGTGCGTCAGGCGCTCGATCCTGACAACCTCCGACCCCGCATTTTGCTTGCTGATGCCGTTGGACTGGGGAAGACACTCGAGATCGGGATGATTCTTGCCGAGCTGGTTCGCAGGGGCCGCGGTGAACGCATCCTGGTAGTGACACCCAAACATGTGCTCGAACAGATGCAGATGGAATTGTGGACGCGTTTTGCTCTGCCGTTCGTCCGCCTCGATTCGGCTGGAATTCAACGAATTCGGCAGATTTTGCCGGCCACGCGGAACCCGTTCACCTATTACAAGCGGGTCATCATCTCGATAGATACGCTCAAGAGCGACCGTTACCTCAATCATCTGCGTAAGCAGCATTGGGACGCGGTGGTCATCGACGAGTCTCACAATGTCACCAACGTGGCAGCGCAGAACAACAGGCTTGCCCGACTTCTGGCCTCGCGTACCGATGCCCTCATTCTCGCTTCGGCCACCCCGCACAACGGTCGCGCCGAATCGTTCGCCGAGCTCATACGCATGCTCGATCCGAGCGCTGTTTCCCCCTCCGGTGAGCTCGACGCCGAGCAAGTGAAGAAGCTGGTGATCCGTCGGCATCGACATCATCCGGATGTCGCAGGCGAGGTCGGTTCGGACTGGGCGGAACGTCTCCCGCCGCGAAATATCACGGTTCCTGCGTCGGCGAACGAGGATGCGGTATCGCGTGAGCTCGAGGATGCCTGGCTCTGGCCGGAGCAGGGGCGGTCAGTGTATTCGGGTTCGACGAGGTTGTTTCCGTGGGTGCTGGCCAAGGCATTCTTGTCTTCACCCGATGCGCTCGCCCAGTCGATCACCGAGCGGCGAAAGCGGCTGGATCCGGACGGCGTCGATGCGGCACGAGAGATCAAAGCACTCGATCATCTGGATGGGCTGGTCCGCGCTACGCCGTTGCGCGAATCGGCCAAATACATTGCCTTGCTTGGCTACTTGGCTGAGATCGGCGTGAAGCGTAACGGCGACACTCGTGTTGTCGTATTCGCCGAACGCGTCGCAACACTCAAGGCGCTCGCACAAGCGTTGTCGACCGACTTGAAGATGACGCTCACCGGTGGACGCGATCTCGGCAACGTCACTGTGTTGCATGGTGGGCTCAGCGATGTTGAGCAGCAGGACATCGTCGAATCGTTCAAGCTCGAATCCTCGCCGATCCGCATTCTGGTCACTGGTGATGTTGCGTCGGAAGGCGTCAACCTGCACTCACAATGTCACGACATGGTGCACTACGACATCCCGTGGAGTCTCATCCGCATCGAGCAGCGCAACGGCCGCATCGACCGCTACGGGCAGCGGCACCGTCCTCGCATCGTAACGCTCCTTCTGACTCCATCGACCACTCATTTCGCAGGGGACCTCAGAGTTTTGACTCGGTTGGTGGAGCGAGAACACGAGGCGCACAAGGCCTTGGGCGAATCATCATCCTTGATGGGGACGTACGACGTCGCGGCAGAAGAAGAAGCAATCCGCAAAGTTCTGGCGGGCGAAAAAAGCTTGGAATCAGTCGTCCGATCTGTTGAGCAAGTGGTAACCGGTGGGGGCCTCGACGGACTTCTTGCACAACTCGGACTCGGTGGTGACGCGCCGCCAGTGGATAACGAAGTGCCGCCAAAGACAGCCCCAGACGTCGTGGAATCGGCGGATATTTACCCGTCCGAGTTTGCGTATCTCTCTGACGCGTTGGACGAGTTCATCGAAACACCACGGCAGGCTGCACCCAATGGGGTGTCGTGGACAGTCCATGCTGCGCAGTCGATTGCAAGCCTCACCCCGCCGCGGGATTTGAAGCAGCGTCTCCAAGTCCTGCCTCAGTCCTATCTTCGTGCCCGATCGGTTACTGAAACCTACAAACTTGCCCTCACCCCCTTACGCGGTGAGGAGGAACTACGTGCAGCTCGGGCGGGCGAATCCACTTCGACGTGGCCCGAGGCGCACTTTCTCGCGCCACTCCACCCGATACTGGACTGGGCCGCAGATCGCTCTCTCGCCGATCTGGGGCGCCGTCAAATCTTTGCTCTGCGTGGAACAGTGGCCGACACGACTGTTCTCGTGCAGGTCACGCAGACCAACTCCCGAGGCCAGGTGGTTGCCGCCTCCTATTACACAGTGTCGTTTCCGGATCTGAGTACCCCGAGTTTCAATTTCGCGCTCCCGCACAACGGATCCTCGGACGCTATAGCCGCGCTTGGCCTGGGAGATGTCAATCGAGGTGACTTGGGCGACGTCGCCCCACTGCTCCCCGTCGTGGCCGCTGCGGTCCGCGCAGCGGATTCTGCAGCAGAGCAGCAGGCAGCGGCTATCCGCGACGAAACAGAGTCTCGTATTCGAACATGGACATTGCGAGCCGAGCGATGGACTCACGAAGCCGATGCTCTGATCCAGCGAGATGAATTGCGCCAGCGGACCGAACGCGTGATGCACGAACGTGACGCGGCAGCGGCGATGAACCCCGACCGCCGTCTGATCCGCCCCCTATTGGTGGCAGTTCCAGACGGACTCGACCTGCAGGCCGCAAGCACGACGAGGGAGAGCGACAAGTGAGCACCGCGTCCGATGCGCTGATAGTCGGCGAAGACTTCATCAGCGAGCATTACTTCACCACTGATGCCACATCTCAGTCCTTTCATGCCCGGGTCCTCGAACGACGCAAGCAATGGGAGACCGAGCGCGCCAATGACCGGCCCACTACGCGTTCGCGTTTCACCGCGCAACGCGGAGACCTGACACGGAAGTTCCTGGACCTAGCCGAAGTGGCAGACCACCAGGCGCTCAAGTCGCTATATGCAAACCTTCGGTCGATTTTCGGATTCGAGGGTCTTCGCTGGGAGTTCACTCGCCTGGGTGGCACTGACACCGAGGATGGTCCGGCCCTGGAAGTACGCGCTCGCGGTCTCACGGGCTCAGCACCACTGGTCATCGTTGAAGGTGCCGCAGAGCTCGGCGTCGAGCAGCTGTTATCGAAAGACGAAAAGACACTGCGAAGCACATTCCGGACCGGCGAAGATGACGCGCCAGGTGAGTCGCTCCACTCCGTTGCGCAACTGCTATCTCATTTGGCAACGCTGGAGGACGGACCGCAGTTCATGCTGGTGCTGGCCGGCTCGAAGACACTCATTACCGAGCGAAGCCGATGGCTCGAGGGACGTTACCTTGCAGTCGATCTGCAATTGGTGTGCGAACGCAACGACGACAAGCGTGGTGGAGAAACCGATCGAGCACTGACGTGTGTTTCGGCAGAGTCGCTTGCCCCTGATGCGGAGGGCGACATCTGGTGGACCACCGCCATCGACGAATCCGCCAAGCACACTGTCGGGGTATCCAAGGACCTTCGCGAAGGTGTTCGACTGTCGATCGAGCTCATCGCCAATGATGTCGTTGCTCGGAGGCGATACCGAGGGTTGGAACCGTTGCCTGACTCGCAGGCACAGACGCTTGCGGCGCAGGCACTTCGCTATCTCTATCGCATCCTATTCTTGCTGTATGCAGAAGCGCGTCCCGAACTCGGCGTTCTACCGACGGGTGAGCAAACCTACGAACGCGGTTACAGTCTCGACCGTCTCCGCGAGCTACTTCTCGTCGAGCTTGCGACTCCGCGAGCCCAGAACGGCACACACTTGTACGACTCGCTTCTCGTGCTGTGCCAGTGGGTGGACCGCGGCCACGACGGCTCGGCTGATGACTCGACCAGAGCCGAGGGTTTGACCTTCCGGAATCTTAAAGCCGACCTCTTTCTCTCGGCGGCAACGTCTTTGATTGACGAGGTCAAACTCAGCAACTCGGCTGTGCAGAAGGTGCTGCGACATTTGCTGCTCAGCAAGGAGTCTCGTGGGCGTGATCGCGGGTTCATCTCGTACGCGGACCTCGGTATTAACCAGCTCGGTGCGGTGTACGAGGGGCTGATGAGCTACACCGGTTTCTTCGCGAAAGACACCCTGTACGAGGTGGCGAAAAACGGTGACTCGTCGAAGGGATCGTGGGTCGTCCCGGAGGGTCGGACCGAGGGAATCGCCGAGGCTGATTTTGTCACGGTGAGAAGCGATCTCACCGGCGAACCGATCAAAGTCCGACATGAGCTGGGCACATTTGTCTACCGGCTCGCAGGTCGCGAACGCCAGCAAAGCGCGTCGTACTACACACCTGAAGTGCTGACGAAATTCACTGTCGGCCAGGCACTCGCGGAACTCCTCGACCAGGACGGGTCGACGACCACCGCAGACGAGGTCCTCGGTCTAACCGTCTGCGAGCCTGCGTTGGGTTCGGGTGCGTTCGCGATCGAGGCTGTGCGCCAACTTGCAGATCAGTATCTGACACGTCGCCAACGCGAGCTGGGAGAGCGGGTTGACCCCGAGGCGTATCCGGTCGAGCTGCAACGTGTGAAGGCATATATTGCTTTGCATCAAGTGTATGGAGTGGACCTCAACGCCACCGCAGTCGAGTTCGCCGAGATCTCTATTTGGCTCGACACGATGGCGAAAGATCTTGACGCCCCATGGTTTGGTCTACACCTACGGCGAGGCAATTCGCTGATCGGTGCTCGTCGCGCACTCATCCCCAGTGGGCAATTGAGTTCCCGTAACTGGCTGGACGCCACCCCGGTCGATGTCCCGTTTGCGGACAACGCGCCTGGACAGCCGATCACCGGAGTCAAGAACGGTATCCACCACTTTCTGCTCCCTACCAGCGGTTGGGGCTCGACGGTGGAAGGACGCGAAGCCAGAGAGCTCGCACCCGAAGCGCTCGCTGATCTCAAGACGTGGCGCAGGGAACTGAAGACCAAACCGACCACGGAGCAGCTACGCAAGCTGAAAGATCTTGCAGGTCGCGTCGAAACCTTGTGGTTGCTGGCCTCGAAGAGGCTCGAGATTGCCGAGCGCGAGATCCGTCGGCCGATACTGGTGTGGGGGCGCGATCCAGAGGTTGTCGAGACCGTCGTAACTCGCGCCGAAATCGAGAAATCACTCGCCAACCCCGACGGTGCCTACAGGCGGCTGCGCCGCGTGATGGACGCGTGGTGTGCACTCTGGTTCTGGCCACTAGTGGACGACGACGCATCCGTTGGCGGCGACCTCGTCGAGCCGCCCACTCTCGATCAGTGGATCGAGACCTTGAGTGGGTTGGTGGGCTCGCCGGTTGCGAAGTCTGCGCGCGAGAAGAAGGACGGGCAGCTCAACCTGTTCGCTATTTCGACTTGGGATGAACTCGAAGTCACTGAGTCCAACGAGCTGGTCTTTGCACAGGCTACGAAAACTGATGCGTTAAAAACCGAGTGGCCGTGGCTGGAGGTTGCTGAGCGAGTTGCTATGTGGCAGGGGTTTTTTCATTGGGAGCTGGAATTCGCGTCAGTACTTACCCGCGGCGGTTTCGACCTGCAGCTAGGGAATCCGCCTTGGGTTCGTCCGCGTTCCGATGTGGACGCTCTTTTTTCCGAGGGTGATCCGTGGTTTCAGCTCGCGGTCCGTCCTACTCAGGGCGAATATCGCGTACGGCGTGGGGAGACGCTTGCTATCGATGGGATCCGCGAATTAGTTATTGGCGGCACATCCGAGGTAGCGGCTACCGCAGCGTTCGTAGGAGATCCTCGGCATTATCCGCACTTGTTGGGGTTGCAGCCCGACCTGTATCGGTGCTTCATGGAACAGACGTGGCGTCACAGGTCCGCTATCGGCACGATTGCACTGATCCATCCGGAGTCTCACTTCACGGATGAGAAAGCAGGAATTCTCAGGAAAGCGTCTTACGAAAGACTGAGACGGCATTGGCAATTCGTTAACGAGCTGACCTTGTATGAAATTGACCATCACGTTTCCTTTGGCGTCCACGTATATGGTTCGACGATCGCTCCGCAGTTTCTCTCTGCCTCATCGATTTACCATCCGGATACGGTCGAACGATCTTTGGTCCACGACGGGTCCGGCGCGGAACCAGGATTGAAGAACCCGGACGGCAAGTGGGATCTACGCCCGCACCGCGGCAGAATCATCAACGTCGATGATGCAGTGTTGAAGTCATGGAAGGACGTGCTCGAAGCCGAGGATGTTCCCGTTCGTCACACGCGCATGGTGTACACGGTCAACCGTTCGGCAGCCAGTGCGCTGGAGAAGCTCGCAGGCGCCCGACGGATCGGTGAACTAGGTTTACAGTTCTCTCGTGGGTGGGATGAGTCGATAGACAGAACCAGGGGATATTTCGATTCTCAGTGGGGGGTACCCGACAGCTGGGACGAAGTTATCCTGCAGGGCCCTCATCTGCATGTCAGCACGCCGTTCTACAAGTCTCCAAACCAGTCGATGAGAAACAACCTCGACTGGTCAACCGTCGATCTCGAAGCGCTGGAGCCCGACGCGATCCCCGCGACGTCGTACAAACCTGTGGGAAGCCGCACGAGATACGACGCTGGGTACACCTCGTGGGAGGTGACGGGTGAGAACGGGGTACTGGAGACAGTGCGCGCGCGGGACTGCTACCGGGTGGCGTGGCGAGCAATGGCTGCCAACACAGGTGAGCGTACACTTATCGCTGGCACAATTTCGCCAGGCACGTCCCATGTCAATGTTGTTTTCTGCGTTGGTCTACCTTCTGGTTCGCTTCGAGATCTCATGCTGGTTGCTGCTTGTTCGTCGTCGCTAGTCGCGGACTTCGGGGTAAGGTCAGCTCCAAAGAGCAACATCTACCAGAACGTATTCTATCGGCTTCCTTTGGTGAGCGATCCGAATATTTCCCGATTGCTAGTGTCGCGAACTCTGCGGTTGCAGTGCGCAACAATCGCGTATCAGGGCCTGTGGCGCAGCTGCTACGGCGCAGAAGCGCAAAATGACTCGTGGGCTGGAGGTTTCGCACACTCACGTCGTAGGCCATTGGGTGATGTCGAAGAAAAATGGGACATTGACACCCCACTTCGTATCGCAATCGACCGTCGTCAAGCACTCGTCGAGATTGATGCTCTCGTCGCGTTAGGGCTCGGTCTCACGATTGATGAGCTGTGCACCATTTACCGCACGCAGTTCCCGGTGCTTTACGGCTACGACCGCAAGACCTACCTTTACGACATCAACGGCCGACTGGTACCGAACGAAGTACTCAGCGTTTGGCGTCGCAAGGGTGACTCGATCAACAATGAGGAGCGCACCGCGACTAACCCATCGGGCCATACGTACACATATGAGCTGCCGTTCCAATTCCTCGACCGAGAAGCAGATATGCGTGAGGCGTATGCAGAATTCGAGCGGCGGCTGGGGATTCAAGGCGGAACGCCGATGGCAGCGCACTGATGGCGTCGGAACTCTTACCCCTCGCGCAGGCTGAGCGGATTACCGCGAGCTTGCTGGACTACCTCGGCACCACCTTCGCCCTGGCAGACCCGGACGCGCGGCGCGCACTGGACATCTTTCTCGAGCATCCAACTACCGGAATGTTTCGTGGGCCATACCTGCGTCTCCGAATGCCCTTCCGGCCGGCTGAACCCGGATGGCAGAAGTCATTGGACTGGGTCGGCGGTCTGACGCCCTACGGTCACCAGGCGGCTGCGTTCGAGCGTCTCAGCAGTGCCAACCTCGGACCGGACAAAGTGCGTCCGCTACCGACGCTCGTCACAACGGGTACTGGGTCGGGAAAGACCGAAGCGTTCATATACCCGATTCTCGATCACGTCTTGCGGTCCAAGCGGCAAGGCGTCACAGGTACAAAAGCAATCATCTTGTACCCGATGAACGCTCTTGCCAACGACCAAGCCCAGCGCCTCGCGGCATTGATCACCCAGCACAAGGAACTCGGCGGAATCACAGCCGCGCTGTATACGGGCGAAAATGGTTCGACACGAACCATGGTGAGCGGTGACGGACTCATCACCGATCGTGAAGTGATACGTAGCGTAGCGCCGGACATCCTGCTCACCAACTACAAAATGCTCGACCAACTACTCCTTCGGAACGCAGACGCCGGCCTATGGCGTCAGAGCGCAACGAGCCTGCAGTACCTGGTGCTGGACGAGTTTCATACCTACGACGGCGCGCAAGGCACCGACGTGTCTATGCTCCTTCGGCGCCTTGGAATGACCTTGAAGAGTTATTGGTCAGACGGTGATCCGCAACTGTCTTCCGCAGATCGCATCCGGCCTCTAGGGCGAATCACGCCCGTAGCGACATCGGCGACACTCGGTGATGGAAACGATCCGTCGACCATGCTCGAATTCGCCCGCACTGTGTTCGGCGACGAGTTCGATGACTCCTCAGTGGTCACCGAATCCCGCGAAACACTCACCGAGTGGGCTGCGGGCGCCGAGGCAAAGCTCGTGGACTTCGGAATCAGCACGGTAGCACTCGACGAGGAAGCAATCGATCGACTCGCGGCTGCAACATCCGGTTCGGACGACGACCCCGTCGACGTTTCACGCGCGGTCCTTCGTGCACTCTTCACCCCACCGCAAGGTCTGACCGACAGCCAGATCGACGAAACAAGTCTGGATCTTGTCCGGGCCCATCCGATATTTCATCGACTGATCCGCCGGTGTGAAGCTGCCGTTGCCATTGCCGATCTCGCAGACCCGGAACTATTCGCCGGTAGCGATGCAGCGCTATCGTCGGATTTGAGCCGCGTCGATGCAATGATGCGTGCCGCTGCGCTCCGTTCCCTCGTCACGACGCTGAGCCACGTTCGTGCGGTGTCCGGTCGCCGTGCTCCCTCCGTCGACGTACACCTGTGGATCCGAGAACTCACTCGGCTAGATCGTGCAGCGTCCGGTGCGCCC
This sequence comes from Rhodococcus sp. (in: high G+C Gram-positive bacteria), assembly GCF_023264675.1. Classification (GTDB taxonomy): domain Bacteria; phylum Actinomycetota; class Actinomycetes; order Mycobacteriales; family Mycobacteriaceae; genus Rhodococcoides. Next base: position 31,803 of record NZ_JAHFVG010000045.1, read on the forward strand.
GAATTCTCCTGGGGTGACGATGGATTGGTATTGGACGATTCTGATGCCGAGGGGCTTTCGGCGCCCTTCCTCCCGGCCTTGTACTGCAGACACTGCAACAGGTCGGGATGGGGCATTTTGCTTGCTCCTACCGGCTCGGACCTCGACGTGGACGACACCACGATTCGTCGCCGAAAGCTCGGCGACGACGATAGATTTCGTGCCCTGATTCACGCCCCCGCAGAGGGGGACGAAGCATCTGCGTCCGCAGGGACGACACACTCCTCGGCCGGCAAACAATCCACGGGCTCCGAGCTGAACTGGCTGGCGGTCACCGATCGCTGCCTGTCAATTCAACGCCCTGCCGAATCTGTGGTGGCGGAAGGCGGTGCGCTGCCGGTCCTGGTCAACGTCGGCGATTCCGCCGGAGAAGACTCGGTGCGTGATGTCTGCCCGTCATGCCGGCAGCGTGATGGAATTCGATTCCTCGGATCTGCGATTGCCACCATGCTGTCGGTCTCGCTGTCCACCTTGTTCGGAACACCCGGATTGGACCGGCGGGAGAAGCGTGCTCTGGTGTTCACCGATAGCGTGCAGGACGCTGCCCACCGTGCCGGCTTCGTCCAGGCACGGTCGAGGGCTCTCACCCTGCGCACACTGATCCGGCAAGCGCTGGCCGATGGCGATATGAGCCTCGACGCTTTGGCTCACAAAATGGTCGCGATGGCTGGCAACGACCGTGCCAAACGGTATCGACTGCTTCCTCCTGAACTGGCAGACCGCGACGACTTCTCGAAGTTCTGGAGTACTGCGAGGTTAGGGCGAACGTCGACGACGTTGACCGGCTTCGTCACGCAGCGTTTGCAACTCGATATCGAGATGGAGTTCGGTCTCCGCGCCGGCGTCGGTCGAACGTTGACCAGAACCGGCACTGCTGTTGCCGAAGTGAATGTCTCACGCGCTGTTCTTTTGTCATGCGCCAGGGAAGTATTCGAAGGGCATGACGTTCAGCTCACCACCGATGACATCAGCGACGTGCACCTGATCCGATGGGTCCGAGGGACCCTTGAGCGTATGCGGAACCGGGGGGCGATCGCTCACGAGTGGTTCGACAAATACCGAACGGACGACGGCAACCGATGGTGGATCACGGGTGGCCGCAAACGGAGCCAAGGCATGCCGGGGTTCGGCCGTGGATCATCAGCACCTGGCTTCCCGATGCTGGGAACAACGAACCGTCGGGACAGTGATTTCGAACCGATTGCGTCGGCACGTGGGTGGTATGCGAGTTGGGCCGCGAAGACTCTTGCCGTTACACCAGCCGAAGGCGCGGTGCTCAGCCGATTGTTGTTCGAACGATTACGCCGTCGCGACGTGATCGGTGAACTGCTTGGCGGCGCCACGACTCGGACGTTCAACCTGACACCGGCATCGATAGTTGCTCGTGCAGTCGTCAGCACCGACGCCATTGCACTGGTCTGCTCGCACTGTGGTGATTCCGTTGTCAGCGGGCAGGACACCATCGAACAGCTCGAGGATGGTCCGTGCCTTACCGTCAATTGCACCGGAACAGTCGAACGGTCGCCTATCGACGAGAATTTCTATCAGCAGATGTACACAGTCAACGACATTCGGCGAGTTGTAGCCCGGGAACACACATCGCTTCTCCCCGATGAGAAGCGATTGGAGTACGAGTCGCAGTTCAAGGAAACAAATCCGCCCCCCAACGCGCCGAACGTGCTCGTCGCAACACCCACCCTCGAGATGGGTATCGACATCGGTGACCTCTCGGCCGTCATGCTGTCGTCGCTCCCGCGAACTGTCGCGTCGTACCTACAGAGGGTCGGTCGCGCCGGCCGGCTTACCGGAAATGCACTGGCATTGGCCTACGTCACGGCCAGAGGCGACCAACTTCCACGATTCGCCGATCCAAATGCCACGATCAACGGGGCTGTACGGCCCCCCGCGACTTACCTTGACGCGGAGGAGATTCTGCGACGGCAGTTTCTGGCGTCAGTGGCCGACCGCGTCGCACGCCGCCAGACTGCGCCGCACCCGCGAACCACGCCAGACGCTCTATCTGCCACAGGGCCCAATACCTATCTGGGTACCTTGATAGCCGATGCTGAGGCGAACTCCGCACAGTACGTGGACGAGTTTGTATCTGGATTCGCAAGTCTCGCAACCGATGTCACAGCGCGTCTACACGAATTTGCCGTACCTCAGAGCGGCTCCGAGAGCAGTGAATTGGCATCTCGTTGTCATGCCGCATCAGTCGAGTGGACGCACCGTGTCGAGACGTTGCAGCATCGCCTCAAGGCTGTCGAAGCTGCCATTCCTGAGCTGTTGAAGGTCTTCAACAGCTCGAAGGAGGAGGAAGACAAGGTTGCTTACCAAACTGCGCTCGCGGCCCAGCGGCTTGTTCGGAAGCAACTCGCAGACCTCCGGTCCGAATATTGGATCAGCGCACTCGAATCGTTCGGACTTTTCCCGAATTACACGCTGTTGGACGACTCGGTCGCACTGTCGGTGTCGGTCAATTGGATTCACCCTGAAACTCAGGAGTTCGAACACTCCGAGTTCGAACTCAGTCGAGGTTCGGCGCAGGCGCTGCGGGACTTCGCACCCGGATCGACCTTCTACGCGAGCGGATTTGCGATCGCGATCGACGCGGTAGATCTGGGCGCAGATGGTGAGGCCGTCCGCGAGTGGGCATGCTGTCCCGCGTGTGGCTTCGTCGCAGATCTCGGGGAGGGTGGGTCTGCGCCGTCACAGTGTCCGCGGTGTGGAACCGCCGCGATCGCCGACATCGGGCAAAGAGTTCCCGTCGTCGAGCTGTCGAGCGTCTCGGCCGTCATACGCCGCGAGGAGGCGTCCATCGACGACGGGCGAGACGAACGGTTGCGGGCTCCATACACAATTATTACTGCTGCCGACATCGACCCCAAGTCGTTCACGCGACGGTGGTTCGTGCAGGGTCTCGGGTTTGGTGCGACGCATCGACGTTCGATGACAATTCGTTGGATCAACACTGGTGGAAGCCGGGGTGGCGGTTCGTCGCGCTTGCTTGCCGGTGACGAGGTCGAATCCGCGATGTTCCGTGTGTGTTCCGAATGCGGGAAGCTCGACACCGATACCCGGCGAAATTCTGCAGCAGAACATCGACCCTGGTGCTCGTACCGTAAGGCGCTCGAAGAGTCGACGCTCTCAGTGGCGTTGGCACGGTCGTTGGTCACCGAAGGTCTGGTACTTCGGCTTCCGCCTTCGGTGACGTGGGGGGATTCGTTTGCTATCCCATCACTGTCTGCGGCGGTGCTCCTCGGGCTGCGAGAGCGCATCGGCGGAGACCCCGATCACCTCCAGATCGTCTCTGTCATCGACCCATCTACCAACGGGGACAACCGGCCCGGGCTGTTACTGCACGACATCGTTCCTGGTGGAACGGGCTATTTGTCGGATCTTGCCGACCCGGCAACGATCTGGGATGTACTCAGACGTGCTCATGACGTGGTTGTTTCATGCGGTTGCCAGTTCGACGGAAAACTAGCGTGCGAGAAATGCTTGCTGCCCTTCGCGTCCTTCCCTGAAGTGAAGTACACATCGCGAAGTGCCGCTGCGCGGCATCTCCGGACCCTCCTGCTCGGCCGCGAGATATCGAGCGACGACGAGACACCGATCCCGGACGCAATGCCGTGGCCCATCACTACTGATGAGCCTCCGCTGACCGACAATGAATCAAATCTCGAGCGTCGGTTCCGAGTGGTCTTCGCTGAAAGGCTGAGAGCTCTCGGCGCAGCCATCGTGGAGAAACCAACCGACAGAGGAGTCGCGTGGGACGTCGCACTCGGGTCGTCCAACAGATGGAGTCTGCGGCCCCAGGAGAACATTCTGGGCAGCAAGCCCGACTTCGTGCTGACATCGGCGACGCCAGGCGTTCCGCCCACAGCGATTTTCACTGACGGTTGGCAATTCCATGCCAGCCCAGCAAAGAACCGACTTGCAGACGATGCGGAGAAGCGGCGAAATCTCCGTGATGGCGGGTATCAAGTCGTTGCAGTCACCCACCATGACTTGGAGGGCAGCCCGTCGGCGTCCCCTGTCCTGAACGCGGACCACGTACCCAACCTGCTGAAGATGGCGGGTGATCAACTTGCGAAAGGATCGGTGGACCTGGTCTTCGCGACAAGTATCGACCTTTTGCTCGCTTGGATGCAGAGCCCACAAGCTCAACCCCGTCGAAATCTTGCTCACTGGCTGCCGGTCCTGGCGATCATGGGGATGAGCAACGTTGCGACTCGGACTGGCGGTTCCTCGACTGCCGAACTTGCATTGAGCCTCTTGGACGGCGACGTCGTCGAGGAAGCTACGGGCGACACCTTCGTCTGGCGCGACCAGAGCTTTGCGGTATCGGTGCGAGTGCCGGACAACAAGTCCCTCAGCGAAGCGCAGATCGCAATCGTCATCGACGACAATGACTCCGCGCTTTCGGTGGAGACACGCGATCAATGGCGAGAGTGGCTCCGGTGGTCGAACCTGCTCGAGTTGCGTCCGGTCAGTGCCGTCGTCACGACTCGACGACACATGGCTTCTGCCTCGATGAACATCACGTCGGTAGATGCTCCGCTTCCGACGACAGCGGCCGGCGCCGAATCGCTGAGTGGGCCGTGGCGTGAGGTCTATGACGGCGTGATCGGCCCCGTGCAGGCATTGGTAGCAGCCCTCGCGCGGTCTGGTATTCCGGTGCCGGAGGTCGGGGAGGAAGTGTCGGGGCTACCCGTCGAGCTGTCGTGGCCGACACTGCTCGTGGCGGTAGATCCGACGCTCGGAGGTAGCGACCGGCAGGAACTGTCGGAGGCAGGGTGGACACTGTTGGAGGCAGACGTGGACTTGGTTGTAGAGACAATTGAGGCTGCAGCGTCGCGCTGATGCTCATCGTTGATGGATGGTTCAGAAGGAAGGCAAGTGAGTGCCCCAGATTGTGATCGGCCGTGGGCTGGACAAGATCGACGGAAGTCTCCACAAATCGACCTACGCATTCCTTGCGAAGCTGTCGGCAAACGACGACAACAAGAGCCTGCACATCGAGCCGATCAACAACTCTGCTGATCCGCGTGCCCGAACTGGCCGTGTGGATATCTCCAACCGTGCTGTGTTGTTCAAACTTCAGGGGAGTGGTCAGGAGGCGTCCTACGTCTTCATCGGCACGTTCCAGCACGACGAAGCAATCAAGATTGCTCAGACTCGCCGGATGACTATCAACCCGCGCAATGGCGTGGCTGAACTGCTTACCGTAGAGGAGGCTTACCCGGTTCATGCTCCACCCACGTTGACAGGTGCGAGGGTGGCGTCGGCAAACGTACCTGAGTCCCTCGTCGAAAAGACGTTGCGGGAGAAAGAATTTACTGTCGAGCATCTCGCCGATCTGGGTATGGACCATGAATTTGCCGCGGGCGCGTTGGACATCAACGATCCGGATCTGCTCCTCGAATATGCTGAGTCGGCACCAGCTACCTGGCAGGGTACTGCGCTCGTGGACATCTTCACGGGCACGTCCCTGACCGACATCAAGGACAAATACACCCTCGACACTGGCACTTCCGACGAAGGAACCGATGACGACAAGCTGCTCAAGGCGTTGCGTCACCCTGCTGCGCAGATGGAGTTTGCGTTCATCGAGGACAACGATGAACTTCGAGAAGCGATCGAGCGCCCAGACTTTGCGGCCTGGCGCATCTTCCTTCACCCTGAGCAGCGAACATATGTGGTCCGTGACACGAATGGGCCATTCCGCCTGACTGGTGGCGCCGGGACCGGCAAGACTGTCGTCCTGCTTCATCGCGCGCGCGAGCTCCATCGTAAGAACCCAACAGCACGGATTGTGTTGACTACCTACGGCTCAACTTTGGCCGAGAGCCTGCGATCCCAGTTTCGGCAGCTCGATGCGTCTGTCCCCGTCACGACCGACCTGGGTCGACCTGGAGTGTTCATCGCGGGAGTCGATTCCATCGCAACCCGCGTGCTTCATAAATATGAGACCGAGCTCGGAGGCGAAGCGTCCGGGAATGGCGCAGTCGCCAAGGTCCTCGGCCCCCGCACCGCTGAGGTCTTCAAGAGCCAGGCACAGGATTCCTGGAAGCAGGCAATCGCCACATACGGTGCCGATCTGCCTGGCGACCTCAAAGTGGATTGGTTCTTCGAGGCCGAGTACAGCCTCATCGTGCTGCCGAACCGGGTCACCACACGTGAAGAATATCTGCGAGTCAAGCGCGCAGGTCGTGGCGTTTCACTGAACCGAGCGAAACGGAACGCAGTCTGGGACGTGATCGCAGGCTATCGAGCATCGGCCGCAGCGTCGGGCTCAACGGATTACGAGGAGCGCGCAGCGATTGCCGCGACTGTTCTGGGCAAAGACTCCGGTGATCTGGCGGACCACGTACTCGTAGATGAAGCGCAGGACTTGAGTCCGAGCAGGTTCCTCTTGCTCAGAGCTCTCGCACGCGAAGGACACAACGATCTCTTCTTCGCTGAGGACACACATCAGCGTATTTACGGCCAACGGGTGGTTCTCGGTCGCTACGGAATCAACATCGTGGGGCGTTCGCGGCGGCTTACGCTGAATTACCGGACCACAGAGCAGAATCTGCACTTCGCACTAGGGATTCTCGAGGGTACCGAGTTCACGGACCTCGACGACCAGATCGAGTCCTCCGAGGGCTACCGGTCGGCGCGTAGCGGACCGCGGCCAAGCCAGATGCAGGTTGCCAACCTCACTGAGCAGTACCAGGTGGTTGCAGAACTCGTCGACGGGTGGATCGAGGCCGGAACAGATCCAGAGTCGATCGGGCTCCTCGTCTCTACGAAGAAGGACGGTCAATCACTTCCACGTGCCATGGGGGAGCGCAACGTTCGGGCAACGTTCGTCGATCGGGGTTCTGCGTCCGCCAAGGGAACTCCCCAGGTCATGACGATGCACCGGGCCAAGGGCATGGAGTTCGCCAAGGTAGTTCTGGTGGGTGTGGGCGAGAATTCGGTGCCTCGTTCCTACCTCATCGACACCCTGCCCGAGGGGGAGCGAGAAGATGCTCTCCAGCGAGAGCGGTCGTTGCTGTACGTGGCGGCTACCCGCGCTCGGGACGAGCTGGTCGTGGTGTGGACGGGCGAGGCAAGTTCACTACTGCCGTCGACCGTGCAATAGGCACTTGCCGGACGGCCCTCACGGCGCCCAGTCAGATTTATCCGGGACCGGGCCGCACCGAATCCTTGACTGTGGACTCGGGGCGCAGCGTCGACATTCTTGTACCGGGCATGAACGACGCAGTCGCCGAGGGTCTTGACGCACAGTTAATTCAGTATGGCCGTGACGCGCGTGTCGGTCCCCCGCTACTGTTTTCAAGGGGTGCGGTGTGCTCGCACTCAAGGAACTGAGGAGATTCGATGGCAATTGATCGTGATCAGGGAGTACGGCGGACTTCCGTCAAGGAGATTCTCGAAGAGCCATTGGTCATCCCCTCGTATCAGCGCCCATACAGCTGGGAGCCGTCCGTTGCCGTTCAACTTCTCGACGACATCCGAACAGCATTCCGCCCACACGATGCCCGCGACTTGATGGCCGGCGACGGAGGGGCGTATGTCCTCGGAGCGATCATCTTGCATCGCGACGAGGAGGAGCAGACAACAAATGTCGTTGACGGGCAGCAACGACTGTTGACCTTGATGATTTTGCTCGACATTCTCGACAAGGCAGCGCCTGGGTCTGATACCGCCAAAGATGTAACCGCCCAGGAGTCTTCGATGGCACCGGTCGTACGCGTCCGCCGAAGACTCACCAGCAGAGTGAGAATGATGGATGATGATCCTGCTCAATTGGCGGACTTCATCCGAAACAATTGCGAGATGATCCGAGTCGAGACCGATGATGCCGACGAAGCGTTCAGAGTCTTTGACTCGCAAAACTATCGCGGCAAAGCGCTGCTTCCGCACGACCTGCTGAAAGCGTTTCATCTCCGTGAGATGTACGGTGAGAGCGAGTCGATGAAGGTAGCGCTCGTTGAGACATGGGAGTCGGCTGCGGACGTGGATCTAGATCGATTGTTTTCCACCTACCTGTGGCGCATCAGGCAGTGGTCCCGTGGACTATCCGCGCCACCGTTTGCGGCAAACCACGTCGGAGCCTTCAAAGGCACTACGGTGCGGTCAGCACAGACTCCCTCTTCTCGATACCACCTCGCGGCGCAAGCCGCAGTCCCGTTGCTCGCCGCATGGGGTTCACCAGCCGACGGTATCGATCGCGGCGTATCGAGGAGTCGATTCCAGCTAGAAGCGCCGGTGCAGGCTGGGCGTTCGTTTTTCGAGATGGTGACCTTCATGATGGCCGAGCTAGAAAGTCTTCGTTCTGATGGCTACAGTGACCCGGGCTGGGACCTTTACGCCTCGACCGACGACGATTTAATAGAGATTCGGTCGAAGTCTTCCTACAGATTTGTCTCGGAAATGTATCTCGCGTCGTTGCTCTATTACACCAACAAGTTCGGGGAGGCTGAACTCCCCGAAGCCAAACGGGCCCTCATGCGATGGGCATATTCGCTGCGAACTGAACTACTTCGGGTCCAAATGGTTTCGGTGGACAATCGTGCCAAGGAATATGGTTCCGCCTTCGTTGTCCTCCGTAATGCCGACACCCCAGCCGACCTGAATCAGCTCTCGACGAGGCCCGTGGGACGCGTGCAAGATCCCGACCACATGAAGGCGCTGACAGCATTTCTCAACGGATTGGGCTACTGATGAGCACGCAATTGGAAGCAACGCTTCTCTCAGTGGGTGAAGTATTTGCGGAGGTCGGAACGTCCTACGAGATCCCGATCTACCAACGCAACTATGCGTGGCGTGGCGAGCAGATCGACCAGCTGATTGACGACGTGTGGGCTGCATCGCAAGATCCGAACGCTGATGGGTACTTCATCGGTAATTTGGTCGTCGCGTCGAAGTCGAATCGGGCAGGAGCCAAGGGGGCTCTCTACGAAGTGGTCGATGGACAGCAACGGCTGACCACCTTGTTCATGCTGTTGCATCGACTCGGTATCGACCGCACTGCGAAGCTCATCTACGCCTCGCGGCGCACTGCCACAGATGCATTGACTCGCCTCGATTTGACCGATGACGACGAAGGCTCTGGCATCCTAACGGGCTATAAGGCCATCGACGCTCAGATGACTCGGCTGTCGAAGAGCGCTGACGATCTGGCGAAGTTCAGGAGCTTCCTCACCGATAGCGTGCAGCTCGTGCGGGCCGTGCTGCCTGCAAGCACCGATCTCAACCGGTACTTCGAAATCATGAATACCCGTGGGCAACAGCTCGCACAGGTTGACATCGTCAAGGCCCGACTAATGAGTTTTATACGGTCCGACGCCACGGACGTCGAGGATCAGCGTGCGTGCTTGGCGTGGATATGGGACGCTTGCACTGAGATGGACAGCTACATTCAGCTGGCTCTGACCCGGGGAGATACAGTCCTACGCAGCGAGATCTTTGGCAACACATGGGATCGCCTGCACGTAAGCACTTTCGGGGATCTATCTCCCCTTCGCCCACGCACCGTTGCAGCGACGACGGTCCGGAGTGGGCCAATGCCTCTGCGAGAGGCCCTATCGATTTATGCCCAGGCCCACGAGCAAGCTTTCGATGACGACACCTATGGACGATTTGAGACTCCGATCAGGTTTCCAACCCTCCTGCTGCACGCGCTGGCGATCATCAGGGCCGATCGCTACGACGAAAGCGACAATGACAGGCATCTCGACGACAGTAAACTGATTCTGCGCTTTCAGGAGGAGTTCGCTGATCGTTCTGAGGGCGAAAGGTCGGAGCATGCAAAGCGATTCGTAGAGACATTACTCCGATGTAAATTTATCCTGGACACATGCATTCTCAAGCGCGAGTTCACATCCACAAACGGCGAAGACGGGGCGTGGTCTCTCAAGCGCTTGATCCGCGGCGAGTCCGTCACCCGGCAGACGGGCCGGGGTAAAGTCGATGCCAGGTTCCCCTCTGCATTCGCATCCACTCCGGACGAATCCGATGCGGGCCCCACTGATGACTCGACGAGAAACGTTCTCCTTCTCCAGTCGCTACTTCGTGTCACCTACACCTCGCCTCGCACGATGCACTGGATCACTCGCATTCTTCGGATGCCCATCGGTGACGGCAAAATGACGCGTGCGGAGATAGCACAGGCGATTGACACAACACTGAAGACGTACATCCGTGAGAAAGTCCGTCAAAGTTTGCCTGGCGGCGATGGGCCTACTGGCTTTGACATTGAGCGAATCGTCTACACATACCTGGACTACTTACTCGCTCAGGGCGAAAGCCCCCTGCTTCCCCAGGACCCCGGGTTCGTCTTTGTGTTCAGAAACTCCGTAGAACACTTCTTTCCGCAGCACGCCGACAGTGGTGACGATGGCGGTGACGCCGTCTCTTCCTCTGACCCCGAATTGAACATGTTCGGCAATCTCGCGCTGGTCAGTGTCAGTGCAAACTCGAAGTTCTCGAACGCGCTACCTCTTGCCAAGACCACCAAGACGCGCGAGATCGGCCAGAGCAAGAAGTTAGAGTTGATGGCCACGGTTACGAAATCTGAGGGCTACTGGAACCGCAAATCCATCAAGCTGCACGACAGTGAGATGCTTGGAATCTTGCGAGCTGATCTCAACGCGGCGGGATCAGGTGAGTCGGCGCGTACTTAAGTTTGCCAGAACGTTGGCACGAGTTCGGCTGAGTGCCGTTGGCAGGAAGTGACTATGGACGATATTTCCTCCGTGTTGTCGAACATCGAGCGTGCCATCAGCAAGTCAGGCTGTGGCCTTTCCGCCCCCCACTGACCTCAACGCGCGGTGGTTTGGCGAACAAGTCGAGGCATCGAGGTCTGACCCGGTCGAGATGGCGAAGTGGGCCTCGTCCACCGTTATCGATGACAATGTGCAGGCGCCTGTGTTCGACGAGCGCGTCTTCTCGTGGCTGCATCGTGACGTGCCTGATGCGTTCTATTTTCCCATCGGGCATGCGGGGCTCATGCACGTCTATGGCTACTTGCTGTCGTCGGTCGACACTCCCTACGGCCTGAAGCGGAAAAGGTGGCTGACTGCCGATCTGGCGAATGCGTTCGGGCTCGAGCCGTCGTTCTTCTATCCGGTTGCGTCCGCGTTGCCGCTGATGGAACGTGTTGCTTCAGTGGTGCTACCGATATTGACCGATCCGACCGCATACCGTCGGACGATTCTGGCGTTCGACGAAACTATCGACTATCAGCGCCGGATGCGATCCGTGTACGTGTGCGACGACGTCACCAATTTGACTGCGCTGCTTTATGGTTCGGTGTCAGGTGACGATGTCCAGATTGTGACCGCGTTTCCGATCGGGTCTCTGACGATGCAGTCGGCGCGGGACCGTCTTTCGGAGCCGGCGCGATATCGGTACAACTACGCTCCGCCCGACGCACAGCCTGGTAGCCACTTCGAAGGAACGATGCACCAGTTGAAGTTCGCATTGTGAAAGTTGTCTGCCGTGACAGCAGTTAGCTCCGATCGCAGGTTCAAAAAAGCCGGTGGTGTTAGAGAAATTTACATTGTCGGAAGAGTTAGGCCGGACTCCAGCGTAACCAGTGGTCCTCGACTGCCGTTGTCCGGGAGATGTGGCAATAGAAGGAAGCGGAATCGCGTTCGCGCAGCAGTGCATTGAGCACTTCTTGGGGGGATCGACGGCTCGATAGCGAAGACCCGGAGCACGTCGAAAGCCCATTGCGAAGTGCCAGCCGATCGTGACTTGCCGAACTGACCAGTGTGCGGTCGGCGAACGACTTGGGTCGTGACTATTCCGACTCGCCCTTACTCTTTGTTTGCACGATGCCTTGGTCATCTGCCGGACCTTCTTGGTTGTACTTTTGCACCCGCCGCTCTGCCCATGACTCGGTACTCCGCTGCACAACCTCAGCTGCTTTGCCGATTGTCTGAACGCCCGCATCGACGGCATTGTCACCGACTGACTTCAACGCACGCAGTGCGTCGAGTACTCCGGGGTTCTTGGGCTCGTTCCATTCGGCGACCTGAAGTGCTCGGCTTGTGACGAACGAATCGATGTCCGCGCGCAGAGGTGTGAGGTTTTTCTTGAGTCGTCGAGCAGACAGTTTCCGGTGAAATTCCGAAACTCGTAGAGTTCCGTACGTGTCGAGTGTGCTGCGTAGATCTGCGACCAGTGCGACGTCCGCTGCGAGGTGCTCTCTCAGAGTTGCCTTCGCGCTCTCCAAAACTTGTGGAAGGTGGTCTCCCTCGCGAAGTTCGACTCGTTCAACCCGGATTCGCTGCCAGAGGAACAAAGACTCCTGAGCAATCAGCAGCAGCTGAAGTGTCTCGCCCAAGCGATCCTTCTGAACAGCCTTGGCCAGGAGGTCCGCGCGATCGTCCGCTGCGACGTCGGCCCGTAGATCGAGCAGCAGGCGCGTGCTGTAGTGCCGTAGACGCTCAACCCCGATTTCGAGATCGGGTCCGAGCGCGGCCACACTGTCCCAATCGGTCTCCGTCAACATCGCCCCGCTATCCAACTCGCCGGTCAAGCGTCGCAAGACACGTCTGCGCCCGAACACGTCACCGGTCCGCTCAGCGTCTGCAAGCCGGAGAATGTCGGCCGTCATATCCTCGATTCGATCGAGGCTCTGCTGCAACGGCTCGATCATGGACTCGAGGGCAGAAATTACGGTAGCGGCCGCCAGAGCGCCTTGTGGACTGCCAGCCAGGAACTCCGGTGGAATAGGTGTATTGCTGGTGAACCGTCCGGTCTCGACCGACCTGGTCACACGTCGATAGCTCACGCTCTCGACAGGCGAAGGGGATGAGGACTCACCTCTGACCAGATAGGATGCGGAGTCCGGTGATCGCAAAAGGTCAGAGCACGCCGACAGAATTCTGTCAAGTGCCGATTTAGCTACAACTTTCTCTCGGTGCGCGATCGAGAAGTCGCCTTGCCATTCTGCAACGAACTCTGCGACGGCGGACTTCGATCCTGCAACAATCGTGCCGAATTCGTCCTCAGACACGAACACCGTGTCGTTTGCGTTCTGATTCGCCGGAACCAAGTCACTCATACCGCCGATTCTCCACGAATAGCTCGGCGCTCATACCGTCGCCCTGCCTTGCGGACGCAACCCAGGAGAATCCCACGTTCCGGTCTCATAAGGCGACCTTCGGGATGTCGAAAAATCATCTATCAGAAACGAGCTACTCCGATGCGAGTCGAAAGGGCTCGATCGACTGCGGGATCCCCGAGCGATTGGAGCCAATCCAGCAGCCCTGGATAGGTATTAGGGTTCGTTGCCACCAGGGGGCGCAGCGATGGTTCGCGTTCGGCAATCTGGAGAAGTACCGACTGGGGAGTTGAAGGATCAGACGCTTGGGCCGAGGTGAATGCAGTGCGTGGGGGAGCCGGCACCGGGTTTTGGGCTGTTGGAGGCGTCGCTGCAACTGGTGGCACCAGCTCGGCGCCATCGGCGAAGAGGAGTGAGTTGATTGCGGCTTTTGCCTCCTCGACTCGTCGTCGTTCAGCCTTTCCCGCGGCGGCGAACAGCACGCCTGCACCGTGGTTTCGGAATCCGATACCGATGCTGTGAGCGTTGAGGAGAAACAGTACCCCGACCCCGATCAACAACAGGCCGAGAAGAATTCCGATCGGGCCGAACGCCCCGCTGGCCAGATTGAGGAGGCCGAAGAGGATCGCGCCCGCTGCATACAACACATGACGTGTCGAGAACGATTCTCCAGCATTGACTTCCGAAATGTGTCCGAGCGGACTCGTCTGCTCGTAATAACCCTTCGGGAAGATCCCCAACAGCGTGTTCGGCCGGCGGACAATCACGCGTCTATCGGTCATTACGACGGTCACTTTGAGATGGGTGAACAGCATCCTCGGACTGAATTGTTCCGAGAATCGAACGACTTCGCCGGGCGCGATCGCGATCGAGGGGTCCTGGTACATCGACGTTCCGATCTGTTCGTGGGTGTCAAAGTCGGCAATTTGGGCGGCAGTGTTGATCGCACGGGGCCAACCCGGAGAGATCACGATGTAGCGTTCACCGCGCCGCTTCGGCCAACACCGATCGGTCGTAATTATCGCCTACATCGTTTCGAAAGTTGGCGCGGCAAATCAAATTACATCGTTCGAACGACAGCGACTCGAGGCCGCTAGCGCACCATCGGCAATCGCATTGGTGGTCTTTGTCGCTGTGCGATGGCATCATTCGAGCGGTGGAAGAACCAGTCCCATCGTCTGAAGTCCCTTCGTCTCGGGATGGTCAGGCACCGCCACCGTCGTTCCCCGCGCCCGTCTTCACTTCGGATCCATCACCACCGGGAACGGGGAGCGCGCACTGGCCGGGTGGACCGAAGCTGATGGCCGCAGGCGGGGCGGCAGTACTGATCGCGGTCGTGATAGGCGTCTGGTTTGCACTGGGGGACCGCACCTCTTCCGAGTCGGCCACAGCGGCGCCCACGCAGGCCGGAGGACCAGCCACCGCTGCGGTCTCAATCAGCAGTGAATCCGCACCGCCGACGACAGTCACGGAGGAGCCCCCAATCGTGCCCGTTGCGCCGATTCCACCGCCGACAGTGGCTAGTCCGGCGAGGGGCGACCTGCAGCTCCCCACACGGATGACGGTGCCTGCTTGTGACGGAACGGGAATCGTGGTGCTGTACTCAGCCACGAATCCGGCGAGCTATTCGACGGAGGTCGCCGCGCTTCTTGCATCAAACCCCGGGGCGCAATATCTCCGTACCGACAATGCCTGCTCTTCTTTGCGTCAGCAGACATCGGACGGCAACGCAATCTACGCGGTTTATCGTCCCGCGGGGCCGACGGATCAGCTGGTGTGCTCCGCGGTCGATGCCGCCGGAGGCGATGCCTACGGCAAGTGGTTGGATGCGACCACCGATCCGA
>NZ_JAHFVG010000100.1 GCF_023264675.1 Rhodococcus sp. (in: high G+C Gram-positive bacteria)
GGGTCTGGGAGAAGGACTCGTGCGCCGCGGTCAAGGCCGAACTCGCCCCTGCGATCGAGTCTCATATCGCGCATGCGAACGAGTCGATCTCACAGTTGACCGCTCTACGAGACAGTTTGACCGACGCACTGACCCGTCTCGGGGACACACCCGATGCGTCGACACCATGCAACCCGGACTGCACCTGGCTGATCTCGACGAACCCTGCAGCAGGCACCGCGTGAACGATTCGAGCGCTACCTCGGTGGTGGCATGGCTGGAGAAACACCAGATTCCGCTCTACCTGCTCGCGCTGCTGGTCGGTGCCCTCACCGGGTTGAGTGCACCGTCGTCGGCGCACACGTTCGAGACTGCCATCAACCCGGTGCTGATCGTGTTGCTCTACGCGACCTTTCTCGCAGTTCCGTTCTCCGCCATCGGTGCATCGCTGCGCGACGGACGCTTCCTCGTCACCGTGGTGGTACTCAACTTCGTTCTCGTGCCGATCGTCGTGTTCGCGCTCACTCGGTTCGTAACCGGCAATCAGGCGGTCCTGGTTGGGGTGCTGCTGGTGCTGTTGGCGCCGTGCATCGATTACGTCATCGTCTTCAGCGGGCTGGCCGGGGCCGCATCGGAAAGACTCCTCGCAAGCGCGCCGCTGTTGATGCTGCTGCAGATCCTGTTTCTTCCGCTCTACCTCTGGTTGTTCGTCGGATCCGAGCTGGTGGAGATCATCGACATCGCACCCTTCGTCGAAGCGTTCGTACTACTGATCGTCGCTCCGTTGACGCTGGCAGCGCTGACCCAAGCGCTCGCTCGCCGACACCGAATCGGGACCCAGGCAATGGATCTCATGGCTTCGGTGATGGTTCCAGTCATGATGGCCACCCTCGCCGTTGTCGTTGCGTCGCAGATCGACGCGGTCCGCACCGAAGGAGCCAAGCTGGTCGGGGTGGTGCCGATCTTCGCTGCGTTCCTGATCATCATGGCAGTCGTCGGACTGGCGACCGCCCGGGTGACTCGTCAAGATGTTCCAGCCACGCGGGCGTTGATCTTTTCCGGTGCCACCCGCAATTCGTTGGTCGTCCTGCCTCTCGCACTCGCGCTCCCACCGGCCCTGTCTCTCGCAGCGGTCGTCGTGGTGACACAGACATTGGTGGAACTGATCGGGATGGTCGCCTACGTCCGGCTCGTTCCCCACCTCGCCCCGAGCAGTGCACGCTACGGCAACGCTCACAGCGGCCACCGCACGATCACCGACCCATGATTAGATCGCGCAGGTTCGGGGTCGTTTCAATTGCGACAAACGCAATCGCAGTGAGTGTTCACTATGCAGTGCAGCGGATCGAAACGCTCTAGGCTGAATCCAAAAGACCCTCCGCACGAAACACAAGATACGCATGCTGAACGAGGGAACCCGTCACCAACCGGGGCACCCGCTGTGTCAGGAGTTCGAACAATGACCGAATCACCGCGCCATGGCGCGACCGACCAGCTGGCAACTGCGTTGACTGTTGCTCTAGCTGCGCGCACACGCGATGCCTTCACCGCCCTGCTGACCGACGATGTGAGGTGGGGCGGAGAACTTCGCGGCGTAGGACACGAATGCACCGACCGGACACAAGTAGGTGACCACTACGCCGGACTGCTCGACAGTGGGCTCACCCTTCGTATCAGTAACATCGAACCCACCGACACCGCCCCAGACAACATCCTCACAGTCCGTGTCCAGGTTTCCTGGCCCGATCACGACGACGCGCCGCCGGAGATGACAGTCCGAGTCACGCTACGGGACGGGCTGATCGCCGACATCTGCATTCTCGACGGGCCACCGGTCATCGAGGTGCTCTACGTCAAGGGATGCCCACACCACGAACAACTGCTGCCACACCTGCACGAACTACTCGAGCAGCACCACATCACCGCGACCGTGGCACTGAACGAGATCACCACCGACGAACAAGCCCGAACCAACAGGTTCCTCGGCTCACCAACGGTGCGAGTCAACGGAAGCGACGTCGCGGCTACGCCTCTATCGCAATCGAGTTCGATCGACATGTCCGATCGATTCGGCGTGCAATGCCGCATCTACCAGACATCGACCGGCACCCGAGGTGTCCCCGACGACCAATGGATCCTCGACGCATTGATCGACAACCCCGTACATGAGGCCGCCATCGCCGCGATTCGAGTAGGCGATGTCACGACACTCCACCGGCTGCTGGCAGCAACGCCCGAACTCGCCGCTCTCCGTTTGCCTCGGCACGAGGGGCGCACCCTCATACACGTGGCCACCGACTGGCCAGGCCACTTTCCGAACGTCGGCGAATCCATCACCATCCTCGCCGCGGCCGGAGCAGATCCCAACTCCCCGAGCCTGGGCGAGCACCGTGAAACACCGCTGCACTGGGCGGCAAGTAGCAACGATGTCGAAGCTATCGACGCGTTACTGTACGTAGGCGCCGACATCGAGGCGAAAGGCGCCGTCATTGCCGGCGGGACACCTCTGGCAGATGCGACAGCCTTCGGGCAATGGGACGCCGCCCGCCGACTGGTCACGCACGGAGCTTCAGTCAATTTGTTCGACGCTGCTGCCCTCGGTCTGAAGAGCGAAGTCGAACGACTCCTCGAAACCGAGTTCATCACCCACGAGAGGATCACCAGTAGCTTCTGGGGCGCATGCCACGGAGGCCATGTCTCCACCGCCACAGTGCTACTCGACCATGGCGCCGACATCAACTGGATCGGATACGACGGACTGACACCTCTCGCCGCCGCCGAACGATCAGAGTGCCACGAGGTTACGCGATGGCTCGAACAGCGCGGCGCTGATTCGACACCCACCAATCTCCACTCAGGGGCCACCCACCAAGAATCAGACACCCGGCAGTGAGCGACAGCGCAGGTCAACCTCGCCGACCCTGACACTGAACCGTCCTGGATCTGATGGAAACCGGTTTCAAGCCACTTCGCGGTCGGAGGTGGCGGGCGAGCATTTGCTGTCGGTCCTCGTTTCGTAGTCGACGGGTCAGAGGTAGCCGATCGAGGAGTGCAGGCGGCTGGTGTTGAACCAGTGCACCCACGACGCGGTTTCCCGTTCGACTGCAGAGCGAAAAGAAGCGACCAACAGCGTCCCTGTAGTCGTCAACGCTACGAGTGCGGTATACGTTCCACCTGTTACAGCGTGGGTGACCGACATCGTAGATCTATTCTTTCACTGTCCCCGACGGTCGCCGGGCGAGGCGGGCGCCGACGACCACTGGATGAATTTCGGGTTGGGCTGTGCTCGCACATTTTCGCGCCGATAGGAAATCCGCCGCGACGCCAACGGTAGCTGCGTCAGAACACGGTGAGGTAGATCAGCGCAATGTTGAGCGCGACAATGATTCCCGCGATGAGCCATGCCGCGTACGTCGTGATTCGGTGATTGGCATCGCTGCCCATCAGCATGCGGTCGGAGGTGAACCGAACCAAGGGAATGAGCGCGAACGGAATGCCGAAGGACAGCACGACTTGGGAGACGACGAGTGCGCGACTGGGGTCTACCCCCGCGGCGAGGATAGCCAGTGCCGGAATCAGGGTCACAAGCCGTCGCACCATGATCGGGATGCGCTTGCGCAGTAGACCATCCATGATCATCGCACCGGCGTACGCCCCAACCGATGTCGATGCAAGGCCCGAGGCCAGCAGGCCCACTGCGAACAACAGCGCTACCACCGGCCCCAGAGTGTCCCCTACTGCTGCGTGGGCTCCTTCGATGGAATCGACGCCCTCGCGGCCTCCCAACGTCGACGCCGCCAACAGCAGCATCGACATGTTCACCGCACCGGCGAGCAGCATCGCCAACCCGACATCGATGCGGGTGATCCGCAGCAATCGCCGACGGACGGGCCCTGCCTCGGGATGACCGTGCCGGTCACGTGCGAGTCCGGAGTGCAGGTACACCGCGTGCGGCATGATTGTCGCACCGAGCATCGCGGCTGCGATCAACACGCTTTCGGCGCCGTCGAATCGGGGAACCAACCCGGCTGCTGCGTCGGTGAAGGATGGCGGTTCGACGACAACGCTGGCCAAGAACCCCACGGCGATGACACCGAGCAGGCCCAGGATCACGAACTCGAACGGACGCTGACCCCGGCGGTCCTGCACCAGCAACAGCAACATCGATACCGCTCCGGTGATGAGACCCCCGAGCAGAAGCGGTAGGTCGAAAAGTAAGTACAGGGCGATAGCACCACCGACCACCTCGGCGAGATCGGTTGCCATGGCTACGACTTCGGCCTGCCCCCAGTACGCGAGCCGCACAGGCTTGCTCGAATTGTCGCGGACAACCTCCGGGAGGGTCATGCCGGTGACGATGCCGAGTTTGGCGGACAGGAACTGCACGAGGCCGGCCATGACGTTTGCGGCGACGATCACCCAGACCAGCAGATACCCGAACTGTGCGCCTGCACTGACGTTGGAGGCGACATTGCCGGGATCGACATAGGCGATCGCGGCGACGAACGCCGGGCCGAGCAGGACGAATCCCGCTCGGAACCTCGACGGCGCCCGGGGAGATCGGCGTTGAAGCACAGCCATGACATCACACCCAACGCCGACGGGATTCCAGGACCCTGAAAATATAGTTCGGCAACCCGAACTATGCAACGCGAGTGCAGATCAGGGCGGCGCCCACCTCAGATGGGCAATACAACCGCAGTCACGAATTCGTTGCGTATCCAGGCGATGAACAACCCCCATACGCCTGTCAGCAGCGCTACCCCGACTGCGATCATGACGACACCGCCCGCAACCTTGATCCGCTGGGAG
>NZ_JAHFVG010000005.1 GCF_023264675.1 Rhodococcus sp. (in: high G+C Gram-positive bacteria)
CCGCGTTGTCACGCAGCAACCGTGCCTTGGCATTGCGACGGATCGTACCGGAGGTGACGAGGCAACCTGCGATGTTTCCGACCTTCGAGGAGCGGAACAGCGCGCGGATCTCGGCCTGGCCGAGTGCGACCTCTTC
This sequence comes from Rhodococcus sp. (in: high G+C Gram-positive bacteria), assembly GCF_023264675.1. Classification (GTDB taxonomy): domain Bacteria; phylum Actinomycetota; class Actinomycetes; order Mycobacteriales; family Mycobacteriaceae; genus Rhodococcoides. The sequence continues at coordinate 137 of NZ_JAHFVG010000005.1, forward strand.
GTAGATCGGCTTGAGCATGCCCTTGAGGGCCTTCTCGATCTCGTCGATCGCCTGGTAGATGACCGAGTAGTACCGGATGTCGACGCCCTCACGGTTGGCAAGCTCGGTCGCTTTACCCTCCGCACGAACGTTGAAGCCGATGATGATCGCGTTGGATGCCGACGCCAGGTTGACGTTGGTTTCCGTGACGCCACCGACACCGCGGTCGATGACGCGCAACTCGACCTCGTCGTCGATCTGGATTCCGAGCAACGCCTCTTCGAGAGCCTCGACGGTTCCCGAGTTGTCACCCTTGAGGATCAGGTTGAGCTGTGAAGTCTCCTTCAACGCTGCATCGAGATCATCGAGGCTGATCCGCTTGCGACTCTTCGCGGCCAGCGCGTTGCGCTTGCGAGCGTTGCGTCGATCGGCGATCTGGCGAGCGATACGGTCCTCGTCGACCACGAGCAGGTTGTCGCCTGCCCCTGGAACCGACGTGAAACCGATGACCTGGACGGGACGCGACGGCAGTGCCTCGGTGACATCCTCGCCGTGCTCGTCGACCATCCGACGAACGCGACCGTATGCATCGCCTGCGACGATCGAGTCACCGACACGCAGGGTTCCGCGAGCGATGAGCACCGTTGCCACCGGACCGCGACCACGGTCGAGGTGTGCCTCGATGGCGACACCCTGCGCTTCCATGTCCGGGTTGGCGCGCAGATCCAAGGAGGCGTCTGCGGTCAACAGCACCGCTTCGAGAAGGGCATCGATGTTGGTGCCCTGCTTGGCGGAGATGTCGACGAACATGGTGTCGCCGCCGTACTCCTCGGCGACGAGACCGTATTCGGTCAGCTGCTGCCGGATCTTGTCCGGGTTGGCGCCTTCCTTGTCGATCTTGTTGACCGCGACGACGATCGGCACGTCTGCTGCCTGAGCGTGGTTGATCGCTTCCACCGTCTGCGGCATGACGCCGTCGTCGGCTGCGACAACCAGGATCGCGAGGTCGGTGGCCTTCGCACCACGAGCACGCATAGCCGTGAAGGCCTCGTGACCCGGAGTATCGATGAACGTCACGAGACGCTCGTTGCCTTCGAGCTCGGTCAGCACCTGGTAGGCACCGATGTGCTGCGTGATGCCGCCGGCTTCGCCTTCGCGCACCGCGGTGTTACGAATCGAGTCGAGCAGCCGGGTCTTACCGTGGTCGACGTGACCCATGACGGTGACGACGGGGGGACGCTGCTCCAGATCGTCCTCGCCGCCTGCATCCTCGCCGTAGGTGAGGTCGAAGCTGTCGAGCAGCTCGCGATCCTCGTCTTCCGGGCTCACGACCTGCACGACATAGTTCATCTCGCCGCCGAGCAGTTCCAGCGTCTCGTCGTTGACCGACTGAGTCGCCGTCACCATCTCGCCGAGATTGAACAATGCCTGGACCAATGCCGCCGGGTTGGCGTCGATCTTGTCCGCGAAGTCGGACAGCGATGCGCCGCGAGCGAGACGAATGGTCTCACCGTTGCCGCGAGGCAGCCTGACGCCGCCGACTGCGGGAGCCTGCATGCTCTCGTACTCGGCGCGTTTCGCCCGCTTCGACTTGCGTCCACGCCTCGGTGCGCCGCCTGGGCGTCCGAATGCGCCTGCTGCTGCGCCGCGCTGGCCCGGACGGCCACCGCCGCCGGGACGTCCGCGGAAGCCGCCTGCCGGAGCTCCGCCTGCCGGAGCTCCACCGGGAGCACCCGGTGCGCCACCGCCGCGGTAGCCACCGCCGCCTGCGCCGCCACCCGGACGTCCGCCCGGTGCGCCACCGGGACGACCCGGGCGACCTGCTGCAGGTCCTGGACGAGCCGAACGTGTGGGCATTGCACCCGGGTTCGGACGAGGAGGCATGGAGCCGGGGCTCGGACGAGGTCCGCCCTGGCCTGGTGCCGGACGAGGCCCACCCTGGCCTGGTGCCGGTCGGCTACCACCTTGAGGTGCAGCCGGGCGAGGTCCGCCCTGTCCCGGAGCCGGACGACCACTGCCACCGGGCCGCGGTGATCCGGCTGCCGGACGAGGAGCGGGACGCTCGGTCGGTGCCGAGGAGTAAGGGTTGTTTCCCACCCGAGGTGCCTTGGGGCCCGGCTTGGGCCCCGGTGCGCCTGGTCGAGGAGCAGAAGGCGCCGCGGGAGTTGCCGACGCCGCCGGAGCTGCTTCGGCCTCTGCCTGCGGTGCCGGTGCCGGTGCGGATTCCGCTGCCGGTGCCGGTGCCGCGGGGCGGGCCGGTGCCGGAGTGGGTCGTGACGGCGCCGGTGTAGGTGCTGCCGGTGCTACAGCCTCGACGGGTGCTGCCGGAGCAGCCTGCGTCTCGGGTGCTGCGGGTGCTGCCTCTGCCGGGGACGCCGGACGAGGGGCCGGCTTCGGGCCGGGGCGCGGTCCGCCCGGCTTCGCGCCGGTGCTCGGCTTCGGGGCGCTGCTTGCGGCGCGACCGTTGGTAGGTGCTGATTCCGATTTCTCGGACGGGAACGACTCACGCAGTCGACGCGCGACCGGCGCTTCGACGGTGGACGATGCAGATTTTACGAACTCGCCTTGCTCTTTGAGCCGTGCGAGTAGTTCCTTACTGGTGACACCGAGTTCTTTAGCCAACTCGTGCACGCGGGCCTTGCCTGCCACTGCTCTCCTCACTGAGAGGCCGAGCGAGGCATGGTGCCCGCACGACCTCGGGTTATCTCCGATGGACGTTCATCGTTGGTGCTTCACGGTGTGCTCATCAGTGCTGTTGCCTGTTCTTCTCGACGGGTAGTGCTCTGTCGCCCTGTTCCTCGCGTTCCCGTGACTCCCGCTCCGCTGCGACACCTTCTACGAAAGTGGTCACCGCGGACGCATCGACCGATCCGGTTACACGAAGCGCTCTGCCGAAAGCTCGGCGCCGTTCTGCATTGTCGAGGCACTTCGGGTCGGGATGCAACCAAGCACCACGACCGGGAAGCCGGTGCGTGTCATCGGGGACGATCACGGATTCCGAGGATCCCGCATCATTTTCCGGCCGACGAATCACGACCCTCAACAGATCGGCGGACGAAACTCGTTCCTTGCACCCGACACACGTTCGCACCGGCCGACGAACTGTCGCCGAACCGGTGCTCTCATGACTCGATGCATGGAGTTCATTTCGAACCATCGACCACTCTACCGCTGTATTGCCTCGAACTCCGCATTCCGACCTTACGCGCTGGTCGACTCGGGTGCCGCGGCCGCGTCACTCCGAATATCGATACGCCATCCGGTCAGACGAGCAGCAAGGCGGGCGTTCTGGCCCTCCTTGCCGATAGCCAGTGACAGCTGGTAATCGGGAACGACGACACGGGCAGCGCGAGCCGCCGCGTCGACCACCGTGACCGAGACAACCTTCGACGGCGACAGTGCATTCCCCACGAATCGTGCGGGGTCCTCGTCGAAATCGATGATGTCGATCTTCTCGCCCGCCAACTCACTCATCACGTTGCGTACGCGCTGCCCCATGGGGCCGATGCATGCGCCCTTCGCATTGAGTCCCGACACCGTGGACTGGACCGCGATCTTCGACCGGTGTCCGGACTCACGCGCCACCGCGATGATCTCCACCGACCCGTCGGCGATCTCGGGAACCTCGAGGGCGAACAACTTACGAACCAGATTCGGATGTGTTCGCGACAGCGTGATCTGTGGCCCGCGCTGCCCGCGTGCGACGCCGACGACGTAGCACTTCAGGCGCTCGCCGTGCTCGTAGCTTTCGCCGGGAACCTGCTCGGCCGGCGGAAGCAGACCGTCCGCGCCGTTCGCATCACTGCCGATGCGAACGATGACCGTGCCTTTCGCGTTCGCCCGCGTATCGCGCTGAATCACGCCGTTGACGATCTCACCCTCGTGGGTGGAGTACTCGCCGAACGATCTCTCGTGTTCTGCGTCGCGCAGTCGCTGCAAGATGACCTGGCGCGCCGTGGTCGCTGCAATTCGACCGAAGCCCTCCGGGGTGTCGTCCCACTCCGAAATGGTGTTGCCGTCTTCGTCGATCTCCTTGGCCATCACCTTCACCGAACCGGACTTGCGGTCGACGTCGATCCACGCATGCTGCTGGTGGCCTTCGGTATGCCGGTACGCGGTCAGCAATGCAGTCTGAATCGTCGAGATCACGGTCTCGATGGAGACCCCTTTCTCCGCCTCGATCGCGCGCAGCGCTGCAATGTCGATATTCACTTGTCGGACCCTTCTTCCGGTGTTTCCACGTTCACGATCTCGTCGGAGTCGGCCGGGGCAGGCCGCCCGCCGACAACCCCACCCGCCAACTCCATCTCGTCGGCTTTCGGCCGCGAGAACTCTACTTGCACAACAGCCTTGACGACTTTCGACAGTTCGATGCTTCGCGTGGCGAGCACACCCTTGGTCCGGGTGACGAGAGTCACCGAGTCACCGTCGAGCGGCCCTACACGCCCTTCGAGCTTCTGATCTTCCAGTTCGATTCGAACTGCTCTCCCTCTGGCGCGACGCCAGTGGCGGTCCTCCGTCAGCGGACGGTCGATTCCAGGCGTGGTGACTTCGAGCGTGTACGGCGCTTCGCCGAAATCCGACACGCCGTCGAAAATCTCGGCGATATCCCGGCTCAGGGCGGGCAGCGCGTCGAGGTCGATGCCTTCTTCACGATCGACCATGATCTTCACGGCACTGTGGCGGCCGGCAGACACCACGGTGACGCCCTCGAGGTCGAAACCCTTGCCGTGGACTAGATCGGACAGGAGCGCAACGACCCTCTCCTCGGTCGGAACAGGCATCGTGGTGACACTCCTCGTGAAGTTGTGGGTCGGATCAGCTCGAACTGTGAACGTACAGCCTAGCGCCCTTCCGAGGCCTTCGTGACCAGGTCCGGATGTGCAGGATCCGAAGCGAACCTGGCACCATATGGGGCGTGCCGACGTCCCCGCTCCCCCGTTCGCTCTCTCGCCGTGCAGCGTTCCGGCTGACAGCGGGCGCAGTTCTGACGACGGTCGGGCTGGTGACGACCACCGCATGCTCCTCGGGCGAGGACGTAGCGGCAACGGTCGACACACTCTCCACCCACCTCCGGCTTGCACGCCGCGACGCAGCCGCGGCGGGGGCGTTGATCGCCGTGCTTCCTGCCGACGCCGACTCCTTGACCGTCGTACAGACCGAACGCACCGCACACGCGGACGCGCTCCAGACGGAGATCGATCGGGTGGCGGGTGGACCACAGGAAACGTCGACCACGGTTTCGACCACCACTGCCGCTCCTGCACCGCCTCCGACACTGGACGAGTTGAAAACGTATCTGTCGGAATCACAGCGAGGTGCGGCCGACGCGTCCCGCAACGAATCCGGATACCGAGCAGGCCTTCTCGGTTCCATCAGCGCTGCGTGCGCCGTCGAATCCACGGTGGTGCTCGCATGAGCGATCTGGGCGACGAGCAGCAGGCGCTGGTGGACGCATTGAACGCGGAATATGCCGCGGTGTTCGCGTACGGAATCGTCGGCGCGTTCTCCAATCCCGCGCGGGCCGACCTCGTGGCCCAGAACGCCGCAGCACATCGCGCGCGCCGCGACTCGACCATCGATGCACTGAAGGCCGCGAGTGTCACTGTCCCCCAGCCCGCTACGGCCTATTCCATTCCGTTCACCGTGACAGACGCCATCACTGCTGCCCAATTGGCGGCACAAGCCGAGGTGGACACATCCGTTGCCTGGCGCTCGGTGATCGAACGCAGCGATTCCGGTCCCACCAGAGAGACCGGAACCACTGCACTCACCGAAGCTGCCCTGCGGCTTGCGAACTGGCGTCAGATCCTCGGCGTGGTTCCGTCGACGACCGCATTTCCCGGTCAGCTTTGATTCGACCTGGCTTCGGACGACCTGGCATGAAGGCCGCGGCGACGATGCCCACCGCCACTGCGCCTGCTCCGACGAGTAGCGCGGGCGCAAGCGCGTCGGTATAGCCGGTCGGGGTCAGCGATCCGCCCGCGCCGAGGAAGACTGCGGTCAACACTGCAATTCCGAGCGCGACGCCGATCTCCCTGATGGTGGAGTTCGTGCTGCTCGCGGTTGCATGATCGACCTCGGCCATATCCGCCAGTACCGCTGTTGCCGAGGGTGCAAAGGTGAGACCCATTCCGACACCGGCCATGGCAAGCGCGGGGACCATCGAGACGTAGTCGGTGCCCGGTCCGAGAATTATCGCCATCCACACCAGCGACCCGGATTGGAGCACGAGCCCGCTCACCAGCAACGCACGAAGTCCCAAGCGAGGGGCGAGGATACCGGCCAACGGCGCAACAACCATCGGTGCCGCCGTCCACGGCAATGTTCGCAATCCAGCCTGAAACGGGGTGTACCCCATGACAATCTGTAGGTACTGGGAGAGCAGGAACACCGCGCCGAACATGCCGAGCGTGAAGGCGATTCCGATGACGTTCGCGAGCGAGAAACTCCGGGAGCGGAACAACCGCAAGGGCACAACCGGGAACGCCGTTCGCGCCTGCCTGGTTACGAATCCGCCGACGAAAGCCGCGGACCCGACGAACGAGAGCAGCACCTCGGCCGACGCCCATCCGTCGTCGTTCCCGTGCACGACGGCCCACACGAGCAGAAAGACTCCCGCTCCGGCCAGAAGGATTCCGAGGATGTCCAGCGGCTGGGTTCGCCCACGGGACTCCTTCAGCGCGACGAGAGCGAGCGGCACCGCGACGAGCGCCACGGGAACGTTGATCCAGAAAATCGCTTCCCAGGAGATTCCATCCACCACGGCGCCACCCACCACGGGCCCGAGAGCCACACCGAGTCCCGACACTCCACCCCAGATACCAATGGCCAGAGCGCGTTTCGTTGCAGGCACGACTCCGGCCAGTAGCGTGAGCGAGAGCGGCATGATTGCCGCCGCCCCGGCACCCTGCACGGCCCGGGCAGCGATCAACATCGCCGGAGTCGTTGCCAGCGCCGATGCGATCGACGCGAACGTGAACACGGCAATTCCGCCGAGAAACACCTTCCGCCTGCCCCATCGATCGCCCAGAGTTGCTGCGGCCAGCATGAGAGTGGCAAAGCTCAGCGTGTATGCGTTCAGGAACCACTGCAGTTCACCGACCGATGCGTTCAGGTCGGCTTGAATGACGGGCAGTGCGCTCGTCATCACGAGATTGTCGAGCGTGGCCATGAACATCGGCAGGGATGCGGCGACGAGGCCGACCCAGATCGGAATTCTGCGACCGGTGGAGCTGTGAGGCGGAGAAGTTGTCGTCGACATCGAGTGCACCTTCCTCGAACATGCGGCATACCCGCCGCGACACCTGGTAAGCATCGAATGATTACTTATGCGACCGACGCTAGTTATCAACTGATAACCTGTCAATATGGCAGCGCCGACGAAATCACGCATGGACGTCAACGACCGCCGCGCACTGGTCTTGACCGCGGCCACTCGAGCGTTCGCACGCGGTGGATACGCCGGGACGAGCACCGATGCCGTGGCCAAGGAAGCCGAGGTGTCGCAGCCCTACGTGGTTCGAATGTTCGGCACCAAGAGCGAACTGTTCAGGCTTGTATTCCAGCGGTCCATCGACGGAATCATGGAGGCGTTCGACGCGGTGTTGACGGCAGGTCATTCCACCGACGACATCTGGGCTGCACTCGGAGCGGCGTACACCGAGCTGGTGGCCGACCGAGACCTGCTCCTCGTTCTGATGCACGGATTCACCGCGGGAGCGGCACCGGAGATCGGTGCACAGGGCCGAGCGGGCATGTCGGCGATCTACGCCCAGATCGTGGACGGAACGGGGTGTGCGCCGGAAGATGCCCGACAGTTCATCGCCCACGGAATGTTGCTCAATTGCCTACTTGCAATGCAGGCACCCGAGTTCGCCGAGAAGGACTCACCTCTCGGCGAACTGTCGGACTGCGCATTCGGTCCCGGACTGGAACGATTGAAGCCCCCGAGCTAGGCCTTCATCTCGTAGACACCGTCGTACGTCAGTACTTCGTTCCACACTGTCTCGAAGCGTCCCTGATCGACTACCGGCTTGCGGATTGCACCGAGCGCCCACGACTGCTGAGCCTCGGTCGACGACGGCTTTCCGTACAGCGCAACGGCGTAACCGGAGAAGTCCCTGATCTGAAAGTCGAAGATCTGATCGACGAGCTCGGTCGACACGGAGTCGGCAGCCTCGAGAACGAGGTGACCGTAGACGACCAACGAGAACAGGTGCCCGACGTTGAGCAGGAAGTCGAGGTCCTTCTGCTGGCCTTCGTCGGGTGCCGCATCGGTCAGGAACTGCTTGAACGCAAGCACCTGTTCGTAGAATCGGCCGACATTCGGCAGATGCGAGTATTTTTCGTAGACCGGAGCCCAGTCGTGGAACCGCACCTTCCCCGCGCCGCGCGCAGGGCCCTGAGCGAAGAAGAAAGTGTCGTCGATCGCATCGTCACGTACACCCACTTCCGCGTACTCGGCGGGTGCGAACATGTACGCCGGCATGAACTTCAACATCAGAGCAACGTTGACATGCACTGTCCCCTCGAGTTTCGGCAAGGTACCGATCAGCTGTGCGGCTTCGCGGAAATACGTGTCCTTTTCGTACCCCTTGGCCGCGATGACGTCGTGTAGTGCCCGAACCGCCGTTTCGCCTTCGGAGGTGACCTTCGCCTTGGTCATCGGATTGAACAGCAGGTATCGACGGTCCTCCAGGCTTGCGCTCCTGAAGTAGTCCGTGGCTCGTGCACTGAAGAGTTTCATCGCGATCACACGCGCGTAGGCGTCGACGAAACTTGCACGCACGTGCGGAAATTCGGTGACCCGATTGCCGTAGAGGATCCGGTTGTGCGCGTGAGTGATCGCCTCGTGGAACGCGTGTTCGGTGATGCCGATGGATCCGGTACAGAGGTTGAACTTGCCGACGTTCACCGTGTTGAGTGCCGCGGAGAATGCGTCGGCTCCCGTGTGCAGAATGTCCTCGGAACGGACCGGGTAGTTCTCGAGCACGAACGTGCTGACGAACATCTGCCCGTGAACGACGTTGTCCCGCAGCGAATAGTTGTCGTGGTCGCTGTCCGCAACGAAGAAGACGTACGCATCGGGACCTTCGATGTCGGTCCGTCTGCCGAAGACGGAGACCATCCCGGCCACGTTCCCGTTACCGATGTAGTACTTCTCCCCCGATGCCGTGAATTCGACACCATCCGTGGCGCTTGGTTCGAGGAGGAGATCGGTGGAGTAGACGTCGGCGCCGTGGGCCCGCTCGGACAGGCCGAAGGCCATGACGCCACCGTCGTCGAGTACCCGAGCGGCGCGCTTCTTCGCTGCCTCGTTCTCGCTCATCCAGATCGGGCCGAGCCCGAGCACCGTGACCTGCCACGCGTACCAGTACGACAACCCGTAGAACCCGAGGATCTCGCTCAACACAGCGTTGCGCGAGGCATCCCAGCGCTTGTTCGGGTCACCGTCCGCGTACTCGGCCGGGGTACAGAAGGTCGCGAAGAGCTTCTCCTTTGCGACGAACTCCAGGAAGTCGCCCGTCCACACAGCCCCGAGATCGTCGGCGAGCAGACGTTTCTTGCCGCGGTCCTCGAACCAGTCGATCAGGGCCGTCAACTGCCGGGCGGTCTCGTCGTCGAAACCCGACGTGTCGAGTTTCGTTGGATCGAACAGAGCAAGGTGCGTCACGCTGATGCCTCTCCTAGTCGGACCTGCACGCTCGGGTCACGTCGCAACCTCCGCTGCCATCCGAAGCTACCAGCGAGTAACCGACCGGGCAGGAAAATCAGGAGCCGGCTCGAACCGCCTTGACGATCTCGGCGACGGCAGTGTCCTTCTCCAGCTCGCGGCTTTCGCCGGTGAACCGATCGCGAAGCTCCACCTTGCCCTCGGCCCAGCCACGCCCAACGACCACCACGAGCGGCATCCCGAGCAACTCGGAGTCCTTGAACTTCACGCCAGGCGAGGCTTTGCGATCATCGAAGAGCACCTCCAGCCCTTGAATGTCGAGTTGTGAGGCGATGGCCTCGGCGCCTTCCCGTGCGGCCTCGTCCTTGTTGGCGATGACGAGATGAACATCGAAGGGTGCGATCTCGGCGGGCCAACGCAGACCCTTGTCGTCGTGCATCTGCTCGGCCACCACGGCCACCATGCGCGAGATTCCAACGCCGTAGGAACCCTGAACCAGACGAACAGGCTTACCGTTCTCGCCGAGCACGTCGACGCTGAACGCATCGGTGTACTTGCTGCCGAGCTGGAAGATGTGGCCGATCTCGATCCCACGTGCAGTGACGAGCGGACCACGACCGTCGGGGGACGGATCGCCGTCGCGCACCTCGGCCGCCTCGATCGTTCCATCCGGAGTGAAGTCGCGGCCGGCGACGAGATCGACCACGTGCTTACCCGAGACGTCGGCACCGGTGATCCAGGACGTGCCGTCGACGATCCGGGGGTCGACGAGATAGCGAACTCCGTTGGCCTGCAGGGCGCGTGGCCCGATGTAGCCGCGGACCAGGAAAGGATTCGCTTCGAAGTCGGCGTCTCCCAACAGTTCGAACTCGGCCGGCTCCAGCGCTGCTTCGAGGCGCTTTTCGTCGACCGCGCGGTCACCTGGCAGCCCGACGGCGAGCAGTTCCCACTCACCACCGGGTAGGCGGGTCTTGAGCAGGATGTTCTTCAACGTATCCGCGCCGGTGACCGTACGCCCGAGGTCTGCAGAATTGGCCCAGTCCACGAGCGTTGCGATGGTCGGAGTGTCTCCCGTCTCGTAGTCCACCGCAGCAGGCAGGCCCTCGAGGGGAAGTGACGCGGGTGCCGGCGTCGTGACAGCTTCCACGTTGGCGGCGTACCCCGACTCGACGCATCGCACATAGGTGTCCTCGCCGATGTCGCTTTCGGCCAGGAACTCTTCGGAAGCGCTGCCACCCATCGCACCGGACGTAGCGGCGACGATCACGTACTTCACGCCGAGGCGAGCGAAGATTCGCTGGTAGGCCTCACGGTGTGCGTGGTACGACGCCTTCAGGCCGTCTTCGTCGAGATCGAACGAGTACGAGTCCTTCATGACGAATTCGCGACCGCGCAAAATGCCTGCACGTGGGCGTTCTTCGTCGCGGTACTTGGTTTGGATCTGGTACAGCGTGACCGGAAGGTCCTTGTACGAGTTGTATTCGCCCTTGACCGTCAGCGCGAACAGTTCCTCGTGCGTCGGCCCGAGCAGCATGTCCGTACCCTTGCGGTCCTTCAACCGGAAGAGCGCGTCGCCGTATTCGGTCCAGCGATTGGTCGTCTCGTAGGGCTCACGAGGCAGCAGCGCAGGCAACGAAATCTCCTGCGCACCGATCGCATTCATTTCCTCACGAACCACACGCTCGACTTCCCGAAGCACCTTCAGACCGAGCGGCAACCACGAGTAGACCCCCGGCGCGATACGACGGACGTAACCGGCGCGCACCAACAGCTTGTGACTGTCGACTTCGGCGTCGGCCGGGTCGTCGCGGAGAGTACGGAGGAACAGCTTCGAAAGACGGGTGATCACGGGGTACGAGAGTAGTCGGTGCCCCGCCGGTGGGTAACGTTGCTCCCCGTGCTGATTCTGCTGCCTCCGTCCGAAACGAAGTCCGACGGCGGCGACGGCTCCCCTCTCGACCTCGACTCGTTATCGCTTCCTACCCTCAATCCGCTTCGTCGGAAGCTTGCCGATGCGCTCGTCGCATTGTCGGACGATGTCCCGGCGTCGAATGCGGCGCTCGGTCTCGGACCCACTCAGGCCGACGAGATAGAACGCAACGCGGCACTATGGGTGTCGCCCACCGCCCCGGCACTCGGCAGATACACCGGGGTGCTCTACGACGCTCTCGATGCTCGTTCGTTCACCCGAGCCGGCCGCGCCCGAGCAGCATCGCGGCTCTGGATCGGCTCGGCGCTGTTCGGGGCGCTTCGCGCCTACGACCCGATTCCGTCCTACCGATTGTCCGGTGGATCGAAGATTCCTGGATTCGGCACACTCGGTTCGCATTGGAAGCCTGCACTCGCCGACGCTGTGCTCGCCGAAGCGGACGGGCTCGTCGTCGACCTCCGCTCGGGTACCTACCAGCAGCTCGGACCGGTACCGGGCGCGATTACCGCAACCGTCTTGACGGAGAAGCCCGACGGGACCCGATCCGTGGTGAGCCACTTCAACAAGCACCACAAGGGTGTCCTTGCGCGAGCACTGACCCTGACCACCGCCGAACCGAAGGACGTCCGCGGCCTTGCACGGGTCGCGAAGAAGGCAGGTCTGCGCGTCGAGGTGGCATCAGCGACCGAGCTGATCGTGCTCACCGAATGAACCCCGTCCCCGCATTGCTCCGCCGAGGAGCCGACGCGTCCTATGGCAAGGGCCGGGACCTGCGGATCGTGGACGATGTCGCCGACCGGTTGATCTCTCTGGAAAGCCACGACGCATCGGCGCTGGCCTCGTTGGCACTGACCAACATGATCGACACGATGTACGAAGCCGGCTGGCAGCCTTTCGACCTGCTTCATATCGTCAGACGACAACAGACGGTCGCCGTGTCCTCTCTCGCCGCTGCCGCGCTGCTCCACCAGTCGGATCTGACCGACGCCCACGACAGGGCTCCGGAGCGCTGGGTCGATCAACTGTCCGACATCTGCGCCGCGTACCCGAAGGCTGCATCGAGGGTCGATGCGTCTCCCAGTTTTCTCGCGGCACTGCTGAAGGCGAGTGGCAAGACCGACTACATCGCCGCCAACGATCAATGGATTGCAGTCCTCGCACTTCTCGGACAGTGGCAAACACTCCCGCGCTGGCCCAAGATCGGACCGTTTCCGTCTCAGTGGCCCACTCGGCGTTCGGCACCGTCGCCTGCCTCTGTCGGCAGCGACAAGCCGAACGCCAAAGCACTCGGCCGTATCAGGGGATTGCTCGCCAAAGCCGACGCCACCGATTTCGAAGAGGAAGCGGAGACTCTCACAGCCAAGGCACAGGAGTTGATGACGCGGTACTCCATCGATTCGCTGTTACTGACCGAAGGAAACGTCACCGTCGTCAGCAGGCGCCTACACGTGGACAATCCGCACGGTCCGCCCAAAGCCCAACTGCTGCACGGAGTCAGCACGGTCAACCGGGTGAAGACCATCTGGGACCCCGAATTCGCGATCGCGACCCTGGTCGGTTCTCCGATCGACGTGGAGCAGACGGAAATACTGTTCACCTCGCTGCTGATCCAGGCGACCAGATCCCTCGCGCACTCCCCGAAGGCAAAACGCCGCAAAGGTTCTGCCTCAGCGGCTTTCGGCAAGGCCTTCCTCTACGCGTACGCGGTCAGGATCGGTGAACGACTCGCGGAGGCCGATGAACACGCAGTCGAGGAGGCGTCGGAGCATTCCGGCAACCTTCTCCCCATGCTGGCGGCACAGAGCGTGGCCGTCGACGAAGAATTCGACCGACTGTTTCCCCGAGTCAGAACCATGAGGGGGCCGCGACTCGACGCCGAGGGCTGGGAGTCGGGGCACGCAGCCGCCGACGAGGCCGAACTGCAGTAGCTCCTCACCCAGCGCCGAACGTTCCTACTTCGCGAATGCGAAGCCCTCACTCGAGCTCTGAATCTCGAGCACTGGGTAGTCGATGTATCCGGCGTCGCCTCCCCCGTACAGTGCGGTGTCGTCCAGGGCGTTGTACGGTCCGCCCGACTGAATTCTCGCCGGTAGATCAGGGTTTGCGAGGAACAACGCCCCGAAGCACACGGCGTCGGCTACTCCTGTGGCGAGAACCCCGTCGGCGATCTCGGCCGTCACCGGGCCGGAGTCGGCGTGCTCGTGCGGATTGAGCACGAGCGCGCCCGTCCACTGCTCTCGGAGGGCAGTGGTGACGGATCGATTGCCCGATTCCATGACGTGGAGATACGACAGGCCCGGAAGCCGATCGACGAAGTGTCGGTACAGATCGAGCGTGTCGGACTCGGCAATGTCGTTGTAAGGATTTGCCGGTGAGATTCGCACGCCGACACGGTCGGCGCCGATCGCCGCCGCCACAGCATCGATCACCTCGGCTGGGAATCGGACCCGAGACTGGATCGAGCCGCCATACGCGTCGGTGCGGACATTGGTGTTGTCCGCGAGAAACTGGTGCAGCAGAAATCCGTTGCCTGCATGGATTTCGACACCGTCGAATCCCGCGTCGATGGCACCCTCCGCTGCCGATACGAAATCCGCTGTCGCCTGTTCGATGTCGTCCACCGAAAGCGCTGTCGGCGTGGGATAGTCCACTGGACCGGCCGGTGAGAAGCAGGTGCCTGCAGCCGCGATCGCCGAGGGAGCAACCGACATGTGCGCCGACGGGTACAGACTTGGATGCCCGATTCGGCCCGAATGCATCAACTGCGCCACGATGCGTCCGCCTGCCGCGTGCACGCCGTCGGTGACTGCTCGCCAGGAGTCGATCTGCTCCGCCGAGTGCAGGCCAGGCGTCGCGGTGAAGCCTTGGCCGACGACGCTCGGCTGAATTCCTTCGGTGACGATGAGACCGGCACTCGCACGCTGCGCATAGTAGGTCGCCATCGACGGCGTCGCACAGCCATCGATGGTTGCGCGATTACGGGTCATCGGGGCCATGACGAGTCGATTCTTCAGCTCGATCGCGCCCAGATCGGTCGGTTCGAAGATGGTGGTCATGCTGCTCCAGTCCCGTGCGTCGTGTGGGTGTTCGCTGAGGTATGACGTGCGTGAGCGGCAGCGAGAATGCCGCCCACCTCGGCGGTGCTGATCAGCACCGCCTTGTTCGCTTCCGATGTTCTGCCGCCGGTCATGTCGTCGACGGCTCGCATCAAATATTTGGTGATCGCATTTCCGCGAATCCCGTCACGTTCGGCAGACCGGAGGGCCGTGCCGATCGCGATTTCGGCGAGTTCGCGGTCGACGGCGTCCTCGGATCGGGGCGGTGTGGTGATCAGGACACCACCCGACCCGCCTGCACTCCAATAGGTTTCGACGATTCTCGCGACGATGTTCTCGTCGTCGACGCGATGCGGACTGCGGATTCCGCTCGATTCGCAATAGAAAGCCGGAAAGTCGTCCGATCGATACGACACGACAGGCACACAGTGCGTCTCGAGGAACTCCATCGTCAGCGGCAGATCGAGTATCGCTTTGGCACCGGCACACACGATCGCGACTTTCGACCGGGTGAACTGAATGAGATCGGACGACACATCCATCGTCTTCTCGGCGCCGCGATGCACGCCGCCGATCCCCGCCGATGTGAAGAACTTGATTCCCGCAAGTTCTGCTGCGACCAAGGACGATGCGACGGTCGTTGCGCCGGTGATGCCGAGTGCCAACGCAACCGGGAGGTCTCGACTGCTCACCTTGGGTATACCCCGAGTGGACGCATAGCGCTCGATGTCGGCCCCGGTCATCCCGATGGACAGATGTCCGTCGTCGATCCCGATCGTCGCCGGAACAGCCCCTCCGGTTCGGACTGCGCGCTCCACCTCCGCTGCCGTGCTCGCATTGTCCGGATAGGGCAGGCCGTGAGTGATGACGTTGGACTCGAGAGCGACTACCGGCGTCCCACTGTGGAGTGCTTCGGCGACCTCCTCGGTCATTCGCAGAGGAACCCTCGACGTCTTCATGCTCGCTCCTGCGCAGTGATCTGTACTCCCGTGGATTCGAGGGCCGGTACGTCGTCCAGTGCACGGTCCGAGTGACCGACCGTTCCGCGGATGGCGGCTGCGAGTTCGCCGACACCGGCGGGTCGAAGCACCGCGTAGTGGTCCGCGGTGAGCTGGATCAGTCGCGGCGGTGCCGTCGAGTATCCCGATTGCCCCTCGACGAAGGAATAGTCGTCACCGACCGCTTTGAAGATCGTGACCGGTGACCGAAGGCGTCGATCCGCCATCTCGCGGAAGGTGTACTCGAATTCGTACGTCTGCTCCACGACACGAACGATGTTGGTGATCAGATCTTTCCCGAGTTCGGGAAGGAGCCCGTTCACGTACGAAACGAACGTGTCCTCGTCGACCACGGTGGCCGCGCACCTGTCGAGCTCGCGACCCGAAATCTGGCCGGTGAACACCGAGAGGAGAATGGTCAGATAGCTGCGATCGTCGTAGCTGGCGTTACGGGCGCGGTCGGCGCCGTCGGCCTTGTCGATATCGTCGACAATGGGGTTTCCCGGGCAGATCAGAAACAGCTGCTCGACTTCGTGGCCGGCCTGCTCCAGCTGCCACGCCGCCTCGAACGCAACCCTCGCACCGAACGAATATCCCCACAGCCGGTACGTTCCATGTGGCTGAATTCGGACGATCTCGGTCACGTCGGCAGCCGCCATCTCCCCGATCGTTCGATAGGCAGTCTCCCCTGTATTGATTCCATAGGCCTGAATCCCGTACAGCGGGCGCGTCGGGCTCGCCTCGGCCGCCAACAGGCGAAGATTCATCGGATATCCGCCGAGACCGGGCCAGCAGAACACCGGCGTCGAAGTACCCATGTTGTGCAACAACGACAGTCGGGACTCGGGACCGGACGCATGCCCCGCTATTCTCGCTGCGAGATCTCGAAGCTTCGGACGCTCCAAAATCACCTGGATCGGAAGCTTCACACCGAATTCGGCATTGATCCGATTGACCATCGCCACGGCGATGAGAGAGTTTCCACCGGCGGTGAAGAACTCATCCTCGACGGACACCGAGTCGTAATGCAAAGCGCTGCCCCATACCTCGGCCAGCCAACGTTCGGTATCCGTTGCCGGTGCCACATAAGGCGCCGACGAATCGGCGGCGAGCACCTTCTCGGATCGACCGAGCACTCCACAGTCGACCTTCCCGTTCGCAGTGAGTGGTAGTTCGTTCATCACCAGAATTCGATTCGGGATCATGTAATCGGGAAGGAAGTTCGCGAGCTCGTCCTTGATGATCTCGGCAGGCCCCTTCATGTGGACTGCATCTTCGTTCATGCCCTCGCTCGAAAGCTGATCCGCACTCACCGCTCCCCCGACGCAGTAGTAGGACGGTCCGGTCGGCAATCCGCACGCGGTGAGAATGTCGTCGATGCGGCGAGCGGCAGGAAGCGGGTTTCCCGATTTGGAGCTGTATCCGGAGGACATGAGTCCGATCCCGACATCGACACCACGGCGCTGCAGGCGGTGGAGCGCAAGCCCGAGTTCGATGTAGTCCATCCACGACTCCCCGGCCCGAGACACCAGCGCAATCGAGAAGCTCGCGCGGTCGTAGACCTGCTGATTGATCGCGATCACGTGTTTGCGTTGTATCAGAGAATCGGAGACGATTTCGAAGTCCGCGCCGTCGAATCGGTAAAGACACGACGCCATACCCTCGACCGCGCCGTGCGCTTGCACGTACACATCGACGTCGAGGGCCCTCATCGAATCCTCGGCAGGGCCGATGTCGAAGCTACCCAGGTATTCGTCACCTGCAGGCAGATCGAGTCGCTGGACAAGCGTCGGATCCGGTTGACCGGGCCGGACGGTCGATCCGTATCTGCCGAGGGCGGTTTCGAAGACTCCGAGAAGATGCCCCGCCTCGAATTCGAGCACTTCCAACACGTTGTTTCGGTATACCGGTTCGATGGCACTCCGCCGACCGACGAGGTGGATCCGACTCGCCGGCACGTCGGCACCAGAACCGACCAGCACCAACGCGTGATCGATCGGATGGTAGTAGTAGACGCCGCGTTCGAGAGTGTCGTTGCCAGGCACCTCGAGATAGATCTGATCGGCGTACAACGCTCCCGGTGAGGCGTACGCATACTTGGGAAGCATTCGCTCCCGGCTACGGAACTGCCCGAACCACCTCATGAGCTCGCCGAGATCAGCTGCACCGAGGTCCTCGAACGACCGTGAAGAGGCTTCGGTCGACCGAGTCGACAACAGATCGAGCAGCCGGTCACGCGACACCGGCCTCTCGCCATCGAAGAACCGATACGTTTTGCGCGCGAACACTTCTCGGCGCTGCCCTACTGTCTCGTCGCGACCCGGCAGCTCGATGACGCGTCGGCCGGCGAGCTCCGAGCTGGTCCGAACCCCCGAGTCGGCGAGCTGTGCCGCCAGCTGCAGCTTGCTCGATTTCGACTGGTGGTGGCTGCCATGGTTACCCTGGTCCATCAGGGCGGCTTCCTTGGGGTTGAGTTCGACACAGGCGACGAGTGTTCGACTCCCGGTTCGCGAGTCGTCGGTGACGATCGCTGCGGCACGTCGAACCCACGTGTGTTCCTCGATCGACAGCGCGATCTCCTCCAGCTCCACGCGGTATCCTCGGAGTTTGATCTGATTATCGGCCCGCCCCGAGAACTGAACCGAACCGTCAGCATTCCAGTATGCGAGATCTCCTGTTCGGTAGAGCTTCTCGGTCGGGACAAATGGCGAACCGATGAATCGGTCGCGCGTCTGATCCTCGCGTCCGAGATATCCGCGGGCCAGCTGAACGCCACCGATGTAAAGTTCGCCGACTTCTCCGATATCGGCGGGCGCGAGACTTTCGTCGAGAATGAAGCACTGGGTGTTGTCGACGGGTACACCGATGGGTACCGATCCAGCACCCTCACGGATCGCCTCGGGATCGACCAGAAACGCGGTGGCGTTGATGGTGCATTCCGTCGGTCCGTAGAGATTGACCAACGATGACCATGGCAGTTCGTCGCAGAACATCCTCGCGAGCTGTAACGAGAGTGCTTCACCCCCGGAGAACACACGAGAGAGGCTCACGCAGCTTCGAAATCTCTCGGAGTCCAGCAACGCAAGCAACAATGTGGGAACACATTGAAACGTCGTGACGCCGTGCGCGTTGATGGAATCGACGAGTGCATCGGTGTCTCGGTAGATTCCGGGCGAGCCCATCACAACTCGACTGCCGACTGCAGGGGCGAGGATTTCCCACTGTGCGGCATCGAAGCTCATCGGCGTCTTCTGCAGGACGACCGCACCGTCACCCAGGTGTCCGCAGGAGTGCATCCAGTTGATCTGGGAGACGATGCTGCGATGTTCGATCATCACGCCCTTCGGCCGCCCGGTACTGCCCGATGTGTAGATCACATAGGCCAGATCTCCGGGACTCGGGCGAGCCGACGCAGCCGACGGCGTCCTCGGCCGAACAGTCTCGAGCGACACGACACGTGTTCCCGCAGGAACCATGTCGGCCAGGTGAGCTCGCAGATGTTCCTGAGTGACGACGACGGTAGTGCCACTGTCCTCGATCATGTAGCGCAGTCGATCGTCCGGATACTCGGGCGACAACGGTAGGTAGGCAGCGCCGGCGAACAGAATGCCCCAGGCGCCGACCATCGTCTGTGCGGAGGGTTCGACGTACAACCCGACGCAGTCGTCGGCGCCGACACTCATGTCTCGTAGGTGTGCAGCGACGTGCTCGGCACGGTCACGTAGGTCGGAGAAGGTCAGGTTGCCGTCGGCAGCAACGACGGCGATGGAATCGGGTCGAGTCTCGGCTTGTCGTCGCAGCAGGTCCGGAAGGCTGGCGACGAGGTGGGCGGCGTGTATGCGTGCATCGAACTGTCTGGTATCCAACGGGAATCCCCTGTGAGTCGGAACGGCAGTAGGTGTCGAACGCAGAACTGGCGAGATTTCAAACGGATTGAGTCGGTTTCACATTCAATCGTGCCGCATGGCGGCGGGTTCGGATCGGTTGAGCGACGACCACAGCTGCGATGACGACGGCAGCACCGATCAGTTGCACCGGTGAGAGTGATTGGCCGAGAACAAGATACCCCAGCAATGTCGCAGCAAGGGGGCTGGCGAACGACAGGAACGAGACCGCGAGTGCAGGTAGCTTCTCGATGCCACGAAACCATACCGCGTACGCCAGCAGTGCACCGATCACACTCAGGTAGAGGAACCCCGAGACGTTCCGTGCTGTGATGACATCCGGAAGACCTTCTCGAACCAACATGAACGGCAACAGAACTGCGCCACCCACAGTGAGCTGCCACCCGGTGAACGTCAACACTCCGACACCGTCCGGCCTACCCCATCGCTTGGTCAACACGAGTCCGGTTGCCATGCTTGCGGCCCCCGCGAGTCCGGCGAGTACACCCACGAGATCCAGACCGGCAGTCGGCTGAAGCACGAGTAGCCCGACACCGAGAGCGCCCATCACACAGGAGACGATGTGAATTCCGCGAATTCTTGCCCCCAGCAGTCCCACTCCGAGGAGAAGCACGATCATCGGTTGCACACTCATGACGAGTGCCGCTACACCGCCCGGTAAATGATATGCCGCAACGAACAAGAAGTAGAAGAATGCACCGATGTTCAGCACTCCAAGCGTGAGTGCACGCCACCACCAAATACCCTGCGGTAGAGCACGTCCCACAGCGACGAGAATCAGGCCGGCGGGCAGCGCGCGCACGACCGACGCCAGCAGTGGGCGATCAGGCGGCAACAGTTCGGTGGTTACGAGATAGGTGCTCCCCCACACTGCGGGCGCGAGCACGGTCAGCAGCGAATCGCGCACTGCATTGCTCGTCTTCATCGGGCAGGCCCACCGTGCACCGTGCCGAAGAACCTGTCGCCGAAATCCCCGATACCGGGGATCATGAATGCTTGCTCGTTCAAACGCTCTTCGACGGAGGACGTCACGATCTGGACGCGTGGACGTGCACGGCACACCGCGTCCAGACCCTGCGGTGACGCTAGGAAGTTCACGAATACGATCCGGTCCTCTCGGACACCGGCTTCGACGAGAACGTCGATCGCGGCGAGAGCCGAGCCGCCCGTGGCAAGCATGGGTTCGAGCAGAAGAACATGACGAGACGCGATATCATCGGGGAGATGTGAGTAGTAGAGGCGGGGTAGTTTCGTGCTCTTGTCGCGTTGGACCAGGATTTTTCCGATGCTGACCCCGGGATACAGTTCGCGGAACGCCGATTCCATGCTTTCACCCGCCCTGATCACGGGTACGGCGCAGACTCTGGACGCACACCGAAGGCCTCGGTACGTCTCACCCACGGGAGTGGTCACCTCGTGATAGTCGAACGGAAGCAGATCGACGCCGGCTTCGAGAAGTAACCGGTTGATCCTTCCGGCGTAGTTCACGAAGTCTTCCTGGGAAGCATTCCGGTCTCGGATGATCGTGTGCATGGCACGCAGTTGCTTGGTTTGGACGAGGAGGTGGACGTTCGCGCGATCACGGATCGGTGTCGTCAACGTCGCGGACGCCTCGCGCAGCTCAGTGAATGTCACAGACTTTGCCCTTCAGTCGATTTCGGCGAATGCTTCGCGAGCGCGCACCACGAATTCACGAACCTTCGCGGGATCCTTTCGGCCGTCTGCACCTTCGAGCAGCGAATGTGCGTCGACCGCAGCGGGACGTACCTGCCTGATGGCGTCGGCGACGTTGGCAGGACTGAGTCCCCCGGCCATCATGAGTGGCTTGGGCGATCGAGCAACGAGTTCAGCACTTACCGACCAGTCGTGCAGCAGCCCGGTGGCCCCTTTCGCCCCGGTACGTGGATCGAAGGTGTCGGTGATGAACATGTCGACGACATCGGCAGTTCGATCGACCTGCGCCAACAGTTCCTGGGCGTTGTCACTGCGAACGACGAGACTCTTGAGGACATAGAGCTCGGGTGCGATGTCCTTCAGGATGCGCAATTCGGTGTCCGCGACGTCGCCGTGCAGTTGCACCGAACGAACGCCGAGTTCACCGCAGAAGGCAGCAATCTCGGCGGCGTCCGTCAGATAAGAGATCAACACCCCCTGATGTGGAGCCGGGAGCCCCGCGATGGCTTTCGCAGCGTCGTGCTCGGTGATGTCGTCCTTCCCCGAGGGCAGTCGAAGCGGAAATCCGAGCCAATCGACACCGGACTCACAGAGCATCCGAGCCTCTTCGTCGTCGATGATGCCTGCGACCTGCACCAGTGCGTTCATGCGTTCCTCCAGGAAGTGTCGGTGTTTGCAGTTCGGTAGTGCTGGTAATGCACCGAGGACGACACCGGCCGTCGACCCGGATGACGCCTCTCCTCGGCAGCGAATCCGAGCGGAAGCAGCAGTGCGACTGCGATATCGGTGCGGTCGTCGAGGCCGATCACTTTCTTGACCTCGGACTCGTCCCACCCGTTCATCGGTGAGCTGGCAAGCCCCTGCTCGGTGGCTGCGAGCATCGCGAAGCTCGCAGCGATCATGGCGTCCTTGACGGCGTACTCGCGTTCGAGGCCACGCTCGGCGAGGTCGAGCTGAAAAGCGTTGCTCGATTCTGCCGAACCCACGACGAATTGTTCCGACCATGCTTCGTTGCGACGCGCCGAGTCGAACACGTCGGTGTTGTCCCGTCGCCAGGCATCGATTTCGGCAAGGAACACCAGGACGACCGGCGCCTCTCTCGGGTGCGGCTGGCCACCGGTCGCGTCGACGAGTCCTGCCCGGATCTCCGGGTCACTGGCCACGACGATGGAACGACCCTGGTAGTTCCAGGCGGACGGCGCTTCCAGAGCAAGCTCGAGCACGCGGTCGAGACTGTGTGTCGGTATCGGATCGGGCAGGTAGTGGCGGTGACTTCGGCGTGACCTGATGGCATCCGAAACGGAAATTCCCTCTGAAGGTCTCATGTCTCGTTCCCGAATATTTCGATGTCGAATCGTTTGACAGCGAAAGCGTAAGCCGAGTGCTACCGTCTGTCAAACAGTTCGATGTCGAAATAACCGGCACCGCAGGTACGAGGAGAATCCGTTGACCGATGCAGTCGATTCGTTTCTGGCGCAGTGGCAACGAGAGCGGCCCGAGATGGAGGCATCGCCCATGGGAGTAGTCGGACGTCTGTCACGATCCTCGCGATTGGTCGAGCACGAGATCCGCGACTACTTTGCCGGAGAGGGCATGGAGTCGTGGGAGTTCGACGTATTGGCAACCCTGCGTCGTTCTGGTCCGCCGTACACCCTGACGCCGAAAGATCTCGTCGCGCGCACGATGGTCGGATCGGCCGCCATGACCAACCGGGTGGACCGTCTCGTCTCGAAGGAACTGGTGACGCGCGAGACCGACTCCGCGAACCGCCGCAGCATCTTGATCACGCTGACGGCCAAGGGCCACGAGGTGGTCGAGCGGGTGGTCGACGGCCATGTCGCCAACGCAGCGCGCCTCGTGGCGGATCTCGAGCCCACTGAGCGGGAAGAACTGGACCGGCTTCTACGAAAGCTGTTGGTCTCGCTCGGAGATACCGGCGCCGCCTGATACCGGAACCACCGCGAATCGAATACTACGAAGACTGCGCGTCTTCCTGCGCGGCCTGCGCCTGCGCAACCTGCTGCGGGGTGAAGCGGATGAAGTAGGCCGAAATACCTGCAACCACGGCGCAGATTGCGCAGCAGAACAACGCGAACATGTAGCCGGAACTCAGCGCGTCGAGTTGGATGTCGTTCATGAGGCTGGCAGGGCCGGTGGTGCCGCCGAGGGACAGAGTGCGCGAGGTGACGAGGGCACCGACAATGGCGAGCGCTACCGGACCGCCGAGAGTCTGAGCGACGAGCGCGATGGCCGTCAACGGTCCGATCTCGGTCGCCGGAACGCCTGCGATTGCGCAGAGCGGCAGCGGGATCGAAGCCATTCCCACACCGAATCCGATGCCGATCACGGGGAAGAAGATCCCGGGGAAGTACGACGAATCGGCATCCATCGTCGTCACCGATACCAGTAGCCACCCGACCATGATCGCGGCGCCTGCCATGACGAGCCATCGCGGCTGGATGCGAACCACCAGTTGAGAGGTGATGAACGCGGCAGCGCCGAGCCCGAATGCGAACGGGACGAATGCCATGCCCGCCGCCAGCGGGCTGTAACCGAGTATGTCCTGTACGAACAACGCCACGAAGGCAGCAAGACAGAACATGACCCCGCCGGCGAAGAATATTGCCACGAACGTCGCGACACGATTCCTGTCGGCGAACAGCGAGAACGGCAGAAGCGGATTGTCGGCGCGGCGCTCGACGAACAGGAAGAGACCGAGCAAGACGAGTCCCGCAACGAGCGATCCGACGACCACGGGGCTGAGCCACCCCAACTCGGTGCCCTCGCTCAACGCCAACACGACGCCGGTACATCCGAGGGTGCCGAGTATCGCCCCGGGAAAGTCGAGCGTCAGACGAACACTTTCGGTTTCCTTGAGCGAGACGACTGCCAGTATTGCGATGACGATGCCGATCGGAACATTGATGAGAAAGATCCAACGCCACGACACCTGAGTGAGAGCTCCGCCGATGATGAGTCCGGCAATGGAACCGACACCGGTCATTGCCGCATAGATGGCGATTGCCTGGTTACGCACGGGACCGGGCGCGAATGTCGTCGCGACCAGAGCGAAGGCCGTCGGCGACGCGACCGCGGCACCGACTCCCTGCAATGCTCGTGCCGCAACGAGGGTCCCCTCGTTGACTGCCAGACCGCAGAGCAACGAGGCGACCGTGAACAGCACGACACCGCCGAGGAACATCCGCTTGCGTCCGAACGCATCACCGAGCCGCCCACCGAGCAACATCAAGCCGCCGAAAGCCAGGGCGTACGAGGTGAGCACCCAGTTACGGCCCGCGTCGCTCAGACCCAGATCCGCCTGCAGCGGAGCCAAGGCCAGATTGGCGACGGTGCCGTCGAGCACCACCATGAGCTGGAGGCCGCTGAGCACAATGATGGCAAGGCCGAATGCCCTGGTCGTCACCGGATAGACGATCTGGGTTGCGGACGCTGCGGGCTGCGAAGGGTCAGGCACGGGAGTTCACGTTACCGAGAGTTCACAGAAAAACCAGCAACGGTTCCGATTACCACGATCGCCGGTGGACGTATTCCCTCGTTCTTGACCTTCTCGGCGACCGTACTCAGATCGGCACGCACCTCGCGTTGAGTTCGCATGGTCCCTTCCTGTACGACGAGAACGGGCGTCGTGGCAGGCCGTCCGCCGTCGATCAGAACCTTTGCGAACTTGTCGATGCGCTCGACTGCCATCAACAGCACGATGGTCCCCTTCAGTCTTGCCACAGCGTCCCAGTCGACGAGCGAGTCGGGATGGTCGGGGGCGACATGTCCGCTGACGACGACGAACTCGTGCGTCACACCGCGATGTGTGACCGGCACCCCTGCCGCCGACGGCACCGAGATTGCGCTCGTGATTCCGGGCACCACCGTCACGGGAACGCCTGCCGCTGTCAGTGCTTCCAGCTCCTCGTAACCACGGCCGAACACATACGGATCGCCGCCCTTGAGCCTGACGACGAACTTCCCGGCCTTGGCACCGTCGATGAGCGCCTGGTTGATCGCTTCCTGTGCCATCGCGCGGCCGTAGGGAATCTTGGATGCGTCGACCACCTCGACGTGCGGCCCGAGCTCGGCAAGCAGCTCCGGGGGCGCCAGCCGGTCGGTGACGACCACGTCGGCGTACGCCAGCAGTCGTCGACCACGCACGGTGATCAGATCCGGATCACCAGGCCCCCCGCCGACGAGCGCGACGCCCGCATGCGGAGCGTGAGCCGAGTCGGCAATGACCCCGGACTGAAGAGCTTCGACGACGGCATTGCGGACGGCCGCCGATCGACGGTGCTCACCGCCGGCGAGCACACCGAGCGTGAGTCCGTCGTATTCCGCAGATGCAGGCGTCACGGCAGTGCCGTCCTTCGCGACATCGGCGCGAACGCAGAAAATTCGTGACCGTTCGGCCTCGGCAACGATCGCGGCATTCGTCTCGGCTTCGTCCGTGCACGCGATGGCGTACCACGCGCCGTCGATGTCGCCGTCTCGATAGCCGCGCAATTCCATGCTGACCTGACCGGAGGTAGCCATCGCCTCGACCGCCGGGGTCGCCTCTTTCGTGATGATGTGCACCACCGCACCCGACGAGATCAACAGCGGCAACCGCCTCTGCGCCACAGTTCCACCGCCGACGACGACAACCCGCCTGCCGAGGAGATTCAGGCCGACGAGATAGGGAGAATCGGTCGCATCGGATTCGTTTTCATGCACGTATCAACGCTACCGCAGGCTTCTGTCGCGCTACTTCGGGTCACTCCGCAGGCTGCGCTCTCGCTACTTCGGGTCACTCCGCAGGCTGCGCTCTCGCCTGACCCGCGTTTCGTCCCACACCGGCTCCTTCGATTCGTACACCCGACCATCGGAACCGAAGACCAGGAATCTGTCGAAACTTCGCGCGAACCATCGATCGTGGGTCACGGCGATCACCGTTCCCTCGAATGCTGCGATCGCGTCCTGAAGAGCGTCGGCGGACAGCAGGTCCAGGTTGTCCGTCGGTTCGTCCAGCAGGAGGACGGTAGCTCCGGAGAGTTCGAGCAGAAGAATCTGCACACGAGCCTGCTGACCACCGGAGAGTACGTCGTACGACTGCTCGGCCGAGCGCGCCAAACCGTACCGGTCGAGTGCGCGTCCGGCAGCCTCTCGGCCCATTCCGTCGCGATGCTCGTTGCCCAGATGCAAGATGTCGAGCAGGGTCTTGCCCGCGAGGTCGGGGCGTGTGTGTGTCTGCGCGAACAGACCTGGCCGCACTCGCGCGCCCAGCACCGCTCTACCGGTATGTGGGACCGGATCGAGAGCGAGTTCCTGCACGGGAAGATGCTCACGTTCGGGATCGGTGCCGCCACCGGCGAGCAACCGCAAGAAATGCGACTTGCCCGAACCGTTCGACCCGAGCACGGCGACGCGGTCACCGAACCAAATTTCGGCGTCGAAGGGTTTCATCAACCCGGTCATTTCGAGAGCCGTGCACACCAGAGCACGCTTTGCGGTGCGGCCGCCGTGCAATCGCACGGTGACGCTCTGCTTCACCGGCACGGCTTCGGGCGGACCTGCATCCTCGAATCGAGCCAGCCGGGTCTGAGCAGCGTGGTACCGCGCGGCGACGCCGTCGTTGAACTTCGCCTTCTCCCGCAGCCGTAGAACGAGCGCTCGCAGCTTCACTCGCTCCTCGTCCCAGCGGCGCCGGAGCTCGTCGAGACGAGCATTACGGTCGTCGCGAGCGGCGTAGTAACTCCCGAAGCTGCTGCCGTGTACCCACGACGTCGCTCCGCTGAAGCCAGGCTCGAGAGTCACGATTCTGGTGGCGGCATTGGCGATGAGTTCGCGATCGTGACTGATGAACAACACGGACTTGTCCGAGTCGCGAATAGTCTTTTCCAACCATCGTTTCCCCGGCACGTCGAGATAGTTGTCGGGTTCGTCGAGCAGAAGCAGCTGGTCGTTGCCGGCGAACAGGGCCTCGAGCACCAAACGCTTCTGTTCGCCGCCACTGAGCGTCGAGGCCGCGCGCCATTTCGCGCGATCGAACGGCATGCCGAGTGCCGACATCGTGACCTTGTCCCAGAACGGCTCCAGGTCGTAACCGCCGATGTCGCCCCAGTCCGAGAGCGCCGACGCGTACGCGAGTTGAGTCTTCTCGTCGTCGGTCTCGATCATCGCGTTCTCGGCATCGTCGAGCGCCTTCGCCGCTGTCCGTACAGCTGGAGCCGACACCGAGAGCAACAGATCGAGGACCGTTGAATCGTCTCGAAGTTGACCGACGAACTGCCTCATCACGCCCAGTGTTCCCGACCGGGTTACCGCGCCCTCGTCGGCCGCTATGTCGCCGGCGACGATGCGGGTCAGCGTGGTCTTGCCGGTTCCGTTCGGCCCGATGAGAGCCGTCTTGGCCCCCTCGCCCACCCGAAATCCGACGCCGTTGAGAAGCTGCCGCCCGTCGGGAAGGAAGTAGTCGATGTCGGTCAGGTCGAGGTGGGCCACCCGCCCAACCTATGTCAGTGGGTCAAGATCATTCTTTGAGTGGTAGTCAACGTCTGTGTGCCATCGGCGTCGACGTGGGCATGCTCGACGGCGAGGCGTGCAGCATCTCCGTCGGTTGTCAGCAGCATCACACCGTTGTCGAACCAGGGTCCCGCGTCCGCCTCCCACGTGAAACCGGCCGACGGTACTTTCGCGGCCCTCGCCAGCCTCGACAGCATTCTGGCGACACTGTTCTTGATGGCCAGACGGTTGACCGCACGGATCGGCAGGTTCAGCGGATTCCGAAACGGCGACATCGTCAACTGGTAAGTAGCAGGAGTGTCACCCCCGACTCCGAATTCGGCGCGGGCCACGTACGAGCAGTGCACGTCACCCGACAGCCACATGATCGACGACGGCGAGTTCGGCGCACGCGAGATCTCGCGCGTCAGAGTTGCCATGTCCGCGAACGACTTACCGAATGCAGCCCAATGCTCTAGATCGAGTTCGATGCGAAGCTTCTCCCCCACCTTCGAGGCAAACTTCCCCCAACTCCCCTGCGCCACAGCTTCGTTCCACTGTTCGAGATGGTGCAGCGCGGGAAGCATGAGGTACGGCAGCGACGACCCGAACAGCAGGTGACGGGGTGACGACTCGAGCGCACGCTCACGCACCCACGCCCACTCGACGTCGTCGACCATCCGGCGGTCGTCCGGATCGAGGCGCCGTGAGCATCGAGAATCGATCATGACGAGTCGAGTGTTGCCGAAATCGCGATAGAAGCTCCACCGACCGGTGTCGGGGACGGAGTCGATACGGAGCGAGAAGTCCGCAAGGATGTGCTCGCGATCGGCGTCGGTCGGTGCCGTCCGGACGGCCTCGTACAGTTCTTCGTCGGCAAGTTCTTTCGGCGAGAGGTTGCCCAGATGTTGGTAGACCCAGTACGAGGAGAACGCCCCGACCACACGATCCTTCCACCAGGGCCTGGTTTCGATATCCGCCCTCCAGGACGCCGAGGAGTTCCAGTCGTCTCGAAGATCGTGATCGTCGAGGATCATGCACGACGGCACACTCGCCAGCAATGTTCGCACCGGTTCGACGCCCCACGACTCGTGATAGAGCCAGGTGTACTCCTCGAAGTCGCAGATCTCGCTCTCCGCGTCGGTTCCTCGCGCCGACACCGGACCCTCACCGGCATCGCGCCTGGCCTGTAGCCGTTCCAGGATTTCCGGGGACGGATCGTCCGCATAGACCTGGTCGCCGAGCAGCAACAATGCCTGCGGCCACTCGCTCGAATTCTGCTGCGACATCCTCGTGCCGAGCCCGGCGAGCGCATCGGCGCCGATGCGCTGCAGCGATTCGTCGCCGTAGTTGTCTCCGCGTCGGCAGGATCCGAACGCGAGAGTCACGGGCCCGTGCTCGTCGACGGTATGGATTGCTGCGGTTTTCCCGGCCTCGGGCCAGACGATCTCCTCACCGAACTGCACGTCGTAGGTTATCGGCGAGTTCGCCGGCAACCCCTCCAGTGCCACCAACGCATAGTGATGCCCGTGCACTCCCCACGTCTGCGCGTGTCCAGATGCCCCGACATCGGTTCGAACCACCACAGTGCCCGGGGCGTCGAACTCGAACCAGAAGGTCGCGTCGCTCGACCCCACATAGCGGACGAGCGGACCTAGTACCAAAGAAGAAGACGTCACCCTCACACCCTGCACCCAGCATCACGCCTGCGCCACTGTTGCCGGTCACAGACGCGGTTCACCCGGAACATGGTAGGCACGGCCCAACGGAACAAATCGACCGCGTGCAGAGGGCCGATCATCGATTCATGGTGTGGTCACCGCCAGGAGCACCCGATCGGACTCCGATTCGAAGCGAGTCCCCGCACGGTGTCCGCCCCACCAGAACCCGAGAGCGCCGATCGCCGCGGCAACCGGAACGGCAACGAAAGACGCCGCACCCCGCACAAGCGTCGCGAGGAGCACTCCCGGGACAGCAGCGAGGGCGAGGGCACCGTATCCGGCAATCGTCAGCAGAAAGGACGCACCGTTGAACGACCCTCGAAAGTTCATCGCCGCACCGTTCTTCGGTGCAGGAACCGGGTAGGGCGCGGACACCGAGACCAGTGCTACGACACCGGCACCGACCCCGAGCGAGGACAGTGTCACCGCGATCGGCACGGCAAGCCCATCGGCGCCTGTATCGCCGAGCACACGAACGAGCACGGCGGCGACCACTGCGAACGGTGCGACAACAATGCACCACGCGACTTGCCGACCGCGCACGTCCGCACGCGCGGAATCCGGCGTCATGACGAGGTGCCACATCGAACTGCCGTCGTATCCGTACCAGTTCACCCCTGAACCGAGCGCTGTGACGAAAACGAACCAGGCACCCCATACTGCAGAAAACGGAACGGACTCCGACAGCAGCGGTCCTATCCCCGACAGAAGGGCGCTGACCACAAGAGTGACCAGCTGCGTTCGCCTGGTCAGTTGTCCCCGCCAAAGCGAGAGTTCACGCTGAACGACGGCTCCCGTTCGTGTTGTGCGCCAACCGGTCTGCATCGGTGACCGACGTTCTTTCTCCCGAGAGTCGGTGGGTGCAGTTCTTCCCACCGACACTCCGACGAAATGCCGAACCACCAACCGCTGCCACGTCCATAGCAGCACTGCGTCCAGCGCAAGCAATCCGATCAGCGCGGCGATCGCGACACCCCATGTTCCCTTCGCTGCGGCGTCGACTCCTGCTGCGCCCCAGGCGAACGGGATCGACCGTGCCGCCGTCGACGCCCATCCGCCTGGGCTGTCCACAACCACATCGAGGTTGTTCAGAATCGGAAATTGAAGCATGTAAAGACCGCCGAACGCGCATCCGAACATCAGCACAGCAAACTCACGCCGGCGACGGCTGTGCAGAAAGCCATCGTCAGAGCCGCCACTCTCGCGGCGGCGACCACGAGCACCACGGTCGCCGGCCACGCAACCAACGCGATCGGCACCGCTGCAAGTGACTGCGCCGCTGCATGCACCGGAAGAACCGCAACCGCGACAGCCGTGACTGGCACCGTCATTCCGATCGCCGACGAGAACAGCAATCCACGTGCGAGTCGTCTCGGATCGATCGGCAGCAGGGTGAACTGTCGCGGATGCAGGTTATCGTCGGAAATCCCCGAGAGCACGGGTCCGATCAGCCACGCGATGCCGATCCCGACCAGCGACATCGCCATGATGCCCGGGTTCCCTTCGCCGGACGCCGCGCGGGCGCACAGTGTGATCCCGTAGACCAAGCCCAGCGCGCCGAACACCGTGTTCACGACCGCGCGTCCACCACGGAAGCGCCGTTTGTACAGCGTCACTCGCATCGAGAGCAGAGTCCGAAACAGGGAATCGTCCCCGGACTTCACGACCGCATCCACGACAACCCTTGGCCTCCTCTCGACTCGGTGCCGACCAGCCTGACGAAGGCGTCATCGAGACTGGCGTTGCCGCGAACCTCGTCGAGAGTCCCGGAGGCGACGACGCGGCCACCGGTGATCACCCCGATATGGCTACACAGCTGTTCGACGAGAGTCATCACGTGGCTCGACATCACCACGGTCCCCCCGGACTGTGCGAACTGCACGAGAATGTTCCGGATCCCTGCGCCGGAGATCGGATCCACCGCCTCGAACGGCTCGTCCAACACCAACAAACGTGGTCCGTGTAAGAGCGCGGATGCAAGTCCGATCTTCTTGGTCATTCCCGCCGAGTAGTCGGCGATGACGGTGCGCCTCGCGTCCGTGAGGTCCAGCGCCCAGAGGAGTTCGTCACGACGAAGCCCGATGGTTCGCTCATCCATTCCTCGCAGGCGACCCAGGTATGTCAGCAGTTCGGTTCCTGTGAACTGCGAGGGAAGGGACAACCCGTCAGGAAGAACGCCGAGTAGTCGCTTGGCTGCGAGAGGATCCATCCACACGTCCTGGCCGGATACCAGGCTGCGACCGTACTGCGGCCGCAGAAGCCCGACGGCCATCGAGAGCGAGGTCGTCTTACCCGCCCCGTTCGGGCCGACCAGTCCGAATATCGAACCTTGCGGTACGACGAGTGAGAGGTCGTCGACCGCCGGTCTCCCCTCGAACGCCATACACAAGTGCTCGAGTTGTAGGGCTACAGGACTGTTCGTTATCTGGTCCATACAAACAGACTAACCGGTATCGAAGACCGGGCGCCTCACACGGTCGAGGGCAACTTCCCGGACAGGCGCTCCAGATAGGCCATCACCTCCGGCTCGGATTTGTCCGGCATGCCGTACACCACCTCGGTCACTCCCAGTGACTCCCAGCGAGACAACTTGTCGGCGTCCGGCTTGAAGTCGAGCACGATCACTTCGGGTTCACCGCTGCGTCCCGCCTCATGCCAGAGCCCGCGCAGCCGCGCAACGCGCGATTCGATGTCCTGCTCGCCGGGCGTGGTGATCCAACCGTCCGCCGACCGCACGATCCAGGCGAAGTTCTTGTCGGTTCCCGCTGCGCCCACCAGCGTCGGAATCGCGCTTCCCTGAACTGGTTTCGGCCATGCCCAGCTCGGCCCGAAGTTCACGAATTCGCCGGCGAACTCCGCTTGCTCCGACGACCACAGTGCACGCATCGCTTCCAGATACTCCCGCAGCATCGTTCGACGGCGGCCGGCAGGGACACCGTGGTCGGTCAATTCGTCCACGTTCCAACCGAATCCGACACCGAGGTTGACTCGACCACCGCTGAGGTGATCGAGAGATGCGATGGATTTGGCCAAGGTGATCGGATCGTGTTCGACCGGTATCGCAACCGCCGTCCCGAGCCTGATCGAACGAGTAACCGCAGCAGCCGTCGACAGTGATACCCAGGGATCGAGAGTGCGGGCGTATCGATCGTCGGGTAGCGACGAGTCGCCGGTCTGCGGATGCGCAGCTTCGCGCTTGACCGGAATGTGGGTGTGCTCCGGAACGTAGAACGAGTGGAAACCGAGCCGCTCCCCCTCCATCGCAGCCGCTGCCGGGGTGATTCCACGGTCGGAGGTGAACAGTACGAGACCGAAGCGCATGGAATATTAGAACGTGTTCTAGTCAGCTTGGCAAGCAATCGCAACGATGACGTTTCCTCGACCGATCTTCTCCACCACGAGCAGGCCCCCGATGTCACAGATCTCGTTCTCGGCCTCGGTGCCGCGCGCACTGGAGCGTCCGTCCCCTGCTTGTCGCCGCGCCTGCAACCGCTCGACGATCTCCGGTGACCGGCCGTCGGCGTACACCATCGCCGAGCATCAGCAGCGCCTGTGGCCACTCGCTCGGCCCCTGGTTCGCCATTCTGGATCCGAGACCGGCCAACGCGTCGGCAGCGATTCGCTGGCGGACGGACCGAGTACGAGCGGAGAAGACGTCACGCTGCCCGAGTGGGGCTTGTGCGCCACTCGCCGGTCATACTGGTGCACCTCACATGTCGTAGCCGAAACGGATCTCGTAACCTTCGGGCGATTGCCCTTCGATCGAGACGTGTGCCACTCCGGTAATCGCCGCCAGATCACCGGTACCGAGCCCGTCGACTACGGTCAACCGAGCCTCGACGGCCCCGGCGTGCTGAGTCCCCTCGTGACGGAAGACGAGCGACCCTTCCCGCCCGTCGATCGATCCTACGAACCGCTCGAACCCGCTGATCGGTGCAGCATTGGGACCGTAGGAAATCAGGTAGGCGAGAGTGCCGGTACCCACCATTGCTCCGGTGTAGCCGTAGGACACCTCAGCACGGCTGAAACCTCTTGTCGGATAATACGTATCGTCGTCTCGAACTACGCCCGTCTCCACATCCACCAGGACGTGCTCGTCCCAGGAAGCAATCGTGAAACGGGCGGTGGCCTGGTGTGAATGCGTCATGATTTTCACACTATGGCGGCAGCGCACATCACCTATTGAACATTCGCGCCAACGTCGATCCCGGCACACTGAGCGACCGCCACACTCACACCGCCGCGCGAGGCCTTGGCGACGACCAGTTGCCCACCCCCACTACCGGTGATCGCCGACGCCTCCGCCACGCTCGGCACCCCGACGGCCTCGCGAACCCGCATCGACGGGGTCGGCACCTCGACGGCCCCCAGTTCGGCCGCCGAGAAGACGACACAGCGCACACCCAGATCCTGGGCCACGGCCTCGGCCAACGCCGACTTGGACTCGATCGTCGCGACAGCCTCGACGATCCAGGTCGGTCGAACCAGTTCCGCGATCAATTGGAGGCATTGGTCGACCGTTGCCGCGGCGCGGGCACCGAGACCCACGATGACATGCTCAGGCATGCGCGAGGGAATATCTGGCGCAGGCATCGACGAACCGGCTCACCGATCGAGGACTCCCCGCCGGATGGGTGTGCAGGTACGACGCGTGGACGCCGCCCTGTACGAAGCCCTCACGAACAACACGTTTCTCGGCGACCGAGCTCGGGTTCTTCCAACCCCACGCCGGCGCGGCGTACTCGATTTCGTTGTCCACCAACATGGTCCGATGAAACTCGTGCCCTGTCACTCGCGCGCCTGCCGTGAACAGTACCGAATCCTCCAGGGCAACTGCGTCCCGATAGCCGAGAGTGAGGGCCTTGCCGAATCGCGCTTCGACGTCGAGAACGCCTGCCATCGCGTGGCCGTCGAGATAACGCGCCAGATACAGCAGGCCCGCACATTCGGCGTGAATCGGAATACCCTGGGCGGCAACCCGTCTCACGTCGGCCAGTAAGTCGGTGTTGGCCGCCAATTGCTCGGCGTGCTCCTCCGGAAAGCCGCCTGGCACGATTACTCCCGCAACCCGTTCGGGCAATCCGTCGGTCAGCGGATCGAAGACCACGACGTCGGCACCCGAAGCACGCAACAGTTCGACGTGCTCGGCGTACCCGAAGGTGAAGGCCGCGCCGCCCGCAATGGCCACCACGGGGGCGCCGTCCGATCGACTGCCCACTTCGAGGTCGGCATCCCAGGTGTCACCGGCGACCGAGGAGCGTGCCAGTGCAACGACCGCGTCCAGATCGATGTGCTCGCGAACCAGCGCCGCCATCGCCTCGACGGCCGCTTCGGCGCGCGTTCCGTGCTCGAGTGCGGTGATGAGCCCCAGGTGGCGGGAGGGAACAGCCAGTTCGGTCATTCGCGGAAGTGACCCGAGCACCGGGACACCGACGCGTTCGCACGCCTGTCGCAGCACCTCCTCGTGCCGCGGACTGCCCACCCGATTGAGGATCACCCCGCCGATTCGCACGGAGGTGTCGAACGTCGAAAAGCCGTGCAGCACAGCGGCGAGGCTCTGACTGTGCCCGCGGGCGTCGACCACCAACACGACCGGCGCGCCCAGCATCGCCGCGACTGCAGCCGTCGATCCCTCGGCCGACGCCGCGCCGGTACCCGTCATGTCGATCTTGCCGTCGAACAGCCCCATGACACCCTCGACGACAGCGATGTCGCACCCGGCACTACCGTGCCGAAACAGCGGCCCGATCCGCTCGGATCCGACCATGACGGCATCGAGATTGCGGCCGGGCAAGCCCGTCGCCAATGCGTGGTAACCAGGGTCGATGTAGTCGGGACCGACCTTGAACGGAGCGACCGCAGTACCCGCAGCGCGCAACGCAGCCATCAGACCGGTGGCGACCGTGGTCTTACCGCTACCCGATGCCGGTGCAGCGATGACGACGGCAGGAACCGAGGCGATCACCATTCGATGCCGCGTTGACCCTTACGGCCCGCATCCATCGGATGCTTGACCTTGGTCATCTCGGTGACGAGGTCGGCAGCGTCGATCAGCGCCTGCGGTGCGTCCCGACCGGTGATCACGACATGCTGATTTCCCGGTCGATTTCGCAATACCTCGACGACCTCGTCCACATCGACCCATCCCCACTTGAGTGGATAGGTGAATTCGTCGAGGACGTAGAAGCGATGCGTCTCCTCCGACAGTCGGCGAGAGATTTCGGTCCAGCCGTCGGCCGCGGCGGCAGCGTGATCTACTTCGGATCCCTTCTTACGCGTCCAGGACCAGCCCTCGCCCATCTTGTGCCACTCCACGGCGCCGCCGGTTCCCGACGCCTCGTGAAGCTCACCGAGGATCTTGAACGTCGCCTCTTCGCCGACCTTCCACTTCGCACTCTTGACGAATTGGAACACCCCGACGTCGAACCCTTGATTCCAGGCACGCAGCGCCATCCCGAACGCGGCAGTCGACTTCCCCTTGCCGGGACCCGTGTGTACCGCGAGGACGGGTTGGTTGCGCCGCTGGCGCGTCGTCAGCCCGTCCTCGGGAACAGTTCCGGCGGCAGGCACTCCCTGTGGCACGGCCGACCCCCTATGCCGCGGCGCGGACGACGTCCGCGACACGCTCGGCCGACAGGTCGGCGAGGCGGACATAACCGCCACCGAGGTGACGAGCAAAGTCGGCGGCCAGTCCCAGGCGAACCATTCCGGACTCGCAGTCGACCACGACGGACGCGATACCGTCGGATGCGATTCTCGATGCCGCGATGCGTGACCGCCCGACCGGGTCGACGCCGCCTGTGGCTCGACCATCGGTCAACGCGACCACCAGGGCACGGCGCTGCGGATCCCGGACCTTTTCGCGCAATACGACCTCACGGGCCTTCAGGAAACCCTGCGCCAGCGGAGATTTGCCACCGGTCTTCATTCGGCGCAGTCGCGTGACCGCGACATCGACGCTCGATGTCGGAGGCAATACCAATTCGGCGTCGCGGCCACGCACGGTGACGACGGCAACCTTGTCGCGCCGTTGGTAGGCGTCGCGCAGGAGCGAGAGCACGGCTCCGGTCACCGCGGACAGCCGGTCGCGTGCCGCCATGGAACCGGATGCGTCGACGACGAACACGATGAGATTGCCCTCGCGGCCCTCACGAAGCGCTCCTCGCAGATCGGCAGGTTCGAGCCGGAACCGCCCCGCGGTTCGGCCGCGGGTCACTTGCTGCTCCGCCGCCGCGAACAGGGTGCCGATCAAGTGAATTCCCTTGCCCCGCTCGGTGGTTGCGCGGACGGCTCGACCTTGCGCCGAACGCGACCGCGACCGCCGGCCGGGAGCACCCTCACCGACGCCCGGAACTTCCATCAACCGTGCACGAAACTGCGATCCGGGCGCACCCGCATCGCGATCCCCCGAACCGTTGCCTGCAGGCTTCTCGGGCGACGACCGATGCTCCTCGTCGGCCCCGGACGAGTCCGCATCGGCGTTCGCGCCACCACCGTCAGGGTCGGTGGGATCAGGTTCGGTCGGGTCAGGGTCGGCGGGATCAGGCTCGGTCGGGTCAGGATCGGGGGGATCTGGTTGCTCGGCCTGCTGCGCTGCATCACGCATCGCGTCGTCGAGCGCCTTCTCGTCGATGCCCGGCTCGTCGAACGGATCTCGGCGCCGTCGATGCGGCAGCGCGAGCTCCGCAGCCACTCGAACGTCGCTTTCTTCCACTGTCTTCGATCCGCGCCAGGCCGCATGAGCCGATGCCGTCCGGGCGAGAACCAGGTCTGCGCGCATCCCGTCGACATCGAACGAGGCACACAACGCGGCGATGCGGCGGAGTTCGGTGTCGTCGAGGACAACCCCGTCGAGAACGTCCCGGGCATCGAGAATTCTGCGGGCGATGTCGGCGTCGTCGGATGCATAACCCGCCGCGAACGCATGCGGATCCCGCTCGTAGTTCAGGCGACGACGTACGACGTCCATCCGAACGTCGACCTCCCGAGACGCTCGGACGTCGACGGCAAGCCCGAAGCGATCCAGAAGCTGCGGGCGGAGTTCGCCTTCCTCCGGGTTCATGGTGCCGACCAAAACGAACCTGGCCGGGTGCGAGTGCGACACACCGTCACGTTCGATGTGTACCCGTCCCATCGCCGCCGCGTCGAGAAGGACGTCGACGAGATGGTCGTGAAGCAGGTTGACCTCGTCGACGTACAGCACTCCGCGATGGGCGGCCGCCAACAGACCGGGTTGAAATGCACGTTCACCGTCGCGCAGCACCTTTTCCAGGTCGAGTGAACCGACCACCCGGTCCTCGGTGGCACCCACCGGCAGTTCGACCAGCCGCGCGGCGCGAGTGACGCCTCGATCCTCGATCGGCGGCAACAGAGTGGCCAATGCGCGCACCACCGTCGACTTCGCCGTGCCCTTTTCACCGCGCACCAACACACCGCCGATGCCCGGGTGCACGGCGCAGAGAATCAACGCCAAGCGCAACTGATCCTGACCGACGATCGCGCTGAACGGGTACCCGGGCTGCGGCACCTCGATGTCCTGATGCACGAGAAGAATTCTCCTTCGTTCCTCGGACTCCGCGCCGAGGATTTGAGATGCTCGCCGGACAGGCGAGCGATGTTCTGACGGCAGCTGTGCGGTGATCTGGCTCGCGAGGAAGAGATCTCCTCGTTCACAGTGGCGGGACCGCGCCTGAATCTCACAGGACTTCCCCGCATCAGCTCCGTTGTCGAAACTCTACTGCCGGTGTGTTTCTATGCCTCACTCCATGGCGTACCGCCGCCACGGCGCATGGGTGTGTGCGGAATTCCGTCTTCCAACACTTCCTCCCCGTCGGGAAGGAATCCGTGCTTTGCGTACATGTCGACGAGGTAGCTCTGAGCGTTGATGCGGCACGGCGCCGATCCGACCTCGGCCAGAGCTGCCCGCAGGATTCGCGTCGTGTGACCCTGACCCCGCGCCGAACGCTGAGTACACAGACGCCCGATCCGGAATGCCTTTTCGCCGTTGTCGTGCTCTTCCATCAGCCGCAGCGTGCAGACGACTTCGCGGTCACGCTCCAGCCAGAAGTGCCGAGTTTCGGCGAGGAGGTCACGCCCGTCCAGCTCGGGGTACGCACATGCCTGCTCGACGACGAATACCTCGACGCGCAGCTTCAACAGGTCGTACAAAGTGTTGTTGGACAGGTCCAAAGCCCAGGACCGCTTGAGGGCAGCTGCTTGCGTAGTCATCTGCTGTTGCTATCACACGCCGCTGGGCTGCGCACTATGGGACAAATCGGCATGCTGCGCCGTCTCGTCCAGTGCCAGACCACGAGAGGTCCAGTCGAACACCTCACGGAAGAGGGCAGGATCCTCGGCGAGCTTCTTGCCCAACGACGGAACCATCTCTTTCAGCTTGGGCTGCCAGCCGTCGTACCGATCACCGAAGCACCGCTGAAGTACGTCGAGCATCGCGGGCACCGCCGTGGATGCACCAGGCGATGCGCCGAGCAGACCCGCGATGGTCCCGTCCGCAGCATTGATCACTGCGGTACCGAATTCGAGGACGCCGCCGCGACCCTTCTTGCGGATGACCTGCACACGCTGGCCGGCGGTGACGATCTCCCAGTCCTTCCCGACGACCTCGGGGGCGAACTCTCGCAACGTCTCGACACGATCCGCCTCGGACTGCGCCAGTTCGCTGACGAGGTACTTCACCAGGCCGAGTTCGGTGACACCGACGCCGAGCATCGACATCAGGTTGCCGGGCTTGACCGAGCTGGGGAGGTCGGTCAGCTTGCCCTGCTTGAGGAACTTCGGCGACCAGCCCGCATATGGCCCGAACAACAAGCCCGGCTTGCCGCCGATGACGCGGGTGTCGAGGTGCGGCACCGACATGGGCGGAGCGCCGACGGATGCCTTGCCGTAGACCTTGGCCGAGTGCTGCGCGATCAGATCGGGATTGGTGCAACGAAGCCATTCACCGCTGACCGGGAATCCGCCGAAGCCCTTGATTTCTTCGATTCCGGACTTCTGCAGCAGGTGAAGTGCGCCACCGCCTGCGCCGACGAAGACGAACTTCGCGTTGACGGTCTTCTTGGAACCGGTACGGAGATTGGCTACCTTCACGTCCCAGGTGCCATCGGACTGCTTGGAGATGTTGCGGATGTCGCTACCGAAGTGAACGGTTCCGCCGGACCCGGAAATGTAATTGAGGAGCTGGCGAGTCAGTGCACCGAAGTCGACATCGGTGCCCGAATCGCTCCAGTTCAACGCGACGGGGTCCGAGAAGTCGCGTCCCTTGCCCATGAGTGGAAGTCGCCGGGTGAACTCGTCGGCGTCGTCGATGTACTCCATGCCCTCGAACAGCGGGTTCGACGAGAGGGCGTCGTAACGGGCGCGAAGGTACTTCACGTTCTCGGCGCCGTGAACGAAGCTCACGTGCGGGATCGGGTTGATGAAGTTCTTCGGGTCGCTCAACACACCGGACTCGACGCTGTGTGCCCAGAACTGCCGCGAGACCTGGAACTGCTCGTTGACGTTGAGCGCCTTGGCGATGTCGACCGAGCCGTCTTTGTTCTGTGGCGTGTAATTGAGCTCACACAGCGCAGAATGGCCGGTACCTGCGTTGTTCCATGCATCACTGCTCTCGGCTGCAGCGGCATCGAGTCGCTCGTACACATCGATCGACCACTCGGGTTCGAGTTGCTTCAGCAACGCGCCGAGAGTGGCGCTCATGATGCCTGCGCCGACGAGAACCACGTCGGTCTTGTATCGCTTGACCTGCTCTTCGTTCGAACGCTGTTCGTTTGACACTGGAGAATCGACTTCCTTGTCCGTGAGTTCTCGTTACCGAGTTCTGCTTCAGGTGGCGGTTACGTTACCCGCCCGTACATACCCGTCCCGACGCGCTTTCAAAGCCTGCACTCGATTGTGCTCCGCGTCGGGTCCGCGGAGGGCCTACTACAGTTGTGATCTGTGACTACCTGGGTGCCCGATGTCCTCGGCGACGGCTACGAACAGACCACCATTGCGCTCGGCGGAGATCCGGACGGCGAGGGGCAGGTCGAGGCCACACTCGTCCGGTATTCGCCGCCCGATTCCCCCACGCCCGAACGCTCGGTCATCTACGTGCACGGGTTCACCGACTACTTCTTCCAACAACACCTGGCGGAGCACTTCGCGGCGCAAGGATTTGCGTTCTACGCCCTCGACCTACGCAAGTGCGGTCGATCGCTCCGCGACGGCCAGACTCCGCACTTCGTGACCGATCTCGCGTTCTACGACGCCGAGTTGAACGAGGCACTGGCATTGGTCCGTTCCGACACCGACAACGCGTCGGTAGTTTTCACCGGGCACTCGACCGGCGGACTGATTCTGCCGCTGTGGTTGGACCGCCTGAACCGCCAGGAGGGTGGAACCGCCGCGCTCGGTATCGACGGCGTCATCCTCAACAGCCCCTGGTTCGACCTTCAGGGTCCGTCGGCGATTCGCAGCGTCGGCACCACCGCGATCGATCTGATCGGCCGGGTCAAAGCCAAGACTCCGGTCCCGGGCAACGGCCTCGACACGTACGGCCTCTCGCTCGCCAAATCCGAACACGGCGAGTGGGAGTACAACCTGGACTGGAAGCCTCTGTCCGGGTTCCCCGTCACCTTCGGGTGGATCCGGGCCATCAGACACGGTCACGCCAAGCTGCACCGAGGACTCGACATCGGTGTCCCTTCACTCATCCTGCGTTCCAAAGTGACCCGTTTCTCTCGTAAGTACAGCTCCGAGATCGACGTGGCCGACGCAGTTCTCGACGTCCGCCAGAT
The DNA here is from genome assembly GCF_023264675.1 of Rhodococcus sp. (in: high G+C Gram-positive bacteria). Classification (GTDB taxonomy): domain Bacteria; phylum Actinomycetota; class Actinomycetes; order Mycobacteriales; family Mycobacteriaceae; genus Rhodococcoides. Next base: position 41,357 of record NZ_JAHFVG010000005.1, read on the forward strand.
CGCACGATGGGCCGGGTGCCTCGGCGACCGAACCACCGTCGTCCCCATCGAGGGTGCACGCCACGATGTGTTCCTGTCGAAGGAGGAACCACGTTCGCGGGCATTCGCCGAAGTCGACGAATGGCTGGACTGGCTGTATCGAAGCGCCCACATCGATCGCGATTCGGGCAAGGACCACCACGAGATCGGCACCATTTCATGAGCGAGCAGACGAACTCCGAGCCCCGACATTTCGACGTCGCGATCATCGGATCCGGTTCGGGGAATTCGATTGCGGATTCGCAGTTCGACAATCTGAAGGTCGCGCTGTTCGAAGAACACTCACCTTTCGGTGGAACGTGCCTCAATGTCGGATGCATCCCGACCAAGATGTTCGTCTACGCCGCCGAAGTGGCGCAGACGATTCGAGATTCGGCGCGCTACGGAATCGACGCCCGGACAGACAAGGTGCGGTGGAAAGACATCGTCGATCGGGTATTCGGCCGTATCGATCCGATTGCCGCCGGCGGAAAGCACTATCGCGAGACCGGCAGCCCCAACGTCACCCTGTTCTCCGGGCATGCCACATTCGTCGGGCCACGGACGATCGATACCGGCACCGGCGAAGTGATCACCGCAGACCAGGTCGTCGTCGCCGCCGGATCGCGGCCGGTCGTGCCCGAGCAAGTTCGCGACAGTGGTGTGCCGTTCCACACCAACGACGACGTGATGCGCCTACCCGAACTGCCGGAGCATCTCGTGATTCTCGGGTCCGGTTACATCGCAGCCGAATTCGCCCACGTGTTCGGTGCCCTCGGCTCGAAGGTGTCGATCGTCGCCCGCAAGGACAAGCTGCTGCGCGGTCTCGACGACGAAGTGTCCGACCGATTCACCGAACTCGCCCAGAAGAACTGGGACGTGCATCTGGATTCCGGCGAAGCGAAGGCCATCTCGGAGGGCGACCAGGTAGGACTCGAAATACGCGGTGGCACAAGAATTCTCGGCGATGCCCTACTGGTGGCCGTGGGCCGTGATCCGAACGGTGATCATATCGGCGCGGATGCGGGCGGCATCGAATTGGACGACGAGGGACGCATCGTCGTCGACGAATTCGGACGCACCACCGCGGACGGCGTGTTCGCTCTCGGCGACGTGTCCTCGGAATACCAGCTCAAGCACGTCGCCAACCACGAGGCGCGAATCGTGCAATACAACCTTCTCCAGCACGAGTGGGAGGACACGAGCCGGTTCCGAGCCTTCGACCACCGTTTCGTCCCGGCCGCAGTGTTCACCCATCCGCAGATCGCCGAGGTGGGCATGACGGAGAACGAGGCACGGGAAGCCGGCCTCGACATCACCGTCAAGGTTCAGAACTACGGCGACGTCGCCTACGGCTGGGCAATGGAGGACCAGGAAGGTTTCTGCAAGATCATCGCCGAGAAGGGAACCGGCAGGATTCTCGGCGCGCACGTCATCGGCGCGCAGGCCCCGACGGTGATTCAGCCGCTGATCCAGGCGATGAGTTTCGGCTTGTCGGCGCAGGACATGGCGCGTGGACAGTACTGGATTCACCCGGGGTTGCCCGAGGTGGTCGAGAACGCGCTGCTCGGTCTCGACATCTAGTGCCGCTTCGCGGCCCGTGTGCGCACGGTCGGCCTCTGGACCTACTGTCCGCACACGGGCCGCGAAGCGGCATTGCTACCAGGGGCTGGTGCGCAGCACTATCTCGGTAGCCAGCTCGGACGTCGCTTCGGACGGGATGTCCTCGACCCCGTCGAGTTGAACGACACGGAAGTCGCCGTACACGACGCGTCCGGTGCCGTCGGCCGATGCTCGGCGTAGCGAGCTTCCGATCACCAATGTCGTAGGAAGCTCCACCGCGGGGCAGCCGGCCTCGAGCACGGTGCCGTTCTCGTCCGCGATGGCCGGATGCGGTCGGTCGCACACGACCAGGCTGGTGAATTTTCCGAAGGTTCGCGCGGCCATGCTCCACGCGAGTTCCGCACCTTCCTTGCTGCCGACCAGGTGTACCCACGGCAGCGACAGCTCGGTGAGAATCTCGAGCACGGCAGCCTGGTCCAGACCTGCAACGTCCTCCACCGCAATCGTTTTCAGATCCGAATTGTGCAGTTTTTCGGCTACACCGTCGTACACGTCCGGCCGGTCCCCGACGCCGGGCAGCAGCAGCACGGTGTGTCTCGAGTCCGGCCCAGCGATACGCAACGTCGAACTCCCGCCACGCGCAGACACTTGCTTGTAGTCCATGGGATACGACGCTACTGCACCGTGTGCGCGCCTGGTTCCCACCGGCGCACTCTTGCGTCACCACCCAATAGGTTCTATGGTTAGTTACATGAGTAATGAACCAACTCACCAAGCCGACTCCGGTAGCTGAGACCGATGGACGAGGGCAGGCCGCTCTTCATTCAGATCGCCGAACTGGTCGAGAACTCGATCATCGACGGCGGACTCGCCGACGAGGCTCAGGCACCGTCCACCAACGAGCTCGCAACCTTTCACCGCATCAATCCGGCGACCGCAGGAAAGGGTCTCGCGAAGCTCGTCGCCGACGGGATCCTCTACAAGAAGCGAGGAATCGGCATGTTCGTCACCACCGGCGCACGGGACGCGCTCCGCTACCGACGCCGTGACGACTTCGCACGTCAGTACATCGAGCCGCTGATCACCGAGGCCACCAAACTCGGCATGACTGTGGACGAGCTGAAAGCCATGCTCGACAAGTGGGAGGACACACCATGAACGATCCGACACTCGTCGACGATGCACCCGTCGTTGCTTCGGTTCGGCACCTCACCAAGTCGTACGGCGACTTCACCGCAGTCGACGACATCGGTTTCGACCTCCGAGCCGACAAGATCTACGGTCTCCTCGGACGAAACGGAGCGGGCAAGACAACGGTGATGCAGATGTTGACCGGACAGAGCCACACCACCTCGGGAACCGTCGAGATCTTCGGGTCACAGCCGTACGAAAACGCTGCCGCACTGAAGAACGTGTGCTTCGTCAAGGAAAGCCAACGGTATCCGGACGATTTCAAGGTCCGTCACGTCATCGCTTGCGCCGCAAGACTTCTGCCGCACTGGGACCAGCAGTTCGCCGACGAGCTGCTGCATGATTTCGATTTACCGCCGAACCGCAAGGTCAAGAAGCTCTCACGCGGCATGAATTCCGCGCTCGGCATCGTCCTCGGACTCGCTGCGCGCGCGCCGCTGACATTCTTCGACGAACCGTATCTCGGCCTCGATGCGGTGGCGCGCCACATGTTCTACGACCGCCTGCTCGCCGACTACGCGGATCGGCCACGCACCATCGTGCTGTCGACGCACCTGATCGACGAGGTCAGCGATCTCATCGAGCACGTCCTTCTCCTCGACAAGGGCAAAGTCGTCATCGACGCCGACGCGGACGATCTGCGCGCGAGCGCGTTTGTCGTCTCGGGACCGACCGATGCCGTGGACAGGTTCGTCGCCGACCGCACGGTCCTGCACCGGGAGTCGCTCGGAGGGGCGGCACGTGTCGCCATCGATGCGCGTCTGAGCACCGAGGACCGGACACGCGCAGGCGCGTTCGGGGTCAGTATCGATCCGTTGTCTCTGCAACAACTCGTGATTCGCCAGACGACCGCGAACGGAACGACGAACTCGACGCGTTCGGAACTCACCGACCAGGAGTCAGCCTCATGAAACGGACACTCGACGTCGCACGTCTGCACATGGTTGCCTGGCCACTGATCATCGGCTGGCCGATAGCGGTGCTCGCTATCTCGTTCGCGATCAGCTACACGATCTTCGCGCTGATTCCGCCCACCGGCAACGAGTTCAATTTCACCGGATCAGTGCTGTCGATGTACGGATTCGCCGTCGGCTTCTATATCCAGGCCATCACTCAGACGTTTCCCTTCGCCCTGGGCATCAGCGTCACGAGAAGGGAATTCTTCACCGCCAGTGCACTTGTCGGCGTTGCACAATCGGCAGTGCTGGCGACCATCGTGTTCGCACTCTCCGTCGTCGAGTCCGCCACCGGCGGCTTCGGTGTGCACCTGCGAATGTTCGGAATCTTGCGTTACGTGACCGACAATCCAGCGTGGGAGTGGATCGGCATCTTCTCTACTCTGCTTCTCGTGGCCGCGATCGGACTCTTCGTCGGCGTTCTCTACCAGAGATTCCGGATCACCGGACTGCTGGCATTGGCGCTGGCGGCGATCATCGGCTTCGGTGCGGCCGCCGTCGTCGTCACGTGGCAGCGGTGGTGGTTACCGGTGGGACGATTCTTCGTCGACACCCCAGCCGCCGTGCTGCTCGGAGCCGTTCCACTCGTCCTCGCCGCACTGTTCGCAAGCGCGGGTTGGGGAGCGTTCCGATCCGCTACCGCTTAGACGCGCAATCACTCGGACTCACGCCGAACCGACGTCGATGCCGCGCTCGATGACCTCGAGTACGGCATCGACATCGAGGTTGTCCTCGACAAGATCGGCGAGAAGTTTGAGTTGACCCTCGCGCATCGCGGCAACCGAGGTGTCCGGTGCCACGACGAATCCTCCGCGCCCCGCCTGATCGGCTGTCCAGGACAGCAGTTGTCTCCGAAAGCAGTCTGATTCGAGCACACCGTGCCAATGGGTCCCGAGTACCGCACCTCGAACACTGCCTTCGTTCGTCCCGTCGGAATACTGCAGCAACGGTCCATCACCGTTGCGCACGACGCGTCCGTGATGAATCTCGTACCCTGCCACCGCGTTGTCGCCGAAATGTGGCGATGTTCCAGCGACCCGGTCCAGCACTTTCTCCCGCTGGAACTCGATGTCGAGATCCAGCACACCGAGACCGTCGGACTTGCTCGTCTGGGATTCGATGCCATCCGTTATCGACCTACCGAGCATCTGGTATCCGCCACAAATCCCCAGAATCGGACGCCCCTGCGCCGCACGCTGGACGATAGCGTCCGCAAGACCGTTGCGCCGCAACCACTCGAGATCGGACAACGTCGCCTTGCTACCAGGAACGACGACGAGGTCGGCATCGGTGAGCCGCGAAGGTTCGGTCACCCAATTGACCGCGACGCCGGGTTCACATGCCAGCGCTTCGACGTCGGTGGTGTTGGAGATGCGCGGTAGTCGAATCGCCGCGACGCGAAGCCACTGCGACCCTGCGGGCCTCCGGGGTCGACCGACAGGGGCATCGGCGACGGTTCCGAGCGAATCCTCGGCGTCGAGCCACAAGTCGTCGGAATACGGGATCACCCCGTAAGTCGGTCTGCCGGTGAGAGTGCGGAGTTGTTCGAGGCCTGGCGCCAACAGGGCGGGGTCACCGCGAAACTTGTTGATCACGAACCCTTTGATCAGTGCCTGGTCCTCGGGCGACAGGATCGCGGTAGTACCGAAGAGGTGCGCCAGCACTCCCCCGCGATCGATGTCGCCGATGACGATCACCGGCAACGCAGCCGCCGTCGCCAATCCCATGTTCGCCAGATCCGTTGCACGAAGGTTGATCTCGGCAGGCGAGCCGGCTCCCTCACAAATCACCACGTCGTACTGCTTCCGGAGCGAGTTGAGTTCCTCGGCGACGACCGCGCGCAACGCCTGCCGATGTTCGATGTAGTTCGAGGCGGACACGTTCGCCACCGCCCGACCGCGCACCACCAACTGAGAAGTGCGATCGCTACCGGGTTTGAGCAGAACCGGATTGAACCTCACACTGGGTTCCAGGCCACATGCTGCGGCCTGCAACGCCTGTGCACGCCCGATCTCACCGCCGTCGAGAGTCACAACCGAGTTGTTGGACATGTTCTGTGCCTTGAACGGAGCGACGGACACCCCGCGCCGGGCGAGCATTCTGCACATTCCGGCGACGAGAACACTCTTCCCCGCATCCGACGTCGTGCCGGCAACCAGCAACGCACCGCGCATCACAACGGCTCCCGGTTCATTCCGCAGGCTCCACTCACACCAGCCCGGTTCATTCCGCAGGCTCCACTCACACCAGCTTGGTTCATTCCGCAGGCTCCACTCACGGGAGCGTCAGAATCTCACTGCCCGTATCCGTGACCACCAGCGTGTGCTCGAACTGCGCCGTCCACTTGCGATCATGTGTCACCACAGTCCAGCCGTCGTCCCACATCTCGGCGTTGATTCCACCGAGATTGATCATCGGCTCGATGGTGAAGGTCATGCCCGGTTCCATGACGGTCTCGACGGAAGGCTGGTCGTAGTGCAGAACAACGAGACCGTTGTGGAACGTGGTACCGATGCCGTGGCCGGTGAAATCCTCGACGACGCCGTACCCGAAGCGGTGCGCGTAGGACTCGATGACTCGCCCGACCACGTTGAGCGCACGGCCCGGCTTGACTGCCTTGATCGCGCGCATCGTCGCCTCGTGGGTGCGTTCGACGAGCAGACGCGCCTCCTCGGAGACATTGCCTGCGAGGAACGTGGCATTGGTGTCGCCGTGCACACCGTCGATGTACGCGGTGACGTCGATGTTGACGATGTCTCCGTCCTGGATCACGGTCGAGTCAGGGATGCCGTGGCAGATGACCTCGTTGAGCGAGGTGCAGCACGACTTCGGAAAACCTTTGTATCCCAATGTCGACGGGTACGCGCCGTGATCGATCATGTATTCGTGGGCGATGCGATCGAGCTCGTCGGTGGTCACGCCAGGCGCCACGGCTTTGCCTGCTTCTTGTAGCGCCCGGGCTGCAATGGTGGAGGCGACGCGCATCTTCTCGATCACCTCGGGCGTCTGTACCCACGGCTCGTTGCCCTCGACGGCAGTCGACTTCCACGCGTACTCCGGCCGTTCGATCGACTTCGGCACATCGAGGGTGGGCGACACGACGCCCGGCACGAGTGGCTGACGGGGCTTGCTCTCGGCGGTCACAGACATGGCAACCAGGGTAGTCGTTGGCAGTCGAGTGGAGTGCTCTGGCCGGTGCAGGTTGCGCCGGCCAGCACCGCGGAGGACGCGACGACAGCGCCGCCCTCTATGATTCAAGTCACACCAGATGGTCTGCACGTCAGACGAAGGATGGAAGGGACCAGCCGTGCCGAGCAACGACCTCCTCCGCCCCCGCGACGGAGATGCCCTTCGAGCCGAGCTGCGCCTGATCGCCGGCTCGTCTGGTGTGCCGGTGGTGTTCGGCGGTGAAGTCGCCCGCCACGAGCTTCATCTGAGCGCCTTCCACGGCACCCGAACCCGAGGACTGGACGGCCTGATCATCGCCAGCCGCTCCGGGCTCGGCGGCCGCGTCATGGAGCAGCTTCAACCCGCCGCCGTCAGTGATTACGGCAATTCGCAGTACATCACTCATGACTACGATCGGCCCGTTCTCGGTGAGGGTCTGCGCTCGATCCTTGCCGTGCCAGTGGTGGTTGCCGGAATCTCACGCGCCGTCATGTACGCCGCGATCCGTGAACGAGGGCCGATCGGCACCAGGGTCGCCGACGCCATGATGCAGGCCTCCAAGCGCCTCTCGCAGGAGATGACGGTTCGCGACGAGGTCGACCGACGGCTGAGGATGCTCGACGCGCGCGAGGGTCACCCCGAATCGACTGCGACCGCCGAGGTGCTGCGCGACGTTCACGCGGAACTGCGTGTGCTGAGCCAATCGTGTGTCGACTCGGCGTTGCAATCCAAGCTTCGGTCCCTGTCGGACCGACTGTCGAGTGCACTGCACCCCGCAGAGGGCCAGGACGCCGGGCCGACACTCTCCACCCGCGAAAAAGATGTGTTGGCACAGATCGCGCTCGGCTGTACCAATGCCGAAGCCGCCGAGCGCCTCTCGCTCAAGCCCGAAACGGTCAAGTCCTATCTGCGCACGGTGATGAGCAAGACGGGGACCCGCTCCCGGCACGAGGCAGTAGTGGCCGTACGGCGTCTGGGGCTACTGCCCTGATGGGTACCAGGCTCTAGTTGTAGTCGGGGGGAAGTTGCTCGAACATCTCGCGAGTGACCGCGACGGCGTTGTCCGACGACCCACCTCGCACGACGAGTGTCGCAAACGCCAGATCACCGCGATAGCCGACGAACCAGGCGTGTGATCCGCCTTCGACCTCGGCCTCCCCTGTCTTTCCGTATACCTCGCCCTGGTCCGCGATGCGCTCGGCCGTGCCACTGGTGACGACGGACCGCATCATGCCCCGGAGTCCGTCCACCATCGCGGGATCGATCGGCGGATGGTCACCGTCGATGGTCGTCTCGCGCCCGACGATCAGGTTCGGCACCGGAGTGGATCCACGGGCCACCGTGGCGGCGGCGAGTGCCATTCCGAACGTGGACACCACGACCTTTCCCTGACCGAAGCCGTCCTCGGTCCGCTGCACCAATTCCTCTGCAGGAGGGACAGATCCGGAGTCCGTGGGCAGTCCGACAACGTCGTAGTCGGGGCCGACACCGAACTGCGACGCCGCGACGGTCAGCGCGTCGGGTGTCATCTCGCTCGCCAGCTTGGCGAAGGCTGTGTTGCACGAGCGAGTGAATGCCGTGCTCATCGACACGTCGCCGAGCGAGAACTCGTTGTAGTTGGGGATGCTTCGCTCACCGATCTCGATTCGACCGGGGCACGGAACCGTCGTCTCGGGACCGGCGAGTCCGCTCGAGATCGCAGCACCGGCGGTGATGATCTTGAACGTCGAACCGGGAGGGTAGAGCCCCGACGACGCGACCGGGCCGTCACGGTCGGCTTCCTTGTTCTGGGCCACGGCGAGTATCGCGCCCGTAGACGGCGCAATGACCACCATCATCGCCTGCTCGGCACGGGCGTTCACAGCGTTCTGGGCAGCGACCTGGATGTTGCGGTCGAGGCTGATCGACACCGACGGTGCAGGTTCGGGAGGGGTGTCGGTCAGCACATCGATATCGACACCGTTGCGGTTGACCGTGACCACGCTCCATCCGGCCTTACCGTCGACCTCGTCGACGACCGTCTTCTTGACCTGCGACACCAGATCGGGAGCAAAGGTGCGGTCGGTCGAGACGAGATCCGATTCGTCCGATGCCGTGACACCGGGCAAAGCCGCGAGTGATGCAGCCACACTCTGGTAGTCCTCATCGCGCAGCAAAGCGACAGGGTAGGCGCCGTCGGTCGAGGTGGCCGATTCGACGATCCCCTGTGCCGTGATCGTTGCATCGAACGGCGCCAGAATCGAGGCAAGCCCGGTAGCGGACGAGACGATGTTGCTCGTCTCACGCGCATCCACCTTGATGCGGTGCACGACGCCGGGAACGAGCACATCCGAACCCGACCGTTCGTTCACCCGTGCACGCGGCGGCGCAGTGGAGCGAAGGGCCATCGTCTGGGTGTCACCGAGCTCGGGGTGAACGTCCGTCGACGTCCACCGCACTCCCCACTTGCCATCGGTCCGACCCATCTGGAGCTCACCGTCGTAGGTCCAGACGCGATCTTTCGGCAGGTGCCATTCGTAGGAGTAGCCGACCTTCGCGGTGTCTCCGTTCACCTGAACCGACGTGGTCGACGCCGTCAGAGATTCGGCCTGCAGGTGCTCCCACGCGTCGTTCAACGCCGTCGCCGCCGAATCGGGCCGGTCGGTGTCCGCGGACGCGGTATCGATGTCACGCTCGGCGAATGCCGACAGAAATGCCTGAGCGGCGGGCTCGGGGCCGTCGGGGCTCGGGGTGCACGCGGAGACCGACCCGGCGAGCAGCACGAGAGCAACGGCGGGTGCCACACAACGGCGAACACGCCGGACATCCGAGATCCTCATCGCGCTCATCGTAGTTCGGCGACGACACGAGATCGGTCAACGAATCGCAGTCTTCTCTGCTCGAAACTTCCGTCAGTCCAACAGAACCGTGGTGAACGTGGCCACCTGGCTCAGGCCGATGCGAGCATAGGCGCGACGCGCCGGAAGGTTGAAGCTGTTGACGTACAGGCTGGCGATTCTGCCGTTTCGTACGACCGAGTCGACCACCGCCGCGGTTCCGGCGGAGCCGAGGCCGCGGCCGCGATAGAGCGGATGCACCCACACACCCTGAATCTGGCCGACCGTGGAGGACTGCGAACCGATCTCGGCCTTGTAGACGACCTGGCCGTCCTCGAACCGAGCCCACGCCCGACCCGCAGCGATGAGACTGGCGATACGCCGTCGATATCCACGACCGCCATCGTTGGCGCGTGGATCGACACCGACCTCTTCGATGAACATTGCGACAGCCGCCGTCAGGTAGGTGTCGAGCTCGTCGGCGCGTACCAACCGAACGCCGGGGTCAGGCGGGTACACCGAATAGTGCGATGTTGCCAGAAGGGGCTGCTCGCTCCGCAGTTCACGGGCGGCGCCCCAGTCGGCTTCGAGCATCTCCCACAGCGGCAGTGTCAGCTCGGCGCGCCCTACCAACGACGAACACATCCTCGGACCTCGGCACGCACGGTCCGCGAACGACCGCAGATCGTCGATCGAGCCGAGCAGCGGGACCAGATTGGCGCCGTAGAAACACAGGGACTCGTCCGGGCCCCCACGACTCCACATTTCCCCGTGAAACGTGCGCGGATCGAGTCCCGATTCCTGCACGCGTGCGGCGATCATGCACGAGGCGATCGGATCCGCATCGAGCACCCGAAGAACGTTGGCGGTGTCCTTGCTGCTCAGCGGTTTCGCACCGAGAAGCTTCAGCATCCAGGATCACCTCCGTCCAACGCAGCCATGGCCGTCCACGACGGCCGTCATGGTGACAGATTGCCAGATTCACGACTCGATGTGGGCCGTTCGCTCCCACATCGAGTCCGCGTCGTCGGCAGGAACACCGCCGGTCACCGTTCAGGAAACCGTGACCACCGGCGAACCCGCGTCCGCTCCCTCATCATCCTCGAACTCCTCGGCAATGCGCATTGCTTCCTCGATCAAGGTCTCGACGATCTGAGCCTCGGGCACAGTCTTGATGACCTTGCCCTTGACGAAAATCTGTCCCTTGCCGTTACCCGACGCCACGCCGAGGTCCGCGTCACGCGCTTCACCGGGTCCGTTGACGACGCAGCCCATGACGGCAACGCGCAGCGGGATGTCCATCCCCTCCAACCCGGCCGTCACTTGGTCGGCAAGGGTGTAGACGTCGACCTGCGCGCGTCCACACGACGGGCACGAGACGATCTCGAGTTTCCGGGGGCGCAGATTGAGCGACTGCAAGATCTGGTTGCCGACCTTGATCTCTTCGGCGGGCGGAGCCGACAGCGATACTCGGATGGTGTCGCCGATGCCACGGGCGAGCAACGAACCGAACGCGACGGCTGATTTGATGGTGCCCTGGAATGCGGGGCCCGCCTCGGTGACACCGAGATGCAGCGGGTAGTCGCACTGCGCGGCGAGCTGCTCGTACGCCGCAACCATGATCACCGGATCGTTGTGCTTGACGGAGATCTTGATGTCTCCGAATCCGTGCTCCTCGAACAGACCGGCTTCCCACAGTGCGGATTCGACGAGGGCCTCGGGTGTGGCTTTCCCGTACTTGTCCATCATTCGTTTGTCCAGCGAACCAGCGTTGACACCGATACGAATCGGGATGTTGGCCGCAGCGGCCGCCTTGGCGACCTCTTTCACACGGCCGTCGAATTCCTTGATGTTGCCTGGGTTGACGCGCACTGCGGCGCACCCGGCGTCGATGGCCGCGAAGATGTACTTGGGCTGAAAATGGATGTCGGCGATGACCGGAATCTGGCTTTTCTTGGCGATGATGGCCAGCGCGTCGGCGTCGTCCTGTGTGGGGCATGCCACACGCACGATGTCGCATCCGGATGCGGTGAGCTCCGCGATCTGCTGCAGCGTGGCGTTGATGTCGTGAGTTTTCGTGGTGCACATCGATTGCACCGAAATGGGGTGATCGCTTCCCACTCCGACCGATCCGACCTGCAGTTGACGAGTCTTACGGCGAGGTGCGAGTACGGGAACCGGCGGTGCCGGCATTCCCAATCCGACTGACACAGTCACTTCGTTGCCTTCTTCCCTAGCTCTATCGAAGAGTCTAGTAGGTGATTGCGCGGGCTCCACTCGAGTCGCCGACTAGAACAGTTGGATCGGGTTCACGATGTCCGCTGTGAGAGTGAGCAACATGTACGCACCGCCGAGGACGATCACCACATAGGTGACCGGCATCAGCTTCATGTAGTCGACGGGACCTCCGTTGGGCAAGCCGCGCCGGTTCCGGAAGAAGTTCCGGATCCGTTCGTACAGCGTCACCGCCATATGGCCGCCGTCGAGGGGCAACAGCGGCAACAGATTGAAGATTCCGAGGAAGAAGTTCAAGCTCGCCAGGAGCAGCACGAACACCTGCCACAGCGATCGCTCGACCAACTGGCCGCCGATCACGCTCGCGCCGACCACACTGATCGGAGTGTTGACGTCGCGTTCTCCGCCGGTGACCGAGGTCCACAGATCCGCGACCTTGCTGGGCATTTCGACGAGTCGGTGAGCAGTTTCGACGAACATGTCGCCGGTGAACGCCACCGACGCGGGAATCGCGGCGAGAGGGTTGTACTTGGTGGGATAGAACTGCGCGAGTTGAACTCCGACCGCGCCGACCGTCCTGGACTCGCGGCCCGATTCGGTGCCATCGGACACCCAGCGCTGCACCTGCTGGACGTCCACGGGGAACGTGAGTTCGCTGCCGTTGCGTTCGACGACGAAATCCACTGTCCCCGAAAGCGGCTGAGTGGTCTTCACCACATCGGAGAAGTCGGCCGTCGGCGTCCCGTCCACCGAGACGATGACGTCGCCTTCACGGATTCCCGCCTCGAAGGCAGGACTGGGTCCACTGCACCCCGGATACGTCAGATCCTCGTTCTGGGTGGCCGTGACACACGGCATCTGCCCGACGAGTGCGTCGGTGGGCGGGTTGAGGTTCGGAAGGCCCCACCCGACGGCGAGGACGAAGATGAGAACGAACCCGAGGACGAAGTTCATGCCGATGCCGCCGAGCATCACGACGATGCGCTTCCACGTCTTCTGTCGGTACATCGCCCGCTCGATCTCGTCGGGCTCCAACTCGTCGATGGCGGTCATGCCTGCGATGTCGCAGAATCCGCCTGCCGGGATCGCCTTGAGGCCGTACTCGGTTTCACCGCGCCGGAACGAGAACACTTTCGGGCCGAAACCGATGAAGAATCGACGCACCTTCATCCCGGTAGCGCGGGCCGCCCACATGTGGCCCGCTTCGTGGAGGGCTATCGAGGCCGTGATGCCCAACGCGAACAGAATGACACCGAGTACGAACACCATTTTTGGACTAGTCCTTCCGATTCAACAGAGTGTGGGCGTGCCGACGGGCCCAGGAATCGGCTGCAAGTACTTCGTCGACGCCGGTCGGGGTCGCGGCCCATCGATCGCTGCCGGACTCGACCACGCGCTTGACGGTGTCGACGATCTGCGGGAATTCGATACGGCCGGCGAGAAACGCTTCGGCGGCAACTTCGTTGGACGCGTTGTAGACGGCCGTGGTGCACCCACCGAGAATGCCTGCTTCGCGCGCGAGTTGGACTGCGGGAAAGACTCGATCGTCGAGAGGTTCGAAGTCCCACGTGAAGCCGGCCGTGAAGTCGAGTGAACGCGCGGCGCCGCGAACTCGGTTCGGCCAGCCGAGCGCCAGCGCGATCGGCAGTTTCATGTCGGGAGGACTCGCCTGCGCGATGGTCGAACCGTCGAAGAACGTCACCATCGAGTGGACGATCGATTGACGATGAACCGTCACGTCGATCCGCTCGTACGGCACGCCGAAGAGCAGGTGAGTCTCGATCAGTTCGAGACCCTTGTTCACCAGTGTCGCCGAGTTGAGTGTGTTCATCGGGCCCATGGACCAGGTGGGATGAGCAGCAGCCTGCTGCGGTGTCACCGATGTCAGCTCAGTCTGCGACCACCCGCGAAACGGCCCGCCCGACGCTGTCAGAATCAGGCGCTCGACCTCCGCGGCCCGTCCGCCGCGCAGGCATTGCGCCAGTGCCGAATGCTCGGAATCGACCGGCACGATCTGACCGGGAGACGCCGCGGCAAGCACCAGCTCACCACCCGCTACCAGAGATTCCTTGTTCGCCAGGGCCAATGTGGCCCCGGTCTTCAGCGCAGCGAGGGTCGGCTCGAGTCCGCGCGAGCCCACCAGTGCATTGAGCACGATGTCCGCAGGCGTCGATTCGATGAGGTCGACGACGGCGCGGTCCCCGGTCAGAACGGAATCGAGCCCCAGTTCGCCGCCTGCGCTCGGATCGGCCACCGCCACGGCCGACACACCCGTGTCACGTATCTGCCGGCCGAGCAGATCGATGTTGCCGCCCCCGGCAGCGAGTCCCACCACTTCGAAAAGGTCAGGATTGGCTGCGATGACCTCCAGTGCCTGCGTTCCGATCGAGCCGGTACTCCCCAGGAGCAGGACACGCGCTGGAGCGTTCGACGGTGTATCGACGGGTGTTCGCGGCTCTGGCACTCGTCCATTGTTCCTGATCGAATCTGAGAGTCACCTATGCGGCCGAAATCTCGTGGCAGGCTCGGGTGTCATGGACCTCTCCTACACCGAGATCGGTGCCACCCGCGGCAGGCTTCCCGACGGCTATCACCACATCGATCGGCGGGTCGCGATCGGTAGCGGTCGCACCGCCTACGCAGCGGCGGCACGCGAACTGCTCGGGTGGAACATGCATCGCAATTCAGGACTCGCGGTGGCGGCGGACAGCGCGACGGCAGAACTCGGATCGACGGTCGTGATGACACTCGGATTCGTCCGCATACCGTGCCGGGTCGTGTACGTCGTCGACGAGGACACCCGTGCAGGCTTCGCCTACGGCACCCTCGTCGGCCATCCGGAGCAGGGAGAGGAATGCTTCGTCGTCGAGTACGACGAAGCCGACGCCACCGTGTACGCCCACATCACCGCGTTCTCGAAGCCGGGCCGGTGGTTCACCAGGCTGGGCGGCCCCGCGGGTCGGGCGGTGCAGAAAGTTGTCACCGACAGATACTTCGCCGCATTACGAACGGCGACGCATCGTTAGCCTCGCGTCGGTGGATGTGTCTCGATCCAGTGCCGAGCGATATCCACTCGCCGTGTGATCCAGACCTTGTCATGCGACTGAACGTGGTCGAGGAATCGCTCCAGTGCCGCAATACGAGCGGGGCGTCCGACCAATCGACAGTGAAGTCCGACCGAGAGCATCTTCGGGGCGCCTGCCTCACCCTCGGCGTAGAGGACGTCGAAGGCGTCGCGCAGGTGCGCGAAGAACTCCTCGCCCGTCGAAAATCCACCCGGCGACGAGAACCTCATGTCATTGGTGTCGAGGGTGTACGGAATCACCAGGTGATCCACCGATTCCGAGCCTCTCGCCACGCGGTCCCAATACGGGAGGTCGTCGGCGTACGAGTCCGAGTCGTACAGGAACCCGCCGTGCTCGACCACGAGAGATCGAGTGTTCGGCGAGTCACGGCCGGTGTACCAGCCGAGTGGCGTGTTGCCGGTGAGCTCGGTCAAGATGTCGACGGCCTCGGCCATGTGCTCGCGCTCGACGTGCTCGTCGATCAATTGGTAGCTCAGCCAACGAAGACCATGGCACGCAATTTCGTGGCCCTGTTCGACGAACGCGGCCACCGCCTCCGGGTTTCGCTGCATTGCGCGCGCGACGGCGAACACCGTCAGCGGCAGTCCACGGCGCTCGAACGCACGAAGAACTCTCCACACACCGGCGCGCGACCCGTACTCGTACAGAGATTCCATGCTCATGTGACGATTGGGGAAGGCCTGCGCCCCGATCATCTCCGAGAGGAACGTCTCCGACTTGGTGTCACCGTCGAGAACGTTGTTCTCGGAACCTTCCTCGTAGTTCAGCACGAACTGCAGGGCGATACGTGCGCCTCCCGGCCACTGCGGATCCGGCGGAGTGGATCCGTACCCGACCATGTCGCGTGGATAAGGGACGAGAGGGTGCGAAAGACGTTCCGTGGTCACGAGCCGAGTCTCCCAGCATTTGCCGCGCAGCGCCCGGTTCGCTTGGGAACGCGCGGCGTACCCTGCTGGCTACGACGGACGGTCGTATGCCAATATTGAGCACACGCAACCCGCGCCAACCGACGGCGCGGCGTCTGACCCGAGAGGATCGACCGGTGGCACAAGCCGAGCTGAACCCCGCTTCGTACGACCCGGTCGAGTACACCCACGAGGACATCGCCGAAGTGCCGTCGGCCAATTGGGGCTGGAGTGGCGAATCGAACAAGGCAGCACGTATCGCTGCCATCGTCATCGCAGCGTTCTTGCTCTTCATGATTCACGGCAACCACACCGGCCTCGTCGAGGACCTCTGGCTCATCGGGTTTGCCGTCGCCCTCGTCGCCATCGTGGTCCGCGACGTCATCGTCAGGCGCAGGCCTCGCTAGACCGCTCGATCCACGAGAAAGCCCGGTGCGAATTTCTCGCACCGGGCTTTCTCGTGTGTCGGGGAATTGCTCAGTTCTCGGCGGCCAGCTGTCCACACGCCGCGGCGATTTCCTGCCCGCGCGTGTCTCGTACCGTGCACGAGACACCTTGAGCGATGACTCGTCTCACGAACTCGCGTTCGACGTCCTTCGGACTGGCGTCCCATTCGCTCCCCGGCGTCGGGTTCAGCGGGATCAGGTTGACGTGCACCCGCGATCCGAGAGCTTTGTGCAGTTTCTTGCCGAGCAGATCTGCCCGCCACGGTTGATCGTTGACGTTCTTGATCATCGCGTACTCGATCGACACACGGCGACCGGTCTGGTCCGCGTAGTAACGCGCCGCCGAGAGCACCTCGGCAATGGACCAACGATTGTTGACGGGCACCAGCGTGTCCCGGAGTTCGTCGTCGGGAGTGTGAAGCGAGACCGCGAGGGTCACCGACAGACCCTCGTCCGCGAGCTTGCGAATGGCGGGTGCGAGCCCCACCGTCGATACCGTCACCGAACGCTGAGACAGACCGAGGCCGTCCGGGGCGGGCGAGACGATCTTGCGGACGGCAGCAACGACGCGCTTGTAGTTGGCCAAGGGCTCCCCCATGCCCATGAACACCACATTGGACAGGCGACCCTCGCCGCCGGAAACCGCGCCGTCACGTAGATCGGCGGCAGCGGAGCGAACCTGGTCGACGATTTCGGCTGTCGTCAGATTCCGATCGAGTCCGCCCTGACCTGTCGCACAGAACGGGCACGCCATTCCGCACCCGGCTTGGCTCGAAATGCAGAGCGTCGCGCGGTCCGGGTACCGCATCAGCACGCTCTCGAGCAACGTGCCGTCGTTCGCCTTCCACAACGTCTTGCGTGTATCACCGTCGTCACAGGCGAGATGCTTGATCGCCGTCAACAACGGAGGGAAGAGGTCAGCTCCCACCTTCTCCCGAACGGCCGCGGGAAGATCCGTCATCTTCGTCGTATCGGCTTCGAGCCTGCCGTAATAGTGACGCGCGAGCTGATCGGCTCGAAATGCCGGAAGACCGAGTTCCTTGACCGCCGCACGCAATCCTTCGCGGTCGAGGTCGGCAAGGTGACGCCTCGGCATGCCGCGGCGCTTGTCCTCGAACACCAGCGGAAGGGCCAGTCGACCGTTCGGCGACGGGTTCTCGGCTGCGGTGTCGCCTGCTGGTGCATCGGATGCGGTAACGGAGTCACTCATAATGCCTTCCAGTGTCCCACTACTACGCGATCTGTCCTACTCGGCGGATCGACGCTCGTCGGGACAGTTTCCGGTCCGATGCGCGGGGGTAACCGAATCGACAGCAGATGCGCGTGCATTCGACGCTCGCGTACGAAAGGATCAGACGATGTCCACACCAGCAGGCGATCGCAACGACGCCACGTCGCTCGACCCGTCGAACGTTCCCGCGACGTACGACGATTCGGCGCCGTCGCCGATCACCACACCGGATTCGGACGAGCACAGCGCACCGGATCCCGAGGCCGTGCGCGACACCAGGCGGCCTGCCGGTACATCGCCCGAAGGCATCGCGCACACCAAAGCTGCAGCTACATGGACCGGTTTGGTCGTCGGCGCGATCGTGCTGGTGATTCTGCTCGTCTTCATTCTGCAGAACCTCGACGCGGTCCCCGTGAGCATCTTCGTCTGGACATTCGAGTTACCGCTCGGGGTATCCATGCTGCTGGCCGCCATCGCGGGAGCGCTCGTCATGGCATTGGCCGGTGGCGTTCGCATTCTGCAGATCAGACGCGCAGCAAAGAAGAAGTAAAGAAATCCGGTGAACACTATGCACACAAGCTGGCGCTGTCGAACTGAATCGATCACGATGGCAGTGCCCGATCTCACCGCAAGGAGCCTGACGTGACCACTTTCATGGAGACCCCAGTGACATCTGGAGTATCGCCCGAGCGCGCTCGCTCGTGGCTACTGGTCCCGGCCACCAAGCCGGAAGCATTCTCGGCCGCTGTCGAATCCGAGGTCGACGCCGTCATCCTCGACATCGAAGATGCCGTCGCCCCCAACGCGAAGCCCGCAGCACGCGACGCCGTGGTGGCCTGGCTCGAAGCCGGAAACTCGGCGTGGGTCAGAGTGAACGACGCAACGACCTCGTTCTGGGCGGACGATCTGGCAGCCCTGTCCGGCCTGAAAGGTCTCGCCGGAATCATGCTGGCCAAGACCGAGAGCGGAAGTCAGGTCGAGGCCTCGGCGGCACGCCTCGCCGACGGCACCCGCATCCTCGCGCTGGTCGAATCTGCGATGGGTCTCGAAGCAACACCCGAGATCGCGCGAGCGGACTCCACCTTTCGACTTGCCTTCGGAAGCGGCGACTTCCGACGCGACACCGGGATGAGCGACGAGCCTCTCGCGATGGCGTATCCGCGGTCGAGGTTGGTCGTGTCGAGCCGCGCCGCCAGACTTCCCGGTCCGATCGACGGCCCGACACTGACCTCGAACGAGAGCATTCTGGCGCGTGATTCCGCGCTGACACTGTCGATGGGCATGACAGGCAAGCTCTGCATGCACAGCGAGCAGGCTCCGACCGTCAACCGGGAACTCGCTCCTACACCGGGCGACGTGACCTGGGCCGACGATGTCGTCGACGCTCTCGGGGTCGACGGGTCGGGAGTCAAAGACGGAAGTGACCTCCCGCGCCTGGCGAAGGCACTCAAAATTCGCGAGGCTGCTCAGATCTTCGGCGTTCGCGCCGGGTAGCGGTCAGTACAGTTCGAGACCGGCGGGTTTGCGCCGCCGATGAAGTCGATAGCGCACATCGATGTCGAGGCCAGGGATGCTACGAGCAGCCCTGGCCGCTGTGCGTCCGGTGAACTCGATTCCCAGCACGTCACGCAGGGTGCGTCGATCCTCGAATCGCCACACGGTGTCTACACGTTCGAGCGCGAACCCCTGAGCATCGAAGAACGCCTCGACAGCCGTGGCATCGTATCGGGGTAGGTCCGCACGCATCCAGTCTCCGTACGGCGACGCCGAGACATCGAGGTCGACGACGACCAAGCTTCCTCCCGGCCGGAGCACACGCATCGCCTCGGTGATGCCCGGCCCGCAGCCGACACCGAAGAAATAGGCCGTCCGTGCGTGGACGATGTCGACCGACGCGTCCTCGAGTGGGAGCGACTCCGCGTGGCCGGATCGTATGTCCACGTTGGCGAGTGCTGCGGTGCGCTCGCGGGCGGCACGCAACAGCGGCGCATACGGTTCGACGCCCACCACCTGTGAGGCGCGCTCGGCGAACGCCGGCAGGTGATAGCCGGTTCCACAGCCGACATCCACGATCGTGCGGCCGTCCCACGGAGCAATGCGGTGCAACGCGGCGGGAATTCGGCCGTCCACGTCCTGAGCATCGTTCTCGGCCTCGTACAGACGCGGCCAATGCCAGATGTTGGGGCTGGGAATGGTTTTCGCGGTGCTCACAACAAAATGGTGAAAACCAACCACGCCACGAACGCGGACGGCAGCAGCGAATCGAGCCGATCCATGATGCCTCCGTGGCCGGGAAGGAGCGTGCCCATGTCCTTGATCCGCAGGTCTCGTTTGACCTGCGACTCGATGAGATCACCCAGAGTGCCGGTCACGACCAGCACGACCCCGAGCAGGACTCCGATCATCGAGTTCGCGTCGAGAATGAGCGTCACGGTCAGCAACGATCCGATGATGCAGAACAGAAGCGAACCGGCGAGGCCTTCCCATGACTTCTTCGGGCTGATGGCAGGCGCCATCGGGTGCTTGCCGAACAGCACACCCGCAACGTAACCGCCGACGTCGGAGCACACGACCGCGATGAGAAACACCAACACCCGTCCCGCGCCCTGGTCGTCGAGAACCATCAGTACCGCGAAGGAAGCCAACAGCGGGAGCCAGCAGGCAACGAGGATGGTGACCGCAAGCTCGCGAAGATAGTTCTTCGGCGCCGAGCCGAGTCCCTGCTGCAGCAGCAGCCACACCATGCACACAAGGACGGTTCCGGCCGTGGCACTCAACACACCGGTGGTTCCCCACGGCCATCCCAACCAGATGATGGCCTGCCCTCCGAGTATCAGAGGAATTCGAGGGACGAGTACACCGGCTTCACGAAGGCGCTTGGACACCTCGTAGGTAGCGACGGCCAGCGCAGCGGCCACGACGCCGATCCACACCAGAGGCGCGAACACCATGATGAGGATCAGCGCGACGCCGAGTCCTCCACCTACCCCGATCGCGGCCGGGAGGTTGCGTCCGGCTTTGCCCGTGGCGGGGACGCTCGCGGGCTTCGCGGTGTCGGCATTCGAATCAGCGCCGGAATCGGGGCCGTTCGGCACCGACGGGTCGGGTACGGCCGAACCAGCTGGTCGATCCGAACCCACCACGACGCCATCTCCTTGCTTCATTCTTGCTCCCCGGACGCTGTCTGAACGAGGTCAGACCTCCATCAACTCGGCTTCTTTGCGCTTGACGAGTTCATCGATCGACGCGGTGTACTTGGACGTGGTCTTGTCGAGATCGTTCTCGGCGCGGACCACCTCGTCCTCGCCTGCCTCGCCGTCCTTCTGGATGCGCTTGAGCTCTTCCATGGTCTTACGGCGGACGTTGCGGATCGAGACCTTGGCGTCCTCGCCTTTGCCCTTGGACTGCTTCACGAATTCGCGACGCCTCTCCTCGGTCAGCTGAGGAACACCGATGCGAATCAAGTTGCCGTCGTTCGTCGGATTGACGCCGAGATCCGAGTTGCGAATCGCGGTCTCGATCGGGCCGAGCTGAGCAGGCTCGTAGGGCTTGATGACGACGAGCCTGGCTTCGGGAACGCTGATGCTGGCCAGCTGGGTGATCGGCGTCGGGGAGCCGTAGTACTCGATGACGATGCGATTGAACATGCCGGGATTGGCTCGTCCCGTACGAATGGACGACAGGTCGTCACGGGCGACGGAGACCGCCTTCTCCATCTTTTCTTCGGCGTCGAAGAGCGCTTCGTCGATCACGGTCTGTCCTCCATCGTTCTCGCTGGTCTTCCAGCGTCTCCACGGTCGTTCGCTGCTGTTGACGACTCTCGCCCGGTCACGATGTGACCAGGGTTCCGATGCTTTCTCCTGCCACTGCGCGCGCGATATTGCCCTGTGTCAGGAGGTTGAACACCATGATCGGCATCTGGTTGTCCATACACAGGCTGAACGCGGTGGCGTCGGCGACTTTGAGCCCCTTCTCGATCACCTGACGATGCGTGATGGAGTCGTACATCGTGGCGTCGGGATCTTCGCGGGGATCGGCCGAATAGACACCGTCGACGGCCTTCGCCATCAGCAGTACCTCGGCTCCGATCTCGAGCGCGCGCTGCGCCGCAGTGGTATCGGTGGAGAAGTACGGCATACCCATGCCGGCTCCGAAGATCACCACGCGCCCCTTCTCCAGGTGCCTGCGGGCGCGGAGGGGAAGGTACGGCTCGGCGACCTGGCCCATGGTGATGGCTGTCTGGACGCGGGTCGCGACGCCTTGCTTTTCGAGGAAATCCTGCAAGGCAAGACAGTTCATCACCGTTCCGAGCATGCCCATGTAGTCGGACCGAGATCGGTCCATTCCTCGCTGCTGAAGTTCGGCGCCGCGGAAGAAGTTGCCGCCTCCGATGACGACTGCAACCTGAACACCGGTGGACACCACCTCAGCGATCTGCTCGGCTACGTTGTTGACGACGTCCGGGTCGAGGCCTACCTGGCCTCCGCCGAACATCTCACCACCCAGCTTGAGCATCACACGCTTGAACCCGGGGCGGTCGGTGGCGGGATCGGTCATTGCTCTCCTCGGTTCTCGCCTGTCGAATGCGCACGGTGAATCACGGGGCACCATGAAGACACCCTCACCCTTATCCTGCCTTATCGCCGACGCGTTGGACGACACTGCCCACGACGCGTCTCAAATCCGACGCCCCCTCGGTTACAACGATGCCGTCCGCACGACCCAGGTCGCACGGACGGCATCGTCACCAGCTGCGTTCAGCCTCGACAAATCAGCTTGCGCCGACCTCGAACCGCGAGAAGCGGGTGATGGTCACGCCTGCATCGTCGAGGATCGCCTTGACGGTCTTCTTCGAATCCTGCACCGACGACTGCTCGGTGAGCACGACATCCTTGTAGAAGCCGTTGACGCGCCCTTCGATGATCTTCGGCAGAGCCTGCTCGGGCTTGCCCTCTTCGCGTGCGGTTTCCTCGGCGATGCGGCGCTCGGTGGCGACGATCTCCTCGGGAACCTCGTCGCGGGTGACGTACTTCGCCTTGAGCGCAGCGACCTGCATAGCGGCACCGCGAGCGGCTTCGGCAGCTGCCTCGCCCTCACCGGTGTACTCGACGAGTACGCCGACGGCGGGAGGCAAATCTGCGCTTCGCTTGTGCAGGTAGGTCGCGACGGGTCCGTCGTACGACACGACGCGACGAAGCTCGAGCTTCTCGCCGATCTTGGCCGACAGCTCGCCGAGTGCGACCTCGACGGTCTTGCCACCGAGATCGAGTGCGTTCAGTGCCGCGACGTCCGCAGGCTTGCCCTCGGCAGCAACAGCAGCAACCGAATCGGCGAAGCCCTGGAACTCTTCGTTCTTGGCGACGAAGTCGGTCTCGGAGTTGATCTCGAGCAGGACGCCACCCTTGGCGACGACCAGACCCTCGGCGGTCGAACGCTCGGCGCGCTTGCCGACGTCCTTCGCACCCTTGATGCGGAGCTGTTCGACAGCCTTGTCGAAATCTCCGTCGCTCTCCGCGAGCGCGTTCTTGCAGTCCATCATTCCGGAGCCGGTGAGCTCACGGAGCCGCTTGACGTCAGCGGCGGTGTAGTTCGCCATGTTGAGCGAGCCTCCTCGAATGCTGTGGGTGGGCAGAGCTGGAAAGGGTCGATCCGCAGAAAAAGGCCCCGACCGGATCGATAACTGTTCCGGTCGGGACCCTGTCGATCAAGCCTGTGTTGCTGGTGCTTCCGCGGCAGGCGCTTCGGCTGCAGCGGCGTCGGCTACGGGAGCCTCGGCTGCGGCTTCCTGAGTGGCCTCGGCTGCGGGCGATGCCTGCGCGAGCTGCTCGAGCTCCCACTCGGCGAGGGGCTCGCCTGCGCCGACCTCGGGCTTGGCGTCCGAAGCAGTGTTGAGGCCCGCACGTGCCTGAACGCCCTCGGCGACAGCCGATGCGACGACCTTGGTCAGCAGTGCTGCGGAACGAATCGCGTCGTCGTTGCCCGGGATCGGGTAGTCGACCAGGTCGGGATCGCAGTTGGTGTCCAGGATCGCGATGACCGGGATCTTGAGCTTGCGAGCCTCGCCGACGGCGATGTGCTCCTTGTTGGTGTCGACGATCCAGATAGCCGAGGGGACCTTGGCCATGTCACGGATACCACCGAGGGTGCGATCCAGCTTGGTCATCTCACGCGTGAGCATGAGGATTTCCTTCTTGGTCCGTCCCTCGAAGCCACCGGTCTGCTCCATTGCCTCGAGCTCCTTGAGGCGGAGAAGACGCTTGTGGACCGTCTGGAAGTTGGTGAGCATGCCGCCGAGCCAGCGCTGGTTCACGTAGGGCATTCCGACGCGAGTTGCTTCAGCGGCGATGGACTCCTGCGCCTGCTTCTTGGTTCCGACGAACAGAACCGTGCCACCATGGGCGACGGTCTCCTTGACGAACTCGTAGGCCTTGTCGATGAAGGTCAGAGTCTGCTGCAAGTCGATGATGTAGATGCCGTTGCGGTCGGTGAAGATGAATCGCTTCATCTTCGGGTTCCAGCGACGGGTCTGGTGTCCGAAGTGTGTGCCGCTGTCGAGCAGCTGCTTCATGGTTACTACAGCCATGGCTGAATAACTCTCTTTCATTGCCGGTTGATGCAGGATGCCGGTGTGACACCTCTGCCCTGGCGGCCGCTGGCTGCCGGACCCGCTTCGGTGAAACGGGACCGCCGACAACCGGTACGAAGTGAAAACCATCCGAGATGGTTGCTTCGTTACGCGGACGCGCGAAGTCGACCCGTGCGGACACAGGTCGCTTGCTCAGTGTACGACCTCACACTCCCAGCACCTAACCAGGCTCTTCGCGTTGCGATCGCGCAGCCTGTGGATGAACCGCGCCGTTGTCCACAGTTGCCGATTCGTGACCTTGCGCCCGCCTCTTCCCGGGGACACTGCACCTATGAAAAGTCTGCTGACAGTGCTTGCCGCAGCGGCCATCTCGGTCTGCGCTCCATCGACAGCCCATGCAGCACCGGAGGCGGCCGGGCAGTTCCGGTGGCCACTGGCCCCGCGGCCGGCGATCGTGAACGCGTTCGATCCGCCGGAACACGACTGGCTTCCCGGCCATCGCGGGGTAGACCTCGCCGGCTTCGACGGCCAGGCCGTGTTCGCCGTCGCTGACGGCGTCGTCGTGTTCGCCGGGGAGGTGGCGGGAAAACCCGTCGTGTCGGTGGAACATCCCAACGGTCTGCGCTCCACGTACGAGCCGGTGCGCGCCAGTGTCGCTGCTGGTTATCGCGTCAGAGCCGGGGACATCGTCGGCCTGCTCGAAACAGGCCACCCCGGCTGCGACGAAGCGTGCCTTCACTGGGGGCTACGGCGCGACCGCGTCTATCTGGACCCCCTGGCGCTGCTCGGGACCACACCCATCCGACTACTGCCGTTGGAGGGAATCCCATGACGGCCGGCTGGCCGGTCGCCGGCAACCCAATCGACTAGCGCCAATTCTGGCCGGAGTGCCTTCCGGAAGCGGCCGGAAAGTCGTCGGCGACCATGGCAGCCAGCTCGACGAACGCCTGCCGCGTCTGCGGACGGAGCAAGTCGAGATCCACGACGGCACCCTCGGCGAGATGCTCGTCGAACGGCACCACCAGAACTGCGCGGCAGCGCTCGAGAAAGTGCTGAGTCAGCAGGTTCATGTCCACGGCCGACGAGCCGGGACGAACGGAGCTGATCACCACGACGGTGCGCTCTACCAGGTGTCCGTATCCATGCAACTGCAGCCAGTCCAGCGTGGCCGCGGCGCTGCGTGCACCGTCCACTGCAGGCGAGGACACCAAAACGAGCGCATTCGCCAGTTGCAGAACCCCGTTCATCGCGGAGTGCATGATGCCGGTCCCGCAGTCGGTGAGAATGAGGTTGTAGTACACCTGGAGCATCTCGATCACCGATCGGTAATCTTGCTCCCCGAACATCTCGGACGCCGCCGGATCTCGTTCGCCCGCAAGCACTTCCAGGCGACTCGGCGCTTGAGAGGTGTGCGCGCGGATGTCGGAATAGCGCCTGATGTTGTCCGCGTCCGCGAGGAGATCTCGCACGGTCGACGACGTCTGACGGGGAACCCGCTCCCCCAACGTGCCGAAGTCGGGATTCGCGTCGACCGCGATGACACAGTCGCCGCGCAACGACGCGAACGTCGATCCGAGGCCGAGTGTGGTTGTGGTCTTGCCGACGCCACCCTTCAGCGACAGGAACGCGATTCGATAGTCACCGAGAACGGGTTGACGGATCCGATCGACCTGATTTCGAAAGCGCTCCTCGGCCGTCGACTCCCCCGGATTGATGACACCGCCCGTCAGCCGATGAACGCCTCGACGCCATCCGGAGTTCGACGCCCGCTTGGGACGGCGCAGCAAGCTGTCGGGCGCCAGATCCTGACTGGTGGGCTGATACTGAGATCCGTGTGGTCCTGGCGCATGCGGCGCCGATTCGTACGGACCGTTGCCGTAGGGACCAGGCCCCTGCGGTCCCGTGTATGCCGAGTCGGCGCCGGAACCACCCGGCGCCGGTGCCTGCTGCGGCGGTTGCTGCACCGGAGACAAGGCCCACGGCGCCGTCCACTCCTCGCCGGGAGCCGTGGACGGCTCCACTGGCGCGGAGTATCGCGTAGGTGGTTGTCGGTCGGCCGATCGGGGCGTCTGCCATGGCGGCGACTGACGGTCACCGTTCATGGGCGCTCCCTTCGGATCCGAAGAAGTGTTCCGAACGGGGTCCACGGGTGTGGAACCCTGGCGCACCGGTCGGCTCGAATTCGACGTCGTATGGATCGACCACGCCGCCGACGTGACCTGTGGTTGTTCGCGGTCCACGGTCCCCCCGTATCCGGATTCTGGCGATGATTTTCCGACTTCGCGTTAGTTCGAGTCGAGAATACTTCGCATGTGGTCTGTTTCCAGCACGACGCTACCAAACGCCGCCGTCTCCGGAGGTGGCACAGCTCACGCACGCGGATGCGCACGGTCGTGAACTGCTCGAAGGCGATCGACCGAGACATGGGTGTAGATCTGAGTTGTCGCCAGAGACGAGTGTCCGAGCAATTCCTGGACGATGCGCAGATCCGCACCACCCTCGAGCAGATGGGTCGCCGCGGAGTGGCGTAGGCCGTGCGGGCCCATGTCGGGAGCTCCCGGTACCGAATCGAGCACCTCGTGCACTGCAGTTCGGGCCTGTCTCGGGTCGAGACGACCGCCGCGACGCCCGAGCAGCAGGGCGCCGTCCGTTCGCTCCGACACGAGACTGGGACGGCCGTGACCGAGCCACGCAGCCAGCGCGCCTGCCGCCGGACCTCCGTAGGGCGCGCTTCGTTGCTTGTCCCCTTTGCCGGTAACTCGCACGACGCGGCGATCGGTGTCGACATCGTCGATGTCGAGTCCACACAGTTCGCCGACGCGGATGCCGGTGGCGTACAACAACTCCACGATCGTTCGGTCCCGCAACGCCACCGGATCCATCTCTTCGGCACCGACTTCGGCCCACGCCAGCGCTTCGGCTGCTTGACTCTGCTTGAGCACGGCAGGCAGAGCACGTCGCGCTTTGGGTGAGGCCAACCTCAGCGCTGGATCGCCGCTGATTCTGTTGGTATGAGCGAGCCACGCTGTGAATGTCCGCGCCGACGACGTGCGCCGCGCCATCGATGTGCGGGCCGCCCCGGTTCGAGCCTGCTGCGCCAACCACGAACGCAGAACACGAAGGTCGAGACCGTCCAATCCACGATTCTCTGCCGTGGCTTCGAGGTGAAGCAGCAGCGATTGCGCGTCCTTGACGTAGGCGCGCACCGTGTTGCCGGACCGCGCACGACCGAGTGTCAGGTGCTCGGAGTAGTCGTCGAGATGCACCTGAAGACTCGGAGGCAGGGGGTCTTCCATGTCGTCAGCCTTACCCGTGTGGGCGCGCCGGGCAACACGGCGCGCCGCCGACACGGTGAGGTGCTCCTCAGGACCCTGATTCTGCCTCGGCCAGTTCGCGCTTCCAGACCCGGAAGTTCTCCTCCGTGCGACCACGACGCCAGTAACCCGAGATCGACGCCCACTCGGCGGAGACTCCGCGTTCCTTGCGCACGTAGCCGCGCAGGTTGTGCATCACGGCCTGTGCCTCGCCATGGATGAACACCTGAGCCTGCCCCGGTAGCCACTCGGTGTTGCGGACCGCATCGATCAGCGGGGCGTGATCGCCCGCTTTGTCATCGTCGATCTCGTTGGAACCGGCGCCGCGATGAATCCACGTCACGTCGACCACTGCGAGAGTCTCCATGTAGATCTCGTCCTTGCGGTCGGCGACCTCGACGAAGACCTTCGCGATGGCGTCCTCGGGCAGGGCTTCGACCGCTGCGGATATCGCCGGTATCGCGGACTCGTCGCCGGCGAAGAGATGCCAGTCTGCGTCCGGTCGCGGCGAGTAGGCGCCGCTGGGCCCGTTGAACGAAATCGGTGTGCCCGGCTGCACCGACGCGGCCCAGGGACCTGCGACACCCTCGTCGCCGTGGACGACGAAGTCGATCGCGATCTCACGAGCATCGGTATCGACCGACCGCACGGTGTACGTGCGCCTCACCTCGTTGTCCTCCGGGCCGAAGATCAATTTCACGTAAGAATCGGTGAATTCCGCGGGATTGAACGCCTCGAACCCGGGATCACCCAAATAGACGCGCTGCATGTGCGGGGTCAGCGCCTCTGTGCGGAGAACTGTCAATGTCGTCTTGCTACGTGCCACCTGATGTCAGCCTTTCCGAAATGTCCGAGAATATTCTTCGAGAGTAGAGCGGAGTAAGCGTTACCTAAATAGCGTACCGGCAACGCGAACGAAAAAGTCGCGAGAGCGTCTCACCGCGCGAGTACACGAAACCAGCCTGTCTCGTCGCTGGCGACGAAACCGTCGAGTTCGAGGACCGGCAACACCGAACGAACCTTGGCCAACGGCAACGAGGCGCGCTCGGACAGTTCTCGTGGTGAAAGCGAACCCGATGCGGGCAGGGCTTCGTAGACGAGCAAAGCATTCGGGGACAGCGCATCGATTTCTCTGAACATCGACGGGCGGCCTTCCCCCAGATCGCCCACCGGACCCGATTCGGCAACGACGTCGTGCGCATCGGCGACCAACCTCGCTTCGCCGTCGCGAATCATGCGATGGCATCCTTTTGACGACGCGGATGTGACAGGACCCGGCACGGCCAACACCGGCCTGCCGAGCTTGTGTGCCCACGCCGCAGTGTTTCGAGCGCCGCTCCGCCAGCCGGCCTCCACGACGACGACCGATGATCCGATGCCCGCGACTATCCGGTTGCGCGCCAGGAAGCGATGTTTCGCCGGTGCGGTTCCCGGAGCGTATTCGCTGATGACGGCACCGTTGGCTGCGATTCGCTGCAGGAGCCTCGAATGGCCTGCCGGATAAGCCCGGTCGACTCCGCATGCCAGCACCGCCACCGTCGTCCCACCGACACCGAGCGCCGCACGGTGAGCGGCAGCATCGATACCGAACGCACCTCCCGAAACGATGGTCCAGCCGTCGACCGACAGATCGCCGGCGATCTCGGCAGTGACGTGTTCACCGTAGGCACTGGCAGCCCGTGTTCCGACGATCGAGACGGCACGATCGGTCAGATCGGCCACCGGTGCGCGTCCCAGAACCCAGAGCGCCAGCGGTGCACACTGATCGATGCCGATCGGCATCCCTGGGCCATCGAAGGCCAGAAAGCGCCACTGCGGCCAGTCGTCGTCGTCCGGCGTGACCAATCTTCCGCCCAGTTCGCCCACGAGATCGAGATCGGCCGACGCGGTGTCGATGTGCGAGCGCACTTGCAGTCTTTCCCCGAGCACACCGGCGACCAGTGCTGCCGCTGCTGCCTCCGGACCTTCTTTCGCCACGAATTCCGACAACGGACGATGCGGTCCCTGCGCAACGCGCGAGAGATAGGCCCACGCATGACGCCGCGTATGAAATGTCATCACATCGCCCCTTTGTCACGGAAGTCCAGTGCGGCTCCGACCTCGTCGATTCCCGGAGCATCTCCCCCGGCCAGGTCGCTGAGAGTCCACGACACTCGAAGTGCTCTGTCGGCACCGCGTGCGGTGAGCGAACCGTTCTGCAGAGCTCGCTCCAGGGGTCGCAACGAATCGCGGGACAGCCGAAATCGTTGTCGCAGTGCGGGGCCGGGCACTTCCGCGTTCGTCTTCCATCCATATTCTCGCCATCGTTCGGCAGCCGCGTCTCGCGCGCCCGTCACTCGGGCGCGGACCTGGTCGGTGGTCTCGCCGACCTCGTCCGAGAGCGCGCCGGTCGCCGCCGAGACCATCGCGATACGGAGATCCACGCGATCGAGAAGCGGTCCCGACAACTTGCCGAGATACTTACGGCGTGCGGTGGGAGCGCAGACACAATCGGCGTTTCGCGCCGGCGCGCACGGGCACGGATTCGCTGCGAGTATCAATTGAAAACGAGCCGGATAGCGGGCGACGCCGTCTCGTCGGGCGATTCTGATCTCGCCGTCTTCGAGAGGTGTTCGCAAGGCCTCCAATACCTTCGGTCCCATCTCAGCGCATTCGTCGAGGAAGAGCACCCCGCGATGAGCACGGCTGACCGCTCCCGGTTTCGCCATCCCCGTTCCGCCCCCGACCATCGCGCTCACCGTCGTCGAATGATGCGGCGCAATGAACGGAGGCGACGAAATCAGCGGCTGATCCCCCGTCAACATCCCCGCCACCGAATGAATTGCCGTCACCTCCAACGACTCAGCCTCCGTCAACGGCGGCAGAATCCCCGGAAGCCGCTGCGCCAGCATCGTTTTACCGATCCCAGGCGGCCCCGTCAACATGATGTGATGCGCCCCGGCTGCCGCAACCTCCAGCGCCCACCGAGCCTCCGACTGACCGACGACCTCACACATATCGGGATACCCCACATCATCACGCAAGGACACCGGCACCGGAGAAGCCAGCACAGTGTCACCCCGAAGCCAATCCACCACCTCCGACAACGACACCGCCCCCAACACCTCGATCCCCTCCACCAACCCCGCCTCGGTCAACGACGCCATCGGCACCACGATCCGGCCCCATCCAGCACGTTTGACCGCCAGCACCGCAGGCAACACACCCCGCACCGCCCGCAACCGACCGTCCAACGCCAACTCACCGACGAAGATCGTCTTCGACAACGATCTCCGCGGAATCTGCTTGTCCGCATCCAGCACGGAAAGAGCAAGGGCGAGGTCGTACACCGATCCCACCTTCGGCAGCGTGGCCGGCGACAACGCCAGGATCACCCGCGAATCCGGCCAACTACGCCCCGAATTGGTCACCGCCGCCTTCACTCGGTCCCGCGACTCGTTCAACGCCGTATCCGGCAGCCCCACCAGATGTACTCCCGGCAGCCCCCGACCGATGTCGGCCTCGATTTCCACGACCTGGCCGTCGACACCGTTCACCGCCACCGAGAACGCACGCCCGAGCGCCATCAGAACACTCCACGCAGATGCGAGACCACCGGGTCGCCTTCACGCGTCATCAGAATTGCGACGACGTCGAAACGTAATCGAACCCAAGGACTTCCGCGCTGATCCAACCACGCCAACGCCAACCGCCGAATTCGCTTCTGCTTCTCGTAGGTCACCGACTCCGCCGGAGTGCCGTATCCCGTACCCGACCGAGTCTTCACTTCCACGAACACCAGCACGTCCCCGTCGCGGGCGACGATGTCGAGCTCACCGTATCTGCACCGCCAATTGCGTTCGATCAACTCCATCCCACCCTCGACCAACTGCAACGCCGCCAACGCTTCGCCGCGCGCACCCAACTCCGAATTCGACACCGTCGCCCCCTGTGATCATCGGTCCGCCGACTGCCGAACCCGAGACCGACGATGCACCACACACGAGAACCCTTGAAGCAGACAAGTGCAGGTCGAAAAATCATCTGTGGATGAATACATCTCCTGTGGAGAACTACCCGATTATTGCCGTCGAAGGCCCGAAAATGTCACACCCCTGTGCTTGCCGCCCAGCCCCACGACAAGATTCCACACTTCAGACACGACAATGCCCCCACCGCGGGCGGCAGGGGCATCGAAAGAAATGGTAACCGGGGGTCAGTGCGCCGCCTCGTACGCCGTCTGCACATCCTGACTGATACGACCGCGGGCACTCACGTCGTGACCGTTCTCCCTCGCCCACGTACGAATGTCCTGCAGGTCAGCCTTCCCCCGTGCCGTACCCGCCGTCGCCTTGCGAGCCTTACGTCCCGACACTTTCTCGGCATGCTCGATCCAGAAGGCCAACTGCTCGTGCAATTCGTTCGCATGCTTCAGGTTCAAGTCGATTCGATACTGATTACCACCGATCCCGAATTCGATGGTCTCCCCCTGCCCTTCTTTGATGACGGAGCCGTCGACGTCATCGATCATTTGGACGAGAGTCTTGCGCGCCATGTCCGAACCTCTAACAGTGAAGGGAATACCTATGATTAAGTCTTTTCTACCACCAGAAAGGCGCCGAACACAAAGAATCATCAAATCCACAGCCACGTTTCAGGAAAGAAAGAAACCATTTCCGCAACCTGAAAGAGGTTCGCATTTCGAAAATTACTGTGGCTCCGATCAATTCGACAGTAATAGACGCTGCCGAAGCTCATTGCTGCAGAATCGCCCACAGCACCTGCCCGATCACCAGACATACCGCCGCCGCGCCGATCAACTGCGCGCACATCACCAGATTTCGCCGCGACCGTCGTCTTCCGATGACGTATACAGCGACAGCGACCAACAACAACCACAACGTAGGCGACATCGGTCGCTCTACTCGGGCAGGCGAAGATCGGGCTTTTCGAGCTCTTCGATGTTGACGTCCTTGAACGTGATCACCCGCACGTGCTTGACGAAGCGCGCGGGACGGTACATGTCCCACACCCACGCGTCGGACATTCGCAGCTCGAAATAGATCTCACCGTCCGCGTTGTGCGGAATGAGTTCGACAGAATTGGCCAGGTAGAACCGTCGTTCGGTCTCCACGACATAGTTGAACTGTCCGACGATGTCCCGGTACTCCCGGTACAGCGAGAGTTCCATCTCGGTTTCGTACTTTTCGAGATCTTCGGCACTCATCGGTTTCTACTCATCCTCTTCTTTGCGGGCATGAACGACAATCATTGCGCACTGCGATCCTCGCAGTCCATTCTTCCCAAGACCGATGCCACCACATCAGTTTTTCCCGCTGCCGCCGCCGAGACGTTGGCATACGACATTCGATGCTCGACGCACGGTCCCAATTCGATCATGGCCGCGGCATGAATCTTGGTGCTGTACCCCTTGTGCATGGCGAATCCGTAGCCGGGAAAACGGCCATCCATCTCCACCATGACGCGGTCCCGCGACACCTTGGCAAGCACACTCGCCGCCGCGATGCACGCTGCAGTCGCGTCGCCGCCGATCACCGGCAGTGACGGCGCAGGCAACCCCGGCACCCTGAACCCATCGGTCAGGACGTAACCGGGCGTCGTGCCGAGCCCGGCCACCGCACGCCGCATCCCCTCGATGTTCGCAACGTGCACGCCGATGCGGTCGATTTCCTCCGCCTCGATGAACACCACGCTCCAGGCAACGGCCAGCCTCTTGATCTTGGGGAACAGTTCTTCTCGCCGGCGTTCGGTGAGCTTCTTCGAGTCGTCGAGGTCGGCCAACGACGCATAAGGCTTCGGTCCGAGGATGCAGGCAGCCACGGTCAGCGGACCGGCACACGCGCCTCTGCCTGCCTCGTCGACGCCCGCCACGGGTCCGAGTCCGTTCCGATCGAGAGCCGACTCCATCGTCCGCAGACCCGAGGATCTGCGGATGACGGGACGCGGCGGCCACGGCGGGCGACCGCGTGAACGGCTTGTACTGACCATCGGAACTACTCAGCTCATCGATTCCGTGACTACTGACCCTGGATGTTCGGTGAATCGATCGATCCCCACCGCGACGGCGGCAGAGCAATCAGGAACGCCTTGCCGATGACGTTGTCCACCGGGACGGTTCCGGTCAACTCGTCGGACACATGGAAACGTGAATCCGCGGAGTTGCTTCGGTTGTCGCCCATCACCCAGATATTTCCTTCCGGAACGGTGACCGGCGCGAAGCATCGTCCCGATTTCAGTTCCGTGTCACACGTCAACGTCCCTGGCGTGAACGGAAAGTCCATCGTGATGTACGGCTCGTCGAGTGGCTTGCCGTCCACCAGAACCCGCCCCTGATCGTCGCAGCATTCGACCGTCTGGCCACCGATGGCGATTACCCGCTTGACCAGGTCGTTCTCGTCGGGTGCCACGACGCCGATGAGCGATCCGATCTCCTGCGCGCCTCGAACGACGGTGTTGGACGATCGCGTCGAGACGAACTCGCTGTTCCACGAATCCGGACCACGGAACACGACGACATCGCCGGGCTTCGGTTCACCGAACCGATATCCGATCTTCTCCACGACGATTCGGTCTCCGGTACATCCGGCGCAACCGTGCAAAGTCGGTTCCATCGATTCCGATGGAATCAGATACACCCGGGCGACGAACGTCTGCAGAAGAAAGCTCAGAAGCAGCGCGACGATGATCAGAATAGGCAGTTCACGCCAGAAAGACCGCTGCTTCTTCTCGCGCGGTTTTCGCTTCGGATCGTCTGCGTTCGAGTCGGACCGATCGGAAGGATCCTGCGGGGAATCTGACACCGCACCAGATTAGCCGCACATCGGTCGAGTCATGGACAGCGCACCGTATCGACGCGCCCGGTCGTCGGACCCGAATACGACGAAAGCGCCGCACCGCCCAAAACGGGCGATGCGGCGCTGTTCGAAAACGTGGAACGCTACAGTCAGCGCTTCTCCTTGATCTTGGCCTTCTTGCCACGCAGATCGCGGAGGTAGTACAGCTTCGCGCGACGAACGTCACCGCGAGTGAGAACGTCGATCTCGGCAATGTTCGGGCTGTGGACCGGGAAGGTGCGCTCGACACCGACGCCGAACGAGACCTTACGAACGGTGAACGTCTCACGGACGCCACCACCCTGGCGACGAATGACGACGCCCTTGAAGATCTGCACGCGCTCTTTCGAGCCTTCGATAACCTTGACGTGCACGTTGAGCGTGTCGCCAGGGCGGAAATCAGGAATGTCGCTACGGAGCGACTGCTTGTCCAAGAAGTCCAAAGTGTTCATCGGTGGGGCCATCCTTGCGTTCTTCGCACGAGTAGAGGAACCGAGCGGCACCGTGTGTGACACCACGGAACTCGGCTGGTTCGTACTCCGATTAGGTCTGTGCCTGGTACAGGCAACCCGCCTATTGTGCCAGACGGTCCACCCAGTTGTGAAATCGCTCGATCCGAGGTCTCAGTCCACGGGAACAGGCGCCGCAGCAGGCTGCACTGTTCGGTCGAGCACATCCTCCGTTGCCGAGACGGCGTGGTCGATGCTGGGCTTACCCGCGATCAGGTCCTGAAGATAGATCTTGGCGCGAACGGCAGGTCGCCTCACGTTGCGCTCCCGCCGCAACGCGCGATCCATCGTCTTCGGATGCGAGGTGTATCGCCAGCGAGCCCACGGTGCTCCTGGCCTGGACAACCGCACGGCGCCGATGAGCAGAATCGGTGCGAAAAACAGTCCGATCAGGCCGGTCCAGATTTTTCCCTTGGCCAGCACGACGGCGCACACAGCGAGGTGAAGGAGGGCAAGCGCGGCGAACCCGACGCGGGCCCAGGTATCGGGCGCATGCCTGATGTCGGTGACATTCAGTAACTCGAGCGGATGGAACCCGAGAAGTAGGAGTCCGGTTGCTGCGATTGCGGCGAAGACCGCATCGACCGATGTTCGCCCCTGCTCCGCCCAGTACACGTCCTTCAGGTAGAAAATCAGCGCGAACTCGTCGAGCACGAGCGCTGCACCGATGCCGAACAGTGCTGCCAGAACAGCACCGGTCTCGCGTGATCCGTCCTCGTAGACCGCTATCAACGATATTCCGGACACGAGCATCAACACGATGCCGAACACGACGTGGTGAATGTGCTGACCGCCGGGAGTGACGTTGCCGGGCCACCATTTCACCTGGTCACGAATCATTCTGACGCTCAACCGGATCAGCACGAAGCCTGCGAGGAACCCGAGCAGGAAGCACAGCAACGGTAGGTGCCCGCGTTCGATGATCTCGTGGTTCAACCACCTCACGCCGGGCGACCCTTCTCGAATGTGCGCTTGCTCGGTTCATCCTCGCCGAACCAGCGCGACGTTACTTGCCGAATCCGGCTTTTCGAAGGGCGTCGGCCATCGAGCCACCGGCCGGCGTGCTTGTCTGCCGCCCTCCGCCGCGGTTGTCACGGCCCTGACCGGCCGGTCCGCCGCCCCGACTCTGGCCGCCCCGAGTCTGGCCTCCCTGACCCTGTTGGCGTCGGTCCGCACCGCCACGTGGTTTGTCCTTGCCGGCCTCGCCCGGCTCGTCGTCGAGCCGCAGGCTCAGCCCGATGCGCTGGCGCGGAATGTCGACCTCCATCACCTTCACCTTCACCACGTCACCGGACTTGACCACCTCGCGTGGGTCCTTCACGAAGTTGTGCGACATGGCCGAGACGTGAACCAGGCCGTCCTGATGCACTCCGACGTCGACGAATGCACCGAAGGCAGCGACGTTCGTGACGACACCCTCCAGGGTCATTCCAGGTTTCAGGTGGGCGACCTTCTCGATCCCCGCGGCGAATGTCGCCGTCTTGAACTCGGGGCGTGGATCTCGTCCAGGCTTCTCGAGTTCGGCGATGATGTCGGTGACCGTCGGGATGCCGAATCGCTCGTCGGCGAATTTCTGTGGTTGAAGGGCACGAAGCAGCGAGCCGTTTCCGATGACCTCCCGCACCCCGACGCCTGCAGACTCGACGATGCGTCGAACCACCGGGTATGCCTCCGGGTGCACGCTCGACCGGTCGAGGGGGTCGTCGCCGTCGACGATCCGCAGGAATCCGGCGCACTGCTCGAAAGCCTTGGGCCCCAACCGTGCGACGTCCTTGAGCTTCGATCGGCTCGCGAACGGCCCGTGCTGATCGCGGTGCGCGACGATGCTCTCGGCAAGAGATCCGGCGACGCCGGAAACCCTCGACAACAGGGGAACCGATGCGGTGTTGACGTCGACGCCGACAGCGTTGACGGCGTCCTCGACGACTGCCGCCAACGACCGCGCGAGCAGCGACTCGGAGACGTCGTGCTGGTACTGCCCGACACCGATCGACTTCGGATCGATCTTCACCAGCTCGGCGAGCGGATCCTGTAGTCGACGAGCGATCGAGACGGCGCCACGGATGGACACGTCGAGGTCGGGCAGTTCACTCGATGCGTACGCCGACGCCGAATACACCGATGCACCGGCCTCCGAGACGACGATCTTGGTGAGCCCCGCTGCCGGGTACTTGGCGATCAGCTCTGCGGCGAGCGCGTCGGTCTCACGCGAGGCGGTGCCGTTGCCGATTGCCACCAACTGCACCGAATGCTTGGCGGCGAGCCCGGCAAGCGTGGCCAGTGCTTGATCCCACTTGCCCTGCGGCATGTGCGGGTAGATCGTGTCGTAGTCGACGACTTTGCCGGTCGAGTCGACGACGGCCACCTTGGTTCCGGTACGGAAGCCGGGATCGAGCCCCATCGTGGCGCGGTTTCCTGCCGGAGCTGCCAACAGCAGATCTTTGAGGTTCGAGGCGAAGATGTCGACCGCGTCCTTCTCGGCGGACTGGCGCAGGCGCATTCGCACGTCGATCGCGAGCGTCACGAGCAGTTTGGTGCGCCACGCCCACCGGACGGTGTCGAGCAACCACCGGTCGGCGGGACGTCCACGATCGGCGATGTCGAATTTGGTGGCGATGCGTCCCTCGTAGACCGTCGGGACACCGCGAGGGGTCTCGTCCTGCTCGGGTTCGAGACCGAGCGAGAGTACATCCTCCTTCTCCCCGCGCAACGTCGCCAGAATTCGGTGAGACGGCAACGATGTGAACGGCTCCGAGAACTCGAAGTAGTCCGCGAACTTGGAGCCTTCGTCCTCTTTGCCTTTGCGGACCGTCGAGGTCAACTTTCCGTGCGTCCACATCAGTTCGCGAAGTTCGCCGACCAGGTCGGCATCCTCGGCGAATCTCTCGACCAGAATCGAGCGAGCGCCGTCGAGCTGCTCGGTGTCGAACTTCGTCGGGTCGGTCGAGGGGTCGGAGATCAAGGCATCGGCGACAGGTTCGTGTCCGGCTTCGCGTGCGATCTGCGCCTTGGTGCGCCGCTTGGGTTTGAACGGCAGGTAGATGTCCTCGACGCGCGCCTTGGTATCGGCCAGCATCAGCGACTGCTCCAGCGGTTCGTCGAGCTTGCCCTGGGACCGAATCGATTCGATGACCGCGTCGCGCCGCTCGTCCAGCTCACGGAGGTATCGCAGCCGTTCTTCGAGCTGACGCAGCTGCGCGTCGTCCAGCATGCCGGTGACCTCTTTGCGGTACCGAGCGATGAACGGCACGGTGGATCCGCCGTCGAGTAACTCCACGGCGGCGCGAACCTGGTCCTCACGAACGTCGAGTTCCTCGGCTATGCGCTTGTTCACAGTTTTCAGAGCAGTCGTCACGGCGCACGACCCTACAGCTACTCTGAGACAAGTAGTTCGACGGACCAGTGTGGGAGTGTTTCGAAAATGTCCAGGCCGATGCAAGTCCTGGCCGTTTCGTGCGCTGCACTCGTCGCCGCGGTCGCCGTGCTTTTCGCCGGATGCGGCGTGCCCGAGGAATCGGAAGCCACCGAGTCGATCTCGACGTCCGAGTCGCCCTTTCCCGACAAGGACGCGGTGCAGGAACTCGATCTGGAAATGCGTGTGCCCCAGGCAATTCAGTCCGCCACCGAACGC
Source organism: Rhodococcus sp. (in: high G+C Gram-positive bacteria) (assembly GCF_023264675.1). Classification (GTDB taxonomy): domain Bacteria; phylum Actinomycetota; class Actinomycetes; order Mycobacteriales; family Mycobacteriaceae; genus Rhodococcoides. The sequence continues at coordinate 79,845 of NZ_JAHFVG010000005.1, forward strand.
GGCGCCGACATCGATTTCGCCGTGCTCGACCGTGACACCGGCGCCTACTTCTCGAACGGCGACACAGTGCCGGTCGAAACCGCGTCGATATCGAAACTCTTCATCGCGGACCAAGTCTTCCACGGTGCCGATCTCGCTCAGGTGCCCGTGTCGGCCGACGATATGGCATCCCTGACCACGATGCTCGAATCCTCCGACGACTTCGCTGCGAACTACCTGTGGAATCAGTACGGCGGGAACGACATCGTCACCACCGTCGCGCAGCGATACGGCCTCACGGCCACCGCAGCGCCCTGGGACGGACAATGGTGGAACACCACGTCCACCACCGGCGACATCGTCGCGTATTACACGAGGATGCTCGACGGCGCCGGCGGCCTGTCACCCGAGTCCACCGCCACGATGATCGGACTTCTCCGCGAGTCGAAGCCGGTGGCAACCGATGGCTATCACCAGCACTTCGGGGTTGTGGACGCTCTCCCGGGCGAGCCGGTTCGGGCCGTGAAGCAGGGATGGATGTGCTGCATCGCCGACCGATGGATTCACTGGTCGACAGGAACTGTCGGCGTGAACAATCGCTACATCGTCGCGTTCGTCTCTCGCGAGGCGATTCACTACGAGGACGACATGGAACGCTATCCCGACACGGCGGTGGTGGACGTGACCGACGACAGCAGCGCTCAGCACGCCAGGGACACCGTCACCGGCTTCGTGAGCATGCTCTTCCCCGACGGACGAATCGACTAGGCCTTCAACGGAACCGGTCGATCACCGCCGGGAGGTGCTGGAGGTGAGAACGGTCAGCCGTCGAGCAGATCGGGCCTACGCTCGGCAGTGCGGGCGCGAGATTGTTCCAGACGCCACGCAGCAATCTTGGCGTGATCGCCCGACAGCAGAATCGCCGGCACATCGAGACCGCGCCAATTCACCGGCCTGGTATAACTCGGACCCTCCAGCATGCCGTCGGAGAACGAATCTTCTTGGTGCGACTGCTGATTGCCGAGAACGCCCGGCACAAGACGAACGACGGCCTCGCTCATAACGAGCACTGCGGCTTCCCCGCCGATAAGCACGTAGTCGCCGATGCTCACTTCTTCGACACGCACCCGGCGGGAAGCATCGTCGAACACGCGTTGATCGATGCCCTCGTAGCGGCCACAAGCGAACACGAGATGCCGCTCCTGCGACCACCGTTCAGCGGTGCGCTGGGTGAAGGGCACACCGGCAGGAGTGGGTACCACCAGGAGCGACTCCTCGGTGAGCACATCGTCCAGCGCATCACCCCACACGGTGGGCTTCATGACCATCCCGGGTCCACCACCGTAGGGCGAATCGTCGACGGCTTTGTGGACATCGTGCGTCCAGGCACGCAGGTCGTGCACACCGAGGGAGACCAGACCCTTGTCGATCGCTCTGCCCAACAAAGCAGTTCGGAGCGGGTCGAGGTACTCGGGGAAGATCGTGATCACATCGAGTTTCACGCGCTCACTCCGGATCCAGCAGTCCTTCGGGCGGATCGATCTCGATGACTTTGTCCGCCAGCGACACCGAGGTGACGATCGCTGCCACGAACGGAACCAGAAGTTCGGCCCGCGACCCGTCGGCAGGACGGATGGACAACAACTCCCCCGCCGCGGAGTGAAGGACCTCGCGTACCGTGCCGACGACTTCACCGTCGACCAACCGGACCGACAGGCCTTCCAGCTCATGGTCGTAGAATTCGTCCGGGTCCTCCGACGGCGGCAGATCGTCCGACTCGACGAAGAACAACGTGCCGCGCAGTGCATCGGCCGCGGTGCGATCTTCGACACCGGTCAAGCGCAGCAGAAGCCGCCCGGAGTGATCCCGGGCGGCTTCGACTGTGTATGGAAGAGTGTCGGTCTGAGTACGCGGCTTGCGGCCACGCAGTACTGCACCTACGGCAAAGCGGTCGTCGGGCTCGTCGGTGCGAACCTCGACGACGACCTCACCTTTGACGCCGTGCGACTTCGCCACACGACCGATCACAAGCTCCATGTACTTCTACTGATCGGTATCGACGACGTCGACGCGGATTCCGCGTCCACCGATACCCGACACGAGAGTACGAAGAGCAGTTGCCGTTCGACCTCCACGACCGATCACCTTGCCCAGATCGTCGGGATGCACATGCACCTCGACGGTGCGGCCCTTGCGGCCGGTGATCAGTTCGACGCGGACGTCGTCAGGATTGGCGACGATGCCGCGAACGAGATGTTCGACGGCGTCGGCGACAACGGCACTCACTTCTCAGCAGCCTCGGCGGCCGGCGCCTCTGCCGTTTCGGTGGCAGCAGCGTCGTCGGTCTTGGCAGCATCTTCGGTCTTGGCAGCGTCGTCGGCCTTGGGAGCCTTCTTCTTCTTGGCCGTGGTGGCGTCACCGAGCGGCTCGGCGTCGGCCTGAGCCAGCGCAGCGTTGAACAGGTCCAGCTTGGACGGCTTGGGCTCGGCGAGACGGAGGGTGCCCTCGGTGCCCGGGAGGCCCTTGTACTTCTGCCAGTCGCCGGTGATCTTCAGCAGAGCCTCGACGGGCTCGGTCGGCTGTGCGCCGACGTTGAGCCAGTACTGCGCGCGCTCGGAATCGATGTCGATGATCGACGGATCCTGCTTGGGCTCGTACTTGCCGATGGTCTCGATCGCACGGCCGTTACGGCGAGTGCGAGAGTCGGCGATGACGACGCGGTAGTGCGGGGTGCGGATCTTACCGATACGCATGAGCTTGATCTTCACAGCCATGAAAAATAGAGCCTTTCGAAGTGGTCACGGCGCAATTCTGCGGTGCGCATGGACTGCACACCCGGTTTTGCGTTGATGGGGTGTTGTGACCGCCGTGCGGTACGTAACCGGTGGACGGGCGAACAGCAGCCTATTGTGCCAGACGATGAGTGCGAGCAGTTAATCGCCTGTACACCGAGCGTACGAATCTGCGATTACGCCACCAGCAGTATCGCGAGAGCCGGGAGTGTGTTGTTGACCGAGTGGGCGGTGGCCGACGCAGCGACAGACCCACTACGCATCCGTGCCACCCCGATGGCCAGCCCGCCCCACAGCAGGACTACAAATCGCCATCCCTCGCGGTGCCAGAGCGCGAACAGCACCGCGGTGACGATCAGAATCACCCAGCGATTTCCCAGCAGGCCCGATGCAGTGGACCAGAACGAGGACTGTGGGCTTGATCCCTGCGCGCCGGATCGCGGTCCGCTCGCCCGGCGTTCGAGAGCGCCCCACAACATTCCCCGAAACATGACTTCTTCACAGAAGGGGGCACCAAGCCACACCCACGCCGCGAGAACGACCTTCCACGGCATCTCGATGCCCAGTAGCCCGCCGAGCGGCGCCTGATCTGCGAGATCGGTCTGCGCGAGGACCACCAGCGCCAGCACGATCCCGCCGGCGAGCGCAGCCGTTCCCCAGGCGAATCCGGTGCGCACATCGCCGCCGAATTCCGACCAGGACGTCGGAAACCCGAAATCGACCACCGGCCCGTTGCCCCGGTACTTGCTGATTCCGAAGGCGACCGACGCCGCGACAATGCTCGGAATCATGATCGCGAGAACGTACACCCACGACGTGTCGGTCGAGACGACCAGCGGCAGGGTGAGAAAACCGGCCAGGTTGAGGGTCAGCACGGCCGCGGCAGCGGGAATTCCCCACTTCTGCCGCTCCCGACGCTTGTTCGACGCGTCCTCCGCTCGCCAATAGGCGTCGGACAATCCGGAATCGACGTTGTGCACGGCGTTCATCGGAGCCATGCCGGCCCAGCTCGGCGGCCGGGCAGCCGGATCCGGCGGCGGTTGTCCCGGGAACGACGGCGTCATCGACCAGTTCTCATCGGAACGCCCCGCAAGACAATGATGTCGGGCGCCGCGAGCACGTCAGGGCCCTGGCGGGGGTCTTCCCGGTACACGACGAGGTCGGCCGGTGCGTCGTGTTCGAGGCCCGGCCACCCGAGCCACGTACGCGCCACCCAGCTGGCAGATCCGAGCGCCTCGGTGGCCGACATGCCGATACCGGTGAGCGCGTGGACCTCGTCGGCGATCCGACCGTGCCGAATCGATCCGCCTGCATCGGTTCCGGCGAAGATCGGAACACCGGCGTCGTGCGCTCGGCCGACCGTCTCGGACACCCTGCCGTGAAGCTCGCGCATGTGGCGCGCGTACACCGGGTATCGCGTCGCCGATGCTGCGATGTCGGGAAACGTCTCGATATTGATGAGCGTCGGAACCAACGCCGTTCCATGGGCCACCATCATCTCGACGGTCTCGTCGGTGAGCCCGGTGCCGTGCTCGATGCAATCGATGCCTGCACCGATCAGCCCGGGCAACGCATCTTCACCGAAGACGTGGGCCGTCACCCGCGCCCCTTCGTCGTGGGCAGCGTCGATCGCTGTCTTCAGGATCTTTTCGTCCCACAGCGGTCGGAGATCGCCGACGCCCCGGTCGATCCAATCGCCGACGAGCTTGACCCACCCGTCACCGAAGCGCGCCTGTTGTCGAACCGCATCGGGCAGCTGAGACTCGTCCTCGATGTCGATGGCGAGACCGGGGATGTATCTCTTCGGCGACGCGATGTGGCGTCCGGCCCTGATGATGCGCGGCAGGTCCTCGTACTCGTCGAGTACGCGGGTGTCCACCGGGGACCCCGCGTCGCGCAGCAGCAACGCACCGACGTCGCGCTCGGCCTTCGCCTGCTCGAGCGCACCAGGCAGATCCTCGTGGCCTCCGCCGTACTTGATGCCGACATGGCAGTGCGCGTCCACCAAACCTGGGAGAATCCACCCGTCCTCGCACAGGGGCACCGCATCGAGGATCGGGTCGAGTGAAATCCTCCCGTCCCGAATCCACAGGTCGACCTCGCCCTCGCCCGGCAGCGCTCGACCCCGAACCCGATACGCAGCCACTGCGAGCTACTTCTTGGGCAGCTTCAGCGAAGAAAGGTCGATACCTTCGAGGCCCGGAGGAATCTGATCCAGACCCTTGGGCATGCCGGAAAGGTCGGGCATACCGGCAGGCATCCCGCCCGGCAAACCACCGGGCATTCCGGGGAATCCTCCACGAATCTTGGGCTGTGTGGGGCCGCGGCCGCCCTTCTTCCCCTTCTTGCCCTTCTTGCTTCGTACCTGCTTGCGTGCCCCGGGCATGCCCATCCGACCTGCCATGGCGGACATCATCTTCCGAGCCTCGAAGAAGCGATCGACGAGTTGATTGACATCGGAGACCTTGACACCCGAGCCGTTCGCGATGCGCAGGCGACGAGATGCGTTGATGATTTTCGGATCGGTCCGCTCGTGCTGGGTCATGCCGCGGATGATCGCCTGCACTCTGTCGAGTTGCTTCTCGTCGACATTGGCCAGTTCCTTCATCTGACCGGCACCGGGAAGCATCCCGAGGAGGTTGCCGATCGGACCCATCTTTCGGACAGCCATCATCTGCTCGAGAAAATCATCGAGGGTGAGCTGACCGGACCCGATCTTGTTCGCTGTGGCCTCGGCCTGCTCGGCATCGAAGTGTTGCTCGGCCTGCTCGATGAGGCTGAGCACGTCGCCCATGCCGAGAATCCGACTTGCCATGCGATCCGGATGGAAGACGTCGAAGTCCTCCAGCTTCTCACCGGTCGATGCGAACATGATCGGCGCACCGGTCACCTCGCGAACGCTGAGCGCTGCACCGCCGCGGGCATCGCCGTCGAGCTTGGTCAGCACGACGCCGGTGAAGCCGACTCCGTCGCGGAAGGCCTGGGCGGTGCTCACTGCGTCCTGGCCGACCATGGCATCGAGGACGAACAAGGTTTCGTCGGGTTCCACCGCATCCCGGATGCCTGCGGCCTGATTCATCAGTTCGGTATCGATACCGAGACGTCCGGCGGTATCAACGATCACGATGTCGTACTGCTTGCTCCGCGCTTCGGCGACGCCGGCACGCGCGACCTCGACAGGGTCGGCGGCCGAGATGCCCAATTCGTTCTCGCCGCCGCCGATCGACGTACCGGGATGCGGGGCGAATACTGTTGCGCCTGCTCGTTCTCCGACGATCTGCAGCTGGCTGACTGCACCGGGCCGTTGCAGATCGCAGGCGACGAGAAGGGGGGTGTGACCCTGATCCTTGAGCCACTTCGCGAGCTTGCCGGCGAGCGTCGTCTTACCGGAGCCCTGCAGACCCGCAAGCATGATGACGGTCGGAGGGGTCTTCGCGAAGGTCAGTCGCCGAGTTTCACCGCCGAGGATTCCGACGAGTTCCTCGTTGACGATCTTGACGACCTGCTGGGCGGGATTGAGAGCACCGGAGACCTCGGCCCCCTTGGCCCGTGTCTTGATACGGGTGACGAACTCGCGCACCACCGGGAGTGCGACGTCGGCTTCGAGCAGCGCAAGCCTGATGTCGCGGGCGGTGGCGTCGATGTCGGCACCGGAGAGACGGCCCTTGCCACGCAGGTCCTTGAGGGTCCCGGTCAACCTGTCGGAAAGGGATTCGAACACCGATTGCACTCCTGAGTTGGGCATGTTGATCGAGCAGAACGTGGCTCCAGACTAGCGCCCGATCCTGCGATGCGTCGTCAGCGAGTACCCCGAGCGACCGGCCGATGTCTCGACTCAGGCGTCGCGTGCCGCGTCGTTCCAGGTGACGGACACTCCGCGGGTGGACAGCCATTCGGCGGGATCTACCTTGACGCCGGACGGGTCGTGCACCTCGAAATGCAGATGTGGGCCGGTCGATTCGCCTCGATTGCCGACCGTCGCGATCTGTTGGCCTGCCGTGACCTGCTGCCCTTCGGCCACCGAGTAGGTGTCGACGTGGCCGTAGATGGTTTCGGTTCCGTCGGCGTGCTTGACCTTGACCCACAGACCGAAACCCGATGCGGGTCCGGCTGCGGTGACCACGCCGTCCGCGGCTGCCAGGATCGGAGTTCCCATCGGAGCGGCGATATCGAGACCGCCGTGGTGCGCTCCCCACCGCGACCCGAAGTTGGAGGTGAGCACGCCGGACACCGGCTGCACCACTTTGTCCTTGATCGGCGACAGGCTCTTGATCAGGTCCTGCGCGGCCTTGCCCACATCGGGAAGCCCGAGAGCCGGAAGCTCGGAAGTGTCCGGAATTTCCACGCCCGGTGGAAGCTGGAAGTTCCCCGGCAGCCCGACGCCCTGAGGAAGTCCGACACCCTGAGGAAGCCCTAGCCCGGCGGGCAGCTGGATCCCGCCGGGGAGCAGATTCTGGGGAACCTCGAACGGCAGTCCTGCAGTCGGAGCCTCGGGAGCAGGCGCGGGAGCAGCGGTCGCTGTTCCGGTGCCGATCTGAGCGGCGCCCGCCACTATCGCTCCGGTGGCCACGACAATGGTCGCAGCTCGCAGTCCGGTGTCCTTCGACTCGTCTTTCGCCCGGTGCCGCCCGCGCGGGGCAGTCGTATCTGTTTCGGCCGGAACGTAAATGTTCGACCGCCGGTGGGCTCCCACAGTTAGTACCTCATCAGTCGTCGGCGAGGCATCTCGAACCACCGCATATGTCGAACTACCGCACATGCGCGTTGTTCGGAGAACCGTTGCGCTCTCGTTCACAAGTTTGTTCCTGCGGCGAGAAACGTAACAAAACGATCTCGCCCGAGAGCACCGTAACCGAATCTTTATGAAATTTCACAAGTCGGGTTCGGGAACAACGCCGTCGACCGCGACCCCGCTAGGTGCCTTCCGGCTTCTCAGGTGGCTTCGGCGGCTCGGGAGCGGGGACGACCGCCAAGATTGCACGCTCGATCTCCTCGCGTGTCGCGCGGCTGTCGGATCCCGCGAGGTCGATGCAGAACGCGTCGATCACCGACGCACCGAGAGTCGCCACTCGTGCCCACCGAACGTCGGCTCCGAGCGCTTCCAATGCGCTCGCCAGTCGACACAGCAACCCCAGTCGATCCTCGGCCCGAAGTTCGAGGACGACCTGTCCCGGCTCGGTGCCGTCGAACCACAGAACTCGCGGCGGCGCCTGCGCATACAGAACAGGTACGGCCAAATCTTCCTCGTCGTCGAGTTCGATCGGTCGCGCATCTCGTTCTTTCGAATCGAGAAGCTCGACCAGATCCAGTTCGCCCGCCTGCGCTCGTATGATCTCCTGGCGCAGGAGCCCCGCCTGAGGTGGAGAACCGAACAGCGGGGCCACCGCGAACGAGTTCACCGCCGAGCCGTCGTGACTGCCGAGTGACGCAGAGAGCACCCTCAGTGAATGAAGGGCAAGCACGCCCGCCGCATCCGAGAGCAACCCAGGGGTATCGGGCGCGACGACGGTGACGACGTAGGTGTGCGAACCGTCGGTCGGCTGCAGATCGACGTGCACTCCCCCTTTCTCGGCCAGCACCACGTGCGACGGATCGATCGGATCGGGAGTAGGGAGCGTCTCACCCGCCATCACCATCCGGCACCGGCGTACGAGTTCCCGAATCAGCGACGCCTTCCAGTCGCCCCACACCCCGGGACCGGTAGCCAACGAATCCGCCTCGGCAAGGGCATGCAGTAACTCGAGCAGAACCGTGTCGGCACCGAGCGTCTCCACGACCGTCTCGACGGTGACCGGGTCGTCGAGGTCGCGGCGGGTCGCTGTATCGGGGAGCAGTAGATGATGACGAACCATCGCACTCAACAACGCCACGTCCGACGGCCACAATCCGAGCCGGTTTCCGATCTGGTTCGCCAGTTCGGCCCCCACCACGCTGTGGTCGCCGCCGCGGCCTTTGCCGATGTCGTGAATCAACGCGCCGAGAACCAGAAGATCAGGACGGGCTACACGCGTGGTCAAGGCACTGGCGTAGGCGGCGGTCTCCACGAGATGCCGATCGACCGTCCATGTATGCACGGCATCGCGGGGTGGCAGATCCCGCACCGCACCCCATTCCGGAATCAACCTGCCCCAGAGTCCGGTTCGGTCGAGGGCTTCGATCGCCGCGATTGCACGACGTCCGGATCCCAGTAGAACGAGTAGATCGTTCAGCGCCTCCTTCGGCCACGGCTCGCGCAGTTCGGGCGCGCTGTCGGACAGACGAGTGAGCGTGGAGGCCGACATCGGCATTCCCGTCTGAGCGGACGCCGCGGCGACCCTCATGATCAGTCCCGGATCCTTACCCGGCCGCGCATCACGCGCCAGCACGACCTCACCGGCATGCTCGACGACGCCCTCGTCCAACGGGCGACGAATCGGCGCCCGGCGAAGACGTGACAACCCTCGACGTGGGAGCGAGTTTCCGGCCGTGCGCAATCCGACGTCCACCGAATAACCGATGGTTCGTGCGGAGTCGCTGAGTACGCGGGCAAGATCGAATCGATCGCCGATACGCAGCGCGGCACCGATTTCGTCGGCGTCCTGAGCGCGCAACTGATCGCGTGCCCGGCCTGCCACGCGATGCAACTCCGTCCGTACATCCAGTAGGCGGCCGTGCGCGAACGCGAGTCCGCCGCCGGGCGATTCCGGACCGAGACCCGGCATACCGTCGGTCAGCTGCGCAATCGAGAGGGCGTCGAGGAGTTGCACGTCGCGCAGGCCTCCGCGCCCGCTCTTGAGATCTGGCTCGGCGCGATGGGCGATCTCGCCGCTCCTGGACCATCGAGACTGCGTCTGGGTGATCAGGTCGTCGAAACGGGTTCTGATGTTGGTACGCCACTCACGACGAACACCGCCGATGAGTAGATTGCTCAACTCGACATCGCCCGCGATGTGGCGCGCCTCCAGCATCCCGAGGGCAGCCGTCATGTCGGACGCGGCCACCTGGAGCGCCTGCGGGACGGTGCGGACACTGTGGTCGAGCTTGATGTGCGCATCCCACAACGGATACCAGAGCTTGTCGGCCACCTCGGCGACCAGCTCCGGTTTCATGTCGTCGTGGAGAAGAATCAGATCGAGGTCGGAGTACGGGAGCAATTCGCGTCGTGCAAGCCCGCCGACCGCGACGATGGCAAAACCCGAATCAGGTTTGATGCCGAGTTCGGCGCCTTTGGTGGTCAACCAGAATTCGTGCAGATCGACCAGTGCCTGGCGTAGCGATGGCGCGTCGAGACGACGATTACGCGTCCCGCCCGCGAGGAGTTGCTTTCTGGCGCGGGCCAGGTCGGCCGCTGCATCGCTCGGTCCACTCGAAACGGAGCCCTTCGAGACCGAAGGCCCCGATCCTGCAGCATTCGCTGAAGAATCGGGGCCGCCTGCCGAAGACCCGTGTGGGTCAGAGCGCATCGGCGCCGCGTTCTCCGGTACGTACTCGAATGACCGAGTCGACCGGTGAAACCCATACCTTGCCGTCACCGATCTTGCCGGTGCGAGCAGCTTCGACGATGACCTCGACGACCTTCTCTACTGCAGCGTCGTCGACGACGACCTCGACGCGCACCTTGGGTACGAAGTCGACGGAATACTCCGCGCCGCGGTAGACCTCGGTGTGGCCCTTCTGACGGCCGTATCCCTGAACTTCACTGACCGTCATGCCAAGCACGCCGGCCTGTTCGAGGCCCGTCTTGACGTCCTCCAACGTGAACGGTTTGACGATTGCCGTGATCAGCTTCATTTTTTGCTTCCCTTCACAAGCTCTGGAGTGCCCGGTTGCATGCGGAGCGACTTGTCGCTCCTATCTCTACCCTGTCAGGCGAAGTCGTACGCAGTCTCGGCGTGTTCTGCCTCGTCGATGCCGTTCGCTTCTTCTTCTTCCGATACACGCCAGCCGAGGGGCTTGAGCGCGAAGGCGATGACCGCGGTGACGATTGCGGTGAAGACGAGGGCGGACAGCGCGATGATGATCTGAACGACGAGCTGCTTGTAGTCACCACCGTAGAACAGGCCGGTCTCGGAACCGAGGAAGCCGATGCCGATCGTGCCCCAGAGTCCTGCGACAAGGTGGACGCCGACGACGTCGAGCGAGTCGTCGTAACCGAACTTGAACTTGAGGCCGACAGCCAGCGCGGAGAGCACACCGGCAATGACTCCGAGGATCATCGAACCCACCGGGGTGAGTGCGCCGGCGGCAGGGGTGATGGCCACGAGGCCGGCGACGATGCCGGAGGCAGCACCGAGGCTGGTGGCGTGTCCGTCACGGATACGCTCGGTGATCAACCATCCTGCGATTGCCGCAGCCGTCGCCGCCGTCGTGTTGACCCAGGCCAGGCCCGCGATACCGTCGGCAGCGAAAGCCGAACCAGCGTTGAATCCGAACCAGCCGAACCACAGAAGCGCCGCGCCGAGCATGACGAACGGAAGGTTGTGTGGGCGGAACGCGATCTTTCCGAAGCCCGCGCGCTTGCCGATGATGACAGCGAGGACGAGACCGGCGATACCGGCGTTGATGTGCACCACGGTGCCGCCGGCGAAGTCGATCGGGGCGACCGAGGCCACGAGACCACCGTCACCGTCGTCCGTCGTACCGAAGACCTTTGCTGCGATGCCGTCTTCCGAGCCCGACAGCAGGCCGCCGCCCCACACCATGTGGGCGAGCGGGAAGTAGGCGAGAGTGACCCAGATGCCGGCGAAGGCGAGCCAGGTTCCGTACTTGACACGACCAGCGATCGAGCCGGAGATGAGTGCGACGGTGATGATCGCGAACGTCACCTGGAAAGCGACGTCGATGATGTTGGCGTATCCCCACGCACCGGCGATGAAATTGCCGTCGGCGTCGGTGATCGAATCCTTGAGTCCGAAGAACTCGAAGGGGTTGGCGAAGACTCCGCCGATGTTCTCGGTGCCGTACGACATCGACCAGCCCCACAGGACGTAGATGATCGCTACGACGCACATGGATCCGAACGACATCATCATCATGTTCAAAACTGACTTCTGCTGCGACATACCGCCGTAGAAGAACGCCAGACCCGGCGTCATCAGCAGTACCAGTGATGCTGCGATCAGCATCCACGCGGCGTTGCCGGAGTTGGCCAACATATCCTCGGGACTCACGTACACCCTCCATTCTCCTGCGCACCGGTTGGTTCGCCGTTGAGACAAAGAGTGGTTTCACAAAGTTTCATCGATGACACTCTGGTGTTTCGCTCATGTGAACGCATGGGCAGAAACTGTTGCTAAAAGATTTCGTGCAGGGGCTTAGCAAAATGACCGAAGTGCGAGGAACCCGATTTTCGGCGATTCGACGACTCATCGGTCGGGTCCGTCCGGTTTGCCCATTACCTTCCGCGGTCCAACTCGGCTGATACCAGCGAGACGGATGTGGCGATTCGAGATCGGTTCGTGATCTCGAATCGTCCTCCGGGACCACAGGGAAGTCAGCCCAACAAAGCGTCCACGAATGCTTCCGGCTCGAACGGCGCCAGATCGTCGGCGCCCTCGCCGAGCCCGACCAACTTCACCGGGACTCCGAGTTCGCGTTGAACCTGGAAGACGATGCCGCCCTTGGCAGTGCCGTCGAGCTTGGTCAGCACCACACCGGTGATGTTCACGACCTCGGCGAACACTCGCGCCTGGGTCAGGCCGTTCTGGCCGACCGTTGCGTCGAGCACCAACAGAACGTCGTCCACGCGGGCCTTCTTCTCGATGACGCGTTTGACCTTGCCGAGCTCGTCCATCAGACCCGACTTCGTGTGCAGTCGACCAGCGGTGTCCACGACGACCACGTCGACGCCCTGCTCGATCCCCTTCGCTACCGAATCGAACGCAACAGCAGCCGGATCGGCGCCTTCCTTGCCGCGCACCACTTCGGCTCCCACACGTTCGGCCCAGGTCTGCAGCTGATCGGCGGCCGCGGCGCGGAACGTGTCGGCGGCGCCGAGCAGTACCCGTCGACCGTCCGCGACGAGAACACGAGCCAACTTGCCCGTCGTCGTCGTTTTTCCAGTCCCGTTGACACCGACGACGAGAAGTACCGCCGGCGTCCCATCGTGTGGCAACGCCCTGATCGAGCGGTCGAACTCCGGGTGCAATTGGGAGATCAAGATCTCGCGCAACAGAGCACGAGCATCCGCCTCGGTGCGAATACTGCGCGACGCCATCTGCTGGCGCAGCGCCGTCATGATCTCTTGCGTCGTCGACGAACCGAGATCCGCGATCAGCAGAGTGTCCTCGACCTCTTCCCAGGAATCCTCGTCGAGATCACCACCGCCGAGCAGGCCGAGCAAACTCTTGCCCACTGCCGACTGCGAGCGGGACAACCGTCCGCGCAGCCGGTCCAGACGACCGTCCGTCGGCGCGATCTCGTCGAGAACCGGGCGCGACGGCGCAGGCTGGGACTCCGGGATCGGCTGTGGTTCAGGTGCCGGAGTCGGCTCTGGTTCGGGCTCCGGTTCCGGAGTCGGCTCTGGTTCGGGCTCCGGTTCCGGAGAAGGCGCAGGCTCAGGTGTCGGCGCAGGCTCAGGTGTCGGGGTAGGGGTCGGTGTCGGAGTAGGGGTCGGTGTCGATGCCGGCTCGGGCGCGGGTACGAGATCCGGTTCGGCGGTCGCAGTCCCTTGACTGAACGAGAATCCGCTACCGGCCTTGTAGCCGCCGGACCGATCCTTCTTGCCTTCTTCGATCGTCGGCGTTTCCGGCGCCTTCAGCGACACTCGGCGGCGGCGCGACAGTACGAGACCGACGACCAATCCGACGATGAGGATGGCCAGAACGGCCGCAACGATGATCCAGGCTTGGGTACTCACGTAGCCATCCTGTCAGGACGGCGCGTTCTGCACTCGATCACCCTGACGACACCTCGTGGGCGGCATCACAGAATCAGGTGGTCGGGACCGAAGATTTCTCGGCAACCTCGGAACGCTCGACCACTGCGTCGTCCGAGGCTTCAGCGTCGTCCGAGGCTTCAGCGTCGTCCGAGGCTTCAGCGTCCAAGGCGTCGTCGTCGACCGTGGCACTGCCGATCGTCTCCACCCGGTTCCGGTTGAGGCGTTGGGAAATCACGGTCGTGATGCCGTCGCCGCGCATCGATACTCCGTACAGCGCGTCGGCAACTTCCATCGTCGGCTTCTGGTGAGTGATGACGATCAGCTGCGACTTCTCGCGAAGTTGCTCGAACAGCCCGATCAAGCGACGCAGGTTGGTGTCGTCGAGAGCCGCCTCGACCTCGTCCATGACGTAGAAGGGAGAGGGTCGTGCTCGGAAGATCGCCACGAGCATCGCCACTGCGGTGAGTGATTTCTCGCCACCGGACAGGAGGGACAACCGCTTGACTTTCTTACCCGGCGGCCTCGCCTCGACCTCGATGCCGGTGGTGAGCATGTCCCCCGGTTCCGTCAGAATCAACCTGCCTTCGCCGCCGGGGAAGAGCTTCGCGAATACCTGCGTGAACTCTCGCTCGACGTCGACCCAGGCGTCGGTGAACACCTGCAGGATGCGTTCGTCGACGTCCGCGACGACCTCGAGCAGGTCCTTCCTGGCCGACTTGACGTCCTCGAGCTGAGTCGAGAGAAAGTTGTATCGCTCTTCCAGAGCGGCGAACTCTTCGAGTGCGAGTGGGTTGACTCGCCCGAGCGTCGCAAGGTCCCGCTCGGCTCGTTTGGCTCGCTTCTCCTGAGTGATGCGGTCGAACGGTATCGGTGCGGGCGCGATCACCTGCTCGCCTCGTTCTTTCGCTGCCTCGTACTCGGAGATCTCCAGTTCGGTCGGTGGAAGGGCAACGTCGGGCCCGTACTCGGCGATCAGATCGTCCAGCCCGATGCCGTGTTGTTCGAGAATCGTCGCTTCCAGTTGCTCGATCCGCAGTGCTGCCTGCGCACGCGCGACCTCGTCGCGGTGCACGGCGTCGGTGATGGATGCCAACTGGCCCTGCAGGGCTCGAACTTGTTCCTTGACGCGATCCAGCTCGGCGGTGGTGTTCGCACGTTGCGCGGACAGCTCGTCGCGTCGAGCCGCTGCGGCAGTGACCACCATCGCCAGTCGCTCGGCGAGACGCGTACCCGCCGACACGACCGATTCGGCCACGGCAGCGGCGTGGCGGCGCGCCACCATCTCCCGCTCGGCTCGCTGGCGTGACTCTCGCTCTGCCCGCGCCGCGCGACGAAGCGAGTCCGCTTTGCCTCGCAACGCTTGGGCTCGCTCCTCCGCGGTCCTGACACCCAGGCGGGCTTCGACTTCCACGGACCGGACCTCGGTCAGCGCGGCGGCGGCGGTTTCACGGGCGAGGGTCGAGTCGTCGGAGTCGTGTACATCGGAACCCGACTGCTCGTCCTCGGCCATCCGAAGTCGCTCTTCGAGCTCGGCGAGTGCACCGAGCGCCTCTTCGCGCCCGCTCTCGGCTACGGTTCGCTGCTCGGTCAACCTGGCCGATTCACCGTGGGCCGACCGCGCCAGCTGCCCGAGTCGGCCGAGCTGCTCGTACACCGCCGACATCGCCGCGTCCGATTCGTTGAGCGCGGCGAGAGCCTGCTCGGCGGATTCCTTTCGGTCCGTCTGCTCGGCGAGCGCACCCGACAATGCGGCTTCCAGCTCGGCCGATCGTCGTTCGGCGGCAGCGAGTTCGACAGCGGACGTGTCGATGGCGGCTTGGACTTCGAGGGTGCTCGGCCGCCGATCCGAACCGCCGGACAGCCACCCCGAATCGACGAAGTCTCCGGCTTTGGTGACGGCTCGAACTCCTGGCACGGCCCGAACGAGTGATTCTGCATCATCGACGGTGGCTACGACCGCCGTGTCGCCGAGCAACGCCTGCATCGAGCCTGCGAGTGATTCCGGGTAGCCGACCAACTCGATCGCCCACCGCGCGCCCTCCGGCAACGAGACGGTTCGAGACGGCGGCGGTACCGCGCCGTCGAACACGATCGCCGCACGACCTCCGTCCGAATTACGCAGCGCGAGAACCGCATCCCGTGCGCCGACAAAAGTCTCGGCATGTGCTGCGTCTGCGGCGGGACCCATCACCACCGCGATCGCCACGTCGTACCCGTCCTCAACGGTGATCTTCTCGGCAAGCAGTCCCGTGACGCCTGGCTGCCCGTTCTCGAGCAGCCACCCGGCGCCGTCCTTGCGCTCGAGACCCATCGTGAGAGCTTCGATTCGAGCTTGGAACGATGCGACCTTCTTACCCGCGACACGGTCCTCGTTCTGCAACTCGGTGACCCGGGCATCGGCACTTCGCAGTGCCGCCACGGCGCGTTCGTAGTGCGTGTCCAGACTCAGCTCGCTCGCGTCGAGACCGGAGATCTGATCCTGCACGCTCTCGAACTCGGTCTGGGCGTGGTCGCCTCGCTCTCGCGCCTCTTCGATCGCCACGGTCAGCCGAGCGACTTCGGCATCGATGGAGTCAGCCTTCGTCCGATATGTATCGACCTGCCCGGACAGTCTCGCGAATCCTTCGCGCCTGTCCGCAACGGCACGCACGGCGGCCATGTGCGCGCGCTCGGCCTCAGCCGCGGCAGCTTCGCGTTCGACCAATTGGTCGCGAGCCACCTCGAGTGATTCGCGCGCGATCTCGACAGCTTCGACGAGTTCCAGTTCCTCCTCCGCGACGCGTTCGGCCTGCTGGTCGAGCTCGTCGGGGTCCTGTCCTCGCCCACCGGTCGGAGCCGAATCGAGATGGCGCGCGCGCTCGGTGGCGATGCGGACAGTGGCGTTGACTCGTTCGGCGAGCGCGGAGAGTTGAAACCACGTCTGCCCGGCAGCTTCGGCGCTCGGAGTCAACCGGGCAACCGATTGCTCCAGTTCACCGAGCGCGACGTTGCCTGCCTCCAGCGTGTCCTGAACGGCCGCATACTGCTCACGTGCCGCGGCCTCGTCCTGAGTCTGATTCGCGAATTCCTCACGCCGCGCGACGAGGTCGTCGGCGGCGAGGCGTAGCCGTGCGTCCCGAAGGTCTGCCTGCACGGTCTGGGCTCGACGCGCCACTTCGGCTTGCCTGCCGAGCGGCTTGAGCTGGCGCCTGAGCTCCGAGGTGAGGTCACTGAGCCGCGCGAGATTTGCCTGCATCGCGTCGAGCTTGCGTACTGCCTTTTCTTTGCGTTTCCGGTGTTTCAGTACGCCCGCGGCTTCTTCGATGAAGGCGCGCCGGTCCTCGGGCCGCGACTCGAGGATGGCGGCGAGCCGCCCCTGACCGACGATCACGTGCATTTCGCGTCCGATGCCGGAGTCGCTGAGCAACTCCTGCACGTCCATCAGTCGGCACGAGTTGCCGTTGATCTCGTACTCGCCTGCTCCATCTCGAAACATGCGGCGCGTGATGGACACTTCGGTGTAGTCGATGGGGAGGGCACCGTCGGTGTTGTCGATCGTCAGCGTCACTTCGGCCCGACCGAGCGGCGCGCGGCCCGAAGTGCCGGCAAAGATGACATCTTCCATCTTGCCGCCGCGAAGTGCCTTGGCGCCCTGCTCGCCCATCACCCAGGTCAGAGCATCGACGACATTCGATTTCCCGGATCCGTTCGGCCCGACCACACAGGTGATGCCCGGCTCGAATCGAAGAGTCGTCGACGATGCAAAGGACTTGAAGCCCTTGAGCGTCAGACTCTTGAGATGCATGGCGTTCGAGACTACCGGGTGAGCGCGGCGCGGGCGTGCTCACACCCACCGTCACGGTTCGGTAACTGTCCTGGGTGAGTTCTCGGGGTGCCTGCATGCCCGGACTTCGCTTTCGGTGAGCGCACCTCCGACATCGAGCGTCAGCGTTCGACGAAACCCGTGATTCCGCCTCGGGGCGAATCCCACGTCTCGACCACCAGCGATACCGAACCCGGCGTCGTGTCGCTACGCAACAGCGTCAACAGTCCCTCGAGCTGATCCCGCTCCCCCTCGGCGACGACCAGGACGCGGCCGTCGGCATGATTGGTGGCCGAGCCGACCAGTCCGAGCTCGAGCGCCCGAGAGCGCGTCCACCACCGAAACCCGACGCCCTGGACCGTGCCGTGCACCCACGCGGTCAAACGCGCGTCGTTCTTGCGCGAGTCGTTCTCGTGTACCCCGGTCATGCGGGCGTCAGCTTTCTGACCGTTCCGTCGAAACTGGTTGCGTACAAGGATGTTCGGTCCCACCCGGAACCGCCGAACTCGACCGAACTGGTCAACGGCAGCCCGGTACCGATCACACACGAATTCCCCGTTCGTGGATCGATCCGCAGCACTCGACCGGCCAGGTTCTGGGCCAGGTAGATCTGTCCGTCCGGCCCGACAGTCATATCGTCGGAGGCAGTGAACGGCCCGAAGCCGTCCACCGGAATCTTCGTCGACGGTCCACCAGGATCATCGGCATCGAGTGCGGTGATCACGAGCACCGGATCGAAAGTGTTCGACACGTACACCGTGTCGCCGTCGATCGCGATGCCGTTTGCCGTTCCGAGATCGGTCCTGACGGAGTAGGGCTCGTTCGGGGAGTCGTGTGGAACGACGGTGAGGCCGGTCGTGGCCCCGAGATTCCGGGTGGTGAACAGATCCCCTTCCGGCGACCGAGCCAGGCCGTTGGGCATGACCAGACCACGCGCGTAGGTCGATCGTGTTCCGGATTCGACGTCGAGCGTGTCGACGGTTCCATCGTGGGTGTCCAGCAGGCCGGCGATCGTGCCGTTTCCGGTTGCGAAGTACAGCGTGTTGCCGTCCACCACCAATCCTCCCGGCGAATTCACGTCCGCTACGGCAGTGCGTCGCTGCCCGTCGGGCATCAGTGCAGCGATCCGTCCGGAGCCCGACAACGATGTTTCCGAGAGATACATCGTCCCGTCGGCGCCGAACGCGAGATTCTCCAACGTCCCGAAACCGGCAGCCACCGTGGAGACGATCCATGGCGAACACGGCTGTTCTGCAACGATATTCGGTGCCGCGGCAGCATTCGGGGACCCGATCAGCATGGCGCCGGCCACAGCAACCACGGCACAGACTCCGGCGCGCACGTCAGGCGTCCACGTCGATTTCCAGGGTGACCTTGGTTCCTGCCTTCAACGTTCGCCCGACCGTGCATACCTTGTCGATGGCGCGCTCGACCACGGTCAGAAGTCTCTGCTGAGCTTCCGGATCCAGTTCACTGAGATCGAGCTTCAAGACTTCGTGCAATTCCGGATAGAGCTCGTTGTCTCGGTCGGCGGCACCGGACACCTCGATGGTGGCGTCGTAACTCTCGCCCAACCTGCGCGAGAGCGGCACGTCCGAGCTCATCCCGCTACACGCGGCGAGTGCAATCTTGAGAAGTTCGCCCGGCGTGAAGACACCGTCGACGGATTCGGACCCGATCAACACCTCGGCCCCTCGCGAGCTCTTGCCGGTGTAGCGGCGGGTTCCGGTGCGTTCGACCCAGAGGGATGTCGGTGTGCTCTCGTCAGCCATGAGAGCAGATTCTAGAGTCAGACCCGGGATTCGCGTGGCCTCGGCTGGCACTTCGGGCAGCTGTAGGAGGATCGGTTCATGAACTTCTCGCGTCGTATGGGGCTGCCGCAGCGCGAGCACGGCAGACCCTCCTGCCCGTAGGCATCGAGCGAACGATCGAAGTAACCCGACTCGCCGTTGACATTGACGTAGAGAGCGTCGAACGACGTTCCGCCCTGCGCGAGTGCCTCCCCCATCACAGCCTCGGTCGCCCCGAGGAGCCTGCGCAACGCAGGCCGGGTGAGGGTGTCGGTGAGTCGATTGCCGTGAATCTTCGCGCGCCACAATGCTTCGTCGGCGTAGATGTTGCCCACGCCGGACAGGACGGTCTGATCGAGGATGGCACGTTTGATCTCGGTGTGCTTGGCGCGCAACACAGTGACCACAGCTTCGAGGTCGAACAGGGGATCCACCGGATCGCGCGCGATATGCGCGACCGGCTCGGGGACGATCGAGCCGTCAACCTCCTCGAGCGGAGCCAACGCCCACCCGCCGAACGTACGTTGATCGACGAACCGGAGGTCGGCACCGTTGTCGAGTCTGGCTCGAATACGGAGATGTTTCTCGTCCGGGACAGCAGGAGGTTGCACCAGCATCTGCCCGCTCATCCCGAGATGGACGACGATTGCGACATCACGAGGCTCCAGCGGCAGCCACAGGTACTTGCCCCGACGCTCGGCCGAGGAAATGCGACGTCCACGGAGTTGCCCGATCAAATCCTTGCCGCCGGCGAAGTGCCGCCGAACTGCTCGCGGATGCAAAACATCGACCGATTGGATCGTGGTGCCGACAACGTGCGCTTCGAGTCCCCGGCGAACGACCTCGACCTCGGGGAGCTCAGGCATCCACGCCGGCAGCGTCGGCGGACTCGTGCTCTGGTGACAGCGCATTCCACGCCGTACTCGCCGCTTTCTGCTCGGCTTCCTTCTTCGATCGCCCGACACCGACGCCGTACGGTCTGCCGCCCACGAGCACGGTGGCCGTGAACTCTTTGTCGTGATCGGGTCCGGTGGACGAGATCTCGTAGGCGGGCACACCGAGAGACTTCTCAGCGGTGAGCTCCTGCAGGCTCGTCTTCCAATCCAGGCCTGCACCGAGACGCGGCGCGCGATCGAGTAAACCGGCGAACAGTGCCAGCACGACGCGACGAGCGGTGTCGATTCCATGCTGCAGGTGGATCGCTCCCAGGAGCGATTCCATGCCGTCGGCAAGAATGCTCGGCTTGTCACGGCCACCGGTCTGTTCTTCGCCCTTGCCGAGAAGCAAATGGCGACCGAGACCACCCTGGCCCAATTCACGAGCGACTTCGGCAAGCGCATGCATGTTCACAACGCTGGCCCGAATCTTCGCGAGCTCGCCCTCGGACTTGGTGGGATGTACCTCGTAGAGGCGCTCGGTGATCGTCAACCCCAGCACGGAGTCGCCGAGAAATTCCAGTCGCTCGTTCGTCGGCAGACCGCCCTGCTCGTAGGCGTACGAGCGGTGCGTCAGAGCCAGCGTCAGAAGTGGTTCGTCCAGAACAACGCCGAGAGCGGCGAGGAGCGACTCTCGGTCGTCCCCGCCGCTGACGGCTGCCCCGCTGTTCGGCGAGGCGGATGTGCTCTTGTTCGTCACAGTGTGTCCGCTCCTAGGGAGATCAGACAGCTGCTGCGACCTGGCGGCCCTTGTAGGTGCCGCAGGACGGGCACACGATGTGGGGCAGCGTCTTCTCGCCACAGCCACGGTTGGGGCACGTCACGAGAGTGGGCGCAGTGGTCTTCCACTGTGCACGACGCGACCTCGTGTTGGAACGCGACATTTTGCGCTTCGGGACAGCCACTTCTACTTCTCCTCGGCTTCGTTGTTCACAAGTTCTGTGCTCGGTTCTGATTCCACGCCAAATTTGGCTGCAAGACCAGCCCAGCGAGGATCCAGTATGTCATGACTGTGGCCGGAATCAGCAATCGCCAGGCGAACGCCACATTCGGGGCACAATCCCTCGCAGTCTTCGCGGCACAGCGGGTGGAGCGGAAGCTCCAATCCGACCGAATCCACGATGACCGGTTCGAGGTCGATCTGATCGTCGAGGACGCGATGAATCTCGTCCTCGTCGGTCGTTTCTTCCGTGACGCTGTTCGGGTAGGCGAACAGTTCGGTGAGATATACGTCCACCGAACCTGTCACCGGCTCGAGACAGCGACTGCATTCCCCAGCCGTGTCGGCCCGAACGGTGCCCGTCACGAGCACGCCCTCCGACGCGGCTTCGAGCCTGAGATCGAGCTCGACAGGCGATCCGACCTCGATGGCAATTGCATCGAGACCGATGCGCGCCGACGCTTCCACCGTCCGCTGGATCTGCGTCATCGACCCGGGTCGGCGACCGAGGCTGTCGATGTCAAGAACGAATCCCGTCCCGGGTTCGGAACGAGAGGTCTTACGGCGGCTAGGCACAGCAAATCTTTCTGCTCGAGTTCAAAGGAATCACGTCCACGGTCGAATGAGCCCACTCCCCGCACTATGGGCGGCGGCAGGCAACCACTCAACGATACGCAACCGTGCATGAGTGGGCAAATTCGAGGTCGTCGTTCCCGGCTCGCCGGCACGTACCGTGGTTGTGTTGGACGAGGAGAAAGTCCGCTATCGCCGGGGGCGGCGGAAGTCTTCGGCAGGATCGGTGCCGTAATCGGGAACGCCCGATCCTGTACGGAGCTGCTGCCGACCGCGACCGACGGATCGGATCGTTCCGGTGAGGAACTCCTCGAATTCGGCCAACTTCGTATCGACGTACACATCGCACTCGCTTCGCATGCGGTCCGACTCCGCGTGCGAAGCATCGATGACCCGTGCAGACTCTGCATGGGCAGCCTGCACCACCTCCGTCTGTGCGACGAGCCGAGCCTGCTCTTCGGTGCCGTCGGCGACCGAGCGATCGTAGGATGCCTGGCCGGATTCGATCATTCGATCCGCTTCCGACCGCGCACGCGTGGTCAAATCCTCGTACTCCTGGCGGCCACCCTCCACCGTGCGTTCAGCCGTGTCGGTCGCGTCGTCGACGAGTTGCTCGGCGTGCGCCGTGGCCTCGGAGACCATTCGATCGGCCTGAGCCTTGGCATCGGCCAGGATGCGGTCGGCCGAGTCGCGTGCATTCTCGACGGTGTCCTGAGCCTCGTTGTTGGCGGAGGTGACCGTCTTGTCTGCGGTTGCTCGGGCGTCACCTACCAGCTTGTCCTTGTGGTCGAGCACGTCCTGGGCGTCGTCGAGCTCGCCGGGGATGGAATCGCGGACATCGTCGAGCAATTCCAGGACGTCGCCCCGCGGAACCACGCAACCTGCGGTCATCGGGACGCCGCGGGCCTCCTCGACAATCGCGACGAGCTCGTCGAGCGCCTCGAATACGCGATACACCGGTAACCCCAATCGTCGACACTGCTGAAAGTCCAAAATATGGCTGCGGTCCTTCGACCATCACCCAGTTTGCCTGGTGATCGTGTCGTCTGTGCGTCACGCACCCCGGTGTGTCGCTCTCCGGCCGGTCCAGGAGACGTCGTCGCGGTCGTCTCTAGGCTTCGGTACTGCGTTCGGCGTTCCGTTCGGCGATCCGGGTCAGCAACGGGCCGTGCACCGGCGGCGGGACCATGTCTTGGACGTCGCCGCCGAAGGTGGCCACTTCCTTGACCAACGAACTGGACAGAAAGCTGTGTGCGGGATTCGCGGGGAAGAACAGTGTGTCGACTCCGGTCAACTTCCGGTTCATCTGAGCCATCTGAAGTTCGTAGTCGAAGTCGATCGCTCCACGAAGCCCCTTCACGATGGCGGTGAATCCCAGCTCTCTCGCGTAATCGACCAGCAGGCCCTGCCAGGACGCGATCCTCACATTGCCCAGATGCGACGTCGACTCACCGAGTAGTTCGATGCGTTCGTCGACCGAGAACAATCCGCGCTTGCTCTTGTTGATCATCACGGTGACGACTACTTCGTCGAACTGCGCTGCAGCTCTGGCGATGACGTCGAGGTGACCCACGGTCACCGGGTCGAAGGATCCAGGGCACAACGCTCCAGTCATGGTCGAACGGTATCACCGCTCTCATCCTGACCCACCTCCGTGCCGAGCCCTGTCTCCGCGGCGTCGACTGTGTGCGTGGCGATCTCGATCCGCGCTTCCCCGTACTTCTTGACCTTGCCGGGCAGCAGACCCGCGGGCCACACGGTCTGCGGTGATCGCGACGAACGTTCCACCACGACGACTGCATCGGGCGAGAGCCAGCCACCGCCGACGAGTTCGGCCAGCATCTGCTGCACGGCAACCTCGCCGACCGCATACGGCGGATCGGCGAGCACGAGGTCGAACCGGCGCAACGGCGCCCCTGACAGCACCGCCGCGACCGGAGCGCACTTGACCGCCGCGCCCGCCAACGCGACGGACGCGACGTTCGCTCTGATCACATCGGCGGCGCGGGCATCGGATTCGACGAGAAGAACCGAAGCCGCTCCTCGGGAAAGTGCTTCCAGCCCAAGGGCACCCGAACCCGCGAACAGGTCGAGCACAGCCGCACCGTTCAAGTCGATTTGGGCTTGCAGCGCCGAGAACAACGCCTCGCGGACGCGTTCCGACGTGGGACGCGTACCGCGAGGCGGAACCTTCAGTGTCCTGCCCCCGGCGATGCCGGCAACGATCCGAGTCATCTGCAGGAGTTTAATCTCCTGTCGGGTCAGTCACCTTCACCGGTCGATCCGTCACCGATGACCACCAGCAGGTCACCGCCTTCGACCTGCTGGACGCCACCGATCGCGAGCCGGGTGACATTGCCGCTCTTGGGGGCGGTGATCGCGGCTTCCATCTTCATCGCTTCGATGGTCGCGACGACATCTCCGGCGGAGACCTTGTCGCCTTCGGCCACCGAGAGTGTCACGACGCCGGCGAACGGGGCAGGGACGTGCCCGGTGTTCGACCGGTCCGCTTTCTCCACCGTCGGTGCCTCGCTCGCGATCGAACGGTCTCGCACCGACACCGGCCGGAGTTGACCGTTGAGGATGCACATCACGGTGCGCATGCCGCGCTCGTCGGCGTCGGAGATCGCTTCGAGCCCGATCAACAACTCGACGCCCTTCTCGAGCTTGACCCGATGCTCTTCACCCTGACGCAGACCGTAGAAGAACTGGTTCGCCGAGAGCCGCGAGGTGTCGCCGTACTTGTCCCGATGCGCGGCCAGGTCCGCGGTTGGGCCGGGGAAGAGCAACCGGTTCAACGTATCCCGACGCTGTGCGGCCGTACCGTCGAGCGCCTTCTCGTCCTCGCTCGACAAAGAACTCTCCGGCTTGGCATCGCTTCGACCCTCCAGCGCCCGCGACCGCAGGGGTTCCGGCCAGCCACCCGCCGGGGTGCCGAGCTCGCCGCGCAGGAAGCCGATCACCGAATCCGGAATGTCGAACTTACGGGGATTCTCCGCAAATTCTTCCGCTGACGCACCGGCACCGACCAACGACAATGCCAAGTCCCCCACCACCTTCGAGGACGGTGTCACTTTCACCAACCGACCCAACATCCGGTCCGCGGCAGCATAATTGGCTTCCACTGTCTCGAAGCGATCTCCCAGCCCGAGCGCGATCGCCTGCTGGCGCAGGTTCGAGAGCTGACCACCGGGAATCTCGTGGGTGTATACCCGTCCGGTCGGCGCCGGAAGCCCGGACTCGAACGGCGCATACACCTTCCGCAACGCTTCCCAGTACGGCTCGAGGTCGCACACTGCCTGCAGATCCAGCCCGGTGTCACGGTCGGTGTGCGCGGCAGCGGCAACGATCGCCGACAACGCGGGCTGACTCGTCGTTCCCGCCATCGACGCCGACGCGCCATCGACCGCATCCGCCCCGGCTTCCCATGCCGCCAGGTACGTCGCCAGCTGCCCACCGGGAGTGTCGTGCGTGTGCACGTGCACCGGTAGATCGAAATTGCTGCGCAGCGCGGTGACCAGCGTCCGCGCCGCCGGAGCCCGAAGCAGGCCCGCCATGTCCTTGATCGCCAGCACATGCGCGCCTGCGTCGACGATCTGCTCCGCCAACTTCAGGTAGTAGTCGAGGGTGTAGAGCGTCTCGTTCGGGTTCGACAGGTCCCCGGTGTAACTGAGCGCGACTTCGGCTATCGCCGTGCCGGTTTCGCGGACGGCATCGATCGCCGGACGCATCTGATCGACATTGTTGAGGGCATCGAAGATCCGGAAGATATCGATGCCGGTGTCGGTGGCCTCGGCGACGAACGAGCGGGTCACCTTCTCCGGGTACGGGGTGTAACCCACGGTGTTGCGGCCACGCAACAGCATCTGCAACGCGATATTGGGGACTGCTTCACGCAGTGCAGCCAGACGCTCCCACGGATCCTCGTGCAGGAACCGAAGTGCCACATCGTACGTCGCACCGCCCCACGCCTCGATCGACAGCAGTTCCGGCGTGGTGCGCGCCACGTAGGGTGCCACCATCAGCAAGCCGGAGGTCCGCACTCGCGTCGCGAGCAATGACTGATGGGCATCGCGGAACGTCGTATCGGTGACACCGAGCGCGCTCTGATTGCGCAGATCCCGTGCGAATCCTTCGGGACCGAGCGCGAGGAGACGCTGGCGGCTTCCGTCGGGAATCGGGGCGGTGAAATCGACGGGCGGAAGCTTGTCTTGCGGGTACACCGGCGAGGGCCGCTCACCGTGCGGCTTGTTGACCGTCACATCCGCCAGATAGGTCAAAATCTTCGTTCCGCGGTCACCGGAGGTGCGGGAGGTGAGGAGCTCGGGACGTTCCTCGATGAACGAGGTCGTCACTCGTCCCTGCGTGAAGTCCGGATCGACGAGCACTGCTTGTAGGAAAGGGATGTTCGTCGCGACACCGCGGATGCGGAATTCCGCCACCGCTCGCCGGGCGCGCGCCACAGCAGTGTCGAAATCTCGCCCGCGGCACGTCAGCTTCACCAACATCGAGTCGAAGTAGGCGCCGACCTCGGCGCCGAGTGTGGTGCCGCCGTCGAGACGCACGCCAGCACCGCCGGGCGTGCGGTAGGCGGTGATGCGGCCCGTGTCGGGACGGAAGCCGTTCGCCGGGTCCTCGGTGGTGATACGGCACTGCAGTGCCGCGCCACGCAGAACGATCTTGTCCTGGGTCAATCCGAGATCGGCGAGTGTTTCACCCGAGGCGATACGTAGCTGGCTCTGCACCAGGTCGACATCGGTGACTTCCTCGGTCACGGTGTGCTCGACCTGGATGCGAGGATTCATCTCGATGAACACGTGCTTGCCATGGGTGTCGAGCAGGAATTCGACGGTGCCGGCGCACGAGTAGCCGATCTCCTTGGCGAAGGCGACGGCGTCAGCGCAGATCTTTTCGCGCACATCCGCCGGGAGGTTCGGCGCCGGCGCCAGCTCGATGACCTTCTGGTGGCGCCGCTGCAGCGAGCAGTCGCGCTCGAACAGATGGATCACATTGCCCTGACCATCGGCGAGGATCTGGACCTCGATGTGGCGAGGATCGATGACAGCCTGCTCGAGGAAGACCGTCGGATCACCGAACGCCGACTCCGCTTCACGGGCAGCGGCTTCGATCGACTCACGCAACTGCGAGGGTTCGGCGACGCGGCGCATACCGCGGCCACCACCGCCTGCCACGGCTTTGACGAACAGTGGGAACGTCATCGACTCCGATGCCGTCACCAACTCCTCGATATCGGAGGACGGCTCCGACGATGCCAGCACCGGCAACCCGGCGCGTTTGGCAGCCGCGATGGCTCGGGCCTTGTTGCCGGTGAGCTCGAGTACGTCCGCGGAGGGTCCGACGAACGTCACCCCCGCTTCGGCGCAGGCAGCAGCCAGATCGGGGTTCTCCGAGAGGAAGCCGTACCCGGGGTAGACCGCGTCGGCACCGGACCGTTTGGCCGCGTTGACGATTTCCGAGACCGACAGATAGGCGCGAACGGGGTGACCCTTCTCACCGATCTCGTACGCCTCGTCGGCCTTCGTTCGATGCACCGAGTTCCGGTCCTCGAACGGAAAGACCGCCACCGTCGCGGCACCCAACTCGTACGACGCGCGGAACGCGCGAATGGCGATCTCACCACGATTGGCAACCAACACTTTGGAAAACATTCGCTAAATCTACAGCCGAGCGCGATATCGAATGTGACCACTGTCTCGAGATGTGGGACGAATTCGGCGAAAGTGGTGTCTGAAACGGTGCAGAGACGCCGCCGAGGGACCGCGTCAGGATTTGTCGAGGTATTCGGCCCGATCCGACCGCCACGCGGACTTCATCATGGATTCGATCCCTGGATGCTGCGCCACGCTTGCATCGGAGTCGAAGAGTCCGCGTGCGCACGCATGCGCGTCGGCGATGACGTCTTCGTCGTCGATCAGCGACAGCAGCCGAAGGCTCGATACGGTCCCCGATTGCGCGGCACCGAGGACATCACCTTCGCGCCGGGTCTTGAGGTCGAGATTCGCGAGCGCAAACCCGTCGTTGGTGGCGGCCACGGCCTCGAGTCGCGCGAACGAAGGACCGGCCGAACTGAGCTTGCTGATCATGATGCACAGACCTTGGTGCCCCCCTCGGCCGATGCGCCCCCGCAACTGATGCAGTTGGCTGATTCCGAAGCGGTCGGCATCCATGATGACCATGACGGTCGCATTCGGCACATCGACACCGACCTCGACCACCGTGGTGCAGACGAGAACGTCGATCTCGCCCGCATTGAAGTCCGTCATCGCGGCGTCCTTCTCGTCGGCAGGCATGCGCCCGTGAAGAAGCCCGACCCGCAGCTCGGCGAACGGGCCTTCGCGGAGCATGTCGAACATCTCCAGCGCCGACGAGGTTTCCGGTAGCGCAGGCCCGTCCTCGGAGGCGGATCGTGTTCGAGGCTTCTTCTCGTCGTCGTCCCCGCCGATTCGCGAACATACGACGTAGGCCTGCCTGCCCGCGCCGACGTCCTCCTTGATGCGTACCCAGGCGCGCTCCACCCATGCCGGTTTGTCGCGCGAGGAGACGACGTTGCTGATGATCGGAGCGCGCCCACGGGGAAGCTCACCGAGCGTCGACGTCTCCAGATCGCCGAGCGATGCCATCGCGATGGTGCGGGGAATCGGCGTCGCCGTCATGACCAGGAGGTGAGGGCTCGACCCCTCGCGCGCCTTCGACCGGAGTGCGTCTCGTTGCTCGACGCCGAAACGATGCTGCTCGTCCACGACCACCATGCCGAGATCGAAGAATTCCACACGATCCTGGATGAGTGCGTGGGTACCGATCACGATGCCTGCGTCGCCGGTGACGGCGTCGAGTAGCGCCGATCGCTTGGCCGCCGTCGACATCGAACCGGTCAGCAACGCGATCTTCGTCGCCAACTCGTGTGCACCGAGTTCACCGGCACCGGCGAGCGAACCCAACATCGCCGAGATGGACCGCGCGTGTTGCGCCGCAAGCACTTCGGTCGGCGCGAGCAATGCGCACTGATGGCCTGCGTCGATCACCTGAAGCATCGCTCGCAGAGCGACGATGGTCTTGCCCGACCCGACCTCGCCCTGCAACAACCGAGACATCGGGTGCCCCTGGGACAGATCGTTCGAGATTTCCTCCGCCACCGTCACCTGCCCGGCGGTCAAGGTGAACGGCAGACGGTGTTCGAACTCGGCGGCAATTCCGTCGGCACGCGGTGGACATGGCGGCGCCGGTCGCGTGGACACGTCCTGCCTGCGCGCCGCCAGCACGAGTTGCACCGCCAATGCTTCGTCGAACTTCAACCGGGTCCGCGCGTGTTCCTTCTCTTCCGCAGTGTCGGGGAAATGGATCCATCGCAGCGCTGTTGCCAGATCCACCAGTCCTCGCTCGGCGAGCACGACCGTCGGCACCGGATCATCGATGGGATCGAGTTGGTCGAGTACTTGCCGAATACACCGCATGAACGTCCAACTCTCGACGTCCTTGGAAGCTGGATAGAGAGGAACGAACTTTCGGTCGAACACACTCATGTCGACTGCGCCGGACTCGTCCATCGATCCGCGGGCGACGCCCGCGAGTGCTCCGCCGCCCACGATGCGTCCGGACGGAACGACCGCACCGTCCTCGTCGTCGCCGCCGAGGATCACGTAGCTGGGATGCGTGAGGTTCCATCGACGTCCGAAGTATTTGACCTTGCCCGAGAACATCCCTCGTTTTCCGGGGATCAGCACGTGTTTGAGCTTGTGGGGACTGAAGAACGTGGCGTCGATCTGCTGACCGTCGGCGGCCAGTGACACCGCCAGAAACTGACCCTTGCGGGCCTTCATCTGACGGAGTGTGGCGGTGGCAATGGTGGCGACGATCGTGATGTGCTCGCCTTCCGGCGGCTCCTTCTCACCGAGTTCGGCGCCCTGCGTCATGTAGCGATGCGGGTAATACCGCACCAGATCCTCGACGGTGTGAATGTCGAACAACTCGGCCAACGGCTCGGAAACCTTCTTGCCCAGAACAAGATCGAGTCGATCGGAAAGTGCCACCATCGTCCGTCTCCGTCCTTGCGTTGGTCGAACTCGCCCTGTTCACTCCACCCCGAGCTGCATGACATCGCCGGGCTGACCACCGTCGTACACGATCACCTCGACGCCGGGATGACGGTGGGCTACGTACTCGACCAGACGACTCGTCGTATCGGCTGTGTCGCCCGCTCCGCGCAATACCGTCACCATCTCACCACCCGCCGACAGCAATTGGTCCAGCAGGGCGCGCCCCGCCGAGATCACGTCGCCGCCGATCACGACCACCTCGTGTCCCACGAGGCCGAGCCCGTCCCCTGGTTCACAGGTTCCCACCCAGGTGAGTGAACGCACGTCCGCGATACGCAACGACGCCCACCGCGTACCTGCCGCAGCTTCCGACATCGCGAAAGCGTCGTCCACCGCGGCACGTGCCGAATCGTGGACGGCGAGCGCGGCCAACCCCTGGACCATCGATGTCGACGGAAGCATCAACACGTCTTTGCCTGCAGTCCTCGACGCGATCGAGACGGAAACCAGTTCCTGGGCCGACAACGCGCCGTTGGGCAGGACGAGAACTTCGGTGTGTTCGGATCCGACGATCGCGGCACACAAATCGGACGGTCCGACCACGCTGGTGTCGCACCGCAGCACTGCCGCTCCCTCCTCCACGAACAGCTGCTCGGCCCCGTCACCGGCGACGACAGCAAGAACGTCGCGTCCAGCAACCAGATGTGAGGCCGGTGGCTCGACTCTCTCCTCACACGCTTCACCCGCCGTGAAGGCCGAGATTCGAACTCCGTGAACGCGCCCGACGGCGAGCGCGACTTCGACGGCGAGGCCGGCGTTCGCGGTGTGGACGTGCGCGGACCAGGTCCCGGACCCATCACCGGCGACGACGACGGAATCGCCCAGCTCACTCAACGCGTCTCGTAGCTCGGCAACCTCACGTTCACCGATGTCGGTTACCCGATAGACGACTTCGTAACCGGCTACTGCCCGGGGGTCCTGTCGAACGGTTCCCACCGACCTCGGACGTACCGACGTGGTCACGACCTGACGGTGGTATCGCGGTAGCGGTATCGAGGCGCCGGTCACCACGCCGGCAAGTGCATCGAGCATCACCACCAAGCCGAGCGCGCCGGCGTCGACCACACCAGCGGCGTCGAGAATCGGAAGCTGAGATCGCGTTCGATCGAGGGCACGTGCTGCCGCGGCGCTTGCTCGTCCGACGGTGTCCGCGAGATCCTCGGCGGGATCCGCATCGGCGGTGGCCGCTGCCGCACGCTCGAGCACGGTCACGATCGTCCCCTCCACGGGAACGCTCACGACTTCGAGTACCAACGCCGAGGCTCGGGCGAGTACCCATCGCATACCCTCCGCGTCGAGGACACCGCGGGCGGCGCCTTCGGCGAGCCCACGCATCAGCTGAGAAACGATCACGCCCGAATTTCCTCGCGCCCCCGCAACAGCACCACGCGCCAGCGCATCGGCAACCGCTGCGCCAGATCCGTCGGGGCCGACCGTACGCATGCACTCGACGGCTGCGCGAACGGTGAAGACGAGGTTGGTGCCGGTATCGGAGTCCGGGATCGGAAACACGTTGAGCTCGTTGATTTCGTCGCAGCGTTCGGTGAGCCCGTCGACACAGCGGTAAGCCCACGATCTGAGTGCATCGGCGTCGAGCACCGATGGCCGCACATCGCGAGTATCGATCGCGGCAGCGTGTTCGCCGAACACCTCACCCATCCCTGTCCACTCCCCCACTACTCTTTTCGACCTCGTGCGCTCGAAATCTCGATGCTCGAGGGACGCGCCGTTCCCTCGACTCGGCCACGGCAAGCCTAGACTCGACGTGCTCGAGCCGCCGGTCAGGCAACGACAGCGAGCGCGGTTTGGTGATTGGCGGGTACGCCGCTATTCTTGCAGGGTTGCCCGAAGAGGAGCGGCGCGTCTTTATCTGCGCGCAGTAATTCCGAGGAGCAACCGCCCTCATGTTAATGCTCAATCATCTATCAAGGAGTTCGCGACTATGGCTGCCGTCTGCGACGTATGCGCCAAAGGGCCCGGCTTCGGTAAGTCGGTCTCGCACTCGCACCGACGGACCAACCGTCGTTGGAACCCGAACATCCAGACAGTTCACGCTCAGGTTGCCCCCGGCAACAACAAGCGCATGAATGTCTGCACTTCCTGCCTGAAGGCAGGAAAGGTGGTTCGGGGCTGATTCAAGCCCCCGAGACTTGCGTGTCGACTGTGCCCCGTTGCTTTCGAAGCAACGGGGCACAGTCGTATCCGGGGCACAGCTGTATCCGGGGCACCGTCGGTTCTGATCGGCGTCACGGGTTACAGTGCAAAACGTGAGCATCCTCGAAAGCACAAATTCGGTCGAACTGGTCGACGGCGTAGTGAAGATCATCGTGGCGACCGACGCGGCGGGCACCTCCCTCAGCGGGGACGCCATGGCCGAAGGCGCGGATGCTGTGCAGGCGGTGAATTCGGGTGAGGTTGCGGCCGGAGCCATTCTTCTCGTCGGTTCGGGTTCCAATTTCTGTGCGGGGGGCAACGTTCGCGCGTTTGCGTCGGCTCCGGAACGTGGCGCTTACGTGCGCGAGGTGGCCGATGCGTTTCATCGCTTCGTCCTCGAACTTGCCGCGGCGACGGTGCCTGTCGTCGCCGGTGTACACGGGTGGGCGGCGGGGGCCGGCATGAGCCTTGTGTGCCACGCGGACGTCGCGATCGGTGGCCGTGCGACGAAGCTCCGCCCGGCCTACCCCGGAATCGGATTCACGCCGGACGGCGGACTGACATGGACACTGCCGAGGATCGTGGGAGCGGCCCGCGCGCGCGACATCCTGTTGAACGACTCGATCATCAACGGAGAGGAAGCCGTTCGGCTGGGCCTGCTGAGCAGGCTCGTCGGAGACGACATCATCACGAGCGAGGCCGAGCGTCTCGCCCGAACGTTTGCCGCAGGGCCGACGTCCGCATTCGCCGGCGCGAAGTCACTGCTCGCGAAGTCCGAAACATCCACCCTGGCGCAGCAACTGGAAGCCGAGGCCACCTCGATCGCGGCAGCCGCCGACAGCCCGACGGGCCGCGAAGGTGTCGATGCGTTCATCGAGAAGCGTCGTCCGGACTTCTCCTGAGACTTGCCTCTAGGGAAGTCTCCAGTCGATGGGCGTGTGACCACCGGCCACCAGTAGTTCGTTGGCTCGACTGAACGGTTTCGATCCGAAGAATCCGCGCGACGCCGACAATGGGGACGGGTGAACGGATTCGATAGTCGGTGTGTCGCCGAGCATCGGCTTCAGGGTCGCTGCATCACGCCCCCAGAGTATCGCGACCAGGCCTGCCGAACGATTGTCTTCGCTGCGGGAGACGAGTGCCCGAATTGCCTGCTCCGTCACCGCCTCCCAGCCCTTCTTCCGGTGAGATGCCGCCTGTCCCGGCTCGACCGTCAGGACCCGATTGAGAAGTAGTACTCCTTGATCCGCCCACGGCGAAAGATCTCCGTTGGACGGAATCGGGTAGCCGAGATCGTCGGAGTATTCCTTGAAGATGTTTGCCAGACTCCGCGGAACCGGCCGCACGTCCGGGGCCACCGAAAAGCTCAACCCGACGGCATGGCCCGGTGTCGGATACGGGTCCTGGCCGACGATCAGCACCCGCACATCGTCGAACGGCCGCGTGAATGCTCGCAACACGTTCTCCCCCGACGGGAGGTAGGTTCGCCCCTCCGACAACTCTCGGCGAAGCATCTCGCCCATCTCCGATACCCGCGCCTCGACAGGCTCGAGTGCTGTAGCCCAACCATTTTCGACGATGGACTTCAAGGGCTTGGCTGTCACTCTTCACACCTCACGTACTCGATTGTCATGCTGTGGACCGCTCGGGTGGTACGGCCGTGATCAGCTGGTCTCGAAGCTGGACCAACCAGCGGTACCCGTGTAAGTCTCGCCGTCGACGGTTACTGCTGGGGGACCGTCGGTACCGGCGACGCGTCCGATCACCGTCCACCCCTCGGGAACGGTCACGTCCACTGGGAACGTCCCGGCCAGGGCGTGATCTTCACCACCCGACAGCACCCAGTGGAGAGCCGAGACCTTCAGATCGGCAGCCGCCGAACGAATTTCGTCGGCGACCGCGAGTGTTTCGCTGACGACATCGATGTCGACGTTCGATGCGACCGCAATGTGACCGAGATCGGCAAGCAGACCATCGGAGATGTCGGTGAGTGAGCTCGCCCCTGCCGTGGCCGCATTCACACCCTCCGCGTACGGGGGTATCGGGACTCGGTGGGCATCGACGACCGCGGAATGCCCGACCAACCCCGATTCGAGCACTGCGAGACCGGCCGCCGACCATCCGAGCCTGCCGGTGACCGCAACGACGTCCCCCGGCCTGGCTCCCGAACGCAGGACGGGCGCGCGCCCTTCGAGATCGCCGAGCGCGGTGATCGAAATCACCAGCGTCTCGCACTGCACGAGATCACCTCCGACGATGGATGCCCCGGCAACGGCGGATTCTTGCCACAGACCTTCGGTGAGTCCGTCCGTGACGTCGACGGACGTGTCAGCCGGACATGCCAACGCAACCACGAACCCCGTGCACCGGGCTCCCATCGCCGCGATATCGGCACCGTTCTGCGCGATTGCTTTGCGGCCCACGTCGACGGGGCTTGACCAGTCGAGCCGAAAATGCCTGCCGTGCACCAACATGTCGGTGGTGACGACGACTCGTCGATCGGGCGCTTCGACGATCGCGGCGTCGTCGCCCGGGCCGAGGAGTGTGTGACGCGACTGAATCCGCCCCGCGGTCGCCCGGTCGATGACCGCGAATTCGCCGACCTGCCCGACGGTTGGGCTGGCCACGGTGTCACGATTGTCGCCGGCGTCGATGATCTTCCTCGTTTCGTTCGTCCATCACTGGTGCGCTTCTCACGCGGAGTGCAGCCGAGACCTGCGGTACCTTTTAGCGGCAACCGAGCAGTCACGGATGCGAGAACCTGGAGCGACACTACCCAACGCATGTGCGCCGTCGGGATCCGGAAAGAGGAAGGGCAACAGTGCAAGCATTCATCCTCGTACAGACAGAGGTCGGCCGGTCGAGTCTGGTCGCGGCCGCAGTACGCGACGTCGCCGGTGTTGCCTCGTCGGAGGCAGTGCTCGGCCCCTACGACGTCGTGGTTCGCGTCGACGGCGCCGACGAGTCGGGCATCGCCGAGATCGTGGCCCGTATTCAGAAGGTCGACGCCATCACCCGCACGCTGACGTGCCCGGTAGCCGAGGCCCCCACCGACGCGCCGCGGTAATCGGTCCTTCACACTGAGTAAAGAATGAGTATCGAACCCGAATCACACACCCCTGCCCCGCCCGAGCAGCGACGCCACCCCGCGGTCATCGCAACGGCCATCGCGCTGCCGGTAGCGCTGCTCATCGGCGTCATCGTCGCCGCCGTGACGGTGTCGGGCAACGTCACCCGCCCACCCGAGGCGCTGGGCCCGGTCGACGCACCCTTCGCCGACAGCAGCGAATGCAACACGCTGCTCGCCGCCTTACCCCCGGCACTCGGTGACTACAACGCGGCCGATCTGGTCGATCCCGCACCGGCCGGTGCGCGAGCGTGGGCGTTGGACGACGAGACATCCGAACCCGTCGTGTTGAGATGCGGACTGCCGCGGCCTGTCGGGTTCGACGTCGCTTCGTCGCTGCAAGTCATCAACGGGGTGCAGTGGTTCGAAGTATCGGGCGCAGACTCCGGCATCGATGCCAGCACGTGGTACGCGGTGGACCGAGCAACCTACGTAGCGTTGACGGTACCGAACGGCTCAGGGCCGACGCCACTGCAGGATGCGTCGAATGCGATCTCCTCGGCGCTCCCCCAAACTGCGCTGGATCCAGCGCCCCTGCAGTAACGGGTAGCGCCGGGGAATCGGCTACCTGAGACCGGTTCCCCGCGCGATCGCCGTGTCGATCAACGTGGCGATCAACGTCGGGTAGTCGACGCCTGCCGCGGCCCACATCTTCGGGAACATCGAGATCGACGTGAAGCCGGGCATCGTGTTGATCTCGTTGATGACGGGGCCGTCGTCGGTGACGAAGAGGTCGACGCGCGCCAACCCCTGACAGTCGAGCGCTCGGAACGAGTCGACAGCGATGCGCCGGATCTCCTCGGAGACGTCGTCGTCGAGTACCGCAGGCACGTCGAACTCGCACACGTCGTCGAGATACTTGCTGTCGAAGTCGTAGAACGCATGGTCGTCGGTCGGCGCGTCGGGCATCTTGATCTCGGCGACGACGCTCGCGCGGACCGAACCATCGGGAAATTCGAGGACGCCACACTCGACTTCACGGCCGTGAATGGCACCTTCGACGATCGCCTTCGGGTCGTGCGCGCGTGCATGCGCCAGAGCGCCGTCGAGCTGGTTCCACGCAGTGATGCGAGTGATGCCGATCGAGGACCCTCCGCGCGCGGGTTTGACGAACGCCGGAAGTCCGAGAAATTCCTGCTGCTCGGCGGTCAACGAATCGTTTCCGCGGCGGAGCACGACCTGCCTGCCGACCGGGAGGCCCTCCGCAGCGAGCAGCTTCTTGGTGAACTCTTTGTCCATTCCCGCCGCGCTGGCCAGGACTCCCGGACCCACGTACGGAACGCCTGCCATTTCGAGCAGACCCTGAATGGTGCCGTCTTCGCCGTACGGCCCGTGCAGGAGCGGAAAGACGACGTCGACCGATGCCAGAACCGAACCGGCAGAAACAGCCTCTTGCGACACCAGGTCACCGCGGTGACCTGGGGCGAGAGAGAGCGCGATCGGCGTCGAATCCTCCGACACACTGGGGAGCACGCGGCCGCGGATCGACAGCTCGTCCAGATCGGCAGCACCGAGAACCCAGGCGCCTGCCGGTGTGATGCCCACCGGCACGACCTCGTAGCGCAGTGGATCGATATGTTCGAGCACACTGCGGGCCGATACACAGGACACCGCATGCTCGGTGCTTCGTCCACCGAAGATCACGGCGACTTTGGTACGCGTTTGACTCACGGTCGACAACCGTACCGCCCGCACATCGTGCCGCGAGGACTCGGCCTCGCCGTCACTACTCTGGTTTGATGCGACGCCCGAGCAGGTGGCCCACCGCATCGGGAACGGAAAGCCCGGCGTGACAAACCCGGTGAACCGCATCCGTCAGGGGCATTTCGACGTCGTAACTCTCGGCGAGGGCGCGCACCGAAGTGCAGGATTTCACACCCTCGGCCACCTGCCCGTGCGCCGCTTCCTGCGCGCTCTCCATGGAACCACCCGAGCCCAGTCGCTCGCCGAAGGTTCGATTCCGAGAGAGCGTCGACGAACACGTCGCAATCAAATCTCCGACGCCCGCCAGCCCGGCCAGCGTGGCGGGTTTCGCGCCGAGCGCAGTGCCGAGCCTGATGATCTCGGCTAGCCCCCTCGTCATGATCGAGGCCAGAGTGTTCTCGCCATAGCCGACTCCGCTTGCCATTCCACAGGCGAGCGCGATGACGTTCTTGCACGCCCCACCGATCTCGCACCCGATCACGTCGGAATTGGTATACGGACGAAAGTATCCGGTGGCACAGGACTTTTGGAGCTCGAGAGCGCGTTGCGACTCCGAGCAGGCGATCACCGTCGCCGCCGGCTGTCCCTCCGCAATCGGGCGCGCCAGGTTGGGGCCCGACAGGGATGCGATACGGCTCGGGTCGGCGCCGGTCACCTGTGCGATCACCTGGCTCATGCGCATCAGCGTCCCGGTCTCGATGCCCTTCGCGAGACTGAGCAACGTCGCATCGGCCGGAATTGCTTCGGTCCACTCGGCAAGATTTGCCCGCAGGGATTGAGAAGGAACAGCCAACACGACGATATCGGCGCCATCGAGCGCACGCGTCGGATCACTGGTGGCGGAAATCGTCGAAGGCAACTCGATTCCCGGCAGGTAGTCCGAATTCTCGTGCCTGACCGAGATCGCCTCGGCCAGTTCACCGCGCCGCGCCCACATGGTCACATCGGTACCCGCGTCGGCCAAAACCTTGGCATACGCGGTCCCCCACGATCCGGACCCGAGTACCGCTGCTCTCGTCATCGACAAGCCACCTTCTTGATCGCGAGTGAACCACTTCTGCCTCACGGCTTCGCACCGCCGCATCACACTAACGCTCCGCACCCGGGCGAGAGGTGGAACCGCACCGACCCAGGCTCACCCGTCGAATCGGAACCATCGGCACCTCCGAATCCAGCCACTCCGCAGGCTCCGCTGCCAAGCTGAACGGGTCACTCCGCAGGCTCCGCTCCCGAGCTCAATGGGTCACTCCGCAGGCTCCGCTCCCAGCCCTGGCAGGATCGACTCTCATGAGTACCGCGCACGTCGTGATCGCCGTCAAGGATCTGGCTGCCGCCAAGACACGATTGGCGGACGCCTTCACCGACGCGGATCGTGCCCGATTGGTCGTCGCGATGTTTCGTGACACCGCCCTCGCGGCGCAGGCCGTCGCCGCTGTCTCTGCTGTCACCGTCGTCACGCCGGATCCGGCGATCGCCGACGCCGCGTCGAAATTGGGCGCCCGAGTGGTCCAGGAGCCGTGCGACGGGTCCTCCTCGGATTCCGTGGCGCGACTCAACGCAGCCTTTTCCGCAGCGGCCTCTTTGGTCCGTGCGGAGGGCGACGCCGACATCATTGCCCTGCAGGCCGATCTTCCCGCGTTACGAAGCGCCGAACTGGCCGATGCCTACGAGCGCGCCCGCGCCGACAGTCGCTCGGTTGTCACTGATCACCATGGCACCGGTACCGCGGCGCTGATTCTCAAAGGTCGCGCCAACGAATTCGATCCTCTCTTCGGCCCCGCGTCTGCTCGTCGCCATCGCGAATCCGGCGCGAGCGATCTCGACGGTGAGTGGCCCGGCCTCCGCCTGGACGTCGACACGATCTCCGATGTTCGCGAAGCATTCGCACTCGGAGTCGGCCGATCGACGGCAGAGGTGTTGCGCTCGCTCGGCTGGTGAACAGTTGGTGTCCACGAAGAACGCGAAAACGATTCGTCGATCCGAGTTTCAACGGTCGCCGCTATGGGGGATGATTCAGGGGTGAGCAACAGCGAAGCGAAAGCCGACGGACCCGGAGCGGGCACTCCCGCACACACCGACGACGAACAATGGACTCCCCCGCCTGCCGTACTCGCCCCGGGAAGTCCAGCCGCGCTGCCGGCGGTCACCGAGCATGTGGCTTCCGAAGACGGGGATGCCTTGCCCGAAAGTCGTTATCTCAACCGTGAATTGAGCTGGCTGGACTTCAACTCACGCGTTCTGGCTCTCGCCGAGGACTCCTCACTGCCGCTACTCGAACGTGCAAAGTTCTTGGCAATCTTCGCCTCGAATCTCGACGAGTTCTACATGGTCCGAGTTGCCGGACTCAAACGTCGCGACGAGACGGGCCTGTCGGTGCGGTCCGCAGACGGACTCACTCCTCGCGAACAGTTGGAACTCATCGGCGAGCGAACGCAGCAATTGGCGAGGCGCCACGCGAGGGTCCTTCTCGATTCGATCCTGCCGGAACTGACTGCAGTGGGCGTCGAGATCATCCGGTGGTCCGATCTCGATGCGGACGAACGGGCTCGCCTGTCGACCTACTTCCAGGAACAGGTCTTCCCGGTCCTGACACCCCTCGCAGTCGATCCGGCTCACCCCTTCCCTTACATCAGCGGCTTGAGTCTCAATCTTGCTGTGACAGTGAAGGATTACGCCACCTCCGGAGAGCACTTCGCCCGCGTGAAGGTGCCCGACAACGTCGATCGTTTCGTCCGCGTGCGCCGCGGCGACGGCGGCCAGCGGGTCGACGCGTTCCTCTCGATGGAAGAGGTGATTTCCGCACATCTGGACGTCCTTTTCCCCGGCATGGATGTCGTGGAATCGCACGCCTTCCGTATCACCAGGAACGCCGACTTCGAGGTCGAGGAGGACCGCGACGAGGACTTGCTTCAGGCGTTGGAGCGGGAACTCGCGCGGCGGCGTTTCGGATCACCGGTCCGCCTCGAGATCGCCGACGACATGACCGAGCACATGCTCGAATTGCTCCTCCGTGAGCTGGACGTCGATCCGAGCGACGTGATCCAGGTTCCCGGATTGCTCGATCTGTCCTGCCTCTGGCAGGTATACGGAGTGGACCGGCCCAACCTCAAGGACGCGCCCTTCGTTCCGGCGACACACCCAGCGTTCGGCGAGCGCGAAACTCCGAAGAGCGTCTTCTCGACGCTGCGTGACGGAGACGTCCTCGTACACCACCCGTACGATTCCTTCTCCACGAGCGTGCAGCGATTCATCGAGCAGGCCGCAGCGGATCCTCAGGTCCTCGCGATCAAGCAGACGCTCTATCGAACCTCGGGCGACTCGCCCATCGTCAATGCACTCGTGGATGCCGCGGGAGCAGGCAAGCAGGTTGTTGCCCTCGTCGAGATCAAGGCGCGGTTCGACGAGCAGGCAAATATCGAGTGGGCTCGGAAGCTTGAAAAGGCAGGCGTACATGTGGTGTACGGCTTGGTCGGTCTCAAGACTCACTGCAAGACCTGCTTGGTGGTGCGGCGCGAAGGCTCGGTGATCCGGCGGTACTGCCACATCGGAACCGGCAACTACAACCCCAAGACGGCCCGAACCTACGAGGATGTCGGCCTTCTCACATCGTCGCCCGAGATCGGTGCGGACCTCACGGATCTGTTCAACTCCCTCACCGGCTATTCGCGGAAGACCAGCTACCGCAACCTTCTCGTCGCTCCGTACGGAGTCAGGCGAGGGATCATCGAACGCATCGAGGGTGAGGTCGAACACCTGAAGGCCGGCAGAAATGCCGGAATCCGCTTGAAAGCGAATGCCTTGGTCGACGAGCAGGTGATCGACGCGTTGTATCGCGCCTCGTCCGCAGGCGTTCCGGTCAGCGTCGTGGTGCGAGGAATCTGCGCGCTGAAGCCAGGTGTGCCCGGTATGAGCGAGAACATCGAGGTGCGTTCGATTCTCGGTCGATTCCTCGAGCACTCGCGTGTTCTTCATTTCCGAGGCGCCGACGAGTTCTGGATCGGCAGTGCGGACATGATGCACCGCAATCTCGATCGCCGAGTCGAGGTCATGGCCCAGGTCAAGGATCCCAGATTGTCCGGGCAACTCAACGACATCTTCGAGTCGGCGCTGGATCCGACCACACGATGCTGGGTGCTCCGCGCGGACGGCGGTTGGTCCGCCTGGCCGGAGCACGGTGAAAAGGTCCGCGAACACCAGGTCGAGCTGATGCGTGGTCGGCGCAATCAGGCGTCCTGATGTCGTCGCGTGAGAACTCGCTGCGGGCAAACATTTTCGCGGCGGGTGCAGTGTTGTGGCAAAGGTCTCCCGAGTCCGAGAACGAGATCACCGTCGCGTTGGTTCATCGACCGAAATACGACGACTGGTCATTTCCCAAAGGAAAAGTAGACCCGGGCGAAACGACGATCGATGCGGCTGTGCGAGAAGTAGCCGAAGAGACCGGATTCGAGGCACGCCTCGGCCGCTACCTGTCCAAGGTGACCTACCCGATTCCCGGTCATCGAAAGATGAAGAAGGTGGAGTATTGGGCCGCCGAAGCCCGAAGCGGCAAGTTCGAGCCCAATTCCGAGGTGGACGAGCTGCGTTGGCTGACACCGGACGACGCCGTCCATCAGTTGTCGTATCCCATGGACCACAAGATTCTGCGCCGATTTCTCAAGCAGCCACCCGACACGAAGACGGTGTTGCTCGTCAGGCACG
This sequence comes from Rhodococcus sp. (in: high G+C Gram-positive bacteria), assembly GCF_023264675.1. Lineage (GTDB taxonomy): Bacteria > Actinomycetota > Actinomycetes > Mycobacteriales > Mycobacteriaceae > Rhodococcoides. Next base: position 121,311 of record NZ_JAHFVG010000005.1, read on the forward strand.
CCAAGGCTGGGCGACGGTCGCGATACAAGGGCGACGACGCCCTACGTCCGCTGGATGCACCGGGCCGGAAGCAGGCGGATGCGTTGGTGGCACAACTGTCCGCGTTCGGCGCCGACTCCGTCCATGCGGCCAACCGGAGACGGTGTGTGCAAACTGTTCAGCCACTGGCCGATTCGATCGGCGAGCAGATCGTCCTGGAACCGTCACTGTCCGAGGAAGGGTACTGGGCCGACCCGGCGCTGGCCAGGGCGCGGGCACAGCAGATCGCCGAACTCGACGGTGTGCGGACGATCTGCAGCCAGGGCAAGGTGATTCCCGATCTGCTGCAATGGTGGGCTGACAAGGACGGCGTGAAGCTACCGCCGAATCGAAATCGTAAGGGCAGCGTCTGGGTGCTGTCCCTTCACGACGGCAAACTGATCGCCGCAGACCATCTGGCCAGCCCGCTCCCGGTGATCTCGGCCGAGGACTGACTCACCGACACGAAGCTGGGCCCCGGCGATAGTTCGCCGGGGCCCAGTTTCGCGATGTCGTACTCAGCTGAGTGCAGTACTAACTGCGTGAAGTACTACTCACGCGCAGTACTACTTACGCGCAGTACTACTTACGTGCGGCGCGCTTGGCCGGAGCCTTCTTCGCTGCAGTCTTCTTTGCTGCTGCCTTGGCCGGAGCCTTCTTCGCTGCAGCCGCGGTGGTGGCCTTCTTTGCTGCGGTCTTGGCCGGAGCCTTCTTCGCTGCAGCCGTGGTGGTGGCCTTCTTGACTGCGGCCTTGGCCGGAGCCTTCTTGGCTACGGTCTTGCGTGCCGTCGTCTTGGCGGGAGCTGCCTTCTTGGCGGCGGTCTTCGCGGGAGCAGCTGCCTTGCGCGCAGTGGTCTTCACCGGAGCAGCCTTCTTGGCGGCCGCGGTGGTGGTCTTGCGAGCAGTGGTCTTGACTGCGGCCTTCTTGGCTGCCGTCTTCTTCGCTGCGGCAGTCTTCTTGGCCGGAGCCGAGGCCGATCCACGCTTCACAGCAGGGCCGGTTGCGGGCAGCTTCTGTCCACCGGCGATAACAGCCTTGAACTGAGCACCCGGACGGAATGCAGGCACGTTGGTCGGCTTGACGCGCACGGTCTCACCGGTGCGCGGGTTACGGGCGACGCGGGCTGCGCGGCGACGCTGCTCGAACACACCGAATCCGGTGATGGTGACGCTTTCGCCACGGTGGACAGCGCGCACGATGGTGTCGACGATGTTCTCGACAGCCTCTGTGGCGCTCCGCCTATCAGACCCCAACTTCTCGGTCAGGGCGTCAATCAGCTCTGCCTTGTTCATGGATTTCCTCCGCAATAATGTGGCCCATCGTCGGACCGACTACTACAACGGTAAACCCCAAGTCGTCAAGAGTCTATGCGCCACGCCAATTCTCATCCGGCGTGGCGGAATGATTTACCGCCGCAATGCGTGTCGTGGGCCCGAAATCGCTACCCCTCGGAAGGCGCTTCGATCCGCTCGGGGAGGGTCGCAGGTTTCCATGAAGGCCTTGACTTTTCATACTCGGCAATGGCCTCTACCTGGCGTAATGTCAATCCGATATCGTCGAGACCCTCCAGGAGACGCCATCTCGTGTAGTCGTCGATCGAGAACCGAACCACCAAAGTTCCGACTGTGATTGTCTTCTCGACAAGATCGACAATTATTTCCAGACCGGGCTGCTGTTCGAGCGCTTTCCAGATCAGTTCGACGTCACTTTGCTCCACTTCGGCGGCGAGAAGGCCTGCCTTTCCGGCGTTGCCTCGGAAGATGTCGGCGAACCGAGAAGCGATGACGACCCGAAATCCGAAGTCCGATAGAGCCCACACCGCGTGCTCCCGAGACGACCCTGTCCCGAAGTCGGGACCGGCCACCAGAACCGAACCCCTGTCGTAGGGACTGTTGTTGAGGATGAAGTCCGGATCGTTGCGCCATTCGGCGAACAGTCCGTCTTCGAACCCGGTGCGCGTCACCCTTTTCAGGTACACGGCAGGGATGATCTGATCGGTGTCCACGTTCGAACGACGCAGCGGTACGCCGATTCCTTTGTGGTTGATGAACGGTTCCATCGAAAATTCTCCTACTTCACGCGGTTATTGGTGCTGCTTCAGGCAATGTCAGACGAGATCGGCGGGCGATGACAGTGTTCCGCGAACCGCAGTGGCTGCCGCCACCAACGGCGACACCAGGTGGGTACGGCTGCCCTTGCCCTGACGCCCCTCGAAATTCCGGTTGGACGTCGACGCCGAACGCTCCCCCACTGCAAGCTGATCGGGGTTCATGCCGAGACACATCGAGCAACCGGCCTGCCGCCACTCTGCACCGGCGGCGGTGAAGATGTCTCCGAGGCCCTCTTTCTCCGCCTGAGCCCGGACACGCATCGAACCGGGAACGATCAGCATCCGTACGCTTTCGGCGACTCGCCTGCCGTCCAGAATTTCGGCAACCGCGCGCAGATCCTCGATGCGTCCGTTGGTGCACGATCCCACGAACACGGTGTCGACAGCGACGTCACGCAGCGGCATTCCCGCTTCCAGGCCCATGTACTGCAGCGCCTTCTCGGCTGCGAACTTCTCGCTCTCGTCGGCCATCTCGGCCGGATTCGGAACCCTGTCGCCCAGCGGTGCGCCCTGACCGGGATTGGTACCCCAGGTTACGAACGGAGTCAGCGACGACGCGTCGATGTGTACCTCGTTGTCGAAGACGGCATCCGGGTCCGTTGCCAGCTGGTCCCAGGCAGTGACAGCGGCATCCCAGTCGTCACCCTGTGGCGCATGCGGGCGCCCCTCCAGATATTTGTAGGTGATCTCGTCGGGCGCGATCATGCCGGCCCGAGCGCCCGCCTCGATCGACATGTTGCAGATGGTCATTCGAGCTTCCATCGAAAGCTTGCGGATTGCTTCGCCTCGGTACTCGAGCACGTAACCCTGTCCGCCGCCGGTACCGATCTTCGCAATGACCGCGAGAATCAGGTCTTTGCTCGTGACACCGGGCGCCAATTCTCCGTCGACCGTGATCGCCATCGTCTTGAACGGGCGCAGCGACAGTGTTTGGGTCGCCATCACATGTTCGACCTCGCTCGTTCCGATTCCCATGGCGATTGCACCGAACGCGCCGTGGGTCGAGGTATGGCTGTCACCGCACACCACCGTCATCCCGGGCTGAGTCAGGCCGAGCTGTGGACCGATGATGTGAACGATCCCCTGATCGAGATCTCCCATGGGGTACAGGCGAACCCCGAATTCTTCGCAATTTCGGCGGAGTGTGTCGACCTGGGTTCGGGAGACGAGATCGGCGATGGGCGAAAAGATATCGGTGGTCGGCACGTTGTGATCTTCGGTCGCGATGGTCAGATCGGGCCGACGCAGCGGACGCTCGGCCAGACGAAGGCCATCGAAAGCCTGCGGGCTGGTCACCTCGTGGACGAGGTGGAGATCGATGTAGATGAGGTCGGGTTCGCGCGATCCGCCTTCGCCACCGCCGCGAACGACGACGTGCTGATCCCATACCTTCTCTGCCAGAGTGCGTGCTGTGCCGGCCATGATGAACACCAATCTGCTTTCTTCCAGTGTGTCGCGCCGGTGGACTACGGGCTGGCCCACGTCGCGTTTCCTTCGATACTCGCCTACTCGTCCGTGCTGTGCACCGTCAACGGCAATCTTTCGCCGTCGAACCGAAATCAAATGTGCAATCCCACTATGCGAGACGCTAGTATCGACCTATGAGACAGCATAGCGGCATCGGCGTTCTCGACAAAGCGATGGGTGTTCTGTACGCAGTCGCCGAAGACCCCTGCACCCTCAGTGATCTGTGCACGCGCACCGGCCTTCCCCGCGCAACCGCCCATCGTCTCGCCGTCGGACTCGAAGTTCACCGACTCGTGACGCGTGACGCCAACGGCCTGTGGCGGCCGGGCCCCGGGCTCGGCGAGCTCGCCCGAACCGCGTCGGACACTCTGCTCGAGGCTGCGGCCTCGATACTCCCCAGACTGCGAGAGATAACCGGCGAGAGCGTTCAACTCTATCGATGCGAGGGGACGGTGCGAGTCTGCGTCGCCTCCATGGAACCGCCGACCGGGCTCCGTGACACCGTCCTCGTCGGCGCACGCCTACCGATGACAGCCGGGTCGGGAGCCAAGGTTCTACTGGCGTGGGCCGATGCTCCTACCCAGCGCGCGATTCTCCCCGACGCCGAGTTCGGCGAGCGCGTCCTCGTCGAAGTACGGCGCCGAGGGTGGGCGCAGAGCGCGGGCGAACGCGAACCCGGTGTCGCCAGCGTTGCTGCTCCGGTCCGCGACGCCAGCGGCAATGTCGTTGCGGCAGTATCGGTCTCGGGGCCGATAGATCGGATCGGGCGCCGTCCCGGCGCCCGATGGGCCGCCGATCTGCTTGCTGCTGCCGATGCGATACACAAGAGACTCTGACCCAATCGGCACGAACACTGTTATGCCAGCGGCACTCTCTGATAGAGAAGACATCGTGGGAACCAATCAGCGTGCACAGATCACCATGACGGACAGCGAGACGGCGTCGTTCCTCGAACGCAGCCGCATCGCGAACCTCGCCACCATCGGCCGCGAAGGGACGCCTCACCTCATCGCCATGTGGTACGCGCTTCTCGACGGAGAGATCTGGTTCGAGACCAAGTCGAAGTCACAGAAGGCAGTGAACATGCGTCGGGATCCACGAGTGACCGTCCTCGTCGAGGACGGAAACACGTACGACACGCTGCGTGGCGTCTCGATCGAGGGCCGAGCAGAGATCGTCGACGACCCCGAGTCCATCAGGCGGGTCGGTATCAGTGTCTGGGAGCGTTACAACGGCCCGTACACCGACGACCTTCTCCCCCACGTCGAGCAGATGATGAACAATCGCATCGCCGTCAGGGTCGCGGTGAACAGAACCAGATCCTGGGATCACCGCAAGCTCGGCCTCCCCGAGATCCCGGTCGGTGGATCGACCGCCCAGTACCTCTGAATCACACGACGCCCGATTGGACCGATGTCTCGCCGAAAGAATCGGGGTGAAGACGACCCCGCTGGTGGGGTACGTTTTCCTTGTTACCGACGTGCAAGGAGCGATCATGACCGAATCGACCAACGAAGACATGAAGAAGAAGTTCCGCGAGGCACTCGACAAGAAGAATCACAAGTCCACTGTGTCCACCGACCACAAGGACGGTGGGCCCAAGGTGAACAACGCGCACGGTCCGGCGGATCACCAGAAGATGTTCCGACGCAAGAGCGTGTGATCGAACCTTCTCGAGGACACTGATTCGAGAAGCACTCGCACAGCGAAAATCCCCCGCACCGAAAGGTGCGGGGGACTTCGTGGTGGTAGCCCCGACGGGATTCGAACCCGCGCTACCGCCTTGAGAGGGCGGCGTCCTAGGCCGCTAGACGACGGGGCCAGGAACTTTCAAACGAACATCTTCAAAAAACATGCCGACAACCGTGTCGAACCAGTTGAAGGCTCAGCCAGCTTAACCGGCTGACGCTCGGCGACCAAATCGCCTCCGAACGCTTGCTGGGGTACCAGGACTCGAACCTAGAATGGCTGTACCAGAAACAGCTGTGTTGCCAATTACACCATACCCCAATGACCTTCGGCGAGATCCACATCAGCTGGGATGTGCACCGCGTTTCGAGCCGGGATAGAGACTATCAAAGGACCATGGTGTTTCTCCAAATCGGCTGGTCAGAGCCATGAAAACTGACAGATCCCATGGCGAGACCCAGTGGCGGTGCCGCCGAGCGAGTGGCGCAGACTCGTCATCGTGACCAGCGTCGGGCGTACCGAGACGAGGATGGTTCTCGCACCAGCGGGAGAGCTGGCACTTCTGGTACCCGTCGCCGAGGACGGTACCGCCCTCGGACCGGTCCAGGAATGCTCGAACCTGGCGCAGACGGTGGCTTCGATGGAGACCGACAGTCACCCGCGGTGGATCTGGGACAACACAGCCAGGACCTACGCGGGACTGCTCCGTGCGGGGGTGCGCGTCGCACGCTGCCACGATCTGTCGCTGGTCGGTTCGATCCTCGCGGTACGGCGCGGTGAGAACGGCGAGCGTGAGAACGAACTCGTCGACGACAGACCCGGACTCTTCGATGCTCATCGCTACCCGTCGATCGATTCGGTGTTGGAGCGTTGTGGCGAGCAACTGACCACCCTGTCGGGCTCGGCGGAACTGAGGCTGCTCGCAGCGGCGGAATCTGCCGGAGCACTTGCCGCCGCCGAGATGAGTCACGACGGATTGCCGCTCTCGGTTCCAGCCCACCTCGCCTATCTGGAGTCAGCGCTCGGTCCACGTCCAGGCGACGGCGATCTGCCCCGGGCACTGATCGAGCTGGAAGCAGCCGTGAGCGAAGAGTTCGGCCGCCGAGTCAACCCGAGCTCGCCGGCGGAGGTCATCGCCGCTTTCGGGCGAGCCGGAATCGAATTGACGTCGACCCGGGCGCACATTCTTCGCGAGATCGACCATCCGGCAGTACCGTTGCTGCTTCGTCACCGAGATCTGTCGAAGCTGTTCAGCACCAACGGATGGACATGGGTGGACACCTGGGTACACGAGAACAGATTTCGGCCCGTGTACGTACCGGGAGGCGTCGTCTCGGGACGATGGGCAAGCCGCGGCGGCGGCGCCCTTCAGATCCCGAAAGCACTGCGCACCAGCGTGATCGCCGACGACGGCTTCCAATTCGTCATCGCCGATGCCGGTCAACTGGAGCCGCGGATCCTTGCTGCGATGTCGCGAGATCCAAAGATGATGGAGGCGGCCGGATCCGACGATCTGTACGCACCCGTCGCCGCGGCCGCGTTCGACGGGGATAGATCCAAGGCCAAGGTAGCGGTACTCGGCGTGCTCTACGGAGCGACGGCGGGCGAAGCTCGGTCTCTGCTCACCCTGCTGAGACGACGGTTTCCGGATGCGGTTCGATTCGTGGAAACAGCCGCGCGCGCGGGTGAGCAAGGAAAGGTGGTGCACTCGCTGCTGGGGAGAGCATGCCCGCCGCCGTCACCACAGTGGTGGTCTCAGGGCGACGCCCATGCACGGGGTCGATTCACGCGCAACTTCGTCGTACAGGCGACGGCGTCCGAATGGGCGCTGTGCCTTCTCGCCGACCTACGTCGACGACTGGCGGCACAACCGGAAGCCGGTGAACTCGTGTTCTTCCAACACGACGAAGTGGTGGTGCACAGCCGTGAACCCGACATCGCCCATCGGCTCGTTCTCGAGGCGGCCGGCGCAGCGACCCGACTCCTGTTCGGAGACACCCCGGTACGATTCCCGATGGATGTCGCGATCAGAAGTTGTTACGCCGATCCCGACTGACCCGGCTCGTCGAACGTCACTTCGATCTCCTCGAATCCTTTGCTTCGCTGCGCTTCTGCCTGCCCGGTGTACGTGAGCCGATCACCTTCGGTGAGTTCGACATCGTCGGTGAACGGAGTCAACAATGCACGGGGATACAGCTTGTCGACCCGCACCACATTGATCTCCACGGCGACCACCACCAGGACCGCCGCCACGTACATGAAGGCGAGCAGCCCCAGAACCACAGCAAAGACTCCGTTGGTGATCGACGCCGTCGACACGACGTGCTTGATGTAGACACCACCGAAAGTTTGCAGAAGTTGCCAGATCACCCCGGCAACGATCGCGCCCGGGAGCACCTCCGATATCGACAACGTGCGGGCAACCGCCAGACGGAACGCGACGGTGAACACGGTGATGTTCAGGAGCACCACGGCCACCAGGACCACGACGCCACTGATTCGCCCGAAGTAGCCGGCCGAACTCGCGACGTTCACAGCGGTGATCGCCAGCACCGCGACCCCGACGGTGCTCAGCAGCGCCAGTCCCCTGACGCGCGCGAAAATTGGGTCGGGGCGAAGGTTCTTCGGCACCGCCCATGCTGTGTTCATGGCGTTCTGGACCGCGACAGCAACGCCGAGACCGCCGTACAGCGACCCGAGGACACCGACGACGAGACCGATGGTTCCCCCGCCGATCTTGTCCGGAGAACCCACCTCGTCGCCGATGATCGGAATCTGACTCAACGCGGAATCGAGGATCTCTTCTTGCAACCCGGGATCGCCCGCCAACACGATTCCCAGGATCGTCGACGCCAACAACAGCAGCGGGAACAGCGATACGAACGCGTAATAGGCGATCAAGGCGGCAAGATAGCCGCCCTGATCGTCGACGAACTTGTAGACCACGGCGATCGGGAAACCGAGCACCGGATGTCGACGTTGTAGCCGGTCGACACGACCGGTGGCACTCATCTCAGGTCACCGGAACGATCAACCGACCGTGGCGCGGGCCGCGGTGAGTCTCGCCAGTGTCTTCTCACGGCCCAGCAGCTCCATCGACTCGTAGAGCGGTGGACTGATGTGCGATCCGGTGACCGCAACACGAACCGGCGCGAACGCCTTGCGCGGCTTGAGTTCCAGACCGTCGATCAGCGCCGCCTTGAGCGATTCTTCCAACTCGGTCGTCTGCCACTGCGGTAATGCAGTGAGAGCGGCAATCGTGGCGTCCAGTACCGGCGCCGAGTCGGCACCGAGGTTCTTCGACGCCGCCGCCGGGTCGATCTCGAAGTCCGCGTCGTCGACGTACAGGAATTTCAGCAGACCCCAGGCGTCGGACAGAACGACGATGCGCGTCTGCACCAGATCAGCAGCGACAGCGAACTGGTCTTCGTCGATCTCGGCCGGGATGTGGCCCTGCTCGGTGAGGAACGCCCGTAGCCGTGCCGCAAAATCTGCGGGCTCGAGCAACCGAATGTGTTCGGCATTGATCGCGTCGGCCTTCTTCTGGTCGAACCGCGCGGGATTGGAATTGACCGTCGAGATGTCGAAGGCAGCGACCATCTCGTCGAGCGAGAAGACGTCATGATCGTCCGAAATTCCCCAACCCAGCAGAGCCAGGTAGTTGAGAAGGCCCTCGGGGATGAAACCTCGGTCACGATGGATGAAGAGATTCGCTTCCGGATCTCGCTTGGACAGCTTCTTGTTTCCCTGGCCCATCACGAACGGAAGATGGCCGAACTGCGGTGTCCGCTCGGCGACACCGATCCGAATCAGCGCCTCGTACAACGCCAACTGGCGCGGTGTGGACGACAGCAGATCCTCGCCTCGAAGTACGTGCGTGATCTTCATCAATGCATCGTCGACTGGATTCACCAACGTGTACAACGGGATTCCGTTGCCGCGAGTGATCGCGAAGTCCGGCACCGTGCCCGCCTTGAACGTCGTCTCACCGCGAACCAGATCCGTCCAGGACAGGTCGTGATCCGGCATACGCAGACGGACAACGGGTTTACGCCCCTCGTCCACGAATGCCTTCTTCTCGTCGTCGGTGAGATCGCGATCGAAGTTGTCGAACCCGAGTTTGGGATCGCGACCTGCAGCCTTGTGCCGAGCCTCGACTTCCTCGGGAGTGGAGAACGAGTGGTAGGCCTCCCCCGCGTCGAGCAGCTTCTGCACGACCTCCAGATGTTGGTCACGACGCAGTGATTGGCGATACGGCTCGTACGGTCCCCCGACCTCAGGGCCTTCGTCCCACGACAGCCCGAGCCAGCGCAAGGCGTCGAGCAGCGCCGCGTAGGACTCCTCGGAGTCACGGGCGGCGTCGGTGTCCTCGATGCGGAAGACGAAGCTTCCACCGTGGTGACGGGCGAACGCCCAGTTGAACAGCGCAGTGCGGATCAGGCCGACATGCGGGGTGCCCGTCGGCGACGGGCAGAATCGGACTCGTACATCTTCTGAGGTCATGGCTCGCTCACGATCGGGGGGATGTGAAAGTTCTCTAGCTCTTGGCTGCGACGGGGTTGGTGAGAGTTCCGATGCCTTCGACGGTGACCGACACCGACTGGCCTGCCGTGATGGGACCGACGCCTTCCGGCGTTCCGGTGAGGATCACATCGCCCGGCAGCAACGTCATGACCGCCGAGATCCATTCGATGATCTTCGGGATGTCGTGCAGCAGAAGAGATGTGCGGCTTCGTTGCTTGACTTCGCCGTCGACCTCGGTCTTGATCTCCAGATCCGACGCGTCGATGCTCGTCTCGATCCACGGGCCGAGCGGGCAGAACGTGTCGTGCCCCTTCGCGCGGGTCCACTGACCGTCGTGGCGCTGATGATCTCGGGCGGACACATCGTTGGCGACGGTATATCCGAGGATCACGTCGAGCGCCTTGGCAGCCGGGACGTCTTTGCACGGACGGCCGATGACGATCGCGAGTTCACCCTCGAAGTGCACTTCGTCCGAGGTGGGCGGCAGCACGATTGGTGCACCGGGTCCGACGATCGAGGTGTTCGGCTTGAGGAAGATGACGGGATCCTTCGGAGCCTCGCCGCCCATCTCGGCGGCGTGCGCCGCGTAGTTCTTGCCGATAGCAATGACCTTGCTGGCAAGAATCGGTGCCAGCAGACGCACGTCGGCGAGAGGCCACGAACGGCCGGTGAAGGTCGGTGTGCCGAAGGGATGTTCGGCGATCTCTTTGGCTGTTCGGTCGTCACCTTCTCCCTCGATACTCACGAATGCCACACCATCAGGACTTGCAATTCGACCCAGACGCATGTCGGAAGTCTATCGACCCCGGATCGAGTCGACGGCGACGCCCATCCGGTCCGGTCGAGTCGGCGGGTGTAACGTCGTCCCAGGATTTCATATTTCAAGATTTAGTGTCCACATAGTGAGAATGGAGCATCGAGCATGGTCGATACCGACCAGCAGCAGCAGACGAGTACTTCGCGAAAGTGGCTGATGCTCGCACTCGGAATGCTCGCGCAGACGGCGGGTGCAGTGTTCATCAACGGCGCTGCGTTTCTCATCCCCGCGCTCCACGACGATCGCGGACTCAGTCTCGCGCGGGCAGGCCTGCTCGTTGCCATGCCGACCGTCGGGATAATGCTCACCCTCATCGCCTGGGGGGTTCTCGTCGACCGCATCGGCGAACGGCTCGTGCTCGCCATCGGCCTCGGCCTCACCGCATGCGCAAGCTTGGCAGCGTATTTCACGACTTCGTTCGCGTTGCTCGGGCTGTTCCTGTTGCTCGGCGGCATGGCCGCGGCGAGTGCCAACAGCGCATCGGGACGCGTCGTGGTCGGGTGGTTTCCGCCGCAGCGCCGTGGTCTGGCAATGGGCATCAGGCAGATGTCCGTTCCCCTCGGGGTCGCTGTCGCCGCCCTGACGATCCCCCCGATCGCCCGCGACCACGGAGTCTCGGCGGCGCTGCTGGTTCCGGCGATCATCTGCGCGCTCGGTGCCGCACTGTGCCTCGGTGTGGTGGATCCGCCCCGGCCGAGTCGTTCCGCAGCAGCCGAGAAAGGACTACTGGCCAACCCGTATCGCAGCAGTTCGCAACTGTGGCGAATCCACTCGACGTCCATCCTGCTCGTGGTGCCGCAATACGTCGTGTGGGCGTACGCCCTCGTCTGGCTGATGACCGATCGCGACTGGTCGGCCGCATCAGCCGGACTTCTCGTCACCGCGACGCAGATCCTCGGGGCATTCGGACGCATGAGCGTCGGCGCACTGTCCGACAGAGTAGGCAGCCGAATGCGTCCACTGCGGTGGGTTGCCGTCACGGCAACGGTCAGCATGCTCGCCCTCGCGCTCACGGACTGGTTGGACTCCCCCGTATCCGTCGTTGCGCTCGTCGTCGCATCCGTCGTCACCGTAGCGCCCAACGGACTTGCGTTCACCGCTGTGGCCGAATACTCGGGACCGTTCTGGAGCGGCCGCGCACTCGGGGTCCAGAACACCGGCCAGTACATCGCCGCGTCGCTCGTGCCGCCCGCGTTCGGTGCCCTCGCAGCCCTGAGCTTTCCGGTGGCCTTTCTGGTGTCCGCGATCTTCCCCGCACTGTCGGTACCGGTCATCCCCGACGATCGCGAGCCGAAAGAGTAGTGCGGGGTGTTCGGGTGCGCCGCCGCTCGGGACCACCAACCTCCCACAACACCGAATGCCCCGCTGGGTCACCGATGAAGTGACCGAACGGGGCATTCGGTGGAAAAGCAGAGGGCGCCTACAGCTTCCCGGCAATCCGATCGCCGATGTCCGATGTACTGGCGCCGACCGATCCACGCGAGGCGAGGTCGGCCGCTACAGCAGCCTCGACGCGCTCGGAGTTCGCAGTGTCTCCGAGGTGCGCGAGCAAGAGTGAAACCGAGAGAATCGCTGCCGTCGGATCTGCTGTGCCCTGTCCTGCGATGTCGGGTGCGCTGCCGTGGACGGGCTCGAACATCGAGGGGTTGGTGCCCGTCGCGTCGATGTTTCCACTGGCGGCCAAACCGATTCCGCCGCTGACTGCCGCGGAGAGGTCCGTGACGATGTCGCCGAACAGATTGTCGGTGACGATGACGTCGAATCGGCCAGGATCGGTGACGAGGTGGATCATTGCAGCGTCGATGTGCTGGTAGGCAACCTCGACGTCCGGGAATTCCTTCGACACGGCTTCGACGGTGCGTGCCCACAAACTGCCGGCGAACGTGAGCACGTTCGTCTTGTGCAGCAAGGTGACGTGCTTGCGCCGTCCGAGTGCCCGTGCGAACCCGTCTCGAACCACACGCTCGACGCCATAGCGGGTGTTGACACTGACCTCGGTCGCAACCTCGTGGGGGGTGTTCACGCGGAGAGCGCCGCCATTGCCCGTGTACGGTCCTTCGGTTCCCTCTCGGACCACGACGACGTCGATGTCCTTGTTGCCGTCGAGCGGTCCGACGACTCCCGGGTACAACTTCGCCGGACGCAGGTTGATGTGGTGATCGAGTTCGAACCGAGCGCGCAGCAGTAGGCCGCGCTCGAGAACACCGCTGGGCACCGAGGGATCGCCGATGGCACCCAACAGGATTGCGTCGTGTTCACGCAGCTCGTCGAGCACGGAATCAGGAAGGAGTTCGCCGGTCGCGTTGTAGCGACGGGCACCGAGGTCGTACTCGGTCTTCGAGCTTCCCGGTACGACGATGTCGAGCACCTTCAGTGCCTGTTCGACAACCTCAGGACCGATTCCATCTCCAGCGATGACGGCGAGCTTCATTGACTCCTCGTTCTTTTCGTGCGATTTCGGTGAGGGGCAGATCAGGACAGGTCGACGAGTTCGATCGTCGACGCGCCCACTGCCGATGCGATGTTCGCACTGAGGCCGGCCGGCACGTCTTTGTCGACGCGGAGCAGGATGGTTGCGCCGTCGCCTTCGGAATCCTGGCTGAGCGCTGCTGCCTGGATGTCGATTCCGGCATCTCCGAGGAGGGTGCCGATCCGGCCGAGGCTGCCCGGCTGGTCGCCGTAGTTCACGATGAGGTTCTTGCCCTCGGCTCGGAGTTCGAAGTTGCGACCGTTGATGTTGACGATCTTCTCGACCTGCGTGGTGCCGGTGAGGGTACCGGCGACGTTGAGGACCGATCCGTCGCCGTAGACGGCGCGAACGTCGACGACGCTGCGATGGTTCTCGCTTTCGGACGCCTTGGTGACCTCGGCGGTGACACCGCGCTCCTCGGCGAGCGAGGGAGCGTTGACGAAGGTGACCGCGTCTTCGATGACGGCCGAGAACAAGCCGCGCAGTGCCGAGAGCTTCAGGATTTCGACGTCCTCGGCAGCGAGCTCGCCCCGCACGTCGATGGACAGCGAGCTGGGCAGTTCGTCCGAGAGTGCACCGAGGAGGACGCCCTGCTTGCGGACGATCTCGAGCCACGGCGATACCTCTTCGCCGACTGCGCCGCCCTTGACGTTGACGGCGTCGGGCACGAATTCGCCTGCGAGTGCGAGCAACACGGACTTGGCAACATCGGTGCCCGCGCGGTCCTGGGCTTCGGTGGTCGACGCTCCGAGGTGCGGGGTGACAACAACCTGCGGGAGCTCGAACAGCGGGCTGTCGGTGCACGGCTCGGATGCGTAGACGTCGATCCCTGCCGCGAAGACGTGGCCGCTGGTGATGGCGTCGGCGAGGGCCTGCTCGTCGACGAGTCCGCCGCGGGCAGCGTTGACGACGATGACGCCCGGCTTGGTCTTGGCGAGTGCCTCCTTGCCGATGATGCCCTTGGTCTCGGGCGTCTTCGGAAGGTGCACGGAGAACATGTCCGCGCGGGTCAGCAGCTCGTCGAGGGTGACGAGTTCGATGCCGAGCTGGGCAGCGCGCGCGGCGGAGACGTAGGGGTCGTACGCGATGACGTGGGTCTCGAAGGCCGCGAGGCGCTGCGCGAACAGCTGACCGATACGGCCGAGGCCGACGACACCGACGGTCTTGCCGAAGATCTCGACTCCGTTGAACTTGCTGCGCTTCCACTCGTGCTGACGCAGGGTGGCGTCGGCTGCGGGGATCTGGCGAGCTGCGGACAGCAGGAGCGTCACCGCGTGCTCGGCGGCGGTATGGATGTTGGAGGTCGGCGCATTGACGACGAGTACTCCGCGCTCGGTAGCGGCGGGTACGTCGACGTTGTCCAGGCCGACACCGGCGCGGGCGACGATCTTGAGCTTTGTTCCGGCGGCGAGCACCTCGGCGTCGACTGTGGTTGCCGAGCGAACGAGAATGGCATCGGCTTCGGGGACCGCGGCGAGAAGCGCCGGGCGATCCGGGCCGTCGACCCAACGAACTTCGACGCCGTCGCCGAGCGCCTCGACTGTGGACTGCGCAAGTTTGTCGGCGATCAGAACGACAGGACGGCCTGGCTGGCTCACGTGAAGAACTCCCTATATCGGTCGAGTAGCTGTGGGTCGAGCTGGTCTTTCCAAGGATGGTGCGGGTCGAGTTTAGAGGTCCGCGAAGCAGTAACGAGTTCCACCCTCGGCAAGACGAGGACGGGACCGGACGATCGAAGGGCACCCCGCGAGGTGCCCTTCGATCGAATGGAGCGAAATTCGAACGATCAGGCCGTTTCGGTGATCGGACGGTCGACCCAGCTCATCAGGTCGCGCAGCTTCTTGCCGGTGACCTCGATCGGGTGCTCGGCGTTGGCCTTGCGCAGGCCTTCGAGCTCGGTGTTGCCGTTCTCGACGTTGGCGACGAGGCGACGGGTGAATTCACCGGACTGGATGTCGGCGAGGATCGCCTTCATACGCTCCTTGGTGCCTGCGTCGATGACGCGAGGTCCGGAGAGGTAGCCGCCGAACTCCGCGGTGTCGGACACCGAGTAGTTCATGCGAGCGATACCGCCCTCGTACATGAGGTCGACGATGAGCTTGAGCTCGTGCAGAACCTCGAAGTACGCCATCTCGGGTGCGTAACCGGCCTCGACCATGACCTCGAAGCCCGTCTTGACGAGTTCTTCGGTGCCACCGCAGAGGACGGCCTGCTCGCCGAAGAGGTCCGTCTCGGTCTCTTCCTTGAACGTGGTCTTGATGACACCTGCGCGGGTGCCGCCGATGCCCTTGGCCCACGAGAGCGCGAGCGCCTGGCCCTCGCCCTTCGGATCCTGGTCGATGGCGATGAGCGCGGGAACGCCCTTGCCGTCGACGAACTGACGGCGCACGAGGTGGCCGGGGCCCTTCGGTGCGACCATGCCGACGGTGACGAACTCCGGTGCCTTGATCAGATCGAAGTGGATGTTGAGTCCGTGGCCGAAGAACAGCGCGTCGCCGTCCTTCAGGTTCGGCTCGATCTCTTCCTTGAAGATCGCGGCCTGGGCGGTGTCGGGAGCGAGCACCATGATCACGTCGGCCCAGGCGGAGACCTCGGCCGGGGTTCCGACCGTCAGGCCCTGCTCTTCTGCCTTGGCGCGGGACTTCGAGCCCTCTTTGAGGCCGATTCGGACGTCGACGCCCGAATCGCGCAGGCTCAGCGAGTGCGCGTGGCCCTGACTTCCGTAGCCGATCACAGCGACCTTGCGGCCCTGGATGATCGACAGATCAGCATCGTCGTCGTAGAACATCTCGACTGCCACTGGTAAATACCTTTCCTCTTGGGTTTTACGTGTTCATCACTCGATGGTCGCTCAGCGCGACGCAGTGATCGATTTCGGTCCACGTCCGACGGCAACGACTCCCGACTGAACAATTTCTCGAATTCCATAGGGGTCCAACATCTTCAGCAACGCATCGAGCTTCGAGCGGGTGCCCGTTGCTTCGACCGTCACAGCTTCGGGTGACACGTCGATCACCTTGGCGCGGAAGAGGTTCACCGTTTCGATGACCTCGCTGCGCACGCTGGCGTCGGCACGAACCTTGATGAGCACCAGTTCGCGAGCCACCGACGAGTCGTCGTCCTGCTCGACGATCTTGATGACGTTGATCAGCTTGTTGAGCTGCTTCGTCACCTGCTCGAGTGGGAACTCGTCGACGGTCACGACGATCGTCATGCGCGAGATCTCGGGGATCTCGGTGCCGCCGACCGCGAGCGAGGAGATGTTGAATCCGCGCCGCGAGAACAGAGCAGCGACGCGCGCAAGAACGCCTGGCTTGTCCTCGACGAGAACGCTGAGGGTATGACTCGTGCTCACTTGCCGGTGCCTTTCGCTTCGTTGGCAGCCTGTTCGCCGTGGGCCTGCTCGCGAGCCATGGCCTCGTGGATGACGGCGGGCTCGGCGACGGACGCCTCGTCCTCGTCGAACAGAGGGCGGATTCCGCGGGCAGCCATGATCTCGTCGTTGCCGGTGCCGGCGGCGACCATCGGCCACACCTGCGCGTCGGCACCGACGATGAAGTCGATGACGACGGGCCTGTCGTTGATGGCGCGAGCCTGCGCGATGACGGCGTCGACGTCTTCCTCACGCTCGCAGCGCAGTCCGACACATCCCAGAGCTTCGGCCAACATGACGAAGTCGGGGATGCGCTTGGCGCCGTGCGTTCCGAGATTCGTGTTGGAGTACCGCTCCTCGTAGAACAGTGTCTGCCACTGACGAACCATGCCGAGGTTGCCGTTGTTGATGACGGCGACCTTGATCGGGATGCCCTCGACGGCGCACGTCGCGAGTTCCTGGTTGGTCATCTGGAAGCAGCCGTCACCGTCGATGGCCCACACCTCGGTGTCCGGCATGCCCATCTTGGCGCCCATCGCAGCGGGCACCGCGTATCCCATGGTGCCGAGTCCGCCCGAGTTGAGCCACGTGCGCGGCTTCTCGTAGTTGATGAACTGCGCGGCCCACATCTGGTGCTGGCCGACGCCCGCGCAGTAGATCGCGTCGGGTCCGGCGAACTTTCCGACCGAGGAGATGACGAACTCCGGGGACATCGCGCCGTCGCTCGGACGGTCGTAGCTCAGCGGGTACGTCTTCCTGATGTCGTCGAGGTACGCCCACCAGTCCGACAGCTCGAGCGTCGTTCCGGTGGCGCGGTCGGCGCGGATGGCTTCGATCAGTTCGGTGATGACCTCTTTGCAGTCGCCCACGATGGGAACGTCCGCGTAACGGTTCTTACCGATCTCGGCCGGGTCGATGTCCGCGTGGATGACCTTGGCGTTCTGGGCGAACGACGACAGCTGACCGGTCACCCGGTCGTCGAAACGAGCGCCGAGAGTGATCAGCAGGTCGCTGCGCTGCAATGCGGCGACTGCGGCGACGGTGCCGTGCATGCCGGGCATACCGAGGTTCAGCTGATGGGTGTCCGGGAACGCGCCACGAGCCATCAGCGTCGTGACCACGGGGATGCCCGTCAGCTCGGCGAGTTCGAGCAGCTCGGCCGACGCGTTGGCTTTGATGACGCCGCCGCCGACGTACAGCACCGGCTGCTTGGCGTCGGCGATGTAGCGCGCGGCTTCACGAACCTGCTTGCCGTGCGGCTTGGTGACAGGTCGGTATCCGGGCAGACGCATCTCCGGCGGCCACGAGAACGTGGTCTGCGCCTGCAGGACATCCTTCGGGATGTCGACGAGGACGGCACCGGGGCGGCCCGAGGACGCGATGTAGAACGCCTCGGCCATTATGCGCGGGATGTCCACGCCTTCGGTGATCAGGAAGTTGTGCTTGGTCACCGGCATCGTGATGCCGGAGATGTCCGCTTCCTGAAATCCGTCGGTTCCGATGAGACTCCGTGCGACCTGACCGGTGATGGCAACGATCGGAACGGAGTCCATCTGGGCGTCGGCGAGAGGCGTCACGAGGTTCGTCGCGCCGGGTCCCGACGTCGCCATGCAGACTCCGACGCGGCCGGTTGCCTGCGCGTACCCGGTGGCAGCGTGTCCTGCGCCCTGTTCGTGTCGAACGAGGACGTGGCGGACCTTCTTCGAGTCGAAGAGTGGGTCGTACACCGGAAGAACTGCGCCACCCGGAATGCCGAATACGACATCGACGTCGAGTTCTTCGAGAGCTCGAACGACGGACTGGGCGCCGGTCACCTTTTCAGGGGCGACGTGGCGACGAGATCCCTCGATTGCGCCGGGCACGGGTGCCTCCGGCGTCGACGAGGTGGCGTTGGCCCCCGACTTACGGGTCGTGGGCCCTGGGCGTGCGGTTGGTGCGCTCACTGCTGCTTCCTCAGGATTTTCGGTGCTGGGCGATCTCTGGGCAAGAAAAAACCCCCGTCAGCCGAGGCTGTACGAGGGTGGCGCGTCGATGCGAGTAGGAGTGAACCGGCTCAGGCGTTGACGCGCCGGCCGATTACGAGTATCCATTTCCGCTTCACGCGCTCGACGGTAGGCGCGCGCATAGGGAACAGTCAAACTCGTCACGACGCAATCCCATTATGTGAGATCGCGTAGATGCAATGCGAAGATGAAGGGGTGTCACCTTCGCAGCAGTCCGAACCACCGGACATATCCTCCCACACTCCTGTTCTCTCCCCGCAGGTCATCCGACTCCCGCGCCTGGCGCTGGTAGGAGTCGCACTGCTCCTCTTCGGTGTCTGCTTCCCGGCGATCAGCTGGCCTGCCGCACTCGGGTGGTTGTTCATCGTTCCGATCGCCGTCGCCTACTGGGTGCTGCGCGTGCGCACCGTTGTCGGTTCCGATGGCCTCGCGATGCGCCGTCTGGTGGGTTCGGACCACGTCGACTGGGACGATGTACGAGGAATCCACTTCCCCGATCGCCGATGGGCACGGGTCGTGCTGAACGACAAGTCCGAGAAATCACTTCCGCTCGTTCGCTTCGATCGACTGCCTGTCCTCTCCGCCGCGAGCGGCGGACGCATCACCGACCCCTACGCGGCGGCCGCCGATGCCGAAGCAGAAGCCGAACGCGAAGCCACGCCAGGGAACGACGACTGAAATGTCGGGAGTAATCTCGATCTCGCGACAACCGCACGTCGAACAAGAGGAATCGAAGACATATGCCGCCGCTACGGTCACGAGTTACCACTGTCGGACGAAACGCCGCGGGCGCACGCTCGCTCTGGCGCGCCACCGGAATGACGGATTCCGACTTCGGTAAACCCATTGTCGCTATTGCCAACTCGTACACCCAGTTCGTACCGGGGCACGTACACCTGAAGAACGTCGGCGAGATCGTCGCCGACGCAGTACGCGCCGCGGGCGGCGTTCCGCGTGAATTTCACACGATCGCCGTCGACGACGGCATCGCGATGGGCCACGGCGGCATGCTGTACTCGCTTCCGAGTCGCGAAATCATCGCCGACTCGGTCGAATACATGGCAAACGCTCACACCGCGGACGCCCTTGTCTGCATCTCCAACTGCGACAAGATCACTCCCGGAATGCTCAATGCTGCAATGCGTCTGAACATCCCGGCAGTATTCGTTTCCGGCGGACCGATGGAAGCCGGCAAGGCCGTCGTCGTCGGCGGTGTCGCTCAGGCACCGACCGACCTCATCACCGCGATCTCCGCCAGCGCCAACGACGCCGTGTCCGACGAGGGTCTCGACGAGGTCGAGCGCAGCGCGTGCCCGACATGCGGGTCGTGCTCGGGCATGTTCACCGCGAACTCGATGAACTGCCTCACCGAAGCGCTCGGACTTGCTCTACCGGGCAACGGCTCGACACTCGCAACGCACAAGGCGCGTCGGGCACTGTTCACCCGGGCAGGTACCACCATCGTCGAGGCAGCGCTCAAGTACTACCGCGACGACGACACCTCCGTACTCCCGCGCAGCATCGCCAGCCCTGCCGCGTTCCGGAACGCGATGGCGCTCGATGTGGCGATGGGTGGATCGACCAACACGGTGCTGCACACTCTCGCTGCCGCTCAGGAAGGCGAGGTCGACTTCGATCTCGACACCATCGACGCCATCAGCCGCAAGGTGCCGTGCCTGTCGAAGGTCTCCCCCAATTCCGACTACCACATGGAAGACGTGCACCGCGCCGGCGGAATCCCCGCTCTGCTCGGTGAACTGCGTCGCGCAGATCTGCTCGAGACCGACGTCTCCACGGTGCACACCAAGAGCTTCGACGAATGGCTCGACACCTGGGACATCCGTTCCGGCAAAGCCTCCGACGAGGCGATCGAGCTGTTTCACGCAGCACCGGGCGGCGTCAGGACGGTGGAGCCGTTCTCGACCGAGAATCGCTGGTCCTCGCTCGACACCGACGCGGCCGGTGGGTGCATCCGCGACAAGGAGCACGCGTACACCGTCGAAGGTGGCCTCGTCGTCCTCCGCGGAAACATCGCACTCGACGGCGCGATCCTCAAGACCGCCGGGATCGACGAGGATCTTTTCTCGTTCCAGGGACCAGCCCTGGTAGTCGAGTCTCAGGAAGAGGCCGTCTCGGCCATCCTGCAAAAGAAGATCAAAGCAGGCGACGTCCTCGTCGTGCGCTACGAGGGACCCAAGGGCGGTCCGGGCATGCAGGAGATGCTCCACCCGACCGCATTCCTCAAGGGAGCCGGTCTCGGCAAGGTCTGCGCTCTGATCACCGACGGTCGGTTCTCCGGCGGAACCTCGGGACTCTCCATCGGGCACATGTCACCCGAGGCAGCGGCAGGCGGGCTCATCGGACTCATCGAGACCGGCGACCAGGTTCGCATCGACGTCCCGACGCGGGCTCTCGAGGTGCTCGTCGACGACGACGTTCTCGCCACCCGTCGAGCGAAGATGGAGGCATCCGAACGGCCGTGGCAGCCGGTGGATCGTCAGCGCACCGTCACCACCGCACTTCGTGCGTACGCTGCGCTCGCCACGTCGGCCGACAAGGGTGCCGTTCGCTACGTTCCGTAAGGACTCATGTGAGTGCGAATCCACGACCCTCTATGTATTCGCACTCACATGAGACGGACTGCTACTGAACGATCGGGTTGGCGCCGTTCAGGAAGATCCACATGCACACGCCGCCCGCGACGCCGAGGACCAAGGCGACGAACGACCCGAAACGCGGACGGGTCGCCCAACCGCGTCGACCGTCGAAAGCGATCTTTCCCGGCCCGGTCAGAATGATGGCTGCGGCGGCGACACCGAGAACGGTCTCGTATTCGACGCCGTTCGGGGCGAAGAACTGAAGTCCCGGCTCCACCACCTGCTTGAAGCACCATGCGTTGATGATCACCGCGAGGACCGCGGCGCCCGCGAACGGCGTCGCCAAGCCGAGAATCAGCAGTGCACCGCCTGCGGTCTCACCCACGGCACCGGCAATCGCCAGCAGGTTCGCCTGTTCGTATCCGGTGTCCTCCAACAGCGATCGGAAGCCGTCGAGTCCCGGTCCGTTCCAGATGCCAGTCAGCTTCTGCAAACCGTGGACGAGGAAGATTCCGCCGATCACGAGCCTCAGCAGAAGCAGACCCAGGTCGGTGGTGCCCCTCCTGGCCGGAATCTCGACCGTCTCGGTTCGTACGGCAGGTTCCGCGACCGGCTGCTCGGCGACAGGCGCCGAGGGTGAGCTCGGAGGTACGTACGGCGTCGTGCCCTCGGTCGAGGTTTCGAGGTACTCGGTGGGCTGTTCGGAGTACGCGCTTCGGCTGTCGGGAGCTATCGGCTCGTCGTACTTCGACGGCCGAAAGGACGGGATCTGCTCGGTGGGGTACGAGCCGGATCCACTTCGTCCGAAATCCAGCTCGTCTTCGGTTCTCGGTTGCAGCTGTTCTGTCGGCTGGTCGTACGGACTCGACGCGGGCTCGTAGCCGGCATCGGATCGGTCCTTGTCGCGAGGCTTGTCGGTCACAGCACCCACAGTAGAACGGGTAACCGCAGATTCCGGTGCATTACGCCAGGCGCGGCGTGCGAGCATGCAGCCACGTGGCGCGACCCAGGGAGCTTTCCGTAACGTTTGCGTACATGAAGCTGGCGCGAGCGTCCTCCCGTACATCGGCAGCCGCAGCCGCAGCCGTGATGGCTGCGACACTCCTGGCGGGTTGCGCCCGTTTCGACGACTCCACTGCCTCTCCGTTCACGCCGGAACCGTCGTTCGGTGCGGCCGAGATCAACCCGGCCGACCCCGATGCCCCGCCCACGTCCACCACACCGAACCCCAACGGGCCACCACCCGGCCCGTGTGTCGATCTCGACCCGAACGTGATTGCAACGTGCCTGGACACCACCGGCGGTCTCGTCATGCTCCCCGGCGGCGGCTCGGCGTTGGTCGCCGAGCGCCGAACCGGCCGAATAATGCAGGTCGCTCAGGGACAGTCGCCCATCGAAATCGCTCGCGTCGACGTCGATGCCAGTGGCGACGGAGGCCTACTCGATCTGGCGTTGTCGCCGAGCTACGGCGAAGACGGATTGATGTACGCCTACATCACCACATCGTCCGACAACCGCGTCGTCCGTATCGCCGCCGGCGACACCCCGAAACCGGTCGTCACCGGAATTCCACGAGGAACGCAGGGAAATCGCGGCGCCATCGACTTCTACACCCCGAACCAACTTCTCGTCCTCACCGGTGACGCAGGCAATCCGGCATCGGCGACGGACCCGTCGTCACTCGGTGGAAAGCTTCTCCGGGTCGAGTCCCTCGTGCCCACACAGAGCGGGCCACCGCCGCAGGTCGCCCTCAGCGGTATCGGTACGGCAGGAGACGTGTGCATCGATCCGTCGGGCAGCATCTGGGTCACCGACCGCACTGCCGTCGAAGACCGCTTGCAGCGGATCGACCCTCTCGGCGCGGTCATCTCTCCGGTGTGGACGTGGCCGGACCGTCCGGGGGTTGCCGGGTGCGCCGCCGGCCCGGGGGCCGTTGCGGTTGCTCTCACCACAGGCAAGGCGATGGCAGTGCTCGCCACCGACAAGGACACCGGCGCCGTGACTGCCGCCCCGAGCCTCCTCGTACAGGATCGCTACGGCGAGCTGAACGGGGCCGCGATCGCCCCCGACGGCCAAATCTGGGCAAGCACCGTGAACAAGAACGGTGACGCACCGGGACCCAACGACGATCGAGTCGTCAAGATCCCGATCCCGGCCGGCGGAGGCGGATTCGACTAGCGAACTCCGGCACGAACGTCCGGAGCACCGAGCCTGGCCGCGTCGGCCGTGTCGTCGTCGGGCTGCTGCTGCGAATCCCGTTCTGCAAGCACGCGTAATCGGTAGTGCTCGATCTCCTCGGCGATGTGGTCCTCCGACCACCCCAGAATCGGAGCGACGAGCCGGGCAATTTCTTCCGCGGCGGCGTCACCTCGGTCGTCGACCTCGATGGAAATACGTGTTCGACGGGTGAGAATGTCCTCGAGGTGTCGCGCACCCTCGTGACTGGCCGCGTAGTACGCCTCGGCCCTGAGGTACTCGGGTGCACTCGACAGGGGTTCTCCCAGTTCGGGATTGCTGTCGATGAGGTCGAGTAGCTCGGTCGTCAGCGTTCCGTATCGGCCGAGGAGATGCTCGACTCGCGACACCCTCATACCTGCCCGCTCGGCGGTGAGGGCGCGGCCGTTGTAGGCGCCGTAGTAGCCGTCGGCACCGACGAGAGGAATCTGTTCGGTCACGCACTCCGGGACCGATCGGCCGAGGCCGTGCACTGCCGAATCGACTGCGTCCTTGGCCATCACACGATAAGTGGTGTACTTGCCGCCGGCGATTACGGTCAGTCCGCGCACCGGACTCGAGACCGCATGCTCGCGTGAGAGCGTGCTGGTGGAGTCGGATTCGCCGAACAACAACGGACGCAATCCCGCGTACACACCGACGACGTCACTGCGATCGAGCGGATCGGCGAGCAGTTTGTTGACCTGCTCGAGGATGTAGTCGATGTCGCTTCTACTGGCCGCCGGATGAGCAAGATCGAGTTTCCAGTCGGTATCGGTGGTTCCGATGATCCATTGACTCCCCCACGGAATCACGAACAGCAAGCTCTTCTCGGTTCGGGTGATGATGCCGGTTGCGCTGTTGATTCTGTTTCGCGGAACCACCAGATGCACGCCCTTGGACGCCCGAACCTGGAATTGTCCTCTCCCACCGACCATCTGCTGGATCTCGTCGGTCCACACACCTGCCGCATTGATGACCTGCTTGGCGCGAATCTCGATCGAATTTCCCGTTTCGAGATCGGTTGCCGTCACTCCGACGACGCGGTCGCCTTCGCGTAGAAAGCCGGTCACACGAGTGCTGTTGACGACAGATGCACCGTACGCTGCTGCGGTGCGCGCGAGCATCATCGTATGGCGTGCATCGTCGACCTGGCCCTCGTAGAACCGGACGGCACCCCTGATAGCCGACCTCTTGCCCGACGGAAACGATTCCAGCGTCTTCTTCCGGCCGAGATGACGGTGGTGGCCCGGAACACCGCGCCCGGCGCCCATCACGTCGTACACCCCGATTCCGAGACCCACGTACGGTCGATCGATCCACTTCTCCAATGGATAGATGAACGGAACCGGCCGGGCCAGATGAGGACACAGCGTGTTCAGAACGAGCGAGCGTTCTTTCAACGCCTCGAAGACCAGCGAGAAATTGAACTGTTCGAGATAGCGAAGCCCGCCGTGGAACAGTTTGCTCGAGCGCGACGAGGTGCCGGCCGCATAGTCTCTCGCCTCGACCAGTCCGACGCGCAGTCCGCGCGTCGCGGCGTCGAGTGCGGCACCGGCCCCGACGACACCGCCCCCGATGACGAGGACGTCCATCTCGTCGGTCGCCAGCGTCCGCAGCGATTCCTCGCGCGCGGCGGGGCTGAGAGCATGTGCACGAGAGGTCATTCGGTATCCACCCAATCAAGTGTTCGTGTAACGGCTTTCTTCCAGCCGGCATAGAGTTTGCCTCGCGTGTCTTCGTCCATCGACGGCGTCCACGTCTTGTCCTCGGCCCAGTTGGCGCGGATGTCGTCCTCGCCCGCCCAGAATCCGACGGCGAGGCCGGCGGCGTACGCGGCACCGAGAGCGGTGGTCTCGGCGACTACCGGCCGCACCACGTCCACGTTCAAGAGGTCGGCCTGAAACTGCATGAGCAATTCGTTGACCACCATGCCGCCGTCGACCTTGAGAACTTCCAGATCCACGCCCGAGTCCGCGTTCATCGCCTCGATCACCTCGCGGGTCTGGTAGGCGGTGGCCTCGAGCACGGCGCGCGCGAGATGGCCCTTGTTGACGAATCTGGTCAGTCCGACGATCGCTCCTCGCGCGTCGGCTCGCCAGTGCGGGGCGAACAGTCCGGAGAACGCAGGCACGAAATACGCGCCGCCGTTGTCCTCGACCGAGCGGGCGTCGTTCTCGATATCGGCTGCAGTGGAGATCATTCCAAGATTGTCGCGGAGCCACTGCACCAGAGATCCGGTGACGGCGATCGACCCTTCCAACGCATACACCGTCTCCTGTTCACCGATCTTGTAGCAGACCGTGGTGAGTAGGCCGTTCTTGCTCATGACCTTCTCGGTGCCGGTGTTGAGCAACACGAAATTGCCTGTGCCGTATGTATTCTTGGCCTCGCCAGGCGACAGGCACGCCTGGCCGAAGGTCGCGGCCTGCTGGTCTCCGAGAATGCCTGCGATCGGCACACCGCGCAATGCCCCGCGCTCACGCGCGTAGCCGTATATCTCGGACGACGACTTGATCTCCGGCATCATCGACATCGGAATATCCATGTCGGCGCAGATGGATTCGTCCCAGCGCAGCGTATCGAGATCCATCAACAGCGTGCGGGAGGCGTTCGTCGGGTCGGTGTAGTGCAAGCCTCCGTCGACGCCACCGGTCATGTTCCACAACACCCACGTGTCCATGTTGCCGAAAAATAGATCGCCCGCTTCGGCACGCTCACGTGCACCCTCGACGTTGTCCAGGATCCACTTGATCTTGGGCCCGGAGAAGTAGGTCGCCAGTGGCAGACCCGTCGTGGCGGTGTACTTGTTCGCGTCGCCGCCACCGAGTGCAGTCGCGATGCGGTCTGTTCGCGTGTCCTGCCAGACGATGGCGTTGTACACCGGTTCCCCGGTCTTTCGGTCCCACACCAGTGCGGTTTCGCGTTGATTGGTGATACCGACAGCAGCGATGTCGGCGGCCGTCAGATCCGCTGCGGCCAGGGCGCCTGCTGCCACCGTGCGTACGTTGCCCCAGATCTCCAGCGCGTCGTGTTCGACCCAACCGGCCTGCGGAAAGATCTGTTCGTGTTCCTTCTGATCGACCGCGACAACGGATCCGCTGTGGTCGAAAATCATGCACCGTGTGGACGTGGTGCCCTGATCGATTGCTGCTACGAACCGTGCCGATTCTCTGTCGTTCACTCACTTGCTCCTTCGTGATCGGATCGCTGACCGAGCTGTCATGCCGTGACTTCTTCTGCTTCGCGTTCGGCTTCCGATTCCGGAAGGAATCGGCCGATGAGTTTGTCGTACAGGAACACTCCGAGAGGTGCACCGATGAGGGGCCCGACTATCGGCACCCAGAAATACAGACCGCCGTACTGATCTCGCCAGGCTCCGCCGTAACCGGTGATGAACGATGCGAGCCGCGGGCCGAAATCTCGGGCTGGATTGATGGCGTAGCCGGCATTCGTTCCCCAGGCGAATCCGATTGCGACGACGATCAATCCGATGATGAACGGTGCCATGTTGGCGAGAGGTGGCGCGTTCCGTGTGTCGGTGACCGCAACGATGAGGAACAACAGAATGGCCGTGCCGATGATCTGATCCAGCAATGCCGAGCCCACGCCGACCGGAAGTGTCCCGTTGCCGGGCAACGTCGAGAAGATCGTCTGGGTGGCCGTGGTGTGCTCGGGGTCGATTGCGGTGATCATGTCGTTGTAGTTCCACCGAACCAACAACGCCGCCACGAATGCGCCGGCCACCTGAGCCAAAACGAACGGCGCGACCTTGCTCCACGGAAGATCACGGAACAGGGCGAACGCAAACGTGACAGCTGGATTGAGGTGCGCTCCGGTGGCGCGGCCGGCAACGAAGATCCCGAACATCACGCCGAGGCCCCAGGCCCAGGCAATGCTGTTGTGGTCTCCGAGCGTTCCGGCGTCGCCACCGGATACGACTTGGGCGACCACGGCGGTACCGAACAGGATCAGAATCGCCGTTCCTGCGAACTCGGCCGCCATCTGGGACGGCAAACTCCATCTCGCGACTGGACGCGACATAGTTCTCCTTCGAACAGGGTATGTGATGCATGCCATAGGCAACTGCCTCCACGTTAACCATCCTGCACGTTTTCGCAAACCTGATGCACATATGTGCAGAACTTGGCTCGTCGGCGACGACAATCGCTGAAACGTGCGCCATGATCGATGAATGTCGACCGACGAACTCGATACTGCCGATCCGCGAGCAGTCGATGCTGTCCACGCTGCCCGGATGTACTACTTCCAGGACATGACGATGGCCGCGATCGGACGGGAGATGCGAGTGTCACGGTCGACGGTGTCGCGACTGATAACGCACGCACGTTCGTCGGGGCTCGTCGAGATCAAGATCAACTCGATGTCCGGTCATTCGTCCGCGCTCGAGAAAGTATTTGCCGACCGCTACAACGTGCGCGCACACATCGTGCCCGTCGGCGAAGCTGTCGGCGACCTCGATCGCCTCGACCGCGTCGCAATGTTCGCGGGTCGACTGCTGACGTCGATGTTCGAATCCGACATGGTCATGGGAGTGGCGTGGGGAACCACCGTCCGCGCCGTCAGCAGATACCTCGCACCCAAGCGAACTCACAACTCGCACGTCGTACAACTCAACGGCGCCGCCAACACTCGAACCACCGGAATTTCCTATGCCTCGGACATCATCAGGACGGTTGCGACAGCGTACGACGCTCTGCCCCAGGGATTTCCGGTTCCGGCCTTCTTCGACGATCCCGACACGCGCCTGATGCTGTGGAAGGAACGGAGCATCAGGCGCGTCCTCGATCTACAGGATCGAATGGATCTCGCAGTGTTCTCGATCGGTGTCATGGGCGGGGCAGTTCCCAGCCACGTCTACAGCGCGGGATACCTCGAGGACGGCGACACCGACGCGCTGCTGGCCGACGGCGTCGTGGGTGACATCGCGACCGTCTTTCTTCGCTCCGACGGCAGTTACGACGGCATAGCCCTCAACGAGCGTTCCAGCGGACCGAGCCTGTCCCGACTCAAACAGGTAGCGACGCGGTTGTGCGTGGTGGCCGGCGAATCGAAGCGTGCCGCTGTTCTCGGCGCGCTGGCAGGCGGACTGGTGACGGACCTCGTCATCGACGATGTCAGCGCTGCGTCCCTCGTCGTTCAGGATCGGTGATATCGGGTTTTACGGTCAGCAGAGTTGCCAGTAGCGGGAGCACCAACACCGTGATGGCGCCCGCCGCAACGAGAATCGACGCGTTCGCCGGTGTCATCTCGCCCGCGTCGACGGCGACGCCTGTGACTGCAACGATCAGCGGCAGACCCGTCGTCGCGTAGAGGGCGACGCGGATCTGCTCACGGGTGGTGAATCCGTCGACACGATCGAGCCTCGTCGCGAGGAAGACCGGGACACCGCGGACCAGAACCAGTAGTACGAGAAACGCGACGAGGATCCCTGGCGCCGCCAGCACCGCACCGATGTCGATCGACATCCCCGAGGTCACGAAGAAGATCGGAATCAGAAACCCGAAAGCCAAACCCTCCAGCTTCGATTCGAGCTGATCGTTGCCGGTCGGTACCACGCGGCGCAGAATGAATCCGGCCGCGAAGGCGCCGAGAATGATGTCCAATCCGAAAATCGTGGCAATCGCGGTCAGCGTGATGAGCAGCAGCATCGTCAGGCGGACCGTCGTCTGCGCGGTCGTCTCGGAGCCTCGTCGGATGACCGCGATCAGCTTCGATCCTTCGCGCCGCAGACGCAGAGGAATGAATCCGACGGCAACGGCCGCGACGACGAACACACCGAGAATCACGATCGACTCGATGTCTCCTCGTGACCCGAGCAGCACTGCCATCGCCACCACCGGGCCGAGCTCGCCGATGGCGCCGTGGTTGATCACTGTCCGTCCGAGGGCAGTCTTCTGGAGCCCACCGTCCTTGAGAATCGGCAGCAGTGTGCCCAAGGCGGTCGATGTCAGAGCGATTGCCACCGCGATCTCGGCCGAAATCACTCCGGAACGGCCCAGCAGAAATACCGCGGCGAAGGCCACGACGAGGCTGATCGACCACGTCACCAGAGCCCGGCGACCTCCGCGTCCCGTGATCTCCGCGACGTCGATCTCGAAGCCTGCCAGCAGAAACAGCATGCCGAGACCGAGTTCTCGCAGTAAATCGACCTCGCTGCCGTCGACCGCCAACGCGAGCACATTGGGGCCGACGACCATACCGAGAACAAGGAGAAGGACCACCTCGGGTACCAATCGACGCGGCACGAATCCAGCCAGAAGCGGTGCAAGGACCGCGATCAGCGCGATCCAGAACAGTGACGCTCCAGCCGAAGGCACCGCCCGACTTTAACTCAGCTGCAGGCTGCGAGCACCAGTTCCTTCACTCGAGCCGCGTCGGCCTGGCCCCTGGTCGCTTTCATGACCGCTCCGACGATCGCACCGGCGGCCTGAACCTTGCCCGCACGAATCTTGTCGGCGACGCCCGGGTTCGCGGCTAGAGCGTCGTCCACCGCGGCCTGCAGTTTCGTGTCGTCCTTTTCCACGACGAGGCCGCGTGCGGCCATGACTGCGGCCGGTTCGCCTTCACCGGCGAGGACACCGTCGACGATCTGACGTGCGCCGTTGTTGTTCACCTTGCCGTCGGCGACGAGCGAGGCGACCTCGGCGACCTGAGCCGGGGTGATCGCCAACTCGGCGAGTTCGACGCCGGCGATGTTGGCCTGCTGAGCAAGATACGAGACCCACCAGGAGCGAGCCGCCTGAGCCGAGGCCCCGGCATCGACCGTCGCGGCAACGAGCTCGAGCGCACCCGAGTTCACGAGGTCACGCATTTCCTCGTCCGAGACACCCCAGTCGGCCTGAATCCGGGCGCGGCGCAACCACGGCAACTCAGGAAGGGTGCCGCGCAGTTCTTCGACCCACGCGGCGTCGGGTGCGACCGGCGCAAGGTCGGGTTCTGGGAAGTATCGGTAGTCCTCCGCGGTTTCCTTCTTCCGGCCCTTCGTCGTCGTTCCATCGACTTCCTGGAAGTGGCGTGTCTCCTGGGTTACTTCCCCACCGCTCTGGAGAACTGCTGCCTGCCTGCGCATTTCGTACCGGACAGCCACCTCGACGCTCTTGAGGGAGTTGACGTTCTTGGTCTCGGTACGAGTACCGAATTCGGTGGCGGTCTTCTCCATGAGCGAGACGTTGGCATCGCAGCGCAGCGATCCCTGGTCCATCCGCACATCGGAGACGTCGAGGGACTTCAGCAGATCACGCAGCGCCGTCACGTATGCGCGAGCGACCTCCGGCGCGCGAGCACCGGTGCCGGTGATGGTCTTGGTGACGATCTCGACCAGCGGCACGCCTGCACGGTTGTAGTCGAGCAGCGAATGGCTGGCGCCCTCGATGCGACCGGTGGCGCCGCCGACGTGGGTCGACTTACCGGTGTCTTCTTCCATGTGGGCGCGCTCGATCTCGACGCGGAAGGTGCTCCCGTCGTCGAGCAGCACATCGAGGTATCCCTCGGTCGCGATGGGCTCGTCGTACTGGGAGATCTGGTAGTTCTTCGGCTGATCCGGGTAGAAGTAGTTCTTCCGTGCAAACCGTCCCCACGGAGTGATCGAGCAGTTCAGCGCGAGACCGATCCGAATCGCGGACTCGACGGCAGCCGAGTTCACCACCGGAAGCGCGCCGGGAAGACTCAGGCACACCGGGCACACCTGTGTGTTCGGTTCGGCGCCGAAAGCCGTCGGGCAACCGCAGAACATCTTGGTGGCTGTGCCCAGTTCGACGTGGACCTCCATGCCCAGAACGGGGTCGAAGCGGGTCAGCACGTCGTCGTAATCGATCAGATCGACCATGGCAGCAGTCATGCACAGGAGTTTATGCGGTCTGCAGAACGCGCGGGTAACCACGGGTGCTCGCTACGGTTGGCCGGTGACGGACACACGGAAGCAGACACTGTTCATGACCGTGCTCATGACGCCCGATATGGCGAACTTCTCGGGCAACGTCCACGGCGGAACGATCCTGAAATTTCTCGACCAGGTTGCCTACGCCTGTGCCAGCCGATACGCGCAGGCCTATGTCGTGACATTGTCCGTCGATCGAGTCGTGTTCCGCGAACCCATTCACGTCGGTGAACTCGTCACGTTCTCCGCCTCGGTGAACTACACGGGCCGAACCTCGATGGAGGTGGGCATCAGGGTCGAGACCGAGAACATCCAACGAGGCGACACCAGGCACACCAACAGCTGTTATTTCACGATGGTCGCCGTCGACGACGACGGTAAACCGTTGGAACTTCCTCCACTCGAACCCGTGACCACTGTCGGTCGGCAACGGTACGAGGCCGCAAGGCGACGGCGGGACCTGCGGCGCGAGACCGAGCAACGTGAATCGGAGATTCAGCAGGCCGCGAGCCGTATGTGAGCGCGAATACATAGCGGGTTGTGTATTCGCGCTCACATGCAGCGAAGCTGCCTAACCGAAGAACGCCGCCGCATCCACGTAGCGGCTCTCTGGAACGCGCTTGAGCTGCTTGACTGCCTCGGACAACGACACCAGCCCGATCTCGCTCCCCCTCAACGAAACCATCTTGCCGAAATCGCCTGCATGGGCGGCGTCGGCGGCGTTGACCCCGAAACGTGTCGCGAGAACACGGTCGTACGGCGTCGGAGTTCCGCCGCGCTGAACATGGCCCAGCACAGTGGTACGAACTTCCTTGTTGATGCGACGCTCGATTTCCTGGCCCAGTTGATGCGCGACGCCGGTGAACTTCACATGGCCGAACTCGTCGATGCCGCCGTCGAGGAGCGACATCGATCCTTCCTTGGGTTTTGCCCCTTCCGCGACGACGCAGATGAAGTGCGAATCACCGCGCTGGAAACGCTTGCGGACCAGATCACATACTTCGTCGACGTCGAACGGCTGCTCGGGAATGAGCGTCATGTGTGATCCCGACGCGAGCCCTGCATGCAGTGCGATCCAGCCGGCGTGACGGCCCATCACCTCGACGAGCATGACGCGCTGGTGAGATTCCGCCGTGCTGTGGAGTCGATCGATGGCGTCGGTGGCGATGGTGAGCGCGGTGTCGAATCCGAAGGTGACGTCGGTGCAATCGATGTCGTTGTCGATGGTCTTGGGCACCCCGACGACGGGCACTCCCTCCTCGGAGAGCCAGTTGGCGGCAGTCAACGTTCCTTCGCCGCCGATCGGGATGAGTACGTCGATTCCGTTGTCGTCGAGGGTCTGCTTGATTCGATCGAGGCCCGCCCGGAGCACTTCGGGGTTGGTGCGGGCAGTTCCCAGCATCGTGCCGCCCTTGGTGAGCAGTCGATCGTTACGGTCGTCGTTGCGCAACTGGATACGACGGTCCTCCAGCAGTCCGCGCCATCCGTCCTGAAACCCGACGACGGTCGATCCGTAGCGTGCATCGGCGGTGCGGACGACGGCCCGAATCACCGCATTGAGGCCGGGGCAGTCGCCGCCGCCGGTAAGAACTCCGATGCGCAATTTCTGGCCTCTCGTCGACTCCATGGTCATCACCGTAATCTTGCCGCCTGAAGTGAATGTCGGCAGTGCAAGTCCACTGGAACGACGGGTCAGCCGGGAGTGACGACGCCGGTCTCGTATGCCAGCACCACGGCCTGCGCACGGTCGCGCAGGTCCAGCTTTCCCAGAACCTTGCCGACGTGGGTCTTGACCGTCTGTTCGGCCACGAACAGGGCACTCGCGATTTCCGTGTTCGACATTCCTTTGGCGATAAGCTCCAGCACCTCGCGTTCACGAGGAGTGAGCACCCCGAGCCTGGCCGGTGGAGTACGGGACGTGCCACGCCGCGACGTGACCTCTGCGATCAGCCGTCTCGTCACCGATGGCGCGAGCAGCGCTTCGCCTGCCGCGACCACTCGGACACCACGAATGAGCTCGTCGGCGGGCGCGTCTTTGAGCATGAACCCACTGGCACCGATGGTCAGGGCCTCGTAGATGTAGTCGTCGATGTCGAACGTGGTGAGCATCAGAATTCGCACCGGCGGATCGAGCGACGCACCGAGAATTGCGCGGGCAGCATCGAGGCCGTTCATCTGCGGCATGCGGACATCCATGAGAACGACGTCGGGGCGAAGCCTCTTCACTTCGGACACTGCCGTCGCTCCGTTGTCGGCGTCACCGATGACACTGATGTCCGGCTGCGCTGCCAGCAAGGCGCCGAATCCTTGCCGGACCATTGCTTGATCGTCGGCGATGAATACCGTGATTGCCACGGATGACACCCTATGCCGAGAGGCCGGACACCGGACTCGCAACGGCGGTCGAGGGCAACCGGACGACCACTTCGAATCCTCCGTCGGTGCGCGGCCTGGCATCGATCCATCCGTTGACTCCGAGTGCCCGATCGCGCATTCCCCGAATTCCGTGACCGCCCGTTCCGCCGCCTGCAGCGACAGCGGGCCCCGTGGACCCAGAGCTGTTCGCGACCTCCAGATAGACGACGTCGTTTCCGTAATCCACACGCACCCGCACATCCGCACCCGGTGCATGCCGGGAGGCGTTGGACAGCGATTCCTGCAGGATCCGGTACAGCGCGAGTCCCGTGGTAGCCGACACAGCACTTGGACTGCCGGTCGCTTCCCAACTCAGCCGAACGCCGGCACGCAGACTGCTCTCGAGCAATGCAGCGACGTCGCCGACGCCCGGCTGCGGTGTGTTCTCGGCGAGAACACCGTCGCTGCGCAGTACCCCGAGCATCCCTCTGATCTCGTTGAGCGCCTCGCGTGCTGTCGCCCCGATGGACTCGAATTCCGCTGCAGCCGCCGGTGATACATCGTCGATTCGATAGGGCGCGCTCTGTGCCTGGACCACCACGAGGGACATGTGATGCGCGACCACATCGTGTAGATCGCGAGCGATCTTGGCTTTCTCCTCGAGGACGGTCCGTCGAGCGCGCTCGAGTTCGCTCACCTCTTCCTGCTTTGCCAACTGCCGACGCGACAGGACGAGCCAGCGCACCAGAAGCCCGAACACAACGATCGCGGTGAATCCCACCCCCCAACCGATTCCGTCCTCCCCCGGTGCATATCCGAGGAACAACAGGACCGTTGCCACCCACGACACAGCGACCACCGGTACGGCGCATCGCAGGCCGACCGCGAACACCAACACCATCAGGACCATGATGTGCGTGACCTGCCATGGGTAGTCCCATCCGGGTTGCAGGTCGAACGCCAGCGGAACGAGCACCGCCGACAATGCCGAGATCGCCCACCCCAGCGCCGGATTGGCGCGGATCAGAACGAACGGGAAGACGGCGAGCGCGGAGACCACGGGCAACAATGCTGCGGGAACCTGGTGAGTCAAGGGCAGTGTCGGCCACGCAACCGAGTACAGGATCAGAGTGACGACGACGATCAGGACGTCGATACGGCGGCCAGGACTTACTGTGTGCACCGCCCGCGAAATGGTCCCCGGCTCCGATGTTCGCTCCTTGCGGGAGAAGATTCTGATACCCATCCACAGAACACTAGGAACATCGGTCCGAAAAGTCCTCATACCTCGGGGTGAGATCTCACTGCCTCTCCAGTAGTGCATGCACGTTCCGACGGGACTCCGAGGGCACCGAGGAACAGCACTTCAGCGCGACGACCGGAGCGAGGTCGTCTTCATAGCGTCGTCACCATGACACGCAGAGCGGGGACAGAGCAGGCACGAACACAGCGACGGCAGAGAGGAACAGTGGGACCACGGGCGGGGAAACTCGGCACCGCGATGACCGTGGTCGCTGCCGCGCTCGTCATCGGAGCGACGGTGGGGGTACCGGCGGCGGACGCCGACGCCGAGGCGCAGACCCAATCACTGCCGCGAACATCGACGACGGTCGCCATCGACGCACTGACCGGCACGAGCAACGAGGACGCACGCGCATCCATTCCGTCCGGGTTCGTCGACTCCTTCTACTCGCCGACGATCCAGAACGGTGTCCTCGTCGCCCCGGACGGTGACTGCTCGTCGCCGATTCCACTCCCTTCGGAATTCGACACTGCCTGCAAGGCACACGATCTGGGATACGACCTTCTTCGATTCGGGTCCGCCACGGGAGCGCCGTCGACCCGGGATGCCCGCCGAGAACTCGATGCCCGTTTCGCCGAGACCACACACGATTCATGCAGCTCACGTTCCGGAATCGGTTCGCGCACAGTCTGCTACGCCATGAGCGAGGTAGCAGCGGGAGCGGTCGAGTTCAACTCGTGGCGCCAACATTTTCGGACGCCCGATTCCGAGCCGATGCTGCCCTACCTCGTCACCGGTTCTCTCGTAGGCGTAGCGCTTCTCGCAGCATCGTGCACAGCATCTGCCGTCGCTCCCCGGCGTAGGCGGGCTACGGCATGAGCATGCGAACTCTCGATCTCCCCGTCGTTCGGCCGACACCGCTGCGCCACGGGACATCCGCCCTACCGGCCACCGCGACGTCGATTCTGGTTGCGGTGTTCGTCATCGCATCACTGGCTCCGTCGTTGTTGCCTCGCTCCTCACTGACGCAGGCCATCGTGACCGGGGTATTCGCCGCCGCTGCGCTCGCATCGGCAGCCATGCTGCATCGAATTGTCTCGGCGCTGCGCAGGCGATCGACGGCGATACCGGCGCCGCACCGCGTCGCTCGCCGGATCGCGGCAGCGATCAGCGCCGTCGCGGTGACCGTCGCGGCGGTCGTCGACGCCCGGTGGCAGAACGATCTGCGCGCGGCGATGGGAGTCTCGAACACCGCTGCGCTGCACTGGATGGAAGTCTTGTGCGGTTCGGTATCGGTCTGCTCGATTCTGATCGTGCTCGGGCTCGGCGTTTCCCGCGGCCTCGGACGCCTCGGACGCGCACGAGCCATCGCCCTGCTGACCGTCTGCGCCGTCGGCGGATACCTCTTTGTCGCCCCCGCCGCATGGTCGGCGCTCAGCCGAAGTTTCGCTGTGTCCGACGCACTGATCGATTCCGCGCTCGCAATTCCCCTGTCGCCGGGAAGATCCGGCAGTTCGACGTCGAGCGTGCCGTGGGATCAGCTCGGACGCGAGGGGCGCAAGTTCGTCTCGGGCGCAGCCGAAAGCTCGGCAGTGCGCGCCTACATCGGACTCGATGCCGCGCCCACAGTCGAACTGCGTGCGAGGGCTGCCGTCGACGAACTGGAGCGAACGGGTGGTTTCGCCAAGGCGCACATCGTGCTGGCCGTGCCGACCGGATCAGGATGGGTGGACGACAATGCCGTCAGCGGCATCGAGCAGAGATTCGGCGACGATGTCGCGACCGTGGCACTGCAGTACTCCGCAGCTCCGAGTTGGGCGACGTTTTTGTTCGCCAAGTCGGAGGCGAACAACTCCGCATCGGCGCTACTCGCTGCCGTGAGCGCCCGCATCGACTCACTTCCCGCGGCGTCGCGGCCCTCCCTGTACGTCTACGGCCAGAGCCTGGGTTCCATCGGCGGCAGTGCGGCAGTGGCCGGATTCTCCGGCGATGTGTGCGGGTCACTCTGGGCAGGTCCACCGGCAGGGGATGTGACGGTGGGACGCGCTGTCGTACTTGCCAATTCCTCCGACCCGGTAGTCCGGTGGTCGACGAGTCTTCTCGTGAGACCACCCGATCTCGATGCAGTCCGAGTGGATGCGCCACTGCCGCCGTGGATACCGGTGGTGACCTATGTGCAGACGACGGTCGACATGGTCTCGGCGCTCGGTGCACCGGACGGACACGGGCACCGATACGGACGCGATCAGGGCACATTGCTACCGGACTGCTAGTCGGTGAGCCTCATTCGTACTCCCAGCCATTCCATTTCGCCCTCCAGTGCGGGTGCCCACACATCCATCGAGTGCCCGCCGGGGAGTTCGAGGTAGTGGGCATCGATCCCGGCAGCAACGGCGGCGTCGAACGCGCGGTGAGTCTGGGGGCGAAACTCATCGTCCTCCGCTCCCACCACGAACGCACCTGCCGTGCCCGGAAATGTGTTCCGCGACATCACGGTCAGCGGTGCAACGTCGTCGAAGAGCTGCCGAGACCGTTCACTGTCGTCACCGAAGGCCGCGGCCACGGACTCCTCGCGTGAGCCTCTCCTTGGTTCATCTTCACCGGAGATATCGAGAAACGTCGGGTACGTTGCCGGAGCCCGAACTGCCGTCTGAAGCGCGCAGGTACCGCCGTAGGAATACCCACCGATGGCCCAATTCTTCGTATCGGGCGAGACCTGCAGGTGCTCGGTGGCCCACGCCGGCAGGTCGACGGAGAGATACGTGAACACATTTCCCAGTTCGGAGTCCATGCACATCGGATTGGCCTCGGCCTCACCGAGACCATCGGCCACGATCACCACGGGAGCAAGCCCGTCGTGCCGGGCTGCGAACGTGTCCATCGTCCGCGCGAGGTGCCCACCCTCGATCCAGTCGACGACATGTCCCGGCTGGCCGGTGAGCAGGACCAGAACAGGTAGGTCGGCACGGGGATCGGTCAGATAGGCCGGAGGAACGTAGATCGATGCCGGTCGCGCCGCAAACCCCGACACCGGTCCGGGAATGTCCGCCTCGATGACGTCGCCCACCGGAGGCATCGACCTGGGCGCGGTCCAGCCTTCCTGGATCGGCCCGTCTGCCACGACGAGGTGTGTCGGGTCCTCCAGATCGCTCAGATCCGCATCCACCACCGGAGGATGCCCGAGCGCCGCCGCGAGCGTGGGATACCCCACTACGTGTGCGTTGAACTGAGCGATCGACGCGAGCACCACCACCGCCCCGGCAACAACGGCGATCCCACGCCGGCGCACCACCAACCAGCAGAGGACCGCTGCTACGGCGGCAACCGTGACGACGGCAGGAAGCGCATCGTCGAGCCTGGTGTGCACGACGTCCAGCGCGACGTCGTGCACCCAGCGATACATCGGCACTCCTACTCCGGGCGGTCTACTACAGAGCGATCTTTACTACAGGGCGATCTTTACTACAGGGCGATCTTTACTACAGGGCGATCTTTACTACAGGGCGATCTTTACTTCAGGGCCATCTTTACTTCAGGGGACCGCGCGCGGTCTCGTACGCGGCACCGATACGGTACAGCCGATCGTCGGCGAACGCGGGTGCCATGATCTGCAGTCCGACAGGGAGTCCGTCTTCGGAGGCGAGCCCCGAGGGCACCGACATCGCGCAATGTCCTGCGAGGTTGGTCGGCAAGGTGCACAGATCGTTGAGGTACATCGCGATCGGATCGTCGACCTTGTCGCCCAACGGGAATGCGGTTGTCGGCGTTGTCGGCGACACCAGCACGTCGACCTGCTCGTACGCCTTGTCGAAGTCCCGTGCAATGAGGGTTCGAACCTTGAGCGCCTGACCGTAGTACTCGTCGTAGTAGCCGGCGGACAATGCGTAGGTGCCGATCATGATGCGGCGCTTGACCTCTGGTCCGAATCCCTCGGCGCGAGTGATCGCCATGACCTGCTCCGCGCTGTGCTTGCCGTCGTCACCGACCCGCGTGCCGTAGCGCATGCCGTCGAAGCGAGCGAGGTTCGACGACACCTCCGACGGCAGGATCAGGTAGTACGCCGCCAGTGCGTGTACGAAGTTGGGGCACGACACCTCGACCACCTCGGCACCGAGCGAGGTCAAGGTCGTCACCGCTGCATCGAACGAGGAGATGACGCCCGGCTGGTAGCTCTCCGAGTGGAGTTCTTTGACGACGCCGACACGGACGCCCTTCAGATCGCCGCCTGCGCCCTCACGTGCAGCCGCCACGACCGAGGCGACAGCGGTGTCCACCGACGTCGAATCGCGTGGGTCGTGACCGGCAATCACCTCGTGCAGCAATGCGGTGTCGAGCACCGTACGTCCGCAAGGACCGCCCTGATCGAGCGAGGACGCGCAGGCAATGAGGCCGTAGCGGGACACCGTCCCGTAAGTGGGCTTGGTTCCGACGGTTCCGGTCAACGCAGCCGGCTGGCGGATGGAACCACCGGTGTCGGTTCCGATCGCCAGTGGGGCCTGGAACGACGCGAGAGCCGCCGCGCTGCCGCCGCCCGAACCACCGGGGATCCTGGTGGTGTCCCACGGGTTCTTCGTCGGACCGTACGCAGAGTTCTCGGTGGACGAGCCCATCGCGAACTCGTCCATGTTCGTCTTGCCGAGCAGCGGAATCCCAGCCGCCCGTAGCTTCGACGTCACCGTCGCGTCGTAGGGCGAAATCCAACCTTCGAGGATCTTCGACGCACACGTCGTCGGCATGTCGGTGGTGGTGAAGACGTCCTTGAGTGCGAGCGGAACGCCCGCGAGTGCCGACGCAGGCGCCTCGCCCGCGGACAGAGATGCATCGACCTCCTTGGCCGAGACCAGTGCCGCAGCCGCCGAGACATGCAGGAACGCATGGAACTCGCCGTCGACCTTGTCGATTCGATCGAGGTGCGCCTGAGTCACCTCGACGGCGGACACCTCGCGTGAGTGGATGCGCGTCGCGAGCTCGGACGCGTCGAGTGCAGTCAGGTCGGTCATTCGCTCTCCCCCAGGATCTGCGGCACTGCGAAACGGTCGTCCTCGGCATTCGGCGCGCTGGAGAGCGCCTGTGCCGGAGTCAGACCGGGAACGATGACGTCGGGACGAGTCACGTTGGTGATCTCGCTGGGATTTGCTGTCGGTGGCACGTCGCCGGTGGCGACTTCGGCGACCGCCTTCACGTGGTGAAGGATCGAATCCAGCTGGCCGGCGAACGCGTCCAACTCGGCTTCACTGAGCGCCAGCCGAGACAGCCGGGCGAGGTGAGCAACCTCGTCGCGGGAAATATCAGGCACCGCGTAGACCCCTTTCACACATGTATCGATGCGGTCGCACAGACAGCGACCCCGCCCAAGCCTAATGGCCGCACCGGCGCTCCCGTCATCCAGCAGGCCACGGGGTGTGA
Source organism: Rhodococcus sp. (in: high G+C Gram-positive bacteria) (assembly GCF_023264675.1). GTDB lineage: Bacteria > Actinomycetota > Actinomycetes > Mycobacteriales > Mycobacteriaceae > Rhodococcoides. The sequence continues at coordinate 161,498 of NZ_JAHFVG010000005.1, forward strand.
GGAAGGTGTCGTAAAGGTCACGTGCGGCGCTGCGGTGTCGATCCGGGGCGCCGACAATGCGAGGATGGCTCGCGGCGCTTGCACAACGAGCGGCCGCGCAGGGGACGCCGTTCGGCGAACCGTCGATTACGAGAGTGCCACCGAAAGGGAGCGTCATGTCGTATCTGCTCCGCGTTCAGCTCCCCGATCGCCCGGGCAGCCTGGGCTCGCTCGCCGTTGCTCTCGGTTCGGTCGGTGCCGACATTCTCTCGCTCGACGTCATCGAACGCGGCGACGGATATGCCGTCGACGACCTCGTCGTCGATGTCGCCCCCGGTGCGTTGCCCGACACCCTGATCACCGCAGCCGAGAACATCGCCGACGTGCGTGTCGACTCGATTCGGCCGTACACGGGCGTCCTGGACACGCATCGCGAACTCGAACTGATCGATCGTGTGGCTGCCGCGTCCGACGACCGCCTCCAGGTCCTCGTCGACGGCGCCCCCCGCGTGCTCAGAGTGGGGTGGAGCGTAGTGGTCGCTACCGGAAAAAACGGAGCGTATCGGGTGGTCGGAAGCTCGGGAGCACCCGAAACTCATGCTACCGAGATGCCGTGGATGCCACTGGCGCATCCGGCAACGCTCGACGGCGAAGCCGAGTGGGTGCCGCAGGTCTGGCGCGACATGGACACCAAGATCGCTGCCGCTCCGCTCGGTTCCACAGGAACCGTGTTGATGCTGGGTCGCCCGGGTGGCCCGGATTTCAGGCCCTCCGAGGTGGCGAGGCTCGGTTACCTCGCCGGAATCGTCGCCACCACGCTCGGCTGATCGCGGCTATTCGACCGACGAATCCTGCTGCTCGTCGGGGGCTTCGGGTGCAGGTCGCACGGCGTCGGGTCCTTCGGTGAGCAAGAGCGTGAATCCTGCTTCGTCGAGTACCGGGACACCCAGTTCGACTGCCTTGTCGTGTTTGCTGCCGGGTGATTCCCCGACGACGACGAACGCGGTCTTCTTCGACACCGATCCTGCTGCCTTGCCGCCGCGCGCCAGAATGGCTTCCTTCGCCTGATCGCGTGAATAGGTTTCCAGCGAACCGGTGACGACGATGGACATGCCTTCGAGGTTGCGGACGATCGATTCGTCGCGCTCGTCCTCCATTCGAACGCCAGCGGCACGCCATTTCTCGACGATGGTCCGATGCCACGGCACGCCGAACCATTCCGACACGGCCTTCGCGATGGTTCCGCCGACCCCATCGACCGCAGCCAGTTCTTCCTCGGTGGCCGCCTCGATACGTTCGAGACTGCCGAATTCGCTTGCGAGCGCTCGGGCAGCCGACGGTCCGACATGTCTGATGGACAGACTGACCAGGACTCGCCACAGCGGCCTGTCCTTGGCTTTGTGGAGGTTGTCCAGGAGCCTGCGACCGTTCGCCGACAGTGCTCCGGCCTTGGTGCGAAAGATCGAGGTCTTCAGTAGATCGTCTTCCGTGAGCGAGAAGATGTCGCCCTCGTCGAGAACCACCTCGGCTTCGAGGAGGTCCGAGGCTGCCTCGTACCCGAGGCCCTCGATGTCGAATCTGCCCCGCTCGGCGACGAAGAACAGCCGCTCACGTCGCTGACCTGGACAGAACTCGGAGTTCGGGCACCGCAGATCTGCGTCGCCCTCTTTCGCCGGGGCGAGAGCGGTACCGCACTCCGGGCAGTTCTCGGGCATGACGAACTCGGTCTCGTCGCCGGTTCGCGCGTCGACGACAGGGCCGAGAACTTCGGGGATGACCTCCCCCGCCTTGCGGATGGTGACGGTGTCGCCGATCAGGACGCCCTTGCGCTTGACCTCGGAACCGTTGTGCAGCGTTGCCAGGGACACCGTCGAACCTGCAACCAGGACCGGCTCCATGTACGCGAACGGAGTGACGCGTCCGGTACGGCCGACGCTGACCCGGATGTCGAGGAGCTTGGTCGTCACTTCTTCCGGCGGGTACTTGTAGGCGATTGCCCAACGCGGTGCACGCGAGGTGGTACCGAGTCGGCGGTGGAGCGACATTTCGTCGACCTTGACCACCAAACCGTCGATTTCGTGTTCGACGTCATGGCGATGGTCGTCCCAGTAGACGACCTTCTCCACGACTGCCTCGATGCCCTCGACTCGGGTGGTGTGTGAGGACACCGGCAATCCCCATGCCTTCAGGGCCTCGTAGGCGTGCATCTGCGAATCGGGAGCGAACCCTTCCATGCGTCCGAACCCGTGACAGATCATGCCGAGTCGCCGTCGGGAGGTGACCGCCGGATTCTTCTGACGCAGCGAGCCTGCCGCGGAGTTACGGGGGTTCGCGAACGGCGCCTTGCCTTCTTCGACGAGGGATGCGTTGAGTGCTTGAAAGTCTTCGAGTCGGAAGAACACCTCGCCTCGCACCTCCAGGAGCGTCGGCGTCGGATAGTCCTCGCTCGCGGTCAAGGTCTCCGGGATGTCCTCGATGGTTCGGGCATTGAGGGTGACGTCCTCACCGGTGCGGCCGTCGCCTCGGGTAGCACCGCGCACGAGTTTGCCGTTTTCGTACACGAGGTTGAGGGCGACCCCGTCGATCTTCACTTCGCACAGATAGTGCAGGTTCGGGCCGGTCTCGGCCTCGACCCGTTTGGCCCAGGCGCGGAGCTCGTCGTGGTCGAACACGTTGTCCAAGCTCAACATTCGATCGAGGTGATCTACGGCGGTGAATTCGGTGGCGAACCCGCCGCCGACAAGCTGTGTGGGAGAGTCCGCGGTACGAAGTTCGGTGTGCGCATCCTCCAGACCGTTCAATTCGCGGAGCAGGGTGTCGAATTCACCGTCGGAGATCAGGGGTGAATCGCGGACGTAGTAGCGAAACTGATGGCCGCGGACTTCTTCGGCCAGCTTCTGCCATCGCTCGCGGTCCTCGCCGGTTGCAGGGGTTCCCGCCGCTGTGTCCGCAATGCCGGTCTGCGCCCCGGCGTCGGGTTCTGGCGTCACTGCACTCGATTCGTCCACCAGTGAAGATTAACGGACCCCTACGACACGTGAGCGCAAAGATCCAGGCAATCGGGACGCTCGACCACTACAGGGAGTCGGGGGCGTCCTGGAATGCGTCGGCGACATCCCTCGCGAGATCGAGTGCGCGTCGGGCCCAGGCGGGAGTTGCTCCGGCAAGTCCGCAGGCGGGGGTGACCGATACCTGATTTGCCAGCACTGCTCGCGGGAATCCCAGTCGATCGACGAGCGAGACGGCAGGGGCAGCCACCTCGCGCCACGTCGGTTCGCGGACGGGATCCGTCGCGGGGATCAGCCCCAGCAGGAGAGTTTTCCCGGCTTGGAGAAACTCACCGACCGAGTCCAGATTCTTCGACGTCAACTGCGCTACGTCGATTGCCGCGGCCTCGGCGGCGGTACGACGAATCAGGTCCAGCGGGACACCCGAACCACAGCAGTGGATCGCCGTCGAAACGCCAAGCGCGCGAACCATCGAATCGAGCAGATCCAATGCCTCGGGCTCGGGCACGGCACGTACCGTATCGAGCCGCGTGACTCCGGACAGCGAACCTTCCAGCACAGCAGGCAGACTCGGCTCGTCGAGTTGTACTACCACCTCGACACCGAGTCGCGACGACACTTCGTCGCAGTGCCTGCGAATGCCCTCGGTCAGCGATTCGGCGAAATCTCGCACGGCACCGTGATCGGTGAGCACCCGGTGACCGCCACGAAGTTCCACCTGCGCCGCCATCGTGTACGGGCCTGCGGCCTGCAGTTTGATCACCCGGTGCGTAGCAGCGAAACCGCCGGTCTCCCAGAGCTCTTCGAGCACATCGAGATCCTCGTGCAGCAGGTCAAGTGCTCGTTGCGCGCTCTTCGACCTGCCGTGCGCCACGCGATAGCCCGATGTCCTGACATCGAGCTCGATGTCCACCATCAACGCGCCGGTTCGGCCGATGATGTCGGCGCCGAGACCGCGGGCGGGCAATTCCACCAGGTGAGGAAGCGCGGGGAGCTCGCCGATAACGATCGACGCCGCTTCGCGGACGTCGGTCCCCGGCCAAGAGCCGATTCCGGTTGCCAGCGCGGCGAAGACGCCGTCGCTCACTCGCTCTCGGAACGCGTGCCGGCGATGGTCGAGCTACCGATGACGATGTCGCCCTGAACATCACGGCGGTAGAGAACTGCAGCCTGCCCCTTGGCGACACCGGTGAGGGCCGTACGAAGCTGAATGTCGACGCCCCCGTCGGCGGTGGCCTCGGCGACGGCCTCGGTCAAGCCCCCGTGCGCCCGCACCTGCACGACGCACTCGATCGGCCCGGTAGGCGCGATGCCCTCGGTCCAGATCGCGCGAGCGCCGACGATCCCCCACACGTCGAGCCGTGTAGCGGATCCGACGATGACGTTGCCACTCTCCGGCTCGATGGCGGTGACGTAGCGCGGCTTACCGTCGGCCGCCGGACCTTCGACTCCGAGACCCTTGCGCTGGCCGATCGTGAAGCCGTGCACGCCTTCGTGATCGGCAAGTTCGGCACCGGTGTCGGCATCGACGACCTTGCCGGGACGGATACCGATCTTGGCACCGAGGAACGCTCGGGTGTCACCGGAGGGGATGAAGCAGATGTCGTGACTGTCCGGCTTGTCCGCTACGGCGAGACCACGCTCGGCGGCCTCTTCGCGGATCTCCGACTTCGGTGTGTCACCGATCGGGAACAGTGCGCGGGAGAGCTGCCCCTGCGTGAGCACTGCCAGTACGTAGGACTGGTCCTTGTCCGCGTCGACAGCGCGGCGGAGAACGCCGTCGTGCAACTGGGCGTAGTGCCCGGTCGCCACCGCATCGAACCCGAGGGCAAGCGCACGATCGGCGAGCGCGGAGAACTTGATCTTCTCGTTGCAGCGCAGGCAGGGATTCGGTGTCTCGCCTGCGGCGTACGACTCGATGAAATCGTCGATGACGTCTTCTTTGAACCGGTCTGCGAAGTCCCAGACGTAGAACGGGATGCCCAGTACGTCGGCAGCGCGGCGCGCGTCACCTGCATCCTCTTTCGAGCAGCAACCGCGAGACCCGGTGCGCAACGTTCCCGGTTCGGTGGACAACGCCAGATGGACCCCGACCACGTCGTGACCGTCGTCGACGGCTCGCGCCGCCGCGACAGCCGAATCCACTCCGCCGCTCATTGCAGCAAGTATCCGCATCAGGACTGTCCTCTCAATACTGGTCTTCTCGCCGAAACTGATCTTCTCGCCGAATCACTCATCACCGCTGGGCTCCTCGAGCTCCGACGCTCGCCAATCCAGCAGCGCGAGCGCGCTCGATCACCTGCGGCAGCGCTGACAGCAGCGCGTCGACGTCCGCGTCCGTCGACTCGGTCCCCAACGAGAACCGCAGCGATCCGCGGGCGGTCGACGGGTCGACTCCCATCGCGATCAACACGTGGGATGCGCTCGCCACTCCTGCTGTACACGCCGAACCCGTCGAACATTCTATTCCGGCCGCGTCGAGCAACATCAACAAGGAGTCGCCCTCGCATCCGGGGAAGGTGAAATGCGCGATTCCGGGCAGACGATCGCCGGCGAGGCCCCCGTTGACGATCACGTCCGGGTCGATGATTTCGACCCCGGCGATCATCCGATCGCGCAACCGGGTCAGTTCGGCGCTACGCACGTCCAGATCACCGACGGTGTCCGCCAGTGCGGCGGCCATGGCGACGACCGATGCGGTGTCGTGGGTCCCGGATCTCACATCCCGCTCGTGACCGCCGCCGTGCAGCAACGGCACACAGGCTGTAGTGCGCCCGAGCAGCAGCGCCCCGACGCCTTGGGGCCCGCCGAACTTGTGAGCGGCGATACTGAGCGCCGACAAGCCGCTGCCCTTGAAGTCGACAGCGAGGTGCGGCACCGCTTGGATCGCATCGCTGTGCATGGGAATCTCGTATTCCCGGGACACCGCCGCGAGTTCGCGAATCGGCATGATGGTGCCGACCTCGTTGTTGGCCCACATGATCGTGACGAGTGCGATCTCGTCGGCATGAACTGCGAGCTCGGCGCGGAGTGTGTCCGGATGCACGCGACCGTGATCGTCCACCGGCAGCCAGGTGATCGATGCGCCCTCGTGTTCGCCGAGCCATTCGACCGCGTCGAGTACGGCATGGTGCTCGACCGAGCTGGCGACGATTCGGGTACGTCGTGGATCTGCATCCCGCCGAGCCGCGAAGATTCCCTTGACGGCGAGGTTGTCGCTTTCGGTCCCCCCTGAGGTGAAGATCACCTCGGATGGTCTCGCACCGAGGTCGGCCGCGATGGATTCACGGGATTCTTCGACGCGGCGCCTGGCCGCTCGCCCGGATCCGTGAAGCGAGGACGCGTTGCCGACGGTGGCGAACACAGCGGTCATCGCCTCGATCGCTGCGGGCGACATGGGCGTCGTAGCAGCGTGGTCGAGGTACACGGGTGCACTCGTGGGGCGGGAAGCAGCCGAACTGCGCGCAGAAGGCATAACGTCCTTCAGGATAGCTGCTCCGCGCCGGTCCCCTGTCAACGCGCGGGAACGTCAGAGGTCGACCGGGATCTCGGTGATACGACGCGCATCGACCCTCACCACGGTGTGCATCACAGGATCGTGGGTTCCATCCGCCCGCACGGAGATTTCGCATCGACGCGCGAGGTCCTTCCGATCGCTACCGGGAGGCTCGGGCGCTGCCAGCTGGACGTGCGCCACGACGCCTTTCAGGCGCAGAATTCTGCCGATCGAGGTGCCGATCGTCTCCTCGCCGACGAAGCAGGTAGACGTGGTGAGATTCCGCTCGGCGTCGACGTAGCGCACCCGAAGCGGCTGAACCCAGGTTTCCGTGTCCACCGCCGCCTGGAACATCGCAGGCCTGAAAGATCCGTACGCACGTCCGCACCACGTCGTGCCTTCCGGGAAGACGACCACGGTGCCGCCGCCGCGGAGTCGCTCTGCCACCTGATGGACCGTGTCGGGCAGCGATCGCAGATTCCGCCGGTGAATCGGCAGCACCTTCATCGACCTCGCCAGCAACCCCAGCACCGGCCAGTCGATCAGGTCACCGCGCGCGACGAAGGTCGCCGGGCGCAGCGCCGTCAGCACCAGCACGTCGGTCCAGGAAACGTGCCCCGCCACCACAAGCGCACCTGCCTCGGTTCGCGACTTCTCGCGATCGGAGCGGAGATCGTCGACGGCGAGTCGAATTCCGACGGCGAACAGAAGCATTCGGGAACCGAACCTCGTCACACCTCGCCGCGCGGGAGGAGATACGACGCCGACGAGGATCAGCACCGGCAACAGCGCGAAGGCGAACAGTGCCAGGATGATTCGCGCGGCGACGACGACGCGTCGGACGGTGTCGGGATCCCGCGGAACACACCCCTCACTGCACGGGCTCGACGGCATCCACGCGTGGTCTGTTTCCGGTTGCGCCGCGACGGGAAGTGCGGGCCGGTTCATGCGTTCGTCCGCTTCTCGTAGGTGGTGGCAGCACTCCTGAGTCGGTCGAGGTAGCGGGTGTTGGCTTCGTGAAGGCCCAGCATGGCCACGAAGTCGGCCACGGCGAAGTCGGGATCGTGGGCTGGTTCGCCGCAGATCGTGGCGCCGAGCCTGAGGTAACCCTTGAGCAGCGGAGGAATGGTCGGGCGGGCTGGTGCCGGAATGTCACCCAGAGCAACCCCGTTGACGACGACCGGGTTGTACGGAACCACCCGGCGATCGTCAGCAGAGCCGTGCTTGGCCAGCAGAAAGTCTCGAACCGAGTGCACGTTCGCGCCCGCTGGATCCAGTGGTGTCGCCTGCATGGGGACCGACACGCATCCGATGCACCATTCGAGTCCGGTGACCTCGAGGTAGTGCAAGATCCCAGCCCACATCAGGCTGAGAACCGAACCCGACCGGTGCTCGGGACGTACGACGGCTCGGCCCATCTCCACGACGCGGTTGCCCGCAGGATCGAGGGCGGACAGATCGAATTCTGTCGCGGTGTAGTAGCCGCCGGCAGCGATGGCCGCGTCGGGCGGAAGCATTCGGTAGCAGCCGACGAAACTGTCGTCGTCGTTGTCGCGAACGAGCAGATGGTCGCAGAAGTCGTCGAATCGGTCGGCGTCGCGGCCGTCGGAGTCGGCCGGAATATCGAATCCCGGTTCCGAGGCGAAGACGTCGTATCGGAGTCGCTGGGCGGCTTCCCGGTGGTCCCTGTCGGTGGAGAGGACCAGCGAGTACCGATCGGTGGCAGGAGGGGAGCCTGCGGAACGACCAGAGGTGGCAGGAGGGGAGCCTGCGGAACGACCAGAGGTGGCAGGCGGGGCAGCGAGCGCAGTCGGTGAAAGGGATGCGCGCGAGGTCATGACTGAAGTGGTCATGATTGTGTGTCTAACGAGCCAGAACGGCGTCAGTGCATCAGTGGGGTAACGCGTCCACGGACGTTACGTGAACTGCTGCACACGCGACTCGGCCCCCATCCTGGCGTAAGAATGGGGGCCGAGTCGAAAAAGCGGGTGTCAGCCCTTGTGCTTCTTGACTGCTTCGGTCAGCTGCGGTGCGACGTTGAACAGGTCGCCCACGATGCCGTAGTCGGCGATCTCGAAGATGGGTGCTTCCTCGTCCTTGTTGACGGCGACGATGGTCTTCGAGGTCTGCATGCCTGCGCGGTGCTGGATCGCACCGGAGATTCCGAGAGCGACGTACAGCTGCGGCGAGACGGTCTTGCCCGTCTGGCCGACCTGGAACTGGCCCGGGTAGTAGCCCGAGTCCACTGCCGCACGCGACGCGCCGACTGCAGCGCCGAGCGAGTCGGCGAGTTCTTCGACGACATTGAACTTGTCCGCGCTGCCGACGCCACGTCCACCGGACACGACGACCTTGGCCTCGGTGAGTTCCGGACGGTCGCCGCCGACGATCGGGTCACGTGACGTGACCTTGGTGACGCCTTCTTCTTGTGCAGGCACCTCGACGGTTTCCCGTGTTCCTGCGCCTGCCTTGGGCTCGGCCTCGATGGCGCCCGGGCGGATGGAGATGACCGGAGCGTCGCCGTTGGCTTTGGCCTCGACGGTGAACGCGCCACCGAAGATGGAGTAGGTGGCGCTGCCGTCGCTGCCGATCGCGACGACGTCGTTGTGGTAACCGGATCCGAGACGCGCTGCGAGACGGCCCGCGATCTCCTTGCCTTCGATGGTCGCGGCGGTGATGATCGCAGCCGGACCGACGGACTCGGCCAGCGCGGCCAGCACGTCGACCTTCGGGGTGATGATGAATCCGTCGATGTCGTCGGACTCGGCAGCGTAGATCTTCTCGGCTCCCGCTTCGGTCAGTGCGTCTGCCACCTTGTCGGTGGTACCGGCCGGACCGGTGACGACTGCCGACGGCTCGCCCAGAGCGCGAGCAGCGGTGATCAGCTCAAGGCTGACCTTCTTCAGTGTTCCCTCGACGTGCTCCACGAGCACGAGTACTTCTGCCATGACTTGCTCTCCTTAAGTGGTCTGCGTGCGCTTCGGGGCGAGATCAGATGATCTTCTGGCCTACGAGGTAGGTAGCGATCTTGTCGCCGCCGTCGCCCTCGTCGGTGACCCGCTCGCCTGCAGTCTTGGGAGGCTTCGGTGTGGACGACGTGACGGTGGTGCCGGCGTTCTCGACTCCGACGATGCCGTCTTCGACGCCGATCTCGGCGAGCGTGATGGTCTGCACGGTCTTCTTCTTGGCGGCCATGATGCCCTTGAAGGAAGGGAAGCGCGGCTCGTTGATCTTCTCGGTGACGCTCACGATGGCAGGCAGTGCTGCCTCGAGACCGAAGATGCCTTCGTCCGTTTCACGTTCTCCGGAGACCTTGCCGTCGGCCACGGTCAGCTTGCGGAGCTGCGTGAGAGCGGGGATCTGCAGGTATTCCGCGATGATCGCGGGCACCGCACCGGTGCGTCCGTCGGTCGCCTCGTTGCCTGCGATGATCAGGTCGGCAGGCTCGTCGTTCTCGAACGCGACGTTTCCGAGCGCGGCGGCGAGTGCGTACGCGGTCTGGATGGCGTCCGATCCGTGGAGCGACGGGTCGTTCAAGTGCACAGCACTGTCGGCTCCCATGGAGAGGGCCTTACGAATGGCGTCGGTTGCACGATCCGGACCTGCCGAAAGAACCTTCACCTCGCCGCCCTGAGACTCCTTGATGAGGAGGGCCTCTTCGACAGCGCGCTCGTTGATCTCGTCGAGCACAGCGTCTGCTGCCTCGCGGTCGAGCGTGAAATCCCCGTCGGTGAGCTTGCGCTCGGACCATGTGTCGGGAACCTGCTTGATCAAAACAACGATGTTCGTCATGGGTCTGCGTCGACCTCCTGGTCGTGTTCCGTCTGATGCGGCTGTGTAAATCCGTGTCGTGCGTATGGGTTCTTGCTGTTCTAGGCCTTGCCGTAGATTACCCCAAGTTTAGTTACTGGTGGGTAACTTACCGGAGATCTCGTCTGACCATACATCCGACCCTCCGGTACCACGCTGCCGCTGTCCGTTCGGGACCACGACACACACGGACGTATCGAACCGGCACGCAGCAGGTGCGTCGACAGCTGCCCCCTGGCCGCTCGGCGAGGCCAGGCACTACCCTCTCGTCGGTGAGCGATTCTTCGAACGCGGGCTTGTCCACGAACACGGGCGACGCCGCGACATCAGAGCCACTCCCCCTCACGGGAGAGCGCACCGTGCCTGGCATCGCGGAAGAGAACTACTGGTTCCGTCGACACGAGGTGGTCTACGAGGCCATGCGTGAGCGTTGCACCGGACGGGTCGTTCTCGAAGCTGGATCGGGAGAAGGCTACGGGGCCAATATGATTGCCGACGTCGCGTCGACAGTCCTCGGGCTCGACTACGACGCTTCGGCGGCAGCTCACGTGCTCGATCGGTACCCCAGAATCGGAATGCTGCGGGGCAACCTCGCGTCACTTCCCATCGCCGATGCGTCCGTCGATGTCGTGGTCAATTTTCAGGTGATCGAACACCTCTGGGACCAGGCGCAATTCCTGAACGAATGTTTTCGTGTGCTCGCCCCCGGCGGAGCGCTGCTGATCAGCACGCCGAATCGAATCACGTTCTCTCCCGGCCGCGACACCCCCCTGAATCCGTTCCACACCCGCGAACTCGATGCGGCCGAACTCACCGAGCTCCTGCTCGATGCGCAGTTTTCGGTGCACACCATGACCGGAGTTCATCACGGCAGTGCACTGCGCGCGCTCGACGAGAAGCACGGTGGATCGTTCATCGACGCCCAGATCGAGCGCGCACTCGCCGGCGAACCGTGGCCGAGCGATCTGACCGCCGACGTCGCAGCGGTCTCCACCGGCGACTTCGACATCGATCCCTCCGATATCGACGCAAGCCTCGACCTCGTCGCCATCGCGATCAAACCGACAGTGTCACCGGTGAGCGGGTGAGCACACCCGATCCTGCGGTGACCGAGCCGGGGATGTTCTCGCTGGTTCTGCATTCTCACCTGCCCTGGCTTGCCAATCACGGCCGATGGCCCGTCGGAGAAGAATGGCTCTATCAGTCCTGGGCTGGTTCCTATCTGCCGTTGACCTCGATGCTGAGCCGGCTGGCCGACGAAGGTCGAACGAACCTTCTCTCGCTCGGCATCACTCCGGTTCTCGCTGCGCAACTGGACGATCCACATTGTCTGTCCGGCATGCATCACTGGCTGGGAAACTGGCAGCTTCGTGCACACGAAGCGAAGGACCGAGACCTCAGGGCGCGCGAGCACCGCGCGGCGTCGGCGGCGTTGAAAGACTTCGAAACACATTGGCGCCACGGCGGTTCCGGCGTGATCAGGAAACTTCTGGACTCGGGAGCAGTCGAACTGCTCGGCGGACCCCTCGCGCACCCGTTCCAGCCCTTGATGGACCCGCGCCTTCGCGAATTCTCCCTTACCGAAGGGCTTTTCGACGCACGGAGCCGGTGGGGTTCGCGACCTGGTGGCATATGGGCACCGGAGTGTGCCTATGCGCCGGGGATGGAAACCGAGTATGCCGCAGCCGGAGTCACACATTTCATGGTCGACGGTCCGGCACTGCGCGGAGACACTTCCCTCGGTCGGCCTGTCCGCGACAGCAACGTGGTGGCGTTCGGCCGAGACCTGAGCGTCAGCTACCGGGTCTGGTCGCCGAAGTCCGGCTATCCCGGGCACGCGGCGTACCGCGACTTCCACACCTACGACCACGACACCGGGCTCAAGCACGCCAGAGTGACCGGCCGTACCGTCGACTCGGCCGACAAAGCACCGTACGACCCCGATACGGCCTCGGCAGCGATCGACAAACACGTCGTCGATTTCGTCGAGGCCGTTCGGGTACGGCTGCGCGAGGAGTCGGCCCGAATCGGTCGACCCGCACTCGTCGTTGCCGCATTCGACACCGAACTCTTCGGCCATTGGTGGTTCGAAGGTCCGCAGTGGTTGGAAAAAGTTCTGAGAGCTCTCCCGGAAGCCGGCATCGACGTCGGCACTCTGGAGGATGCTCGAACGCGCGGATTCGTCGGCGATCCGGTGCAGTTACCGGAGTCGTCGTGGGGGTCGGGCAAGGACTGGCGCGTGTGGGCGGGAGAGAAAGTCCAGGATCTGGTGACGTTGAACGCCGAGGTGGTGGATGCAGCTCTCGACGTGGTCGCCAAGAACCGAGGACGCACCAGCACCGGTCGACCCGAATTGCGCAACCGGACGAACGACCAGATTCTGCGTGAGACACTCATGGCCATAGCAAGCGATTGGGCATTCATGGTCAGCAAGGATTCCGCTGCAGGCTATGCGCGAGAACGGGCACACGTGCACGCTCACGCACTGAGGGAGATCGCCGATGCGGTGTCCCGCGGACAGGATGGCCGCGCCGCCGAACTCGCGGCGCAGTGGAATCGAGCAGACGGCCTCTTTCCTGCGCTCGATGCGAGGCGACTGCGCACGAACCGGTCGCACGGAGGGGACGGGGAGCGTTAAGTGAAGATCTTGATGGTGTCGTGGGAGTATCCGCCGGTCGTGGTCGGCGGTCTCGGCCGACACGTGCACCACCTGGCCACCGAGCTTGTCCGCGCCGGCCACGAAGTGGTTGTTCTGTCCCGTCGCCCGACCGGAACCGACGCCTCCACTCATCCGACTCATCATCGGATCGAGGACGGTGTACTGGTGGTCGCCGTCGCCGAAGACCCTGCACACTTCGTTTTCGGCGAGGACATGCTCGCGTGGACTCTTGCCATGGGCCACGCCATGGTCCGCGCCGGCATCGCACTGGGAAAGCCCGGCCTCGGCGAAGGCTGGCAGCCGGACGTCGTCCACGCACACGACTGGCTGGTCGCTCACCCGTCGATTGCTCTCGCCGAGCACTACGACGTGCCGTTGGTCTCGACGATCCACGCAACCGAGGCGGGGAGGCACAGCGGCTGGATATCGGGCCCGGTCAACCGCCAGGTCCATTCGATCGAATGGTGGCTCGCCAACGACTCCGACGCCGTCATCACATGTTCGGCGTCGATGAAGGACGAAGTGAGAAGGCTGTTCGGGATCCGAGATGCAGCGGTGAACGTGATCCGCAACGGCATCGACATTCGGACGTGGAGCTACCGCGCTCGTGAACCTCGGCAGGAGCCGGCAAAACTTCTCTACGTCGGCCGCCTCGAATACGAGAAGGGCATCCAGGACGCGATTGCCGCGCTCCCCCGCATTCGCCGAAGCCATCCGGGCACCACCCTGCACATAGCGGGCGAAGGGACCCAATTCGCCTGGCTCGCGCAGCTGGCACGCACGCACCGCGTCTCGCGGGCGGTGTCGTTCCTCGGCTCGCTCGACCACACCGAACTTCTCGGGTGGCTTCACGGCGCCGACGCCATCGTCCTACCGAGCCGCTACGAGCCCTTCGGAATCATCGCGCTCGAGGCCGCGGCGGCGGGCATTCCGCTCGTCGCGTCGACCGCGGGCGGCCTCGGCGAGGCGATCGTCGACGGCGTGACCGGGCTGTCGTTCGAGCCGTCCGACGTTGCCGGACTGGCCACGGCTGTCCGGCGGGTGTTGGACAACGTCGACGCCGCCCAGGAACGAGCCGCCGCAGCACGGGACCGGCTCACCGTCGACTTCGACTGGAAGCACGTTGCCGACGCCACGGCTCAGGTCTACCTCGCCAGCAAGCGCAAGGTCCGCTTTCCGTTGGCGCGACCGGTCATCGTCGAACGCGCCTTACCCGAGAGAAGCTGAGTCCCCTCGCGCGGACGCGGCGGCATCGAGCGCCTTCTTGCGCTCGATGTCCTCGAGTGCCGCGATGTACTTTGCGCGCTCGGCGGCGCCTGCCTCCCAGTCGGCCTTGCGGTTGCGCACCACCTTCGCGGGGGCACCGACGGCAATGCTGTAGTCCGGAATGGTGCCCTTGACCACCGCGTGAGCGCCCAGCACACACCCACGTCCGACGCTCGTTTCACGCAGTACCGTCACCTTGGCGGCGATCCAGGTGTCGGGGCCGATCCGCACCGGCCCTTTCACGATGCCCTGGTCTTTGATCGGTGTCGTGACGTCGTCCATCCGATGGTCGAAATCGCATATGTAGCACCAGTCCGCGACGAGGGTCGAGGCGCCGATTTCGATGTCGAGGTATGTGTTGACGACGTTGTCCTTGCCGAAGACCACCTTGTCGCCGATGCGCAGCGAACCCTCGTGGCAGCGAATGGCATTGCCGTCCCCGATATGTACCCAGCGGCCGATCTCCAGCCGCGACAACTCCGGAGTCGAATGAATCTCGACGTTTTTTCCGAGGAACACCATCCCTCGGAGAATGATGTGCGGATTGGCAGCCTTGAAGCGCGCCAATCTGAAGTACCGGACCAGGTACCACGGCGTATACGCCTTGTTCTGCACAACCCAGCGTAGAGAAGCAAGAGTGAGGAAACGGGCCTGATCCTCGTCACGTCGCCGCGATCCTCGCCAGCGCGAACGCAATGGCGCGTTCCACATACTCGTCATGGCAGCAACCCTAGTTTCGGAGTAGCCCTCCGGTCCAACCCCCTGCCCAGCCGCACGCCGTCTCGACCGGACTGCCTCTCGACCGGACTGCCACGTCGCCGACGCTCCCGCGATCCACTGCTCGGGTCCGGCGCGATGCCGGGATAGTCTCTGTCCTTGACGTAGGTGCAAGTCGGAACGACGAAGGAGATCACAGGGTGCTTGGCGGCAGAGCGGATTTCGCTCGTGTAGCAGCGCTGGCGACAGTGGTCGTGCTGGCGGTGGGTGCATGCGGGGGCGGTGGCGACACCATCGATGCGTTCGCATCGGGAAGTTGGCCCGCTCGAAACGGCGACGCTCGCAACAGCAACACCACCGAACACGCCGGCTTGTCGGATGCGTCGCTCGCCTGGTCACGACCGCTGGGTGGCACCGTGACTTCTCCGCTGTCCATTGCGTCGACCGGCCAGGTGTTCGTCTCGACGACCACCGACGCCGGATGCAATGTGTTCTCGTTCGAGATCGAGTCGGGAAGGAAGCGGTGGTGCAACCGACTCGGTCCATCGGTCGCGACAGCAACTCCTCTCGTCGATTCGGTGGCCAACGTCTATATCGGCGACGACGGCGGATTCTCCTCGTACAACGAGCACGGCCAACTGCGCTGGCGCACTCCGGTGTACGGCGTTCCGCGCTCGGCCAAGTTCCTCGGCGACGGTAGCGTACTGGCCGTCACCCAACTCGGCCAGATGAACATTCTGAACACGCAGACCGGGCAGTCGAGTGTGGCGATTCACGACCTGATCACTCCTCCGGACTTCCTCGACGCGCCGAACACCCAGTTTCTGGCACCCGACACCGGACTCGGCGATTGTGCAACCGGATCGGCCGACTGCCCGGTGGCCGCGGCACCTGCCGTCGACCTCGAGGCGTCGGACATCTACCTGACTCTCTGGCGCCCGGGTGCCATTGCACCGCAACTGGTCTCGTTGCACTACGACGCCGATGCAACCCCCGCGGTCACCGAACGATGGTCCTCGGACTTGCTTCCTGCCGGGGTCACGGCATCGCCTGTGCTGTCGGCGGACGGTAACACCGTGTATCTGGCCGACGTCGACGGTCGACTGAACGCGTACAACACGTCCGACGGATCCTCGAAGTGGACGTTCGGCGCAGGCTTCGGCGCGTCCGGCACGCCGTCGGTGAGTGCCGACGGATTCATCGTTCCAGCAGGCGGATCCGGAATCCGTTCCATCAGCGACGACGGCGACCATGCGAGTCCGCGGTGGTCACGTGACGACGTCGAGCAAGCTGGCTCGCCGATCCAGACCGCGGGCGGTACCGCCGTCGTCGTCGTTCGCCGTGACGGCGAGCTGGTGCTCGAATCCCTCGACGCGAACTCCGGTGACACCATCTCCAGCACTCCGTTGCCCGGTGCAACAGGCTTCACCGTCGGAATGTCGATCGGCCCGGACGGCCAGGTGGTCACCTCGACCTACCTCGGTGAAATTTTTACTTACACCGATTAGTTCGATGCATTCGCCCCGCCCGGTCTGCGAGCCTCGCAGACGAATGCCACACCCGAGCGGCCGATACGGGTGATCACCACCGACAACGCCACTTCACCTCTGAGCTTGAGCCGAGGACGCAGGATGGCGGGATCGACATCGACTCCGCGAACCAGGATCTCGACCGATCCGCACCGTAGTGACGCCAATGCCTGCCGCAAAGTCTTCTCGGAGAACTTGATTCGATCGAGAATACGAAACCCGTTCACACCCGACGGAACCGCATCGCCGGTCAGGTAGGCAATCCGAGGATCCAGCTGCCACAGCCCGTGACGGGCGGCGTAGTGACGCACCAGCCCGGCACGAACAACCGCGCCATCGGGATCGATCAGCCAGGATCCTGGTTCTCGCTCCGGGATCTCATCGGGTTCGGCGCCGGTGATCTCCTCGCACGATCCGTCCGACTTCAGCATCGACGCACGCCGCGCCATGCCTTTCTCGATCACCGCCGTCTGGGTCAGAGCCTCGGGTGTCAGTCCGGCCGACCACAGACAAGCCTCTTTCACACCACCGTCGAGAGAGACCACCTCCACTTCCCCACCCCAGTCCAGGACGTCGAAATCGAGTCCGGGCGCGCATTTGACCACCAGGTCACGCCCGGCGTACGCATCGAGAAGTGACGGCAGCGGCGGTTGCAGCGCGGCCGGATCGTGAGTTCGTCGTCCCCCGGCTCGCCGACCAGGATCCGCCAGTACGACGGTGCCCCGACTGGTCGGTGTCAATGCGTCCGCTCGGAAGACCCCTGCTCCCGGTGCATTGTGCTCGGCCATCCGCAAGCGAATCGGATCCAGATCGCTACCGATGACCGATCCAGGCGTGGTCGACAACGCTGCGAGTTCGGTTCCGATCGAGCAGGTCACATCATGTACGTCGCGGCCGGCCAACCGGGTTGCGCGACGAGCGGCAATCACCGACGGCGTCGCCTGCTGCACGGCGTCGTCGGTCAGCAACCAGTTCTCGCCGCCGTGGATCTTCGATCGCGCCTTGCGTCTGAGGGTGGCCGTCTCGACCAATGCCGCACTGTGCTCGCCATGAGCACGGCGGGCCGTCGCGATGTCGGATACGAGCGAGGATCCCGTCAGCGCGAGGCGGCCGACATCGCGCAACGCGGCGACGCCGACATCACTACGGAGGTAGTCGATGTCGGCGTCGGTGAATGCATAGGGCACGGTGCTACGTGTGAATCAGTCGGACTTCACTCCGGTGATCATCACGTTGTAGAAGAAGCCGCGCGGGACGACGTGCTTGAGTACATTCTCGTCGACCCAGCTCAGCGTCTTCCAACCACCGAAGGCGAACTTTGCCCAGTTCCAGCCGAGCTTGTCTGCCGGGACTGCGGCTTCGAACGTGCGTACCGGCCATCCGAGCAACGCTGCAGCGAATTCCTCCGTGCGGGCCTGCACCTCGACGGCACCCGCGCTGAGTGCGATGTTCTCCAGGTCGGTCGGATCGAACGTGTGGATGTCGACGACGGCTTCGAGAGCCGCAGCGCGGGAGGATTCGTCGAGCTGCTCCTGTGGCTTGCGCCAACTGGCCAGGAACGGCAACTTGGTGGTGCGTGTGGTCGCTTCCCAGGTGAGGCGGCCGAGCCACCGCGCGTAGAAGTTGCCGACGGTGGTCGGCTCGCCCGCGAAGACGAAACGACCGCCTGGCTTGAGCACACGAAGAACCTCGCGCAGCGACTGCTCGACATCGGGAATGTGATGCAGCACCGCGTGCCCGACCACCAGGTCGAACGTGTTGTCCTCGTACGGAATGGTTTCGGCGTCGGCGACACGGCCGTCGACGTCGAGCTTCAGGTGACCGGCATTGCGCAGCGCAACCTTGACCATGCCGGGAGAGAGATCGGTGACCGAACCCTTATCCGCGACTCCCGCCTGCATCAGGTTGAGCAGAAAGAACCCGGTGCCGCAGCCGAGCTCCAGTGCACGCCCGTACGGCAGTGCATCCTGTGCACCGGGCCGACCTGCGACGGCTTGATCGAAGCGTCCGCGGGCGTACTCGATACAACGCTCGTCGTAGGAGATCGACCATTTGTCGTCGTAGGTCTCGGCCTCCCAGTCGTGATAGAGGACCTGAGCGAGTTTGGTGTCGTTGCGTGCAGCTTCGACCTGCTCGGCCGTGGCATGCGGATTCGGCGCGGGATCGCCGGTGGCGTCGGGCACAACGTGCAGGGTGGCGTCAGCGCTGTTCTTCTCGGCGCTGTCGCTGCCGTCGTGAGAGCTTGCAGTCATCAGGGCAGCCTACTATCCAGTAGAGAATGAACAAGTTCTAGTTTGCGGAGCACCGATCACTCGCCGGTGAAGGCGGCTTTACCGGGACCGTTGGCGATGAACGATTCCATGCCGATCGAGCGATCCTTGGTGGCGAACAGGGCCGCGAACTGCTGCGCCTCGATCTTCAGACCGGTATTCAGGTCCGTGTCGAGTCCCTGATCGATCGACGCTTTGGCCGCAGCGAGAGCACGCGATGCCCCCTTGGTGAACTGCGACGCCCATTTCCGAGCCGCGTTGTACACCTCGTCGGGCGCCACCACCTCGTCGACCAGCCCGATACGCAGTGCTTCCTCGGCACCGACGAAGCGGCCCGTGAACACCATGTCCTTGGCCTTGCTCGGCCCGATGAGACGCGCCAGTCGCTGAGTTCCGCCGCCGCCGGGAATTACACCGAGCAACACTTCCGGCACCCCGAGCTTCGCATTGTCGCCTGCGATGCGTCGATCGGCGCCGAGCGCGACTTCGAGACCTCCACCGAGTGCGTAACCGGTGATCGCCGCGACCACAGGCTTGGGGATCGCCGCGAGTGCGCCGAGCCCGGACTGCAGATCGCCGATGATCGCGGCCATTTGCGAGGCCGACAGCTCGGCCATCTCCTTGATATCGGCGCCGGCAGCAAAAACTTTGTCGCCGCCATAGACGATGACGGCCTTCACGGCAGCATCGGTCGTCGCAGCCCGCGCGGCTTCTCTGATCTCTTCCTGCAGTTGCCGGTTCAAAGCGTTCATGGGGGGACGATCCAATCGGATCGTACCGATGCCGTCTGATACCTCGAGTGTCACGAACTCAGCCATGCGAGCAACGCTACCGGTGCGCTCCCATCGGCCGAATCCACGGGTGGTGCTGCCTCTGTCATGCCCGCGGAAGCCGAGGCCTTACTTGCCGACCCACGGATGCGCGCTGTCGGCGTAGTAGGCCTCCTGACCTGGAAAGTCCACCCTGAGTTCACCGTCGACGTGGTAGAGATCCGGCTGGATCGGCTCGATATCCGGAGTCGAGGCAAGAACCTCGGCCACGGTG
Organism: Rhodococcus sp. (in: high G+C Gram-positive bacteria); assembly: GCF_023264675.1. Lineage (GTDB taxonomy): Bacteria > Actinomycetota > Actinomycetes > Mycobacteriales > Mycobacteriaceae > Rhodococcoides. Next base: position 181,276 of record NZ_JAHFVG010000005.1, read on the forward strand.
CGGAACGCCGTCAAGCCGTCCAATTGGCTCCATGTCGGAGGCAGCAGAATCGTCTGGCCTTCACGCCATTCCTTCAAGGCGGATTCCAGCGAGCGCCACCCGACCGACTGTGCCTCACTGGTGGCGCCGTCGGCGTTCTGACCGTCCGGTTGCACTGCTACGAAAAAGCGGGTGTCGTAGCGGCGCTTCTCCCCCACCGGAGTGATCCAGTTCGACCATGGACGGAGTAGGTCGCTGCGCAACACCAATCCGTTCCTCGTCAGGAACTCACCGAATGTCTGCTCGCGACGCTCGAGGCGACCGCGATCCTCGGTATAACTGCCGGTGTCCGAGACGACACTGTCCGCCGTCGTTCCGGCGAGCAGGATTCCGCACTCCTCGAACGTCTCCCGCGCTGCGGCGCACACCAGGGCCGCAGCCTTCCGCTCGTCGACGCCGAACCTCGATGCCCACCACGCAGGGTCGGGCCCGGTCCACGCCAGATCGGCATCGGCGTCGGATATGTCGACGCCGCCACCGGGAAACACGGTCATACCACCCGCGAAGGCCATCCCGCCCACACGTTCGAGCAGGAAAACCTCGACCTCGTCGGTCCCGTCTCGCAACAGGATCACGGTCGAGGCGTCACGCACGGGAGCTGCGTCGGTAGAAGTCATCCTCGGAACGTACAACCTTCAGCGACGATGCTGCCCGGCCGCCCTCGTTCGCCGCGCGAAGAAGCGGCCGTCCACTCGATCCAAGGTGATCGACTGGCTGAATGCCTCGGTCAGATTTTCCTCGGTGATGACGTCGTCGACGAGTCCCTGCGCGACCACTCCGCCCTCCTTGAGCAGAAGCGCATGACTGAAACCCGGCGGGATTTCTTCCACGTGGTGAGTGATGAGAACCGTTGCCGGGGCATCGGGGTCGGCCGCGAGGTCTGCCAGCCGAGCGACCAGTTCTTCGCGTCCACCGAGGTCGAGACCGGCGGCGGGTTCGTCGAGAAGAAGCAGCTCGGGATCGGTCATCAGAGCGCGCGCGATCAGGACTCGTTTACGTTCTCCCTCGGACAACGTCCCGTAGGTCCGCTGCGCCAGGTGCTCGGCGCCGAGGCTTTCGAGCATGTCGACCGCACGCTCGGTATCCATCTCGTCGTAACGCTCGCGCCATCGACCCAACACGCTGTAGCCCGCCGAGACGACCAGGTCGCTGACCGTCTCGTCCGCGGGAATCCGATGCGCGAGCGCCGACGACGACAGTCCGATCCTGGTCTTGAGGTCCGCGACGTTGGCGTTGCCCATCACTTCACCGAGAACATGGGCGACGCCGGAGGTCGGGTGGACCTCAGCGGCGGCGATCCGCATGAGCGAGGTCTTGCCCGCTCCGTTGGGTCCGAGCACGACCCACCGCTCGTCGAGCTCCACCTGCCAGGTCACCGGACCGACGAGGGTCACCCCACCTCGCCGGATGAGTACGTCGTTGAAATCGATGAGCAGGTCGGGATCCGGTTCAGACACGAGGTCTATCTTGTCCCACATCCTTCGGGCTTTCACGGCAGGATCTGCAAGCGTGTCGTCCAATTCTGATCACAGTGCCGTTTCCGGCGTCCCTGCCCCTGGATCGCCGTTCCCTCTCGGTGCAACCCCGTCGAGAGGTGGTACTCAATTTGCAGTCCACTCGCCGGACGCCGACGGTGTCGAGATCTGTTTGATCGACCCGGAGGGCAGCGAGACTCGAGTCGAGCTGCGCAGTCACACCTTCGGAATTTGGCACGGGTTCGTCGACGGCGTCGATGCGGGCGCGACGTACGGCGTTCGCGCACACGGCCCGTGGGATCCAACCGCCGGACGTCGTTTCAACCAGCACAAACTGCTGATCGACCCTGCTGCACGGCAGATCACCGGCTCGGTCGGTTCGCCGCACGCATTGCTCGCCTACGACGACGAACCATTCGGGCGGCCGAGCGAGATCGACTCACTCGGTCACGTGCCTTTGTCCGTCGTCACGTCCCGGTCCGATCGCACGGGGACCACCGGACCCGACGTCCCCTGGGACCGAACGGTCCTCTACGAACTCCACGTCGGGGCTTACACGGCGCGTCACCCCGGGGTGCCCGAGGAACACCGGGGCACCTATCTCGGACTCACCGCACCGGCGATCCTCGAGCATCTGATGCGGGTCGGGGTGACCACCGTCGAACTGCTGCCGGTGCACGCCACCCTCACCGAACCGGATGTGCGGGCGCGTGGAATGCGCAATCACTGGGGGTATTCGACCGGGGCCTACTTCGCACCCGATCCTCGGTTCGCCTCGGTGCCGGGCGCCGAGGTCGCCGAGTTCCGCACGATGGTCGATGCCCTGCACTCGGTCGGTATCGAGGTGGTGCTCGACGTCGTCTACAACCACACGTGCGAGTCCTCGATCTCGGGCCCGTCCCTCAGTTGGCGCGGCCTCGACGCGCCCGGCTATTACTTGCTCGACGGCCGCGGTTACGACGTCGATCTCACCGGCTGTGGCAACACCCTCGACTCCGCATCGCCTGCCGTGGTGAGGATGGTGTGCGACAGCCTTCGATACTGGGTTCTCGACATGGGCGTCGACGGATTTCGGTTCGATCTGGCCAGCACCCTCGGCCGTCCCGGCGGCTGGCGGTTCGATCCTCGCGCACCACTGCTCACGGCGATCACCACCGATCCGGTCCTCTCGAACGTCAAATTGATCGCCGAGCCGTGGGATGCAACGGGCGCCGGCTATCAGGTCGGCGGCTTCGGCAACATGTGGTCGGAATGGAACGATCGATACCGTGACACGGTACGTCGCTTCTGGGCGGGTCAGACCGGCGTACGAGAACTCGCATCGAGGCTGGCCGGCTCCGAGGACATCTACGGCGGTGGCAACCGAAAGCCATGGGCCTCGGTCAATTTCATCACCGCTCACGACGGTTTCACCGCTCGCGATCTGGTGTCGTACTCCCACAAGCACAACGAGGCGAACGGCGAAGAGAACCGCGACGGTACCGACAACAACGTCTCGGTCGACCACGGAATCGAAGGACCGACGGGCGACCCGATCGTCTCGGCTGCCCGCGACCGACACGTCCGAGCGTTGCTGGCGACACTGGCACTCTCGACCGGAACGCCGATGCTGCTCGCCGGAGACGAACTGGGGCACACGCAGTTCGGCAACAACAACGCCTACTGCGTTCCGACGGACGCATCCGCTGCCGACGCCTGGGCTATCGATTGGTCCACGGTGGACGAGCGACTGGTCTCCTTCGTCTCTCGCCTACTGCGCATCAGGCGCAGTGCACCGACGCTCCGACAGCAGGAGTTCTTCAGCGGCCGAGACACTCCGACCGGACGACCGGACCTGGTGTGGTTCGACGCTGCAGGCAACGAACTCGGCCACGATGCCTGGAACGACGACTCCCTGCGCACTCTGCAAGCATGGGTCGACGGCGCCGACGTGCGGTCCTACGAACCCGACGGTCGACACGTGGACGACGAGAGTTCACTGCTGATACTGCATTCCGGCGAACCGATCGAGGTCTCGATCGCGTGCCCTCCCTGGGCTGCATCTCGCTTCGTGCCGGTGTTCGATTCCTCCACTGCCGACGGCATCCCCGGCGACACCGCCGCCGTGGTTGCAGGCTCGACGATGTCACTCACCGGTTCGACGATCCTCGTGCTCCGCAGCGATGGCAGGTAGGTCATGAACAATTGGACGAGAGGGCCGATCCCGAACGCGTAGAGCACCGTGCCGACTCCGACGTTGCCCCCCAACAGCCAACCGGTGGCGACGACCGTCAATTCGATGCCTGTCCGCACCAACCTGATGGACAGCCCGGTGCGCGCGACGAAGCCGGTCATCAACCCGTCGCGCGGGCCGGGGCCCATCCCTGCGCCGATGTACAGAGCAGTCGCGAACGCGTTCATCACGATGCCGCCCAGGAGCATGACCGACCGAACCGCGACGCCCTCGACATCGGGGATCCACGCCAGCGACACGTCGACCGCGATCGCGATGACGACGACGTTGCTGATCGTCCCCAGCCCCGGCCTCTGCCGAAGCGGGATCCATGCCAGCAGTACGAGAACCCCGGTGATCGCGGTGATGGCGCCGAAGCTCAGCGGAAGATGCCGGCTCACACCCTGATGGAACACATCCCACGGGTCGAGCCCGAGGCCCGCAGTGATCATCAGTGCCATCGACAATCCGTACAGCCAGAGCCCCAGGTAGAGGGCGGTCAGCCGCAGACCGAGGCGGCGGGCGTACAGAAGTGCAGAGGTGGTCGAAGGCATGCATCCAGTGTCCGGCCGGACTGGCACGGTCGGAAACATCCAGTTTCGAAGCAGTGGACCCCTGACATCGACTCGTCGACGATCGACGGAATTCGGTCAGACCCGTGTGACGGCGATGACCGTCATCGATCCAGGGGCGACTTCGGTGAAGCCGGCGTCGCGCACCGCAACGGCGCTTCCGTTGCGAACCCGATCGAGGGCGTTCGACCACTGCAGTGAATCTGCCTCTCGCACCGAACAGGCGAAACCATCGGCGGCCCAGGATGCACACTCGTCGACAGTCATGGCTCCGGCGAGGAGCATCGACGCGTGGCCGACCTGCGCTGCGGCCTTGCCAACGGTCATTTCGAGACTGCGGTCGATCCACAGCACCGGCATCCCCGGAATCGCGGGACCCGGATTGTCGTGATCGACATCGGTGCCACCGATCTGAAGTTTCTTGATGCGAGGATCGAGATCGCCGACCCGTCCGGGCACGAGAGCCCTGGCCTGCGCACTACCGACCGAGACCGTGACACCCGGCACCTCCTGGGCGGCGGTCCACTGGACGCCGCGGGCGCGTCGCGACACCTTCCGGATGCGCGCGTGCGTCCAGGCGAGGAAGGGTTCTTCCCACTCGCCACCGGCGCCGACGCGCTCGTCGAGACAGAGTGCGACAGCGGCCGAAGCCGCTGCCTGAAGAATCTCCGAACGGCAGGGTGGATCAGTCTTCGGAATGTGCAGAATCACCGGCATGGCCAGGACATCGGCTGGATCCGGCGGATCCTCCCGCCCGCCGTAGCCTTCGGCGAGCACTGCATGACGCTCCGCGAAGGTGCTCGTCGACGAAATCTCGAGCTCGAAGCCCGCATCGGCAGTGCCCGTCTCCTCGGCAGTGCCCGTCTCCCCGCAGTGGGTCACAGAATCGGTACGCGGCGCACGCCACCGTCGACGGCGTCGGCGGCCTCGATTTCGTTGCGGGTGACGCCGAGCATGAAGAGCACCGCGTCGAGGTACGGGTGCGAGATCGCGGTATCGGCTATCTCGCGCAGTGCCGGTTTCGCATTGAATGCCACACCGAGCCCTGCGGCTGTCAGCATGTCGATGTCGTTGGCGCCGTCACCGACGGCCACGGTCTGCTCCATCGGCACGCCCGCCTGAGCCGCGAACTCACGCAACGCGGTTGCCTTCGCTGCGCGATCGACGATGTCGCCGATCACGCGGCCCGTCAACTTCCCGTCGATGATCTCGAGAGTGTTGGCTTTGACGAAGTCCAGTTCGAGTTCGTGCGCAAGACTTTCGATGACCTGTCGGAATCCGCCGGAGACGACACCGCAGTGATAACCGAGTCTGCGCAGCGTCCGAATGGTGGTGCGAGCCCCCGCAGTGAGCTCGAGTTCCTCGCTCACCTCGTCGATCACGGAAGCGTCGAGGCCGGCGAGTGCCTGCACACGCTGGTGCAGCGATTCGGTGAAGTCGATCTCCCCACGCATCGCAGCTTCGGTGACCGCACGGACTTCGTCCTCGCGTCCGGCCTTGGCAGCGAGCATCTCGATGACCTCGCCCTGGACGAGCGTCGAGTCGACGTCGAACACGATGAGTCGTTTGGACCGCCGCGAGATTCCGCCACGTTCGACGGCGACGTCGACGCCGACACCGGCGGCAATCTCCGACAGTCCGGTACGGAGTTGCCGGTCTGCATCGGGTGAGGTGTTGGTGGCCGTGACCGTCAATTCGAGCCCGGTCACCGGGTAGTCCGCGATTCCGCGGATGGAGTCGATGTTGGCGCCCTGCCGTGCGAGTTCACGGGAGATCGTACTGAACGCGCGCGCCGTGACGGGCCTCCCCAGCACGACGACGACGTGAGTGGCAAGCGACTGCCGCCCTACCGGATCGGCGTCGATCTCGACATCGACGTGTACGCCGACGGTCGACATGGCTTCTTCGAGTTCTTCTTGTAGCGCTTCGGGGTCGTTGGGGCACGTCAGCAACACTCCGAGGGTGAGTCGCCCGCGGATGACCACTTGTTCGACATCGAGAAGGCTCACCTGGTGCCGCGAGAGTGCTGCGAACAGCACCGAGGTGACACCCGGTTTGTCCGGGCCGGTCACCGTGACGAGTACTGCGGTGTCCTTCGACGGCACCGAATCTCCCTTCGAGCGTGCGACGCCTGTCCCGGATCGGGAGCGGGCCGAATGATGAATAGTTGCTTCGCAAAAGACGATTATCGCAAGCGAAGAGCCCCGCCCGGGTACCGGGAGGGGCTCTTCGCTGTCATCGACGGACTCTACTTCGGATCCGGATCTCCGGATCCTTCGTGCTCACTGGTGGCGATCGGTGCGCGGCGTACCTGCTCGAGAACTTCGGTGGTGTGCCCACCGTGGCTTCCCGGCCCGACATGCGCTTCGGCCCGCATCCGATCGACCATGTGCGGGTAATGCAACTCGAACGCCGGACGCTCGGAACGAATCCGCGGCAACTCCGTGAAATTGTGCCGCGGCGGCGGGCACGA
>NZ_JAHFVG010000046.1 GCF_023264675.1 Rhodococcus sp. (in: high G+C Gram-positive bacteria)
CTGAGCGGCCTGCTCCGCTTCGAGGCCCTGTTTGGTCGCCTCGACATCGGCGTCGAATGCGGCCACTTCGGTGGCGTCGTTGTGCGGCGTGCTCACAGCAGGCACCCTTTCTGTCGTTTCATGCGTGTCGAAATATCGTCCGTGTCGAAAGTTCACCGAGACCGGTTGACGTGAGGCGTCAGCCGAAGAGCCAGCCGACACCCTTGATGAACGCCAGGTCCAGACCACTGATGAACGCGACCATGAACGTCACGAACACGAGCACGACGCTGGTGTAGGTGACCATCTGCTTCTTGTTCGGCCAGATGACCTTGCGCAGTTCCGCGATGACCTCGCGGAAGAACTTGCGCAGGCGCTTGAAGATGTTCATTCGCTTCGGCTCGCGCGACTTCTCACGGGTGGCCACAGCAGAACCCGAAGTCTTGCTCGATCCGGAGGACTTGGTCACCGAAACGGCGCCGGGCGAAGTAGATGCTCGCGATCGACGTGCAGCGCGCTTACCGGACGGCCGTGAAGAAATCTCCGAAGAGGAGGCGTCGTCGGTGCGGGCTGCAGCATCCTCGGGCGTCGCCGAGTCGGACGAGTCGACGTCCTCGGACGTCTCGTCGCGCTTACCGCGCTCCTCGCTCACCGTCGTTCCTCTCAGTAGCTGACACCGTCGCCGTACCTCGCCGATCGGCGAGGCATTGGCAACATGGGCAGGGGCGACAGGACTTGAACCTGCAACCTACGGTTTTGGAGACCGTTGCTCTACCAATTGAGCTACGCCCCTTCGGTCCGATCCACCGTCACGATCGGTCCGTCCTGCGGTCACACAACATACGCGCTACCTTGACCTCTCCGAAGGAGAGCGTCCGACTCTCGTTGCCGAGAGCATTGGCAGCGCGCAGCGCCGAACAACCCCAGAAATCTCAGTGTACTGCACAGGGTGTGGAACCTTGAAATCCCGCCGTCCGAAAACGGGCGGCACGAGGGTTCCGGTAATCAGGCCAGACGGACGGTCGCGGTGGCGCGACCGAAGATCTTCTTGCCCTCGGACTTGGCGGTGATCGCAATGACCGCGGACTTGGTCTCCGGATCAACCGACTTGATCTTGCCGGTGTACTCGACGGATGCAGCAGCATCGGCCGGGACGTAGACGGAACTGGTGAACCGTACGTTGTACTCGGTGACAGCACCCGGATCGCCCAACCACGAGGTAACGAATCCCGCGCCGAGGCCCATGGTCAGCATGCCGTGTGCGATCACGTTGTCCAGACCCGCGAGCTTGACGACCTCGTCGCTCCAGTGGATCGGATTGGGATCGCCGGACACACCGGCATAGTTGACCAGGTCACCGCGGGTGAGCTTGACGATCCGCTCGGGCAGTTCCTCACCGACGACAACATCGTCGAAGCTACGAAGCGCCATGCATGATCACTTCCTTGACTGCGTGGGCGATGTTCTCGTCGACTTCGCCGCCGGTACGTGCGACGAGCGTAGTCCAGGTGGTCTGAACGAGCTCACCGTTCTGATCGGTCACGATGTTCTTGGTGGTGATGATGTCGCTACCACTCATCTGACGGAACGATTCGAGGTACACCTCGCACGACAGCTTGTCGCCCACCGAGATCGGCTTGTGAAATTGCAGGCGCTGATCGGTCTGCAGGATCTGGCTGGGATCGTAGCCCGTGATGAATTCCTTGAACATCCGCGACTGCGCGATGATGCCGACCAAGGAGATGAACGTGAGAGGGGCGACAAGGCCGTCGTAACCCAGGCCTTGCGCAGCCTCTTCGTCGTGGTGCGCTGGGTGCCAATCCTGAACAGCACGCGCGTACTCACGCACCTTCTCGCGGCCGACCTCGTAGGGGTGCTCCACTTTGTAGTGGTGGCCCACCATCGAGGCGGCATGTACCGCAGGATCCTGCACTGACTCAGTCACGCGACCAAAGAACCTTTTCTACCCAGGACGCAGGTGCGGTTAGGGCACGAAAAGTAAGCCTAACGCGTGGCGTCGACTCCGAACGAAAACCAGCAGCCGAGAGGGCTCGCTACTAGCGAGACTCGCGGTGCGCGCGATGCGTTCCGCAGTTCGAGCAGAACTTCTTCAGCTCGAGGCGGTCTGGATCGTTGCGGCGGTTCTTCTTCGTGATGTAGTTACGGTGCTTGCAAACCTCGCAGGCCAAGGTGATCTTGGGCCGCACATCGGTGGAGGAGGCCACTGGATGCCTACTTTCGGGTAAATCTGATCCGGTTAATCAGGACTGTGCATTTTTCTTGTGTAGCGGTGACCGGACTTGAACCGGCGACGCAACGATTATGAGTCGTTTGCTCTACCAACTGAGCTACACCGCCTCAGGTGCTCACCCCTACACCTTCTCACTAATGAGGGCGTGTCGGCGAACTATCCAATCCAGCGAGCCCCCTAACGGAATCGAACCGTTGACCTTTTCCTTACCATGGAAACGCTCTACCGACTGAGCTAAGGGGGCGTGGCTTCCGTGCGCGGCGAACCGTGCGCTGAAGCCTTCAAGAGGTTACACATTCCGAGCGCCGAGTACCAAATTGCATGCTCAGCGCACCTTCGCGTGCGTCCCTCACAGTAGAAACCCCAGCGAGAATTACGCTCGCTGGGGCTCCTGTGTGGCAGATGTAGGATTCGAACCTACGTAGGCATAAGCCGACGGATTTACAGTCCGCTCCCATTGGCCGCTCGGGCAATCTGCCGGGATCGCTCCGAAGAGATTCGCACTCTTCGAACCGGAGAGAAGAATACAACGAACGTGCCCCCTTGACGCAAACCGGGTGGATAGCGGGGGTACGAGAGGGCTAACGTCGGGGGCGAAGACCGTGAACATTCGATTTGAACCAAGGAGATTTACGTGGCTGATTCGTCCTTCGATGTGGTGAGCAAGGTCGACCGACAAGAGGTGGACAACGCTCTCGGCCAAGCTGCGAAGGAGCTGGCGACGCGCTTCGATTTCCGCGGTTCCAACACTGTCATCGAGTGGTCGGGAAGCGGCGAGTCCGAGGTGATCGTCATCACCTCCGAGACCGAAGAGAAGGTCAAGGCGGCCTTGGACGTCTTCAAGGAAAAGCTCATTCGTCGTGACGTCTCGTTGAAGGCCTTCGAAGCCAACGAGCCGGCAGCGTCGGGCAAGGTCTACAAGGTCACCGGCAAGCTCGTGCAGGGCATCTCGACCGAGAACGCCAAGAAACTCACCAAGAAGATCCGCGACGAGGGCCCCAAGGGCGTCAAGGCGCAGATCCAGGGCGACGAACTGCGGATCAGCAGCAAGAAGCGCGACGACCTGCAGGCCGTCCAGCAGCTCCTGAAGTCCGAGGATTTCGACCTGGCGTTGCAGTTCGTCAACTACCGGTAGTCGCTTCGCTCATGTGAGTGCGAATACACGGCCCGCCATGTATTCGCACTCACATGCGGCTAGCCGCCTCGCGCCATCCGCTCCAGGCGCTCGATCCGCTCCGCCATCGGCGGGTGAGTCGAGAACAGCCGTCCGACCTTCTCTCCGGCGCGGAACGGGCTGGCGATCATCAGGTGCGACTCGGCTGCGATACGTGGCTCAGGAGGCAACGGGGCGGCCTGTACGCCACGCTCGAGCTTCCGCAGAGCCGATGCGAGTGCCAGTGGATCCCCGGTGAGTTCGGCTCCCGATTGGTCTGCCTGATACTCGCGCGATCGCGACACCGCCAATCTGACGACGGTGGCGGCGATGGGTCCGAGGAACGAGACGAGTAGCAGCGCGAACGGATTGGCGCCGTTGTTTCCTCGTCCTCCGAACATCGAGGCGATCATCGCGAAGTTCGCCAGCCCCGAGATGACCGCTGCCATCGCGCCCGCAACGGACGAGATCAGGATGTCGCGGTTGTAGACGTGCGAGAGTTCGTGGCCTAGCACTGCCCTGAGCTCACGTTCGTCGAGGATCTGCAGAATTCCGGTGGTGCAGCACACCGCGGCATTGCGTGGGTTTCGCCCGGTCGCGAACGCGTTCGGGTTGTTGGTCGGGCTGATGTACAGCGCGGGCATCGGCTGGTGCGCCGTGGTCGCGAGCTCGCGGACGATTCGGTACATCGCGGGCTGCTCGACCTCGGTGACCGGCTGCGCGTGCATCGAGCGCAGCGCCATCTTCGCGCTGTTGAAGTACGCGTATCCGTTGACGCCGACGGCAAGCGCGATCGACAGGAACAAGATGGCCGAGCTGTTGAACAACGAGCCGATGAAGACGATGAGCGCCGACATCCCCACCAGCAAACCGAATGTCTTTGCACCGTTCGCGTAACTCACTTCTCGACGCCTCTTCCCGGGGAATTCGTTGTTCTCTTCACCGAAGAACGAGCACGTCCCCCAACAAGGTTCCCGGGTGCAGCTCAGCCCACCCGCTCGACCGTGTAGTTCACGAGCCTGCCGAGTGCTTCGTTGGCTGCGCCCTGGGGAAGCTTCTCCAGTTCCGCGTGCGCCTTGGCGGCGAACTCACCCAATGTGGCCTTCGCCTTCGCCATCCCTGGCGAGCGTCCCAGCAGCGTCAGGGCCTCTTCGACCTCGGCGTCGTCGGTGACCGGACCGTCGAGCAGCACGCGGAGACGATCGCCGTCGTCGCCGGAGTCCGTCAGCGCGTAGAGGACGGGAAGTGTGTGCACGCCTTCGCGGAGGTCGGTGCCCGGTGTCTTGCCCGACTGTTCCGAGGCCGACGAGATGTCGATGATGTCGTCGGAGATCTGGAACGCGGTGCCGACGGCGTCGCCGAGTCGCTCCAACGCGGCGATGTGGTCGCTGTCGCCGCCGGAGAAGGTGCCGCCGAATCGTCCGCACGCGGCGATCAGCGATCCGGTCTTCTCCCACACCACCCGCAGATAGTGGGCGACGGGATCCTCGTCCTTCTTCACACCGATGGTTTCGCGCATCTGGCCGGTGACCAGCTCGGCGAACGTCTCGGCGATGATCCGCACGGCCTCGGGGCCGAGCGTCGACACCAAGCGCGACGCATGAGCGAACAGGTAGTCACCCGCAAGGATCGCGACGCTGTTTCCCCAGCGTGCGTTCGCGCTCTCGGCGCCGCGGCGAATGGTGGCTTCGTCCATGACGTCGTCGTGATAGAGCGTCGCGAGATGAACGAGCTCGACGACGGTGGCCGCGGTGACGATCGACTCGTCCCTGGAGTTCGGACCGAGCTGCGCGGTGAGGACCGTGAACAGTGGACGGAAGCGCTTGCCGCCCGCCTTCGCCAGATGCAGTGCGGCCTCGGTGAGGAAGTCCTCGCCGTCGGACAGCTCGGAGATCATCAATTTCTCGACGTTCTCCAACCCCGTGGCGACGGTTCGTGCCAGCTCCGGATCCACGAGATCCACTCCGGCAACGACCGTCGATCCGACTGTCCAATCGGTTCGTTCCGCGGGCTCCACTCCCACGTCTTCTGTGCTCACGATTGTTCGTCCTGTCCTCTTCGACTTCGGCGTTTGCCCGACAACTCCCGACTTACCCGCTCCTACCGTAGTGAACCGCGTGCGGTGCAGGGTCGGAAGGTGCCGTAGACCACGACGGCAGTCCGGGCCCTCAGTCGGACAGACTGCCGCTGATCACGTCGTATGTCGCTTCGAGCGCCGCCGTCGCTCGATCGCCGAGCCTGACGGTGAGGGCTGCCATGAGTCCCTCGAGCAGGATGAGGTGCGGAATTCGGCTGGTGACGGACAGTTCGCGTTGGAAGCTGAGGTCACGCATTCCGACGACAAGAGCGAAGTTCGCGGCGCCGGCGAGATCCGAGCGTGCGAACGAGGTCAGGGCGATGACCGTCGCTCCCTGTTCTCTCGCGATGCGCGCCGTTCTGGTGGACTGCGCCGTCGCGCCGCTACCGCTGACGACGAGCAAAACGTCCTTGCCCGTCAGCAGTTTCGCCGCCACCTGCTGGGCTATCGCGTCGGACGGTGCGTAGCTGGTCACGCCGACAGATCGCAACCTTGCGTCGGCGTCCGACGCGAGCGGAGCCGAAAGGCCGTTCCCGACGACGACGACGGTTGCTGCGGTCGCGAGTGCCTCGACGGCGCCGGTGACCGTGCGTTCGTCGAGCAGTGCGGTCATGGCGTCGATCGAGTCGCCGACCTGAGAGAAGGTGTCCACGACGACGGCGAACGGCCCGTCCCCCGAGCGAATTTCGGTGGGCAGTGCCCGGGCCGCGTCACGCGCCAGCAGGACTCGAAGCTGCTGATAGCCGCTGAAGCCTAGACTCTGGCACGTCCGCACGACCGATGCCCGCGATGCACCGGCGGCGTCCGCGACCTGCTGTGAGGACATCTCGACGATGTCCGACGGCCTTCCGACGAAGACTTCGGCGACGGCTTTCTCGGCAGGCAGGAGGGACGGCAGCAGCGATCTGATGTGCGGGACTACTCCCCCGGGTGCGAGATCCATGCTCATATCTTGCTGCTCCACCTGCCCGTGATGATGCGTCGACGCACCGCTCCGGAGATCTGGTCGATGAGCACGGTGATGACGACGACGACGATGAGAAGCATGCCGACCGATCCCCACTGCCGGTACTGGACGTTGTCGACGAGCATGCTGCCGATTCCGCCTGCCCCGATGAGTCCGAGGATCGCCGACGCACGGACATTGATCTCGAATCGGTAGAGCCAGAAGGCGAACACCTCGGGGGCTGCGTTCGGCCACAGCCCCCAGCGAACGACCTGCGCGGTGGATCCGCCTGCCGCGCGGGCGGCGTCGATCGGGCCTCGCTCGGCACCTTCCATTGCTTCGTACCCCCATTTCCCGAGGGTTCCGATCGAGCCGATGGCGATGGCCAGCGCACCGGTGAACGCAGTGAGTCCGGTGACCGAGAGGATGAGGATCGCGATCACGACCTCGGGGACTGCCCGGGTGACGGCGAACAGGATGCGCAGCGGCCAGCGAAGCCACACCGGGCCGATTCCTGTCGCTGCCAGAAAGCTCAGGGGCAGCGAGACGACGATGCCGAGAACTGTTCCGAACCATGCCATCTGGACCGACAGCAGTGTCGCGTCGAGTGCTCGTCCGAGTGCCGAGAAGTCCGGCGGCGCGAACATCAACAGCGCGTAGCGCCACAGGTTCTGCGGCAGGTCGAGCAGTCGGTCCCACTTGACCTCGATACCGGAGAAGCACAGAACGACGACGGCGACGATGGCCAGGCTGCCCGCAGTACGTGCCCGATGACGAGGTTTCGGCGGACGAGTCTGCACCGGACGGGCGGCAATCACGGTGGCGCTCATCCGATCAACTTCTTTCGCGCCCAGGTGGACAGTAGTTCGAGTGCGAGCACGATCACCAGAATTTCCAGAATGATCAAGCTGAGCTGGTGATACTTGTAGAACGTTCGGACGTTGTCGATGAGCATGCCGAGACCGCCTGCGCCGACCAGTCCGATCACCGCGGAGGCTCGGACGTTCAGTTCGAGCGTGTACAGCGTCTGCGACACGAACGCCGGAAAGATCTGTGGGAGCACCGCGGTTCGGTCTGCTCCGACCCACGTTCCCCCGGCGGCGAGTGCCGCTTCCTGCGGACCGGTGTCGACGGCGTCGATCGCCTCGGACACCAACTTGACGATGATTCCGATGTTGAACACGATCAGCGCGAGTACGCCGGACAGTGCCCCGGTTCCCACGACCGCGACGAGAATCGCCGCATAGAGCAGATCCGGCACGGCCCGAACCACATTCATGAAGCCGCGCACCACCGAGCGAAACGTGCCGTGCGGGTTGGTCACTCGCGATGCCGCGAAGCTCAGCGGCAGCGATACCGCTGCGCCGATCGTGGTGGCGATGACAGCCATCTGCAGAGTCTCGGCCACGGCGTCGACGGTCTCGGGAAAGAACCAGTAGTCCGGCTGCAGCAGTGCGACGATCTTGTCGGTTGCATTGCCCCAGTTGTCGATGATCGCCGAGAGGTTCGCGTCGACGCCGATTCCTGCCCACAATGTGAGGACGGCGAGCACCGCGAAGACCGCGAGATACTTCCACCCGTTGCGCGGTTTGGTCGGCCTCATAGTTCCGCTTTCGCCTCCAGCACGTCCTCGGCCGTCAGCGAGCGTCCGTAGATGTTCTCGAACACCTGCTCGTCGGCGTCGGCGCCGTGGCCGTCGAACACGACCTTGCCGTCGCGCAGTCCGATGAGCCGGTCACCGTAACGGCGCGCGAGGTCGAGGAAGTGCAGATTCACCACGACGGTGATGCCGAGGTCGCTGTTGATGCGCTTCAGGTCGCGCATGACGACGTGCGATGTCGGCGGGTCGAGCGAGGCCACCGGTTCGTCCGCGAGGATCACCCGCGGACGTTGGACCAACGTGCGCGCGATTGCGACCCGTTGCTGCTGCCCACCGGAGAGTGTCGAGGCTTTTCGGTACGCCTTCTCGACGATCTCGACTCGTTCCAGTGCGCTCATCCCCAGTTCGATGTCCTCGGCGGACCAGGCCCCGAGAAGCGTGCGCCACAGCGGCGAGCTGTGCAGGCGTCCCATCATGACGTTGTTCAGTACGCTCGTCCGCCCGGCGAGGTTGAACCCTTGGAACACCATGCCGATGTCACCGCGTAGGTCCCGTAACGCTCTGGCGTTCAACGTGTTCACGCGTTCGTCCCCGACGGTGACGTTGCCCGAGGTGACGGGCACCAGGCCGTTGATCGTGCGCACGAGCGTCGACTTGCCTGCCCCGGAGAGGCCGACGACGGCCACCATCTGGCCCGCCGGAATCTCCAGCGACACCCCGTCGAGCGCCGTGTGACCGTTCGGGTAGGTCACCGAGACGTTGTCGAACGCGATGCCCGCGCCCCCGGACCCGGCCTGCATCGTCAGTTCCCCAACCCGATGGAATCGGCTTCGGTCTGCGCCTGCTGCAACGCGGCCGGATCGGCCTTGTCGAGTCCGGTGATCTGGTAGATCGCCGTCAGGGCCTCGATGCCTTCGGGGGTGGACGCGTAGTCCTCCATGGCATCGGAGATCTTCTGCTGCCATTCTTCGCTGAGGTTGCTGCTCAGCGATACTCCGTCGTTGGGGATCTCGTTGGTGAGGGCGAACACGACGAGGTTCTTCGCGACGTCGGGAGTGTCCTTCGCGACCGTCTCGCGGGCATCCCAGAACGAGACGCCGACTTCGTCGTCACCGTTGTTCACCGCCAACACCGCCGCCGGGTGCGAAGTGACCTGGGTGAGGTCGAGATCGGTCGTCACGTCGATACCGGCAGCCTTCAATGCAGCCGACGGAAACACGTACCCTGCCGACGACGCCGACTGCAGCATGACGGTCTTCGCGCCATCCATCTTCGGCAGCGAGTCCAGGCCAGCGGGGCCGGTTCCGCCTTCGGTCCCGTTGCAGTACAGAAGTCCGTTCGCTCCGGTGACGGGCGCGTCGGCGCAGTACTTGTCGGGGTTGTTCGTGTAGAACTGCGCCGCGTAGGTCGTCTTGTCCTTACGCACCGTCTGCAGCGCGGGCAGAGCGCCGTACTTGTTGCACGCCTGCACCATCTGCAGCGGCGGGAGCATCCCGATCTGCGCCTGATCGGCGCCGATCGCCTCGACGGCAGCCTGATAGTCCTGCGTGATGACGCCCTTGACGTCGATGCCGAGCCGTTCGGTGAGAGCGTCCTGCAGCGGTTTCACCGTTTCGACGAGTTTGTTCGCATCACCCGAGGGGACGAGTGCGAGAGTGAGCTCGGTGGGATCACCGGCATCCGACGTGCTCGACCCTTCGCAGGGCGCAGCCGCCGAGGAGTCCGATCCGCTGCTGTTCTCGTCGCGGGCACCGCAGCCTGCAAGGGAGGTGGCGAGGATGCCCGCGGCGAGTACGGCCATCAGCGGCGCACGAGTGAGTGTTCTCATGATGTTCCTTTTCGGGTTCCGGTGAGTGTTCGGTAGTCGAAAGACTTTGGTGCAGAGGACCATTCGCGGACGATGGGATACAAGTCCTCGAAGTGCTCGGCCAGAAGTGTCGGGCGATCGTCCCCGGTGCGGTTGTGGTCGATGAGGGCGGTCACGCATCCTCGTCGATGCGGAATCTCCAGATCGTTTCGCCAGATGTCGCCGATGCTCATGAGCGAACGCGCCGGCACGTCCGCCAGCAGTTCGTCGAGGATCGACTCCATCCCGCCCGGCTTGGCTGCGTCGGTGATCACCTCGTCGATCGAGGACCCGAGACCGAGCGCCGCAAGGGTTTCGGTGATTCCGATCCGCGGGGCATTGGTGACGAGCACCGTGCGCACCCCTGCCGAGAGGCCTGCCAGAAAGTCCGCAAATCCCGGAGGGGCCCACACGTGCAGATCACCGGCGGCGAGCAGCCGTCGCGACGCCAGATACGCCGCCGCCTGATCCTCGGCCGAGACACGGCCGGCCGAGTACGCCGCAACCGCGGCGTAACCGTCGACGAAGTCCTCGCCGGTTCCTCCCGCCAGGAATGCCCCGAGTCGGCGCCGGAGGTCGTCACCGTCCGCGCCGAGCATCCTGGCGGCCACGGCGTCCGCGTAGGCGAGAACGGGAGCCTCGCCCAGGCAGACGGTGCCGTCGAAGTCGAGAAGAAGGATCGCTGAGTGCACGCAGAGACGGTAACCCTGCCGTGAACGCTGCGTCCATAGAAATGGAAATCATGAAACAAACGTTCACGAGGCGTTAACTTCGAGACAGGACCGAGGTCACAGTGCACCCGCTGCTTTACTGGAGAGGTGACTGCCCAGCGAACCACCGACGTACTCGTCATCGGCGCAGGTCCCGCCGGGTCCGCTGCCGCTGCCTGGGCCGCGCGGGGCGGACGCGACGTCGTCCTCGCGGATTCGGCGACGTTCCCGCGTGACAAGACCTGCGGCGACGGCCTCACCCCTCGTGCGATCGCCGAACTCGACCGCCTCGGACTCGGAGACTGGGTCCGCGGCCGAGCCGAGAATCGCGGACTGCGCCTGTCCGGTTTCGGCCAGGAGTTGCAACTCGAATGGCCTGGCGGATCTCTTCCGAACGTCGGCAGCGCCGTCCCGCGCACCGAGCTCGACGACGGAATACGCCGCGCCGCAGTCGATTCCGGTGCAACGATGATCGAAGGACTCAAAGCCGTCGAGGTGGCGCGCAGTGGCGATCGCGTCACATCGGTGACCTTTGCCGACGGCACCGAGATCGCGTGCACCACACTGATCGTCGCCGACGGCGTCCGCTCGTCGCTCGGCAAGAAGCTCGGCCGAGAATGGCACCGCGACACCACATTCGGGGTTGCCGCCCGCGCGTACATCGGTTCGGATCGATCGGACGACCCCTGGATCTCCTCGCACCTGGAACTGCGTGACGGAGACGGGACACTCCAACCGGGCTACGGCTGGATCTTCCCGCTCGGCACCGGCGAGGTGAACATCGGCGTCGGGACGCTGGCCACGGCCAAACGACCGGGGCCTGGCGCCCTTCGTCCGCTGCTCGATCTCTACACCGCCCAGCGTCGTCAGGACTGGGCACTCACCGGCGACCTCCGCGCCGTGGCGTCGGCGCTGCTCCCGATGGGCGGCGCCGTCTCGAACGTGGCGGGCCGGAACTGGGCGATCATCGGCGACGCCGCCGCCTGCGTGAACCCGCTCAACGGTGAAGGCATCGACTACGGCCTCGAAGGAGGTCGGATGATCGCGGACATGCTGGACGAGAAGGACCTCACCGAGGCCTGGCCGACGGTGCTGCGCGAGCACTACGGGCAAGCCTTCTCCATTGCCCGACGCCTCGCCGGGCTCCTGACGGTGCCGCGGTTCCTGCCGGCGACGGGTCCGATCGGAATGCGCTCACGTGCGCTGATGACCGTTGCCGTTCGGGTGATGGGAAACCTTGTGACCGAAGCGGATTCGGATCTCGTGGCGCGCGCGTGGCGGGCGTCGGGAACCGCGTCGCTCAAGATCGATTCCCGGCCGCCTTTCTCCTAGGCCTCGAGCTGGACCCGTTCGGCCCGGTGCAGCGCCACGATTCCACCGGTCAGGTTGCGCCACCCGACATTCGACCAACCGCTTGCCTCGATGGTCCTCGCCAACTGCTCCTGCGTCGGCCAGGCGCGAATCGATTCCGCGAGGTAGACGTAGGCGTCGGGATTGCTGGAGACGGCACGCGCCACGGCGGGCAGCATCTTCATCAGGTATTCCATGTAGACCGTGCGGAACGGCGCGAGGACGGGCGTCGAGAACTCGCATACCACCAGGCGGCCACCGGGCTTGGTGACACGGGCGATCTCGCGGAGACCGGCCTGAAAGTCCGAGACGTTGCGGAGCCCGAAAGAAATGGTCGCGGCGTCGAAACTGGAGTCGGCGTACGGAAGGTGCATGGCGTCGCCGGCGACCATCGGCACCGGCCGTCCGGCGCCTGCCTGCAGCATGCCCTTGGAGAAGTCCGTGGCAACGCACCAGGCTCCGCTACGCGCGAGTTCGACGGTCGACACCCCGGTGCCTGCCGCGAGATCGAGAACCTTCTCCCCCGGCTTCAGGTTCAGTGCAGCGCGGGTGAGCTTGCGCCAGCTCCGGTCATGACCGAAGGACAGCACGGTGTTGGTGAGGTCGTAACGACGAGCGACGCCGTCGAACATCGACGCGACCTCGTGAGGTTCTTTTTCGAGCGTGGCACGCGAACTTTTAGGCACGTGCCAAGACTACCTATGCCGTTCGGAGCGACCTGCGGGCTTCGCCCCAGCCGAGAACCTCGGTGTAGTGCCCGAGAAGTTCGTCGCAGATCGCGGGCCAGGTTCGGTGCAGCACCGATCGCCTCGCCGCCTCACCGAACCGTGCGCGGGTGGCAGTGGCCGACAACGCTGCGACGGCACTCGGCAGGAGTTCGGCGAACTTCTCGACGGGCAGCAGGTAGCCGTTGCGGCAGTGCGAGACGAGGTCGCGCGGTCCGCCTGCGTCGGGTCCGATGACCGGGACACCGCTGGCGAGTGCTTCCTGGACTGCTTGGCAGAACGTCTCGTGCTCGCCGGGGTGAACGAAGATGTCGAAGCTCGCATACGCCTGGGCGAGTTCGTCGCCGCCGAGTTGGCCGGTGAAGATCGCGCGCGGCATCAGCTTCTCGAGGGCGGCCCTGTCCGGCCCGTCGCCGACGACGACGAGTTGTACGTCGTCACCGAGCGCGGCGAGGCGCTCGACATGCTTTTCGGGGGCGAGCCTGCCGACGAAGCCGACGATGAGTCGGCCATCGGGCGACCAGGTCTCGCGCAGCGCGGCGCGGCGTGCGGACGGTGCGAAGCGGATGGCGTCGACGCCTCGTGCCCACCGGTGAACTCGCGGCACCCCGTGCGCCTCCAACGCGTCCACAGCCGAGGTAGACGGTGCGAGGGTGCGCGCTGCGCCGCGGTGAACGCGTCGCGTCCATCGCCACGCGGCGCGAGAGGTGAGTCCGAGGCCGTAACTTTCGGCGAAACCGGCCACATCGGTCTGGTAGACGGCCACCGCAGGCACGCCGAGACGATTCGCCGCCGCGAGTCCGCCTGCCCCGAGGAGGAAGGGTGACGCCAGGTGAACGACGTCGGGGGCGAACTCACGGATCGACGACGTCAGCCCCGGGCCGGGCACACCCACCGGTAGCGAACTGACCTTCGGAACCATGACCGCCGGCACCCGGTGGACCGGGATTCGTCCGTGGGCGATCGCAGCACGAGGAGATCCGGCAGGGGTGTCGGGGGCGACGACCATGGCGTCGTGCCCGGTTCGTTCGAGGTGCTCGAGAACTCGCAGGACCGAGTTCGTGACGCCGTTCATGTTGGGCAGGAAGGATTCCGCAACGATGGCTACTCGCACGATCCTCAGTGTGTTCTCGCACTCGGGCCACCCGGCAGCGCCGAAGTTACGGGCGGGCGAAGTTCACGCGAATGGTCGACTCGAACAACAGCACAGATTCACCCCTGTGCGGCCACCCACGACGGGCTCGGATTCGTGTGGTGCTTCTCGCCGAGAAAGACCGTGGGAACGGTCTCGTTGCCGTCGTTGACCGAGCGGACTCTGGCCGATGCAGCGTCGTCGGTGTGGATGTTCATCCAGACGGCTCGGCGTCCACGAAGGAGCATGAACAGGCGAAGCCGGAAGCAGAAGATGCATCCGGGTCGCCAGTAGATCAGTGGCAGGCCGGACGCTGCCGAACGCGCTCTGGCTGCGGAGTCCCCGGCCGATCGAGGGTAGAACAGCGTCGTCGACAGTCCGACCACGACGAGCAACAGGACGACGGCCAGCACCGCGGACGTCGCAGCGTTGCCGAACGTCACGAGCAGGAATCCGCAGATCGCCGCGATGGCGGCCAGCACCCACCTAGTCACGAGAAATCACCCGTCGTCCATTCTCTCGACGCCTCAGTAGGAACAGCGTAGGCCCGGCGACCAACCAGGTGACCACGACAACGGACGCCGCCGGAATGATCGCGACTCGTGCATTGCGTCCGGAAACCCGCACGAGATCGGGATCCTCCCGGGAGTACTCGACGTCGATGCGCTGTCCGGCAATGAGATTCGTGGGGTAGAGCACGCCGAGCTGCGGGTTGTGCGTGATGCCGTCCGGAGTGACGAAGGTGACCGCCGACCGCAGCTTGCCTGCCGAGAGCACCTCCGCGGTAGCGGTTCCCTCGTTCGAGGTGATGGTCCGGTCGTTCTGCCACGCGGCCACGACCAACAGGAAGGAGAGGACCGAGATCCCGATCGCGACGACGAGCACCGAGATCCGAGCGCGATGCCAGCCTTTCGAAGTGACGGTGCGGGTGTCGGAGGTGCTCACGCCGATAGACGTTACTGTGCGGCTCCTGACGCCTTGCTCGGGTAGCCTCTGCTGCTATGTCTCGCGACTTCGAGTTCACGATCAACTCCGAACACACACCAGCGGAGGTCCACGAGGCATTGACGAGCGAGGACCAGTGGCTCGCCCGATTCGCGAAAGCGAAGAAGACCGAAGGCTACGAGCTGATCGCCCACGACGACGGCGCGTTCACCGTCGACATCTCCGAGGAAGTCGGTACCTCCGAACTTCCCGGCTTCGTCAAGAAGGTCATCAAGGGGAAGCTTCTGATCACTCGTACCGATCATTGGGGACCGCTCGACGGCGATCGCGCCGACGGAACCCTGGCAGGCGGATCCTCGTCGTTGCCTGCGAAGGTCGAGGGCACGATGACACTACGGCCGGACGGCGACGGAGCGATCCTGACCGTCACGGGCCGCTCGACGGTCAAGATCCCGCTGATCGGCGGCAAGATCGAGTCGCTCATCAACGACATGATTCGCGACATGGTGGATCAGGAAACCCGCGAGACCGTCGAGTGGGCCGAAGAGCAGGAAGACCCGAGGTTGAAAGACGGGGGCTAGAGCCTGGCGCGGATTCCAGCATGGAGGTCGCGTAGCCCCGAGCGTTCGGTGCTCACTTCGAGGACTCGGATTCCGTCGGCGTTGCCGAGCAGCGCGTCGGCCAGTTCGGTGGTGCTCACGTTCCGGTGCGGGATTCGGTACGCCGCGCACAGTGCTGCGAGATCCATGCCGTGCGGCGTGCCGAACACGCGCTCGAACGCGCCTGCGTACTGCGGATCGCCCTGCTCGAGCAATTCGAAAATGCCGCCGCCGTCGTCGTTGGCGACGACGATGGTCAAATCCGTCGGCCGTGGCTCACCGGTTCCGATGAGCAGTCCCGAGGCGTCGTGCAGGAACGTCAGGTCGCCCATCATCGCGATGGTCCTTCCCGTGCCTCCCAACGCAGCGCCGACGGCAGTGGAGACGGTTCCGTCGATACCAGCGACGCCTCGGTTGGAGAGCACCCGCACCCCCGGCGTCGGGTAGCTGACGAGGGCCGCGTCGCGGACGGGGTTCGACGCACCGAGGAGCAGCTGATCGCCGTCGCGCAGCGAGGACATCACCGTGGCGGCCACGTGCAGGCCCGTCGGTTTGGGGTGTGCGGCGAGTTGGTCGCGGACGGCGCCGTCGGCCTTGGCGGACACCGCGGCGACACGCTCCAACCATTCGGCTGAGGGGTTCCCCGACGTCACTGCCCGAGTACCCGTCGCGAGCACGTTGCCGGAGACGTCGGGCCACCGAGGCCCAGTGGTCAGCGCAATGACGTCGACCGCGGGATCGGAGAGCAACGACGACACCTGTCGGTGCAGTGTCGGGCGGCCGGTGATGATCGCCTGCCGCGGCTTCAGCTGGGCCAGCGCCATCGGATGTACCGGCACACCGTGCAGCGGCGCCGTCGGCTCGGCCACCGTCGGCAGCCCGGCAAGCTCCGGTCGCAGCGCGGCGCCGTGGCCGGAGACGACGATCGTGTCCACGGTCAGATCGACTTCGACGGGCACGTCGAGCGTGGCCTGCTGCGTCGTCGTCCACGCCGCGTCGTTCGGTCGTCCAGCCGGCGCTGGACTCCGGTCTGCGAGGTCGGGGACCAGCGGCTCGCGCAGCGGGATGTCGAAGTGCACGGGCCCTGCATTGCCCGAGCGGGTACCGCGGGCCGCGGCGAGCACGCGGCAGACCGCACTGCGCCACTGACTGTTCTGGCCGTCACCGTTCTCGGCGAGGCCGAGGCTGATGGTGGCGCGAACCTGGCTTCCGAACAGACCCAGCTGCTCGACGGTCTGGTTCGCTCCCGTCCCGAGCATCTCGTACGGCCGATTGGCGCTCAGCACCACCAGCGGCATCCGCGCGTAGTTCGCCTCGAGAACGGCAGGCCCGAGGTTCGCGACAGCCGTTCCCGACGTCATGATCACGGGAACGGGCCGTCCACTTCCGAGGATCAATCCGATGGCCAGGAAGCCTGCTGTCCGCTCGTCGATGCGCATGTGAAGCCGAACTCGACCGGCGGCGTCGGCGTCCTGCAGCGCGAACGCCAGCGGCGCGTTCCGCGACCCGGGGCAGAGCACTACGTCGCGAACACCACCGCGAACCAACTCGTCGACGACGGCTGCGGCCTGAGCGCTGGACGGATTCACTTCTTCAGATTGTCAGAACCGTGCCACGAGGCGGTATCCGGCCTGCTCTTACGATGACTGTGTGCGTACTGTCTTCGATCCGTCCGAGATGCCGCCCGGCGGCTTCTATCCCCTGCTCACAGCATCGGTGGTGCCGCGACCCATCGCCTGGGTGTCGACGGTCTCCGCCGACGGTGTGGCCAATCTCGCGCCGTACAGCTTCTTTTCGGTGTCCTCGGTCAACCCGCCTGTCGTGCAATTCACCTCGGTGGGTCGCAAGGACAGTCTGAAGAACATCGAGGCGACCGGCGAGTTCGTCGTCAATCTCGCGACCGAGTCGCTGATGGACAAGGTCAATCAGTCCTCGGCGCTCTACGACCACGGCGTCAGCGAACTGGAAGAGCTCGGAATCGCGAGTGAACCCTCGGAGAAGGTCGCCGCGCCCCGGATCACCGACTCTCCGATCGCGATCGAAGCCACGCTGCATCGGATCGTCGAGGTGGGAGATTCGTTCGTCGTGATGGGCCTCGTCGTCGCTCTCGCCGTCCGCCAGGAAGCTCTCGCCGAGGACGGGCTCCCCTCGTTCGAGGCGATTGCGCCGCTGAGCCGTCTCGGCCGCACCGAATGGGGTCTGCCGCCGCAGGTGCGCGTCATCGATCGGCCGAAGCGTCCCTGACGACTCTGCCGGGGACGCAGGTCATACAGTTCACCTATGCCCGATGCTCGCAAAGGCCATGCCGTAGTACCCGAGTTCGGTGACGTGGACAGCAAGTCCTACGCCACGCTGCGAGCCCGACCGACCCCGCGCGCCGAGCGATACCTACTGGGCAAGAGCCTGCGCGAGAAGGTCTCGCTGAAGTCCATGGGCGACTGGGCACCGCCGTCGGACCGCCCCGATCCGATTCGTCAGATCGAGTTCTCGCACGACGGCCGGATCGACTGGCTGATCCCGGTCAGGGTCGAGCGAATGGCCGAGTCGCCCTACGGATTCCTACGCGGTACGGCGATCGTGATGGCGCGCGACGTCGCGCTTCTGCCGTCGACCGGCATCACCCCGGTGATCAGCGGCGATTCGCACCTCGGCAATTTCGGCTTCTACGCCTCTCCTGAACGCGATCTGGTGATCGACCTCAACGATTTCGACGAGGCTCACCCCGGCGCCTGGGAGTGGGATCTACGACGCCTCGCCGCGAGCATCTGGGTGGCAGGCCGCCAGAACGGACGCAGCGAGTCGCAGTGCGAGGAAGCCGTCGCCGCCTGTGTGCGGGCCTACCGGATCGAGGTGTCACGGTTGGCGGACGAACCGTTGATGTCGCGGTCGTTCCAGCGCTTGACGGCGGAGAAGTTGCAGGCGGACGCCACCGAAGGATCGTTGCGCAAGGAGATCAAGCGTGCGACGAAGAAAGCCAGGAGGCGAACGAGCGACCGCGTGCTGCCCAGGTTCACCGAGGAACACGAAGGAAAACGCAGGCTCGTCGAAGAACCGCCGATCACTACCAGGATCGGCGCACGCGACGAGGAACTCCTCGCCGAAGGACTCGACGAATACCTGACCACGCTGTCCCCGCACTGGCGTCGGGTACTCGGGGGGTACACGTTGATCGACGTGGCGCACCGGGTGGTCGGAGTCGGCAGCGTCGGGCTGCGTGCCTACGTCGCGTTGTTGGAGGGCAGCAGCCCGGACGATGTGGTGTTCCTGCAGCTCAAGCAGGCACGACGGTCGGTGTTGGCGCCGTACGTCCACGGCGAATCAGCGTGGCACGCGCATCAGGGGCAACGCGTCGTGGAGTACCAGCAGGATCTGCAGACCGTCAGCGATCCGCTGCTCGGTTGGACGACGATCGACGGACGCCAGTACTACGTGCGTCAGTTCCGGAACATGAAGGGGACCATCGATCTCGGCTCGATCGATGCGCCTGCTCTGGTGGACTACGCGGGGGTGGTGGGCCGTCTGCTGGCCAAGGGGCATGCGCGGACCAGCGGGGCGTCGATGATCTCGGGCTACGTCGGGGAATCCGACGAGTTGGACACTGCGCTGTGCCGGTTCGCGCGGCTGTACGCCGATCAGACGGAGGCCGATCATGCGCTGTTGGTGGAGGCTGTGAAGAAGGGCCGCTTCGCGACCATGTGAGTGCGAATACACAACCCTCTATGTATTCGCACTCACATGCGACGAAGTCGCTCAGCCGGCGTACTTGGTGACGAGCGCACCCAGACGCGGCAGCGCCTCGGCGACGTTCTTCTGAGCCGATCCACGCAGGCTGCCGTAGAACTTCTTGACGACGCTCTTGTCCGTGTCCTCGATGCGCGAGTCCGTGACGGAGAGCAGAGCGTTGGACGCCTGATCCGAGTTCGCAACGAGGTACTCGGAGAACGTTCCGCTCGGCGCGGCGTTGTAGGACTGCCAGAACGGATCGAGCTGATCCACGAACTCCGGCCACAACTGCTCGACGGCCTTCTCGATGTACGACGGTCCGACCTTCTTGACCGCGCCGTATCCGGCCTTGACGGCCAGGCCGCTGGCGCCCTTCTTGTCCGAGACCTCGGCGTCGATCAGTGCGAGGACGTCGGGCAGCAGAACATCGCGCTTCGACTCGTCGAGCAGCGATTCCTTGAGTGCAGCAACCACGTCTTTCATTCCTCCCAGAGTTCCATCTATGGCATGTGACCGGGGAACAGTACCCCAAACGGGGGTTTTCCGGTCACTTCGCCGGTTTCACCAGAGGGTGGCACCGACGCACCCGATCGTGCCACCATTCGACACGATCGGCCGGGGCAGCGAGCGCGGCCAGCCGTGCCGGATCCGGTTCGACGGCACCTCCCGCGAGAGTGCCGTCCACCATCTCCTGACTCGGACAGACGTCGGAGACGAACAGGCTTCCGGTTCCGAGTCCGCAGGCGAACTCGAGTTTCGGAATCGCGGCGGCGGCAGCAAGACCCGACGCAATTCCGACCGCGGAGTCCAGTGCGCTCGACACGACGACGGGGACGCCGTACTCCCCCAGCTCACCGGCCAGCTCCAACAGGGCCCGCATCCCGCCGAGCGGCGCGACCTTGAGGACGGCGACGTCGGCTCCCCCGGCTCGGACGACCCGTAGCGGGTCCTCCGCGCGCCGAATGCTCTCGTCCGCGGCGATACGCACTCCCGGAAGTCTCGTGCGTACCTCGACGAGCTCCGGCACGCTCGCGCACGGCTGCTCGGCGTACTCGAGCGGACCGTCCTCGATCAATGCGGTGAGGGCAGCCACTGCCTGTTCGACGGTCCAGCCGCCGTTCGCGTCGACGCGCACCCGCGGAACCAGCGCGCGGACCGCGCGGACACGGGCGATGTCGTCGGCGAGTGTCTGGCCTTTCTCGGCGACCTTCACCTTCGCGGTGTCGACGCCGGGGTAGCGGGCCAGGATCGCGGGAACCTCGTCGGCCGTGACGGCGGGAACCGTCGCGTTCACTCGCACCCGTTCGCGATACGGCGCAGGCGGCCCGTCCCAGGCTGCTTCGATGCCCGCCCGCAGCCATGCCGACGACTCCTGGTCGTCGTATTCGGTGAACGGCGAGAACTCGCCCCACCCTGCCGGGCCGCGGAAGAGCATCACCTCGCGGGTGGTGATGCCCCGAAACTTGGTTCGCATCGGCAGGGAGAGAACGTGGGAGTTGCCCAGCAGCTCGTCCAGCGGCGGGGTCATGGCTGCCCCTTCAACAGTTGGACCATGAGCGCGTCGCAGTCGGCGAGCACGTTCCCCTCCAGATCGCGAAGAACCGCACTGATGAAGGTCTTGCGGCCCTCGACCCGGTCGACGCTCCCCTCGATCACGAGCTCGGTGTTCAGCGGGGTGACCTTCCGATAGTTGATGTGCAGGTATGCCGTCCGGCTGATCGGGCGACCGTAGGCGTGCTGAATCATCCCGAACATGTCGTCGAACAGCAGGGGCAACGTCCCGCCGTGGGCCGCACCGTTTCCGCCGAGGTGAAACCGCCGGAACATACCTCGGCTACGGACACCGTCGGCGTCGAACTTCTCGACGGTCCACGGCAGCATCAGCAACGATCCGCGGCCCGGCAGGGTGATGACACGGCCGGCGGGCGACTGTCCCTCCGGCACGACGTATGCCGCCAACTCGACGTTGAGCGCCTCTACTCGCTCGGCCAGATCGACGGTGGCCTCCGGTGTGGGGGCGGTGCTGACCGCGAGGTCCTGCAAGGTTCGGAGCGCTTCGATCAGCCGCGCATATTCCGGTCCGACGTCGGCCGGGGTGTACTTGGGCCACCCTCCGTGACGTTCGTACTCGTCCTGGCCTGCGTTTTCACTCATCTCAGCACCGTAACCTGCGGGGTCTGCTCGGGTATCGACGACCTGAGAGTCGGGGCGATCTATCGTGTCCAAGGTGACCTTCACTCCTTCGCTCTGGCAGACAGTTCCCGGTTTCGACGACCTGACCGACATCACGTATCACCGCCACATCACCGACGACACGGTGCGCATCGCATTCGACCGGCCCGACATCAGAAATGCGTTTCGACCTCATACCGTCGACGAGCTGTATCGCACTCTCGAACATGCTCGGATCAGTTCGGATGTGGGAACGGTGCTGCTCACCGGAAACGGCCCGAGCTCGAAAGACGGCGGTTGGGCATTCTGTTCCGGAGGAGACCAGCGAATTCGCGGTCGCAGCGGCTACCAGTACGCCGAAGGTGAAACCGCGGATACCGTCGATCGCGCACGCGCGGGCCGGCTACACATCCTCGAGGTTCAGCGTTTGATTCGCTTCATGCCGAAGGTTGTCATCTGCCTGGTCAACGGCTGGGCCGCGGGCGGAGGACACAGTCTGCACGTCGTGTGCGATCTGACCCTCGCGAGCCGCGAGCACGCACGCTTCAAGCAGACCGACGCCGACGTCGGCAGCTTCGACGGCGGCTACGGCAGTGCGTATCTGGCGAAGATGGTGGGACAGAAGTTCGCCCGCGAGATATTCTTCCTCGGCGATACGTATACGGCCGAGGAGATGCATCGAATGGGCGCCGTCAACCGCGTCGTCGATCACGACGAGTTGGAGAACGTGGCCATCGAGTGGGCCGCGAAGATCAACGCCAAGTCCCCACAGGCTCAACGGATGTTGAAGTACGCCTTCAATCTCCAGGACGACGGTCTGGTCGGTCAGCAACTGTTCGCCGGTGAGGCCACTCGGCTCGCGTACATGACCGACGAAGCAGTCGAAGGCCGTGACTCCTTCCTCGAGAAGCGCGATCCCGACTGGTCCCCGTTCCCCCGATATTTCTGAAGGTTCATGTCGATCTCCGGTAATCCTTCGACGCGTCGGCGACACGCGCCCGACAGCGCGTGGACCGCCATCGTCGACTGGTTCGTGCAGCCGCACGACTACGAGTGGATGACCGAGTTCCAGAACACTCACCCGTCGGGAAAGATCATCAGGATCATCGTCGCTCTGTCGATGATCAACATCAGCGGGATGTCCTTCACCTCGCTCTTCGCCGTCGGCGGACCGACCGGGGCCGCCTCGACCGCGCTGACGCTGACGCTGTGCACCACCAACCTGATCATCGCGGCGCTGTGGATCCTTCGACCGTTTCCCGGCCGGCTCGGCGTCGTGTCCTTCGCGATCTATGCCGACGTCGGAGTTGCCGCGGCACTGTCGGTACTCGATTTTCAGTATTCGCTTCTCGGGTGCGTGCTCTTCGCGGTGATCGGCGCGTTCGTGACGTTCTTCGTGAGTCCGCGGTGGGTGGTGGCGCACCTGGTGTTCACCTCGGCAGTGGCGCTGACGTTCGCCCTGCTGATCTATCTCGACGGCACCATCGACACCGTCACCTTGGCCGTGCAATTGGACGTGGTGTTGCTCGGGATCATGAGCGTCCCGGTCACGTCCCACATCTTCCTCACCACGCTGTCCGACGACGCCCGCAGCTCGGTCCTCGACCCGTTGACCGGCCTCCTCAATCGCCGCGGCCTCGACGCAGCGCTGGAGGAGCTGTGGGCGAAGGGGCGCAGCGACGGGCAGTGCGCTGCCGTGATCGTGGTCGACATCGACCGTTTCAAATCCGTCAACGACGTCCACGGCCACGACGAGGGCGACGCCGTCATCTGCCGCGTCGCGGACCGTCTTACCGGCCACGTCGAGCGGTACGGCGTCCTCGGGCGAACGGGCGGTGAGGAATACCTCGCTGCAGTGGTGACGTCCCGGCTCCACATCGACGCGCTGATTCACGGGATCCGCCGAGCACTCCACGGCGAGAACGACCCCATTCCGGTGACGGTGAGCGTCGGAGCCGCCATCCTCTACGCCGACTCCTCGCTGTGGTTCACCGGCGCCGACACACTCGCCACCGCCTCGCGGGTGGCCGATTCGAAGATGTACGAGGCAAAATCCGCCGGCGGAAACAGAGTGGTCACCACTCTGATTTGAGTCGGCGAATTTCGGCAATACCTTCGGACATGGCACACGACCGACAGAGTCCATCGCCCGAACACCGACGCCCCGACGGGATCGACGACGCCACGGTCGCCGCCGTCGGCAAAGTCTCCGAGGCGCTCGAAACCATCGAACGAGCCCGCGGGCATCTGTATTCGTTCCACCAACTGATGGGCCACGCGGACCTACAACTCGGCGAGGCCGTCGACGAACTTCGCGATGCCGGACACTCCGAGCAGGCCGACATCCTGCGCAACGACATGATCGGGCGCAACGCGATCGACGGTAGATGGTCGTTTCAGATCGTCGAGGAGTTCGACGATCTGTACTGGTCCGAGTTCCGTGCCCACGAGAAACGCCTTCGCGACGACCTCCAGGACGGCCGCCGTCACCTCTTCGAAGCGGAGATGAAAGAGAGCAGGCGGACCCACGGCAAGCCGGGTCACGAGGCAATCCCCTGAAACTGCAACGCCTGTGAGATCGACGTCTGTGATATGTCTGTGCTGTGGAGATTCTGAGCGGGCGGACGATTCTGCGTCCCGTCGACTACGACCGAACTCTCGCTTTCTATCGCGACGAACTCGGTCTCGCGATACACCGGGAGTACGGCGCAGGGACGGTGTTCTTCGCCGGGCAGTCTCTCGTCGAGGTCGCCGCCCACGGAGGATCGGGTGCGTCCCGCAATTTCGACGGCGCACTGTGGTTGCAGGTCCGCGACATCGAGGCGGCGGCGAAGGAACTTCGGGCACGTGGAGTGTCGATCGACCGGGAAGCCGAGATGCAGGCGTGGGGGCTGATCGAACTGTGGATCCAGGATCCGGACGGCGTACCGATCGTGCTGGTCGAGATTCCGGCCGAGCATCCATTACGACGCGACGTGCGGGGAGACTGAGCCGCTCAGCTCGCCTCGAGCGACCGACGGATCGCGTTGGCGGACTGCGGCCGTGACCACAGAAATCCTTGGGCGAGCGTGCAACCCAGCTCGATCGCGATGTCGGCCTGCTTGCGCGTTTCGACGCCCTCGATCACCATCGACAGGCCGAGATCCTGTGCCACCGACGAGAGCGCACGAAGCAGTGCCCGGCCGCGTTCGGTGTCGATGAAGCGCGTGAGGTGACCGTCGATCTTGATGCCGTCGGGTTCGAGCGTCACGAGGCGCTCCAGCGACGACCATCCGGATCCGAAATCGTCGAGCATCACTCGGAAACCGAGCGCGTGGACATCGTCGATGTGGCGCCTGATCAGCGGGCCGTCGCTCACCGACGACGTCTCGGTCAGTTCGAGTGATATCAGACTCGGCGGCACCGACGACAACGACACAGCACTGTGGAGTTGGGAGACGGCGTCGGGATGGGAGAGGTGTCGGCCGGACAGATTGACGCACAGGCGAAGTCCCGGCCTGGTTCGATGCCAGATCTCGGCTTCCTTGACCGCAAGCCGGAGAACCTCGAGATCGATGTCGATGATCAACTCGCTCGACTCGGCGAACGGCACGAAGTCTGCAGGCGAGACAAGCCCTCGCGTCGGGTGATGCCATCGCGCGAGCGCCTCGAACCCCACTGTTTCCTCGGTGCGGAGGTCGACGATCGACTGGAACCACGGCACGATCTGCCCCGCGAAGAGAGCCCCTGCCAAATCGTTGTCGTTGTCGAGTTTCGTCGCGGTGGAGCCCACCCGGCGATGCAGATCCAGCTGCTCTTCCAGCACCGCGCCGTACTGCTCGATTTCCTGGAGTTGACTGTCGCTCAGTTCCCGCGGCATGCGGTCGAGCAGGCACAACGTGCCGATCACCATGCCCTCGCGCCCACGAAGCGGTACCGACGCGTAGGCGGCGACGCCGTTCTGATCGAGGATGCTGCGCTGGCGGATGGTTGCATCGATTCGGTTGCGGGTGACCACGGCCGACTTACCGCTGCGCACGACGTCGTCGCACAGAGTCGTCGATCGTTCGACCGTCGCCATCGGGGGTCCACCGATGTTCACCAGTGTGTACTGAGTGGTCTCGTCGAGGACGTTGAGCTGCGCGATGGCGAATCCGACGCTCCGAGCAGCCAATTCCACGGTATTTCTCAGCGCGGGAGTGGTTGCTTCGATATCGAGGTACCGGCGCGCGGAATCACTCTGCCTGCGGGCCTGCGTACGGCGATTGGCCGAGGTCGCGTCGTGTTCCATCCCGGCCTCCCGTCTACAGTGCGATCCGCGTCGAGCGGACAGCCGTCAGCTTAACGCGCCCTGACCTTCCGGAGACATGTATGAGTGCGACGAAAACCCTCAGAGGGAGGGCAGCCTGGTGTGCAGAAGCCGATGTCGCAGCACGGCCGCAGCGAGGCGAACACCCCCGGGAGAGGGAACGTCCGAGGTGAGGCCACGTCTGATGTCCGCGTAGGAAAACGCTCCGAGCGCGGTGAGCTCCGCGAGGACGGAGTCGGCGAGTGGCTCGACGTCGTGTGTGCGCGGAGGAGCCTCCAAGTGGGTCCACCCCTCCGCCACGAGCAGCGCCGAGCACAGTTCGGTGGTGTCGTGGGGCCGGTTCCCGCGAATCACCTCGGCGAGAACGACGTCGGCCGCGATGGTTTCCGGGTGGTACTCGGTGCCGACCAGTCGTGCCACCAGGCTGTTCCACAGGCGATCGGCACTGACGCCGCGAGAGCGGGCGGTGGGCAACAGTCTGCCGTGCTGTTTGCGCACGAGCCCAAGGCGAAGCAGCAGTCGGCGCGCAGTCAACACCGGAGCGGTGTCGAGTTCGGCGCCCGCCGGATAGGGCCACTCGCGCGGCGTCCACAGCGTCGCGACGGCCTTCTCCACCACGGAGTCCGGCAGGTACCCGGAGTCGGTCAAGGTGATGCCGTCGCCGACGAGCGCCAGCAGCCCTTCGAGCCTACGGACGCAGCCGTAATCGGGTTCCGATGCGGCATGCAGTTCCTCGGACAGTCCGCGGTACAGCTCCACACGCGGCGGACTGTAGTGAGTCCACAGACCGATTCGATGATCGAGCAGTTGTTCCAGCAGCACTCCGCCTGCCCGTTCGGTACGCAGCACCGCATCGACGACGCCGCGGCGCCTGGTGGAGAGCGCCTTGGCGCCGAGAGGTGGGCCGTGGAGTCGCGTCGGAGCGAATTCCCCTGCCACCGTCGCCACTTCGAGCGTTTCGCCGATCAGGTCGGCGATGGCCTTCTCGGCGCCCTCGGGTACGTCCTGCCAGGTGATCAGCTCGGTGTCGGTCGGCCCGATGCCGGAGTCGGCGACAGCCTCGTCGTATCGCTGCTGCCAGAGCGCGTCGGGCGCCGCCGCGAGGAGGGCCTCCGTCCGCGGACTACGTGCGATGTCGGCGTACCGCGCGTGCCCGAGCCTCGCGAGCAGCTCGGCGAGAGCGTTCGCGATGTCCTGCGCGCGCCCGGCATCGTCGGCGACGATTCTGAGGTCGACCCACAGAAATTTCTGCACGGAGTTCTGGGTCGGTCCGGCCGCAGGCGAGCCGGCCCGCAGTCCTTCCCACCCGATCTGGGCATCCGCTGCGGTAGCGGGGTCGACCGAATCCAGGTACGAGAGGGCCGCAGCGACCGCGTCGTCGAGCCCGCTTCGGTCACCGCCGATTCCGTCGTCGAATTCCACGTCGTCCACTGTTCCACAGCGACGGCGGATGATGCCCACGGAAGGCCGGGCGGCGGACGTGACCCACGCCATTCGCGAATCGGACAAATAGTGCAAACAGGTGAACGTGAGGTTAACGAAAGACATCGCGCAGTAACCCGAGGAGAACACTTCGAGCAAAATTATCAATTTCGAACCTTCAGGCCTCACAATTTTCCCGTGAGCGCAGAATTCCTAGTCCTGCTGGTGGTCGTCGTAACGGCACTGGCCTTCGACTTCACCAATGGTTTCCATGACACCGCCAACGCAATGGCGACGTCGATCGCGACGGGCGCCCTCAAGCCCAAGGTCGCGGTCACCCTGTCCGCGGTACTCAACCTCGTCGGCGCATTCCTTTCGGTGGAGGTGGCTGCCACTGTCGCGAAGGGCATCGTCAACCTCGGCGACACCGGCGGACAACCGCTGCTGACCATCATCTTCGCCGGGCTCGTCGGCGGCATCCTGTGGAACCTCGCAACGTGGCTCCTCGGAATCCCGTCCAGTAGCTCGCACGCCCTCTTCGGCGGCCTGATCGGCGCCACCATCGCCGGACTCGGCACGTCGGGCGTCATCTGGGACGGCGTGTGGAGCAAGATCGTGCTCCCCGCGGTCCTCGCACCCGTCGTCGCAGGCCTCGTCGCCACCGTCGGCACCTGGCTGATCTACCGCATCACCAACGCTGTTCCCGAGAAGTCGAAGGAACGCGGATTCCGCTGGGGCCAGATCGGTTCCGCATCGCTCGTATCGCTTGCTCACGGCACCAACGACGCCCAGAAGACGATGGGCGTCATCTTCCTGGCACTCGTCGCCTACGGCACCGTCACTCCCGATGCCGAGATGCCGCTCTGGGTGAAGTTCACCTGCGCACTCGCCATCGCACTCGGTACCTACCTCGGCGGTTGGCGCGTCATTCGCACGCTGGGCAAGGGCCTCGTCGAGATCGCCTCGCCCCAGGGCATGGCGGCCGAGTCCTCGTCCGCAGCCATCATCCTCACCTCTAGCCACCTCGGACTCCCGCTGTCCACCACTCAGGTCGCGACCGGCTCCATCCTCGGATCCGGTATCGGCAAGCCGGGCGCAGCAGTGCGCTGGGGTGTAGCAGGCCGCATGGCCGTCGCCTGGGTCATCACGCTCCCGCTCGCCGGCATCGTCGGCGCAGCGTGCTGGTACCTCGCCGACATCGTCGGTGGACTACCCGGCATCCTCGTGGTCTTCGCCATCCTCGTCGCACTCGCTGCCCTCATGTACATGCGGTCGCGTCGTGAGCCGATCGACCCCGACAACGTCAACGCAGAGTGGGACGGCGGACTCGTTCCCGCCGACGCCAAGGCCACTCCCGATTCCCCCGCGAAGGTCTGACAAGTAAATGGAAACCCTCAAGCACACCCTCGACTCGCTGTGGCAGGTAGTTCTCGTCGGACTTCTGCTCGGCGCAGGCCTGCCCGCGATCTTCGCTTTCGGACTCAAGGCGTTGTCCGTCGGTGAAACACCCGACGATGCAACAGGCACCACCAAGGTCGCCACAGCTCGGCCCGCAATTGCCACGGCCGCCGCTGTTCTCTGCTTCGCCGTCGTCGTCGTCGCGATCGTCGCCGGAATCCTCTTCATCATGAAGAGCTTCCTCGACAGCACTTTCGGCATCTCCGTCTTCTGACGCCACCTCCGTTCCTTACCTGCAGAGGATCACCAATGACCGAGACCACCACATTTCCCGCCTCCGTCCTCGAGTGGCTGCGCGCCGGCTACCCCGAGGGCGTACCTCCCAAGGACCGCTTCCCGCTCGTCGCCTTGCTACGCCGCGCCGAACTGACCGACTCCCAGGTTCAAGAAGTAGTCCTCTCGCTCGTCTCGCCTGTCGGCGGCGCACTGGAAGACGGTGCTATCACCACCGACGAGATCACCGAATTCATCCGCGAGACCGTCGACCACGACCCGACCACCGAGGACGTCGCTCGCGTCTCGGCACGTCTCGCTGCCGGTGGTTGGCCTCTCGCAGATCCGTCTTCGCTGACGTAGATGGCTGTACCTTCATTTCTCAACTCGATACTCGACTGGTTGCGCGTCGGGTATCCCGAGGGAGTTCCGGACGCGGATTACATTCCGCTGCTGGCGCTGCTGACACGACGACTGTCGGACGACGAAGTCCAGGCCGTGATGGATGCGCTCATCGCGGACGGACAGATTCCGGTGGACAAAGCAGGGATCGCGGTGACCATCACCAAGGTCACCAACGAGATGCCTCGCGACGAGGACATCGCGAGGGTCAGATCGAGATTGGCTTCGGGTGGATGGCCCCTTGCCGATCCGTTCACGATCGAGGCATCCGACTAAACTCACCGGGTGCTCGAAGAACTACAGATTCCATCAGGACGGGCCGTGGCAGATATTCTGCCGCGGCTCGTTTCCGTAGTGCAGGGCAACTCTCCTGCCGTCCTCCCGGTTCCCGCAGGCGACGCCCGCGAGGCCGATCGCCTGCGTGACGCCCTCGCCCCCGGCACACCCATCACCGACGAGGCTGCACTGGTCGTCGCGACGTCCGGCACCACCGGCACCCCCAAGGGCGCCATGCTGTCGGCCTCGGCGCTGCGGGCAAGCGGCACCGCGACGCACGATCGACTCGGCGGGCCTGGCTCCTGGCTGCTCGCGCTCCCGGCACACCACATCGCGGGAATGCAGGTACTGCTGCGGAGCGTCCTCGCGGGCACCGAACCCGTCGTCGTCGATGTGTCGACGGGTTTCGATCCGCGCGACCTGCCGTCGGCGATCGCGTCGATGTCCGGACGCCGGTACACCTCGCTGGTGCCCACTCAGCTGGTCAAGGTTCTCGACGATCCCGCGGCGACCGAGGCACTGGCCTCGCTCGACGCGGTGCTCCTGGGCGGCGCAGCGGCGCCGATCCCCCTGCGCGAGCGGGCTGCCGCTGCCGGAATCACGATCGTGCGCACGTACGGCATGAGCGAGACCGCGGGCGGATGCGTGTACGACGGTGTGCCGTTGAGCGGCGTCCAGGTCAGGATCGACAGGGGTCGGGTGATTCTCGGCGGGGCGACGGTTGCTCTCGGCTACCGAGGGATGCCCGATCATCCGGCGTTCGCCGAGCCGGGTTGGTTCCGCACCGACGACGCCGGTGTAGCCCCGGGTGGTGTGCTGTCGGTCCAGGGCAGGCTCGACGAAGCCATCACGACCGGCGGCCTCACTGTCGTACCCCAGGTCGTGGAAGCAGCCCTCGCGACGCATCCAGCGGTACGCGAGTGCGCTGTCGTCGGTCTCGCAGACGACCGCCTGGGCCACCGTGTCGTGGCAGCGGTGGTGGCGGCATCGACTCTCACGCTCGCGGAGTTGCGCGCGCACGTCACGGAGACGCTCGACCCCACTGCTGCGCCCCGAGAGCTGTATCTGGTGGACGCTCTGCCCGTCCGAGGTCCGGGAAAGCTGGATCGCGCGCGTCTGCGGGACATGCTCGCGGACCTCGTACCGTCTCGGTAGGTTCAGCGGGTGAAGAATCGACCAGCGGGAGCTCTCGTCGCGGCACTGGTCGGCGCCGGAGCACTCGTCGGGGCCGGGGCTGCCGTGGTGTGGCATGTCGCGATTCCCGCCGGGCAGGTCGGTTACTCGAACTCCAGACCGAACTGGTTGCCCACGTCGCTGTATTTCGTCGGGGCAGGCGTTCTCGTCGCGCTGATCGTGTCGTCGTTCCTCGTCGACGCGGGCCTTCGACTTCGGGTGAACCGGCGTGAACCGCGGATCGCGCTGTTCGCGCTCCTGACCGTCCTCGGCGGTGTGCTCGGCGCGGGCGCAGCGGCAGCGTGGACGCACTGGCCCCCGCAGCAACCGACCCCGGGCGCTGCTCTTGTGGTTACATCGTCTGCCGGACCAGTGTATTGGGAGCGCGTCGTGCCTGAATCAGGCACGGCCAGTGCTGACACGGCTATCGCCGATCGCACCGAGATCGTCGCCGAGACGCTTCACGGATGGGTGTCCGATGATGTGACAGCGCTGTTTCGCCCCGT
Source organism: Rhodococcus sp. (in: high G+C Gram-positive bacteria) (assembly GCF_023264675.1). Classification (GTDB taxonomy): domain Bacteria; phylum Actinomycetota; class Actinomycetes; order Mycobacteriales; family Mycobacteriaceae; genus Rhodococcoides. The sequence continues at coordinate 30,947 of NZ_JAHFVG010000046.1, forward strand.
CGTCGAGCATCCGTGGTTGATCTTCCCCCTGGGAGGCGCCCTGATCGCCGGTGCGCTCGCGCTGTCACTGAGCCTCCGTGACGTCCGACTGACCGGCCGAACCCTGTCCGAATAGGACGTGGAAAGACTTCCGTGCAAACATTTCCGGATGAGCACACTGGTCTGCTTCCATGCGCATCCCGATGACGAGGTTTTCACGACCGGCGGGATCATGCGCCTCGCTGCGAATGCGGGTCACCGCGTCGTGTTGGTGACGGCCACCGACGGCGCGCTGGGTGAATTCCCGGAGGGCATTCTGAGTCATGGCCAGAGTTTGGCCGAGCGCCGTAAAGAGGAGTTGGCGAAGTCGGCAGATGCACTCGGAGTCGACCGCGTCGTCATGTTGCACTACGCGGACTCGGGAATGGCGGGTACGGCCGAGAACGACATCCCCGACGCTTTCTGCAACGTCGACGTCGACGAGGCTGCGGCCACGCTCGCCGCCGTGCTCACGGAGGAGAACGCGGATGTGGTGACCATCTACGATCCGAACGGCGGTTACGGGCATCCCGACCACATCAAGGTGCACTTCGTCGGTCTTCGTGCCGCCGAGATGGCCGGGGTGAAGAACGTCTACGAGACGACCACGAACCGCGACCACATGAAGCGCCTCCTCGAAGCGAACCCCAAGTGGTCCGAGGAGGGCACGACTCCTCCGGACATCGACACGTTCGGGCTGCCGGAGTCGGAGATCACCACCGTCGTCGACGTCAGCTCGGTCATGGACGCCAAGCGCCGTGCGATGGAGGCTCACGAGACTCAGGTCGGTGACTTCGGACCGTTCCTGCAGATGCCGCTCGACCAGCTGACGATGGCGTTCGGCCACGAGTGGTTCCGCCGCATCGGCGCTGCTCCAGGCCTCACGGAGACCGAACTGCCGCTGTAGGACAGCCGCCCGCAAGACTCGTGCAAGCGCCGTGCAAGCGGGCGGGTTCACTGTTGTCGGCATGACCAACGCAATCGAGGCAGAAGACCTCGTCAAACTGTTCGGCACTCACCGCGCCGTCGACGGCGTATCCCTGACGGTGCCCACCGGCGCTGTCTACGGCGTCCTCGGCCCCAACGGCGCAGGCAAGACGACCACCGTCCGCATGCTCGCCACACTGCTGCGTCCCGACGCAGGGTCCGCCCGTATCTTCGGACACGATGTCGCGTCCGAACCCACCGCAGTACGCTCTCTCGTCGGCGTGACCGGGCAGTACGCCTCGGTCGACGAAGACCTCGCCGCCACCGAGAACCTCATCGTCTTCTCCCGCCTGCTCGGTCTCAGCCGAAAGGACAGTCGACGCAAGTCGGCTGAACTGCTCGAGGAGTTCGGCCTTGGTGAGGCGGCGACCAAGCCGCTCAAGAAGTTCTCCGGCGGCATGCGCCGGCGTCTCGATCTCGCGGCGAGCCTCATCTCCTCCCCGCCCCTGCTGTTCCTCGACGAACCGACCACGGGCCTGGATCCGCGTACGCGTGTTCAGATGTGGGACACCATTCGTCGACTCGTCGCGCAGGGTTCGACGGTGCTGCTCACCACCCAGTACCTCGACGAAGCCGATCAGCTTTGTGATCGCATCGCCGTCATCGACCGCGGCAAGGTCATCGCCGACGGCACCGCCGACGAACTGAAGTCCTCGGTCGGAACGTCCTCGCTCCAACTCACACTCAAAGACCGGACGCAGTCCGAGTCGGCGAGGTCCATCGTTGCCACCCAACTCGGCGTCGAGGTTGCCCTCTCGCCGGAGTCCGGACGCCTCAGTGCCCCGATGGCCAATCCGTCGGCCACACCCGAGATCCTGATTCGCCTGCGTGACAACGGAATCGACGTCGAAGAAATCACCGTCTCCAAACCAAGCCTGGACGAGGTCTTCATGACCATCACCGGACACGACACGATCGAGGCAGCATGACAACCACTCTCACCAAGCCGACGAGCGAGCGAACACCGCTGGCACCGACACGGCACATCTCCCTTGCGCAGACCGTCACCCAATCGTTGACCATGGCGTACCGCGGACTGCTCAAGCTCAAACACAACCCGGAGCAGCTCACCGATGTGGTGCTACTGCCGGTGATTTTCACCCTGATGTTCAGCTACATCTTCGGCGGCGCCGTCGCCGGAGACGTGAAAAGCTATCTCCCGATGATCATTCCGGGCATCCTCGTGCAGACCGTCATCACCGGTTCGGTGGTCACGGGCACCCAGCTTCGTGAGGACATGGACAAGGGTGTGTTCGACCGTTTCAAGTCGCTTCCGATCGCTCGCATCGCACCGCTGGCCGGAGCCTTGATGGCCGACGTCATCCGCTACGCCATCGCATCGGTGGTCACCTTCACCACCGGTTTCGCGATGGGCTACCGCCCGGAGGGCGGGGCCGTCGGCCTCCTCGGAGCCGTTCTCCTCGTGATGATCTGCGCCTGGTCGATCAGTTGGATCTTCGCACTGTTCGGTGTGGTGATGAACAAAGCCGCGTCGGTGCAGGGCATTTCGATGATGGTCCTGTTTCCGCTGACGTTCCTGTCGAATGCGTTCGTCAATGTCGAGACGATGCCGGGCTGGCTGCAGGCATTCGTCAAGATCAATCCCGTCTCGCATCTGGTGACGGCTGTTCGCGAACTCGCCAACAACGGCCACTTCGGTGTCGACGTCCTGTGGTCGCTGCTCGGCGCGGTGGTCATCGTCGCCGTGATCGCACCGATCACCGTCAAGGCCTACATGCGCAAAGCGTGATCGGTCAGGGCCGGAGCATACCGAGAATCTTCTCGAGCGCTCCGGCCCTCGTCGTCGCGGCCTCGTCGGCGATCGCACGGTCCACCACCGCCGTTCCCATCACGGTCCGCGCCGCCTCGAGATGGCGTTCGGGCCTCATCGACGGATAGTCCTGTCGCGCTTTGATCTTCGTCGACAGCACGATCAAGCGCAGTCCGCGATCGCGGTCGGCCCCGGACTGCACGCCGAAGGATCCTATTGCACAGGCGACTGCACCCAGCTGGGGTAGATCACGAAAACCGCTCGGCCCCAACCGAACCGAGGCAATCGATTCGAGAATCTTGGCAGCATCGGCAATTTCGGCGGTTCTTCGGTACAGGGAGTGCGCGGACACGGACGCGCTGGCGATCATCGTCAGATACGGATCCCCTTGGCGTTCGTTCTCGAATCCGGAGATTTCCACCGAGCGCCGATAGTGCGCAAGCCCCTCGTCGATTCGACCCTCGCCCAGGTCCGCCTCGGCGAGCGTTGCCGTGGTCGACGCAAGCCGCTGGTCCGTCTGATCGGCATCGGCAGGCACCGGGGAGCTCACCCCGGACATCATCTCGGCCATGTCGGCGATCAGGGCACGTGCGTCGTCGATGCGTCCGGCTCCGATCAGTGCGCTGCTCGCAAAACCTTTCGTCTGAATGCTCTCGTCGTAGGCGTGCAAGTCCCACAACAGCTCTGCTGCCATCGAGTAGTTCGAGATCGCGTCGTCGTATCGACCGGCCTGACCATAGATACTCCCGAGAGACTGCGTAGCCGAAGCAGTCCCCCAGAGATCTCCGCGGCGCTGCGCGACGGACTTGGCGGCCTCCGCATCCTTGGCCGCCTGAAACAGGTACCCGGCATTCTCGTACAGCGAACCACGAACCATGAACGCGAAGTTTCGCACCGAGAGATCGTCGTCGCGGACGCTACGCGCCATCTTCCGCGCGACACCACGTCCATCCGATCGCCCGACGAGCACTTCCGCAACGAAGCGAAGACCGGGATCCACGTCGGCGCGCGCAGCCACGATCCGCCGTATCCGGCTGCGGATGCGCGCCGCTTCTCGCACGTCCCCGCCGTACGCGACATGAGCGAGAATCACCACGTGCGCCAGGACGAGGTCGTCGGAAGCGACGTCGGAAGCGTCCGGGCCTTCGATGGGAACATCCGCGAACCGAGGCGCCCAGTTCACTACCTCGGTGTGCGCACCACGCATCGACCAGAAGTAGGCAAGGACCGCGAATATCGAGTACGCCTGCGGCCACCGCTCGTCGCGGAGTGCTCCCCGAAGCACATCAAGAAGGTTGTCGTGATCCCATTCCAGCAACCGGATCGTCTCGACCTGCCGACCTCTCCGATATCCCTCCCCCGCCCGTCGTGCGAGATCGGCGCCCCAGGCGAGCCTGCGGTCGGTGACCTCGTCGGCCTCCGCCGAGGTCAACTGCTCCTCGCCGAACTCCCTGACCGTCTCCAACATGTGATAGCGAACGTGGCCGTATTCGTCGACGACGGTCAGGAGCGACTGACTCACGAGTCCGTCGAGCGCCTCGGCCACATCGACTACACCGTCGAACTCGGCGACGAGTTCGGCAGCCTCGGCGGTGAATCCTGCCGGGAATCGGCACAATCGAGCCAGCGCGCGTTGCTGTTCGAGCTCCAGCAGGTTCCAGCTCCAGTCGATCACCGCGTGCAGCGTCCGATGGCGCTCCGGTCTGGTTCGATCCGTACTGCGCAACAGCGCGAACCGGTGTTCGAGCCTGGCGTCGATATCGGCCACCGTCATGGTCCTGACCCGTGCCGCAGCGAGTTCGATCGCGAGCGGAAGGCCGTCGAGGGTCCGGCACAGCCGCGCCACGTCATGAGCGTCGAACGTCACTCCCGGTCTCACCGCGCGTGCGCGGGAGACGAACAGTTCGACGGCAGGCGACTCGGCACCACCGATATCCAACGGAGGCAGCGGATACGTCGACTCCGCGGTGATCGCGAGAGGCGAGCGAGACGTGGTCAGAACGGTCAGAAGTTCACTGGCGGCGACCAATTCGTCGACGATCTGCGCGACATCGTCGACGACGTGTTCGCAGTTGTCCAGAACGAGCAGAAATGGTCCGGCCGACAATGCGTCCCGCAATCGCTCACGGGCCGTATGGACTCGGGCGATGCCGAGGCCACCGATCTTCAGGTCGGCCTCACTGAGTCCCAAGGTGCTCGTGATTGCGGCGGCCACGTCCTCGCCACGCCGAAGCGCCGCCAACTCGACGAACGCGACGGGCCGTTCGGCGGATGCCCGGGCGCCGAGTTCGTGAGCAATTCGAGTCTTGCCGCTTCCTCCCGGCCCGAGGATGGTGGTCACCCGCGACCTCGTCATGGAGTTCTCGATGTCGTCGATGTCGGCTTCGCGGCCGATGAGCTCGTTCGGAGCAGCCCGAAGCCCTATGGAGACAGGCAGTTTGACAACGACGGGCCGCAGTAGTTCGGCATTGAGTTCCACCAGTTCCTGCGACGGATCGGTACCGAGTCGGTCGGCGAGCACACCGCGAATGTCGGCGAACACGGCCAACGCGTCGTTGGTGCGGCCCACAGCCTGCAGGCACCGCATGAGGTCCGCCGCAGCATGCTCGTCCACCGGATCGCGCTGCGCTGCAGCGCGGACCAGCGGCAACGCCCGCTCGTGAGCGCCGAGTCCCACGAGCGCGCCGACTTCGGCGTCGTCGAGGATTCGGGACACCGCGGAGGCCCGCCGCCGCAGTTCTTCGGCGAGGTGCGACGACGGCAGGTCGGCTCCGGGTTCACCACGCCAGAGCCGGCGGGCGGACTCGACGGCGGCCAGGGCGGCGTCGAACAGGCCCTGCCCACGGAGCCGCTTGGCGTCGGAGGCCAACGCTTCCGCGCGCGTGAGATCGAGCTGGTCACTCGTCAGGGACAGTCGGTATCCGGCGGGCCCGCTCTCGAGCAGGCCAGGTGCCATCGCCGATCGAAGACGGGAGATCTGCGTCTGCAGCGCGTTCTTGGGCGAGCGGGGTGCGTCGTCCGGCCAGACGTCGTCGATCAGGGCCGACGCCGACAGGCTTCGCCCGAGAGACGCACCGAGGGCGACGAGCAGCGCGCGAGCCCGGTTGCCCGGAAGCGGTGTCATCACTCCGTCGATCCGCGTGGCGACAGCACCGAGCACCCCGACTTCCACAGGGAGTACGGGTGCTGAGGCGTCTGGTTCAGAGGATTCCGGCTGCACTGCTCAACATCGTAGGTGACCTGCCGGTTCGATCAGAAAATTCGCCATCCGGTCGGTTATCGGTCGGAAAACAGACCACAAGACGGTATGCTGTCCGTCAGAGGTAATGCAGTTGTCCGAAACAGCAGCGCATCTTCAGTGGACGGGAGGCCATGAGCAGCGATGGTTTCGTCAGTGGGCATGTCTATGGGCACAAGCGGAATACGTGCTGTTCGGACCACCGACGGGGTGTCTTTCGCGGCCGAATGGTTCCCGTCGATCGGTGACGTCCCCGACGCCGAGGATGTCGCCCACGCGATTCGTGCGATCGTCGATCGTCCCGACGCTCCGCACTCGCTCGGAGTCGCGTTCCCCGATCCTGATTACGCGTCGGCGTTGAAGTCAGCGCTCGTCGAGGAATACGTCTCGGAAGTGCACGTCATCTCGGAGATCACCGGAACCATCGAGCAACTGCGGTCGGACCCTGCATTTCGCTACCGCACCGTCGCCATCTACGACCTCGGGGCGACCGGACTCGAGATGACGGTCGCCGACATCGACAGCGGCACCGTCTATGCAACCACGCGGTCGCCCGAGCTCAGCGGCAACAGCATCGACGGGTCGGTGCGAGACAATCTCATGACTCTGGACATCCTGGCCGTTCCGCGTACCAACGCGGAAGCCTTCGAACTTCTCGATTTCAGCCGCGAGATAAAGGAAGCGCTCTCGACGCACGAGGCCACCCAGACATCCGACGGCCAATTCCGCCTGATGGATCGCAGAATGTTCGATCTGCAGATAATCCGGCCGGCCGAGCGTTCGGCTATTGCGCTTCGCGATCTGGCCGAGATGTCCGAAATTCCACCGGAGGTGGTGGTCGCGATCGGCGGTGGTGCTCACATTCCACTGATCACCGACGTACTCGGTCGCTACTTACGGATTCCCGTCGTCGTGCCCGACGACCCCGAACTGATGGCCGCTCGAGGCGCCGCGTTGTACGCGACTCGGGTGGACGGCACTCGGCCTCCCGCGCCGTCGACCACTCGTCGTAGCGCGAAGACGCTACTGACTCCACTCCTTCGGTTCGGCCTTCCGTCCATCGTCGCGCTCGGTTTTCTGTCGTGGATGCTGTGGCCCGACGAAGACACCGACCGTACCGACGCCGGAACGACGGTGAGCACGGTCGCCGATACTGCAGCCACCGACGACGCGGCGCAGACCACGACGCCTGCCCCCACCAGCGGCCTCGCCGATGTTCAGGGCACAACGGCGCCACGGGCGGATCCACACGCCATCGCGTCGACCACTGTTCTGCCTGCCCCCGACCCGGCGGCTCCCGATACCTACATTCCGCGTCACAACACCGGTGGAAACGTCGCGCCGCCTGCACCTGCCCCGGCACCGTTCCAGCTCCCCCGGATCGTGCTGCCGCAGATCCAGTTACCGCAGCTGCCGCGCTTGCCCTTCCCCTGACGGGCAACCGCCACCTCGGCGTGACGTAGCCGCCACCGATGCGCAAAGATCAGCGAATGGCCACTGCAGCTCAATGGATCGAAGGCGCGCGTCCGCGCACGCTACCGAACGCAATCGCGCCCGTGCTGGTGGGAACCGGCGCCGCCGCATCGCTCGGTGATGCGGTGTGGTGGAAGGCTTTGCTCGCCCTGCTGGTGTCGCTTGCGTTGATCGTCGGCGTCAACTTTGCCAACGACTATTCCGACGGCATCCGCGGCACGGACGACGACCGGGTCGGTCCGATGAGGCTCGTCGGCTCGGGCGTCGCCACTCCCGGTGCGGTGAAAGCTGCAGCGATCGGATGCTTCGTCGTCGGCGGGGTCGCCGGTCTCGTTCTCGCCGTCACGTCCGCGTGGTGGCTGGTCGTCGTCGGCGCACTCTGTATTGCCGGCGCCTGGTTCTACACGGGAGGCAAGAAGCCCTACGGCTACAGCGGACTCGGCGAAGTGGCGGTGTTCGTATTCTTCGGCCTCGTCGCGGTGTTGGGCACACAGTTCGTGCAGGCGGAACGCGTCGATTGGGCCGGTCTTGTCGCGGCTGTCGCCGTCGGTTCGTTCTCGAGCGCGGTCCTGGTCGCCAACAACCTGCGAGACATCGACACCGATCCGGACTCCGGAAAGCACACTCTCGCAGTCCGTTTGGGTGACACTCGCACCAGACTGCTGCACCTTGCGCTGGTAGTTGTGCCGTTCGCGGTGACCGTCGCGCTCGTGGCGAGAACGCCATGGGCCTTGATCGCGCTGCTCGCCCTGCCCCTCGCTGCCCGGGCGAACAAGCCGGTGCGCACCGGAGCTCAGGGACTCGCGCTGATTCCGGCTCTGCGTGACTCGGGTCTGGCGATGCTGGTGTGGGGGTTGACGACCGGCATCGCGCTGGCCGTTGCGTGACGGCTGTCGGGGACGAGGATCTAGCGCTTGTCGGGGACGAAGGCACCGAGAAGGAAGTTGACGATCGAGATGATCAAGGCTCCCCAGAACGCCGCAGCGAATCCGTCGACCAGCAATCCGTACTGGGTGGCCGAGGAGATCCAGGCGGTGAGCATCAGCATCAGCGCATTGATGACGAGGGTGAACAGTCCGAGCGTCAGGATCAGAAGTGGCAGCGACAGTAGTTTCACGACCGGCTTGATGAACGCGTTGACGATGGTGAACACCGCGGCGATCCCCACGAGGACGATCAAGTCCCAGCCGGTTCCACGGCCTGAGCTGGCGAGATCGATTCCATCGACCCACTGTGCCGCAAGCCAGATCGCAACCGCGTTGATGACGAGCCGAGCGAGAAGTGTCATGCCAGACAGACTAGTTGCTGTGCGCCCCTAGGACGCATCTTTCTCCAGCCGTCCACGGAGACGATCCGGCTCGGTCACGATCGAGGTGAAGCTGTCGTCGCCGCCTCTGATCAAACCGAGCAGTAGGTGCTCGCACCGGATCTCCGAATCCTTGCGCGCAATGGCCTCACGCAACGAAAGTTCGATGGCCTTCTTCGACGCCGGAGCGAACGCGATGTGCCCGGTCTTTCGATGCAGCCAACGGCGTGTGTCGGGAGCAGGCTCGTCCAACGCGCCTTCACCGAAGGTCGCCTCCAGGCTGGCGCGCACCGAGTCGAGGTCGATACCGATCGATTCCAATGCCTCGGCATCTCGATCGCCCAGTGCGCTCGTGGCGGAGAGCGTTCCTCGAACGGAGTCGGCGGTGTACCCCTCGTCGGCCAACAATGAAGCCAACGCGGGATCGGCTGAGCCGATGATTCCGAGAAAGAGGTGGCTCGTGCCGATCCGGTCGGCGTGCGATCGCCGAGCCTCGGTCTGTGCCGCGACGACTGCCTCGCGCGCGCTGCTCGTGAATTTCTCGAACATCTCTTTACCTTCCCGATCCGTTGTGCTTCTTGTGCACTGCCTGCTTGCTGACCTCGAGCGAATCGGCGATGGCCTGCCACGACCACCCTTGCCGGCGGGCGTTGGCCACCTGGATCGCTTCCAACCGTTCGAGGAGTCGGCGCAGCGCCAGGACAGCCCGTAGGCCTTCCTTGGGGTCAGGACTCCCGGCGGCGGCGGCGAGTGTGGTTGCTTCGGTCATGGTCGTCAATTTAGGTTGACACTGTGGGTTTGTCAACTTTGATTGACGTCGGAGGTGGCAGTGATGATAACGCGGTGACGATGAGGCTGTGATGAGGCCGAAGCACGGCAGAGGTTCGGCATACCCTGGAGAACGTGAACACCGCGAACCTCTCCAGGACCGAGACCCGCCGCCGATCGCGCCACATCTCGGGCGTCGACTATCGCGTGGAACTCGACCTCAGCGAAGCCGCCGACCTCACCGCCGACACTTTCGGTACTCGAACCACGATCACGTTCGATGCCACCACCGCGGCCACCTGGGTCGATTTCATCGGTCCCGAGGTCGTCACCGTGACCCTGAACGGCGCGTCGGTCTCGGTCGATCACGACGGCTCACGCATCCAACTCGTCGGACTCCTCCCCCACAACACCGTCGTCGTCGACGCCCGCGGGCGCTACAGCCGTTCGGGAGAAGGGTTGCACCGCTTCGAAGATCCCGTGGACGACGCGGTCTATCTGTACACACAATACGAACCTGCCGATGCCCGAAGGGTTTTCGCCAATTTCGAGCAGCCCGACATCAAGGCGCCGTTCGTGTTCGAGGTATCAGCGCCCCAAAACTGGGAGGTTCTGTCGAATCGCACGGGCACCAGGTCGGGTAACACCGTGACGTTCGAACCAACGCTTCCCATCTCGACCTACATCACCGCCATTGCTGCGGGCCCCTACCATCGCGCCGAGTCCTCCTGGACCAGAGATGATCTGACGGTTCCGCTCGCGGCGCTGTGCCGAGCCTCCCTTGCGGAGCACTTCGATCCGGACGATATCTTCGAGATCACGAAACAGGGGCTGACCTTCTACCACGACACATTCGATTTCCCGTACCCCTTCGGCAAGTACGACCAGATCTTCGTGCCCGAGTACAACCTGGGAGCCATGGAGAATCCCGGACTGGTGACGTTCACGGAGTCCTACGTATTCCGTTCCGCTGCAACGCAAGCCCAGTACGAGCAACGAGCGAACACGATTCTGCACGAGATGGCCCACATGTGGTTCGGCGACCTCGTGACCATGGAGTGGTGGGACGATCTCTGGCTGAAAGAATCGTTCGCAGACTTCATGGGTGCCTACACCTCGGCTCACGCCACCCGATTCACCGATGCCTGGGTCAGCTTCGCCAACCGGCGAAAGGCGTGGGCGTACCTACAGGATCAACTCCCGACCACTCACCCGATCGTCGCCGACATCCCTGATCTGGAAGCCGCGAAGCTCAATTTCGACGGCATCACCTATGCAAAAGGCGCGAGCGTTCTGAAGCAGTTGGCCGCCTACGTGGGCGAAAACGCGTTCTTCGAGGCCGCACGAACGTACTTCGCCGAATTCGCCTACGGCAACACCACACTGGACAATCTTCTCACTCACGCGTCGGCGGCGTCGGGGCGTAATCTCGACGATTGGTCGGCCGCGTGGCTGCAGACGTCGGGAGTATCGACGCTGACATTCACCGGCACTACCATCGAGCAGACCGATCCACGGCCACATCGCTTGGCGATCGGACTGTACGACGCCGAGTCCAGTGGCAACATCGTGCGAACCGAGCGCCGCGAGATCGACATCTCCCAGCCCAGCACCCCGGTCGAGTTCCCCAGCGCCGCACTCGTTCTGCTCAACGACGACGACCTGACCTATGCCAAGATCCGATTCGACGCCACCTCCCTCGGAACCATCGAGTCCTCGCTCGATCGCGTCGTCGACCCGCTTGCTCGCGGCCTGATCTGGTCGGCCCTGTGGAACTCCACGCGTGATGCAGAACTCGCCCCCTTCAGGTACATCGGCATCGCGACGAAGTTCGCCGCGTCCGAGTCGTCGATGGCCGTGCTGAGTTCCATCGTCACCAATACGCAGTATGCGATCGACAACTATCTTCGCGCGCCGGCGACTGCCGCCGACGACTGGCTGTCCACGTGCTGGAGCCACCTCGAAACAGCAGATCCGGGTAGCGACGCGCAGATCGTCTGGCTGCGTGCGGTTGCCGCAGCAGCACAGAGGTCCGATACTCGTTCGGGCCAGATTCTGCGACTGCTGGACGGCACCCTTCCGATCGAGGGAGTGGAACTCGATCCCGAGCAGCGGTGGATGCTCCTACGGTCGCTCAGCGCAACAGGTGGCGTCACCGTCGAACAAATCGACGGCGAATTGGTCACGGATAGAACGGCATCCGGACGAAACTCGTATCGTGCCGCGATCGCTGCCCAACCGACCGCCGAGGCCAAAGCTCGCGCATGGGCGGACGTCATAGATGCCGACGACCTGTCGAACGACGCAATCGACGCCACTGTCTCCGGATTTCGAGCGGGCGGCCATCGCGTCTTGCTGGCCAGGTACGACGACGAGTATTTCGCAAAGATCCTCGGCCTGTGGTCGAGTCGCAGCATCGAGATTGCCCGACGCCTCGTCATCGGCCTCTTCCCGCACCAGGATTCGCCCGATGCCGCCCGGGCGTGGCTGACGGAGCACGAGTGGGCGCCCGCGGCGTTGCGGCGGCTTGTCATCGAGCAGACAGACCACCTGGAGCGGGGATTGCGAGTGCGCGGGGCATTCGACTCCTGATCGGCTGGTGCGCCTTTCGGAGACGATAACGGCCGCGGTCCGGTGGGTTGCCGGAGGCGACCTCTAGTCGGAAGCGCGGCGTTCTGCCGGTTCGTCGCCGAGAAGACGAATCCCGAATCGGTCCCTACACCTCTCGCGGTAAATGGCGCGGCGGTGGGCCGCGCGTTACTGGTGCCGAGCTTTCTCGGTGTCGCAGCCTCGAGCCGGCTTGCCATCGAGCGTGCGAACCGCCTGCAGCGGACTACGGATGCGTGAGCGTCCGGCTTCTGATCTGTTGCTGCACCTTTCGCCGTGAATGACGTGGCGGTGGAATTGGTGCGTTGTCGGTGCTGAATTCTTGTCGGACCCTCGGCGTATATTCGAAAGTATGTTCGATACGGGGGTTTCGGCGGGGGACGTCGATCGGGGTGGCGAGGCAGTGGTGTCTGCTCTCGCTACTTCTGCTGCAGCATTCGATGCTGGTTCGTTTGATGGTGGGTTGGGTGATGTGGTGGTGGCGGGGTTGATCGGGTTTTCGGCGCGGTGTCGGGTGGCGGAGACGGTGGCGCGGGCGCGGGTGGTGGAGTCGGTGTGTGAGGTGGCGGAGGTGCGTTTGGCGGCGGCGGAGGGGGCGGGTGGGGATCCGGCGACGGTGATGCGGTCGGTGGTGTGTGAGGTGGCGGTGGGGTTGGGGGTATCGCAGATGGTGGCGCGTCCGTTCGTGGAGACGGGGTCGGTGTTGGATCGGTTGCCGCTGACGGCGTTGCGGTTTGTGTTCGGGAGTGTGGATTGGGCTCGGGTGGTGGTGATTGCGCAGGTGTTGGGGAGGGCGTGCGATCGTACGATTCGGGCGCTCGAGTTCGAGGCGGTCGCGGCGGCGGAGCGGTTGGGTCCGCGGTCGTTGCGGTTGGCGTTGTGGGCGTTGTGGGCGGAGTTCGATGCGGTGGAGGCGTCGGTGGCGAAAGGGGTGGTGGTGGGTGCGGGTCGTGGGGTGTCGGTGCGGCAGGAGGGTGATGGGTCGTCGGTGCTCGAGGCGAGGGTCAGTGATATCGAGGGTGCGGAGGCGGAGGCGTTGGTGGAGGAGATCGTGGGGACGGTGTGTGGGGGT